>NZ_JBXHAP010000001.1:0-974619 GCF_056895175.1 Dyadobacter sp. HNCC25DJ183
AACTGTTGCGCTCTCCTAAAATGGCCTCTTGCTGCTCGTATCGAGCAATATTGGCCGGATAATATTGGGTCACGTAACCCAATTTGGCTTTCATTTTCTTGTCAATGTTTTCTTTCTTGCCAAGTACCTGGTTGAGCGTATCGACCGTATCCTGTACTTTTTCTTTGTTGATCGTGGTCAGGTCAGGGGGTTCGGGTAAGTTGTCCTCGGTGGCGGCCACGCTCTGGGCATAGGCCCAGATATCAGCCAGTTGCTTCTTCATTTTCTCCTTGCTGGTAGCGATCGCCTTCTTCCAGACAAAAGTGTATTTATTGGCATTGGCCTCGATCTTGGTGCCGTCCGTAAAAACTTCCTCAATGCTCAAATAGCCTTCCTGCGCAAGTAAACTGACCACTTGCTCAAAAATTGTCCTGAAAGTATCTTTCAAACGCACGCCCCGAAAACGGTTAATCGTATTGTGATCTGGGAAGCTCATCGAACTCAAAAACATAAAGTAGATACTTTCCTTGCAGGCTGCTTCGAGCTTCCTGCTAGAATAGATGTTGCTCATATAGCCAAATACAAGCACTTTCAACAGCATCTGGGGATGGTAGCCTGCCGAACCCGAATGATAGTAAGCTGCATTGAGCGGCTCCAAGTTGATCTTATTGATCACATCATTGACCACACGTACGACGTGCCCCTTAGGGATCAATTCGTCCAGACTTGGAGGAAGCAACATCAACTGTTGCTGCTGATAAGGCTTAAAAGAAGGTTGTTTGCGGCCCATTTTTCTGATTTGCTTATACCTAAAGATAATCAATCCGGAAAATTTGCACAACCGCTACAAACAAAAAAAGACTGCCTCATTTGAGACAGCCTCTTTTTTCGTACTTAATGTTATAGTTTCTTAAACAAGCAATCTACATTAATAAAGCACTTCATACCAGTGTTCTCTTGCGGCTATTCTTTCCACTTTCGTAACCCAGGCTGCTCTCATGGTAAATATGTATTTGATCTGGCTGCCTTTTGGGTCTTTTTCGTAATAGATAATGCGGATCCGGTCGGGAGATGCACCTGTCACAGCATCTTCTATCGACTTGTATTTAGCAGGAAGTGTATTATCCAGGTAACCAACGGAGGGCGAAAAGTTATTTTTAGAAAGTGATTTTACTGCTGCGGCGAAATAGTTATCAGGAAGTTTGATCTCCAAGGTTTGCCGCTCGTCGTTCCATTGACTGCTGCCCTTTTCTGCACTCTGCGGAAGGAATTCATAAAGCTTTTTACCTGTAGCATAGGGTACATTGCCATGCGGCCCCGAATCAATGACATGGATATTGACAGTCTGCGAATTGAAACTAAATGCGGAATAACCCACGAGCGCTAAAAAGGTAGCCCCATCAATATTTGCTTCGTTACCCAACAGATTTGATGTTTTCGTCACCCCAGCTTGTTCAATCGTCAGCTCCTCACATCGCCAGTATTTGTTTCCTGCTTCCAGGGAGGCCAGCAATGCTTCTTTATCAACAGTCGGTTTTGTTTCAGCCTCAACGGGATCTTCTTGTGAGCACGCGGAAAGGGAGGTAATTAATAGCAGGAGGTACAAATAACGTCTCATAAGTAACAAGTTAGTTCATATGCAAGATAAGATAGTTTTGTAAGTCACCGCACGGCGCATTTTATTTTTTGTAGCTTTGCGCCCCTTTTCAAAACTTTCTCTATGTCAGCCTCCAATCAACTTGGGCATGCTCCTGTCAGATCTCTGTTTTTTCAAAACTATGGTCCTGCTATTATTAGCCTGCTATCCTCCATTGTGCATCAGGTAATCAATGGGATTATACTAGGACAACAGGTAGGGAAAGATGGGCTTGCAGCCGTAGGTCTGTTTGGCCCGGTCGTCATCGTCCTGATCGCATTGAGCTTGCCTGTCATGATCGGTGGAAGCGTGCTGATCGGCAAAGGAATAGGAGCAGGTGACTATAGAAACGTACAACAGGTATTTCAGTTTGCTACCACACTGGTCATTTTAATGGGAGGCTGCGTAGCTGTCAGTGCGCCATTCCTGACAATGCCGCTTGCCCGCTTCCTAGCCGGCGCAGGTAATCTTGCTCTGACAGAAAACACAGCAGACTATGCATTCTGGCAATTAGTCAGTCTTCCGGTATTCTTTCTGGGAATGATCTGGGGCAGCTTCGTACGTGCTAACAATGCACCAAAAGTATCAAGAAATGCGTCGATCCTGGCAGCTGCAGTCAACATCGTTCTTGATGTAATATTCATCATCGTCTTTGAAATGGGTGTTGAAGGTGCATCAATCGCAACATCAGTCGCATTAGCCTGCGGCGCGGCCTACCTTTTTGTCTTCATTTCAAAGGGCAGTACACATTTAAGTTTTTCTTCTTTCCGATTTACACTCAGGCTAGCGCAATGGAAAGAATATTTTCAAATCGGCCTGCCTTCGTTCGCGTCTGAAATCGCGTTTTCATCAGGTTTGTTGCTTATCAACCAATCATTAATCCACTACGGTGCCACTGCAATTGCTGCATTCGGGTTGGTCAATTACCTTAGTTTCCTTTTGATCCGACCATTTACTGCTGCCATGATTGCCGCACTTCCGATTATATCTTACAATATCGGAGCAAAACAACCAGATCGGGTACTTGCAACCCTGCGCTTTTCACTGGGTTTTACCCTAATACTCGGCATAGTAGTTGCAGGGCTGGGTTTGTTCCTGTCTGACGTGCTAGTTGGGTTATTCTCAGGAGATCAAACTGTTAGTTACCGGGAAACTGCGGGCGAAGCAATGGGCTTATACTTCCTGCTATTTCTGGCAGCGGGCCCTAACTACCTGCTTGCAGCATTCTTCCAAAGTACAGGCAAGACAATCGCCTCTCTTTTTGTCAATCTTCTGAAAGGTTTCTTACTGATTCTCCCTGCGCTCGCGATACTGCCTGATTATCTGGGCCTTCCGGGAATTTGGCTGTCCAGGTCGATTTCCGAAATAGTCACGCTCATCGTCATTGCAGCTTATACATTGTATTTCAAAAACCGGTATTACACTAGTGACGCTATCCTTCAAGTTAGTGGTCGCCGGAACTTTTAGGTCTCATTATCCTTTGTAAAAGCAGGCCTACTCTGGAATATATATTATGAAAAAAATAGGATTTTTATCGTTTGGGCACTGGGCTAACCACCCCGCCTACAACGCCCGGACAGCCAGTGATACCCTGCTTCAATCCATTGATCTGGCTGTTGCAGCCGAAGAAATCGGCTTGGACGGGGCGTATTTTCGGGTACATCATTTTGCGTCGCAACTCGCTTCTCCATTTCCGCTGCTTTCAGCGATTGGAGCGAAAACAAGCAAAATTGAAATAGGCACGGGCGTTATTGATATGCGCTACGAAAACCCGTTGTATATGGTGGAAGACGCCGGCGCGGCAGACCTGATCTCGGAAGGACGATTACAGCTGGGTATCAGCAGGGGATCGCCGGAACAGGTGATTGATGGCTGGCGGTACTTCGGATATGAACTGGCCGAGGGAGAAACAGATGCAGATATGGGACGTCGCAAGGCGCTGGAATTCCTGGAAAGGCTGAATGGAGTTGGATTTGCGAGACCGAATCCCAACCCAATGTTCCCGAACCCTCCAGGTTTGCTGAGACTGGAACCCTACTCCGAAGGTTTGCGTGAGCGGATCTGGTGGGGCGCTGCTTCGAATGCAACAGCTGTGTGGGCGGCCGAAAATGGCATGTACTTGCAAAGCTCCACATTGAAGTTTGATGAAAGCGGCAAACCTTTTCATGTGCAGCAGGCTGAACAGATCAGGCTGTATAAAGAAGCCTGGAAAAGGGCGGGACACCAGCGTGAGCCGAGGGTTTCCGTGAGCCGGTCTATTTTCGCATTGGTCAATGAACAAGACAGGTATCTATTTGGTCAGGAAGCCAACAGACGCGACAAGATCGGCATGATCGAGCAAGATAAGCGGGCTATTTTTGGCAGAAGCTATGCTGCTGAACCTGATCAGCTTATCAAAGAATTGGCTCAGGACGAGGCTATTCAGGAAGCGGATACGCTGTTGCTGACCATCCCAAATACGCTGGGCGTCGATTACAACGTGCATGTGCTTTCATCTATTTTGGAGCATGTCGCACCCGGCTTAGGCTGGCGGTAAGTTCTGAATTTGAATGAGATATAATGGCAACCGGTGCAAAGCCGGTTGCCATTGTTCGTTAAGACAGGTCATTCCACACGTCACTTTTTTGTACTTTCGCCTAAACTCCTACTAAACCGTTTATTCAAATGAATCCAATCTGGGCGATTGTAGCTATTATTCTTGGCGTTACTTTGTACAAACAATTTGATTTTCAAACCCTGCAGTTCGAAAAACCTGCGCTGGCCGTTGTATATCTGCTCACATTTATTGCCTCAGTGTATTTTCTGATAAAAAGCAGGAAACAATCGACCAAGTAAGTTTACAATCATGAAACTGTGTATTGCTGAAAAGCCCAGCGTTGCGAAGGACATTGCAGGAGTGATCGGGGCAAACCAGCGGCGGGACGGTTATTTTGAGGGGAACGGTTACCAGGTAACCTGGACGTTTGGGCATTTTTGTACTTTAAAAGAGCCCCACGACTACACCGAACGCTGGAAAGCGTGGCGGCTGGAAGATCTGCCTATGATCCCGTCAAGCTTCGGTATCAAGCTGATTGATAATGCAGGCGCATTGAAGCAGTTTGGTGTAATAGAGAATCTGGTCAGCCAGTGTGAGGAAGTGATTAACTGTGGTGATGCAGGGCAGGAGGGAGAGCTGATCCAGCGCTGGGTCCTGCTGAAAGCCAAATGCAATGTACCTGTCAAGCGACTCTGGATTTCGTCGTTGACCGAGCAGGCAATCCGCGAGGGATTTGAGAAGTTGAAGGACAGCGAGCTTTACAACAACCTGTATGCCGCGGGCAGTGCGCGCGCCATTGGCGACTGGCTCCTGGGCATGAATGCGACGCGACTTTTTACCAAAAAATTCGGTCAGGGAAAGGTGGTACTCAGCATCGGCCGCGTACAAACACCGACACTCGCGCTCATCGTGCAGCGGCAAAAAGAGATCAATGCATTCGTATCCGAGGAATATTGGGAGCTCAAAACCATTTACCGGGAAACAGAATTTACAGCCAATATAGACCGGCTTAAAAGTGAGGAAAAGGCAAAAAAAGGCTTGGCTTATCTGCTGTTGCATGATTTTGAAATCACCTCATTTGAAAAGAAAGAAGGTAAAGAAGGAAACCCGAAGCTTTTTGACCTGACTTCCCTGCAGGTGGAAGCCAACAAGAAATACGGCTACTCTGCGGAAGACACATTGAAACACACACAAAACCTTTACGAAAAGAAGTTTATTACCTATCCAAGGGTAGATACCACTTATCTCTCGGAAGATCTGCATCCCAAAGTGGAAGGGATATTAAGAGAACTTACGCACTACGCGCAGTATACCGCGCCGCTACTTGAAAAGCCGATACCGAAATCGAAATCCGTTTTTGACGATAAAAAGGTAACCGATCACCACGCCATTATTCCTACCGGCGTGCAGCCAAATCATATTAATCAGGACGAGAAACGCATTTACGATCTGGTTACCCGGCGTTTTATAGCCTTGTTTTATCCCGAATGTAAAGTTTCAAACACGACAGTACTTGGGAAAGTCGGTCAGGTTGAGTTTAAGGCTACGGGAAAGCAGATACTTGAACCTGGCTGGCGTGCGCTGTATGCCAATGATGCGAGTGCCAAAAAGGAAGCTGCGGAAGAGGAAAAGCTGATGCCTAACTTCGAAGTAGGTGAAAGAGGGCCGCATGAACCGCGCGTGCACCAGGGAAAAACGACGCCGCCAAAAGCTTATACGGAAGCTACGCTGCTCAGGGCAATGGAAACAGCCGGCAAGCAGGTAGAAGACGATGAAATGCGTGAGCTTTTGAAAGACAATGGAATAGGAAGACCTTCCACCCGGGCCAACATCATAGAAACCCTTTTTAAAAGACGATATATCGAGAAGAAAAAGAAGAATATCGTCGCTACGCAGACAGGCATTGATCTCATTGATACGATCCAGAACGAATTGCTTAAAAGTGCCGAGCTGACGGGGAACTGGGAACGCAAGCTGCGCCTGATCGAAAAAGGCGAGTATTCTATGGATACATTCAAGCAGGAATTGATCCAGATGGTCGTGGATCTCACGCAGGAGGTGAAGAACAACCGCGGACGGGCGATCAGCATTGCGGAGGAAGTGCCGGTAGAAGTCGAAAAAGAGGTAAAGGAAAAGAAGGTCGCCAAACCCAAAGAGCCCAAGGAGGAGATTAATATTGAGACACTTACCTGTCCGAAATGCAAGGCGCATTTGCTGAAAAAAGGTAAAACAGCTTACGGCTGTGCCAATTTTCAGGTTTGCGGCTTTAAGATACCTTTTGAATTTTTGGGTAAAAAGCTTACTGACAAGCACGTTTACGATCTGCTAAGCAAAGGGAAAACGACGCGCATAAAAGGTTTGCAAATCCCGGGCAATCCTGAAACAACCGACGCCAAGCTGGTCATGAACGGAGATTTCAACTTCGAAGTAGGGTAGTTAAGGTTTGATCTTCTCAAAATCGGATGCATTGACCCAGCCAGCTTTCATTTTCTCACCTTTCATGTAGCGTTCATAGAAGTTGCGGGAGGCAGGTTCTGCAAACGGGTAGCTGTCGAAAACGTCTACTTTCCCAAACATGCGAGGATCGTTCTGACTTTTCAGCTCTTTTTCCAGTTGGATTCGCAGCGCATTTTTTACTTTGGCGTAAGCAGGGTCTTTCGCGAGATTGGTCATAGCGTCGGGATCTTTGAGATAGTTATAAAGTTCTTCCGCCCCTTTTTTTCCAAAAGATAAATTCCATCTTTCCTGATCTTGCCCGGCACGTTTTGCATTTAATAGGACGGTTTTCGTCGGACTTCCATCCGTATCGAGGTAGCCGGTTTCAGGGTTACCTGCCGGCCAGCGACCAGGTTCATAGTTGATCGTGTAAATCAGGCTGTCTTTAACAATCCCGCGTACCGGGTATCCCTGATCGTGTGGCCGGCCCACGTCCGTGCGCTCTTTTCCAAGCAAAACGTGGTCACGTGTTTGATCTGTGCGTCCCGCCTCTCCGTTTGCGAAAACAGGTAGCAAAGACTTACCCTGCATTTGCATTCCGGTTTTGCCTTGCAGCCCGGCCGCTTCCAGCAGGGTAGGCGCAAAATCTGTAAAACTTACAAAATCCGACACTTTCCGTCCAGGCGATTTGATCCCGTCTTTCCACATAATAGCCAGTGGAAGGTGGTTATCATATTCGTAAACATGTCCTTTCGTTCTGGGAAATGGCATTCCATTGTCCGAAGTAACGATAACAATGGTGTTGTCCAGCTCGCCTGCATCTTCCAGTATCCGCAGCATCTCTTGCAGGTGCTTGTCGAAGTACTCAACCTCGTAGGCATAATCGAGCATATCGTTTCGAACCGTATCATTGTCGGGCCAGTAAGCTGGCACGCGTTCAATGTCGGAGCGCTTCTTCTTTCCTTTGGCTGCGCCGCTGCCATATTCGTATACCCTGTGCGGTTCGTGGCCACCATACCAGAAACAAAAGGGCTGGTCGCTGTTTCGGTCTTTCAGAAATACTTCCAGATTGGCAGCATAGTTTACGGGTGAAATAGCCTTAGTGGGCGCATTCATTTTGATTTCGTTGTAATGCTTGCCAGTCAGCAGCCGCGGACTTCCATTAATTTCCCCGGGATCACCAGGTCCCCAGCCTTTGCCGGTAAAACCCGTCAGGTATCCTGCATTGCTCAACTTTTCCACCCAGCTGCTGAATTTCGCCGGAAAAAACGGCACATGGTTAGCTGCTTCTTCCAACTGCCAGGGATTGCGTCCAGTCAAAATGCAAGAACGGGAAGGCGCACACTTGGCATTAGGAGTGAATGCGTTTTCAAACAGGATTCCATTTGACGCAACACGATCAAAGCCCGGCGTGCTGACCCACTTATTTGATAATCCGTACGCGCTCATGTGCCGGTAGGAAGCATCGTCAGCAATGCAAAAGAGGATATTTGGCCTCTTCTGCATTGCGCCAATAGCATCGTTACGGGTGATTTGCACAGCAGCCATCAAAGGCAACAGCAGCAACAGGATCCAGCAATAACATTTGACTTTGCTTTGTTTGATCATGGTCATTATTCCAGCTTGATAGTCTCTGTCTCGCGTTTCGGACTACCTTTCTGTATTTCATTCAACAAGTCGGTCATCTGCTTCAACTTTTCCGGCTGCGAGGAAGCAAGGTTGGTAAGCTGTCCAACATCCGTTTTTACATTATATAACTGGTACTCTTTCGCATTGCCCAGTTCGATATTTACATTCTTGTTTACTGCCGGGCCATTGTAGGGAGGTATCATCACAAAATCACCTTGCCGCAATGCAGTACGGGAGCTCGCTTCTATCACCAGCTCATTCCGCCCTTTTTTGCTTTTACCCAAAAACACATCGAGGTAATTCTGACTGTCCAAACCCTTTGCTTCCTGTCCCGCCAAATGCGCGAGCGAACTTAGTAAATCAAGCTGGCAAACCACGGCGTCGGATACTGTGGGTTTGATCGTGCCTTTCCAGTACGTGATGAATGGAACACGAACGCCAGCTTCAAACAAACTGTATTTGCCGCCCCGCAATGGTCCCGCCGGTTTGTGGCTGCCCAGTTTCTCAACTGCATCGTCATGATAACCGTCATTTACGACCGGTCCGTTGTCACTCGTGAAGATGATCAGGGTGTTTTCAAGAATACCTTCTTTTTCGAGTGTTTTCAATAACTCACCCAGGCACCAGTCTGCCTCCGCGATCGCGTCGCCTCTGGGGCCCATTCCGGTTACCCCTTTAAAGCGGGGATTGGGCGTGCGCGGCACGTGTGGCTGCTGCATGGCGTAGTAAAGAAAGAACGGCTTTGATTTGTTGGAAACAACAAACTGCTGCGCCTTGGTCAGGAACAGGTCGGCCATTTCTTCATCATTCCACTTCGCCTTCGCGCCGCCCTTCATGTAACCAATGCGTGAAATTCCATTGGTGATGCTCTGGTCGTGACCGTGGTGCCATTTCATTTTCAGCAACTCGGGATTATCTTTTCCCGTCGGCTCACCTGGAAAGTTCTCTTTGTAGCTCACCTGAATGGGATCGTTCGGGTCAAGACCAACAACACGCGTATTTTCAATGTAAACCGTCGGTACCCTGTCTTGCGTGGCAGCCAGAATGTAGGAGTAGTCGAAGCCCAGCTGGTTGGGCCCGGGCTTGATTTCCTTGTTCCAGTCTGTATTTCCATCTCCCAATCCCAGATGCCATTTACCTACGATCCCTGTCGCATACCCTGCTTTTTTCAGGATTTTCGGAATGGTCGCTTGCGCTGTATCGATCAGCAGCGGAGCATCACCCGGCAGGATCTTGGCGTCTTTGTTGCGCCACGGATACACGCCCGTTACCAATGCAAAGCGGCTGGGCGTACAAGTTGACGAAGTGGCATAACCATTTGTAAACCGAATGCCACCTTTCGCGAGCCGGTCCATATTCGGGGTATTCAAAGCAGTCGCTCCATAAGCACCCACATCGCCATAACCGAGGTCGTCGAGATTTATGAGGATGATATTGGGTTTCGCTGCGTCAGGCTCTTTGCCTGCAAACTGCCAGCCGGTAGCAGCCATCAAAACTGCAAATGAGAAGCCCAGAATAGTAAGCTGTATGTTTTTGTTCCGTGTTTTTTTTATCATGTTATATAAAATTGAATGCGGGATATTTGTTTAATTGAGCTTCAACCTGCATTGAAGAAAGTGTTAGGCTTTACATTTTTACCTTGTTGGTTAAATGGCTTGGTTGCTTCTCCCCAACACCTCACTTACCCAGCTTAGGATTTACATTCACTTCCGTTTCCGGGATTGGCCATAATTCGTCAGTGCCTTTCCTGAATTTCTTTGACGTAACATACCAGCGGAATTTTGGGTCGGTCTTTTTGGAAGTAGCCGCGTATCTCTTGGAATCCGGGAAGGCGGCTCCCCAGAAATCACCGGACAGAGCCTGATCAGTTGTGCCCCAACGAAGCAGATCCCACAACCGTATCCCTTCGAAAGCCAGCTCAATCCGCCGCTCTCTCCGCAGGATCGTTCGCAGTTCAGCCGCATTGGTTACCGTAATTTTGGGTAAATTAACAGAAGCCCTGCCGCGTACTGCATTGATCGTTTGATCCAGAAGTGACTGCGTAATGGGCGTGCCTGCTTCCAGTTCGGCTTCCAGGTAGCTCAGCAGCACTTCGGCGTAGCGGATCACAGGCAGGTTTCCTCCGTAGTCGGCAGTCAGACTTCCATTGAAAGATTCATCAAAAAATTTGCGAAGCCCGTAACCCGTGCGCGTCGCTTGCTTGGAATAAGTGAGCTGGTCGAGTGAGTTGACGGAGTCTGGATGTACCACGTACCTGCGCCCGCCGAATGTAGTTCCATCCCACAGGAAAGTCGCGCGGAAACGCGGGTCGCGGTTGGCGCCCATATCTTTCGGATTGTATTTGGGGCTGTCGTAAGAGAATGGCGTTCCGTCTGCAAATCCATATTCCTCAGCCAGACTTCCAAGCGGGTTGATAATATGCCAGCCGCCGTTGATCGCAGGATAAGCATGCTGCGGCATCGCATTAGGCGCTTGTCCAGGCACGTGCTGCAAACTGAAAATGATCTCCCTGCTGTTTTCATTGGCAGTATTGAACAAACCTGCGTAGTCCGGGTCAATGGTATTTTCACCTAGATCAATGAGCTGTTTGTAAGCAGCAGCCGCTTCTTTAAAGCGTTTTTCACCCAAATACATCCGTCCAAGAAACGCCAGCGCGGCCTGTTTGGTAGCACGACCGCTTTCATTCGCAGCCAATGATTTTTGTCCGGGCAGGTCAGCTGCGGCGGCAGTCAGCTCGTCAATTACAAACTGTACAATTGCTGTTTTCGGCGCTTTTCCAACGTTGTTGGCCTCATCCGGTGTCAGCGTTTTGGTAACCAGCGGGACCGAACCCCAGTATTGCGACATATAGAAGTACTGGGTTGCACGCAGGAACCTGGCTTCTGCGGTCAGCCGGCGGATAAAGGCCTCGCTTGCAGGTACTTTGCCAATGTTTTCCAGGAAATCGTTGGTGATTGCGATCCTTTTGTACGAACCTGTCCAGTAACCCTGGATCACATTGTTGTTGGCAGTTAATGTCCCGTCGGTAAGTTTGTTAAAAGTCGAATTGTCGCCCCTGCGGTCGTATGCATTGTCTGTTGCAAATTCGAGGAACACGCTGCCGAAGTAGCTCCACCAGTCGTTCGGTACCGTGTTGGTTGCATAAGTAATGCCGCCCCGGTACATTCCCGAAAGGGCGATCATCGCATTTGATTCTGAATTCCAGAAAACATCTTTGGCAAATGCATTGGTGGGAAATTGCTTCAACTGATCGTCGCATGAAAGCAGCGGCAGCAGGATCAGTAACAGAGTCGATTTACGTAAAATATATTGCGGGATTCTCATGACCTAAAATTTGATATTGACACCGAAAGTATAAGTGGATAGAATAGGGTAGTATGGGCCGCCGGTGTTGATCTCGGGATCCCAGCCCTCGCGATAGCTGCTGAATGTGAGCGGATTTTCAATACTCAAATAAAGCCGCAAGCGGTCGACTTTCAATTTGCCCAGTACAGAAGCCGGCATTGAGTAGCCCAGCTGCACGTTCTTAACCCGCAGGTAAGCCGCATTCTGAACCCAGAAATCGGATTGCACGGTATTGGGCGTGCCGCTGTTGGTGACTACTTCGAGACGAGGGTAGTCAGGGTAGCGCTGCGGATTGGCGGGGTCAAACCGTCCTTCCATTTGCCAGCGTTGGATATTGCCCAGATTAAAGAATGCAACACCGGCGTAATTGTTCAGCTGGCCTTTCACGCCCGCCACACCTTGCAGGAACAGCGAGAAATCAAAGGCTTTGTAGCGCAGATCCGAATTGAAGCTGTATGTATACTTCGGAATGCGGCTGCCGAGGTAAGTGCGGTCGTAAGTAGCGTCCACCTTTCCGTCGGGTACGCCATTGGGTCCGCTGATGTCTTTATAGCGCAGATCGCCGGGCCGCGCGCCGGGTGTAATTGTCGTTTGATTGGGCCAGGCATCGATGTCTGTCTGGTCGAGGAAAACGCCATCGGAAAGGTAGCCGTAGTACATTTCCATTGGAAAACCATTGAATAGCGTCGAACCGTTTCCGACAAATCCGTTTGGCTGCCGCACATTGCCCAGGCCCAACGACATTACCTTATTCTGGATAATAGAAAAATTTCCGCCAATCGAGTAGTTGAGCTTCCCGACATGGTCACGGTAAAATCCGTCAAATTCCCAGCCTTTGTTTTGTGCCTCACCCGTATTCGTTTCGCTGATCGCTACGCCCAGCACAGAAGAAACGCTGGCCGAGGGTTTGAAGAGAATGTCTGTTGTATTCCGTTGGAAGTACGTCGCATTAAAGCCTAGCTTCCTGTTAAAGAATTCTGTTTCGATGCCGAAATCAGTTGTTCTCGTCGACTCCCATTTGATATTTGCATCACGGTAAGTGGCATACGCCGCGCCGGTCGTAATGCCTGTACCAAATGGATAATTGGCACCCGAATTCAGCACGGTCTGATAAGGATAGTTCCCGATATTCTGATTACCCAGGATACCCCAGGAGGCTTTGAGCTTCAAATTGGAGAGCCAGGATACACTTTTCAGGAACTGCTCTTCCGAAATGCGCCAGCCGGCCGCCGCGGAAGGAAACACGGCATATTTGTTGTTATCAGGAAAGCGCGAAGAACCGTCGTAGCGAAGGGTTGCTTCCAGCAGGTACTTATCCTCGCGGTTGAAGCGCAGCCGCCCGAAGTAGGACTGGATCGCCCATTGCTCGCCATATCCATTGACCTGCTGATTATCCGCGCCACCCATATCAATGGCGGTATAATCGTTGCTCGGGAATCCCTGGCGATAACCAGAAAAATAGTCACTTTGCTCGTTTTCAAAAGAATATCCCAGCAGAAAGTCTACCGTGTTCTTCTGGAAACTCCTCGAATACTCTCCCACAAATTGCAGTGTGCGATAGATCTCTTTATTGCGGTCCTGGTTCAGTACTGATTGTGCCAGGTTTACTGTCGGGCTCAGGCGCTGCGATGCATTGTAGGAGACACGTTCGAGCAATGCAAAATTATAACCGCCAATTGCCGAGAGGTTTAATCCGGGAATGGGCTGCCAGTTGAGCTTCATATTGGTAGTCAGCCGGTTTTGCGGATTGCGGAAATACGACGAAGATGCAATCCAGGACACGGGCGTGCCACCACTTTCCGGACCTAACCCAAATTCGCCGTTTGAAGCCTGGCCCAGGAAAACAGCCGGATATCTCACTGCATTCTGGATCAGCTGGTCTGTGAGCTCGCCGCCTTTGTTGCCTGTGGCCTGCGGCTCCTTTCGCAGTTGGGAAGAACCGCCAATTCGCGTGGTCAGCTTGAAGTTCCTGCCCAGGTCGTTTTCCAGGTTCAGGCGCACATTGTAGCGGGTAAAGTTGTTCTTCGGCACAATGCCGTCCTGACTCAGATAGCCGCCCGAAATGAAATATTTTGCCCGCTCGTTGCCGCCATTGATGTTGATGGTATGACCGGTCTGAATGCCCTTTTCAGAAAAAAGCATGTCGAGGAACCTGGTATTGGGAAACCGGTCGGGATCACTCTGCGAGCGGAATTTGGCAATATCCTCGGCAGAGTAAGCCGCGGTTCCGGAAGCGATATTGAACATTTCTGCATACTCCCAGGAATTAACGAAATCAGGCAGCTCCGTTGGTTTGTTAAAGCCCACATACCCGTTGTAGCTGATCTTCGCCTTTGCCTCGCCGCCGCTTTTTGTAGTTACCAGGATCACTCCATTAGCGGAACGTGCGCCGTAAATGGCAGCAGAAGAAGCATCTTTCAAAACTGAAACAGACTGGATATCGTCCGGACTGATATCATTCAGCTGTCCGGGTATACCGTCGACAAGGATCAGGGCATCGGGCGTAGCACCGAAGGAACCTACGCCGCGTACCCGGATCGTGCTTCCATTACTACCCGGCCGACCCGAACCTGTGGTCACAGTTACCCCGGGCATTTGACCGGCAATAGCCTGACTTACCTGCGTCACGGGGCGATTTTCGAGCGCATCCGAACCGATCTGCGACACGGAGCCGATCACATTCACCTTTTTCTGCTCGCCGTAGCCTACTACCACAAATTCATTCAGAAGCTTTTGGTCAGAAACGAGCGTGACTTCAAGCCGGGCTTTGTTGCCAACTGTAATTTCCTGAGTTACGTACCCGACGAAAGAGATAATTAAAACGGAGCTTTCACTGACACCGTCAAGACTGAATGCGCCATCGCCGGCGCTGGAAGTGCCTTTGCCTGTACCCTTGATCAGCACGCTCGCGCCGGGGATACCTTCGCCTTTTTCATCGGTAATTTTTCCGGTTAAAGTGCCGGCATCCTGGGCGAGACTTGTCTGCGCATTAAAAACCAGCAGCAATGCGGCCAGGCAAAGTATGGCTGCGAGCCGCCTTTTCAAGGCTGCATTTTGTAAGGTAAAAAATCTGTACATAAGGGTTATAAATTGATAAAAGGGAGCATACCGCTGGTTGAGGTATGTTAATCGATTAAGTCTAGCAAATATATAGGCTTAAAAGACTGGTTTGTACAAAAAAATTGAAAAAACTGTGAACAGAGCGGATAACTACGTCCGCTATCGGACACTTCCCGTTCTTTTACGGACAAAAATTTTCTGCTGATAACCATTCAAATCGCGGCTGAATGCACTTATTCAGCATTTCTGGTAAGTGGCACATATTTGTACTATAAAATATAAACTAATCAGCCGGGCTGATGCGACGAACTTATCTGGGAGAATTTGAAGAACTCGTTTTACTGATGATCGCCATCCTGGACGGTCAGGCTTATGGGTTAACCGTCAGTCAGGAAATCGAGCAGCACACGGGACGGATAGTCACCCTGGGCGCCATTCACAACACATTGATCAGACTGGAAGAAAAGGGCTTTGTGCGCTCCGAACTCGGCGGTGCAACTATGGAGCGCGGCGGCAGGCGGAAGCGGCTGTTCAAAGTAACAGCGCTAGGGGCAGGCGCACTGCGCGATATACAGCAACTACGCAGCAAGTTATGGCAGCTGATGCCCGATAGCGGGTTAAATACCAATGCACTATGAATACGCCACAGCCACCCCGCTGGGCCAGATCTGTGCTCAGGTTACTGCATCCGGACAATACACTGGAAGAAGTGGAAGGCGATCTGGATGAACTGTATGCATACTGGTACCGGCGCGCAGGAGCTGGTGAAGCACTGCTGAGATACCTGCTGAATGTGGTTTCCCTGTTGCCGCCTTTTGTGCGATCTCGGGCCCGACAATACGAATATGAACAACCTTTTGCCTTAAATCCTGCTATGTTAAAGAACTACTTCAAAATCGCGTGGCGCAACATTGTCCGTCAGAAAGCTTACTCAGCGCTCAACATCGCCGGACTTTCCATTGGAATGGGGTGCAGTATCCTGATCCTGCTTTGGGTTCAGAACGAGCTGAGCTACGACCGCTTCCACGCACAGGCAGACCGGATTTTCAGACTTACATGTAATGCGGGAGATTTCAAGGCGGCAGTGAGTCCTGCTGGAATCGCGCGCGGTTTACAGCAGCAAATGCCGCAGATTGAGGCAGGTGTGCGGCTAAGCAAGCCGGTAACCAGCCTTTTTGAAGCTGGCGAAAAGAAGTTTGAAGAAAAGCGCGTCTTTTTTGCCGACTCGAATTTTCTTCGTGTCTTTTCCTTTCCATTGCTGAAAGGGAACCCGGCCATTGCACTCAGCGATCCGGGCGCGTTGCTCATCACAAAGGAAATGGCCTGGAAGTACTTCGGGAGCGACGATGCTGTGGGCAAGATCCTCAGGAGAAACAATGGCGAGAATTTCAAGGTGGCAGGTGTTCTGGCCAATGCGCCCTCCAACTCTCATTTACAGTTTGATTTCATCATTCCGATGTCCAATCTGGCGCGCACTGATCGGGATTTGCAGACGGATACCTGGGGCAATTATAATTTTTATACCTATTTCAGACTTGCTGAAAATACGGATACCTCGCTGCCCGCCCTGCAAAAGCTGACTGCCCGGATGTTTGAGATCTATAAAGCGCATGGACAAGCTTTGAAAGTCGGCTTTCAGCTGCAACCGCTTACCGCCATTCACCTGCATTCCGATCTGCAGATCGATCTTCCCGGTCACGGTAATATCCAGTATGTCAACATCTTCTTTGTTGTGGCGATTTTCATCCTGATCGTTGCATGTATCAATTTCATGAACCTCGCCACGGCCCGATCTGCACGGCGCGCCAAAGAAGTGGGGCTGCGCAAGGTAGTAGGAGCGGGGCGTTACCAGCTTGTGCTGCAATTCCTGGGCGAGTCGCTGATCTTTTCATTCCTGTCACTTTTCATTGCAATCGGCATTGTCTTCTTGCTTTTGCCGATCTTCAAAATGCTGACCGAAAAAGAACTTACGATACAATTGCTCGACGCCAGGCTGTGGCTGACCTTAACCGGAATAGCACTGCTCACGGGACTGGTCGCGGGTAGCTATCCTGCCTTATTCCTGTCAGGATTTGCGCCGGTTAAAGTGCTTAAAGGTAAAATGAGGGTAGCAGGTGCGAATCTGGTCTTCCGGAACGGGCTCGTCGTGGCGCAGTTTGTAGTCGCTATCGTGCTGCTTGTGGGTACTGCCGTCGTGTATAAGCAATTGAATTTTATCAAAAACAGGAACCTCGGATTCGATAAATCTAACCTGCTCTATGTACCAATGACGGGTGAAATGTGGGGGAAAAAACAAAGTCTGAAAGCCGCCCTGGCCCAGGAGCCGTTCACTTCCAATTTCTCCATTATTTCAGACTTACCCACCGCGCTCATATCAGGTACTACCGACCTGGAATGGCCCGGACAAGTCGCGCCGAACCAGGTTATTATTCCCTCACTGGACGTGGACGAGCATTTTGTGGATGTTTTCAAAACCAAAATACTCGCCGGCCGCAGTTTTTCCAGCGGATTCTCGGGAGATAGTTCCAGCTACATCATCAATGAAAAAGCAATGCAGGTGATGGGTATGAACCTGCAAAATGCCGTGGGACAAAGCATTACATTTAGTGAAGTAAAAGGCAATATCATAGGTGTCGTAAAGGATTTTCATTTCAAGTCTTTGCAGTACGAGGTAGAGCCGCTTGTGCTCAGGCTCAATAAATGGGGCGGGTATGTGATTGTCCGCACGCCGGCAGGAAACAACGAAGCGACCATTCAGGCGCTGAGCAGGCTTAATCAACAGCTTAACCCCGCTTTTCCCTTTACTTATGGTTTTCTGGACAAAGACCTGGATAACCTGTACCGCAGCGAGCAGCAAATGGGCAGTATCTTTAACCTTTTTGCCGGACTGGCCATCTTTATTTCCTGCCTGGGTTTATACGGTTTATCCGCTTTTATGGCCGAGCAGCGGAACAAAGAGATAGGTGTCAGAAAGGTGCTGGGCGCAACTGTCACCGGCGTAGTGGCATTGCTTTCCCAGGATTTTTTGAAACTGGTACTGATCGCGATCGTTCTCGCGTCACCAATCGCCTGGTATGCCATGCACAAATGGTTGCAGGATTTCGCTTATCAAACAAGCATCGACTGGTGGGTGTTTGTGCTGGCCGGCGCACTGGCTGCTTCCATTGCTTTGCTTACAGTCAGTTTTCAAAGTATCAAAGCCGCATTAATGAACCCTGTAAAGAGCCTGCGGAGCGAATAATGGAGTGGATTCATAGTCCCGAGACGCGCAATCCGCTTGGTACGGAAGCAGGTACTGTTTTGTCGAAAGCATCATCATTCAGCGTATTCAGGAACTCGACGATCCGCGAGATATCTTTGAAGTTGACATCCATATGCGTAGCCAGTGAGTCCATTTGCGAGGCTTTTACATTCGGGTTCGCGATCTTTCCGCCAGCTACGTCTTCATAAAACAGCAGCACCTGATCCAGCGTGGCAAATTTCCCGCTGTGCATGTACGGAGCAGTATACCGCAGGTTTCTGAGAGTCGGCGTGCGGAATGCATAATCGTTATTGATTCCGCTGTCGCTTTCCTTTCGATTACCACTGTCGGGCACGCCGAGCGTATGTAATTTGAAGTCCGAGAACATCGGACCGGAGTGGCATTTGGCACATCCACTTGTCAGAAATGCATTCAGACCTTCTTTTTCACCGGTCGACAATGCATTGCTGTCGCCGCGCATATACTGGTCAAACCGCGTATTCGTCGCGATCAATGTCCGCTCGTAAGCTGCCAGTGCCTTGGCCATATTCCATTGGTTCACAGGTTCAGGTTCGTTGTAAAAAGCTTTGGCGAACAGCTCCTGATAGGTTGGTATCTTCCGGATCCTGGCGATGATCTCGTCAATAATATTTTCTTCTCCAAAAGCATTGCCACGCATTTCTTCCAGTGTCCTGACGGGCTCCAAAGCCTGCTGCTCCAAACCTTTCGCGCGCAGGTCCCAGAACATCGGCGCTGATTCTGGCTGGTAGGCTTTATGATTTTCAATCCCGTTGAAAGCGGTATTCAGGATACTTTGCGAATTGCGCTTCACAAAAGGAATGGTATTGGCATGGGCAAACCTCCTTTTGCTGCCGGTTCCACTTCCGTTTACACCAATAGACGTTTCGAGAAACTCTGCATAATTGAACTCAGGCTGGTGGCAAGTCGCACACGCCACGTCCTGATTACCCGATAGTACCGGGTCAAAAAACAGCAGCCTGCCCAGCTCGACCTTCTCGGGTGAAGTAGGATTATCCACGGGATGGGTGACGCGCTCTGGCAATGCGCCGAGGTCGGCAATGGTTTCGACAACTTTTGGTTTACGCTGGCGCGTGCTGCTTCCATCCTGTCCGCAAGACAAACAGCCAATGACCAGCAAAGACAAAAGCAGTGTTATATTCATTGCCTTACAAAAGCTTTTCAGAATTGATTTTTACGCAAAATCTCACCGCATTTTGATTCGATGCTCGATGGGTATTCTGAAACACTCCACTGCTTTTAAAACTAAATTCAATGCACATTGATTAATAGATAGGAACTATCGAATGATAGAATTAATCAATTTTCATTATAATCTCCAAAAACATAACTTGCCGACCTGCATTGAAATCCTGTGCAGGTACTGACAGTAAATTCTGAACTTACAATATGGAAAACGAATCAAACGACATTAGCAAATGCCCGTTTCACAACGGCACTATGAACAACAGCAATGTGGGCGGCGGCGGCACGCGAAACCGTGACTGGTGGCCAAATCAGCTTAAATTGAACATTCTGCGTCAACATTCCTCCAAGACAAACCCGATGGGTGAAGACTTCGACTATGCAGAAGCGTTCAAAAGTCTGGACCTCGCCGCTGTAAAGCAGGACCTCCATGCGCTTATGACCGACTCACAGGATTGGTGGCCGGCCGATTTCGGGCACTACGGTCCATTGTTCATCCGTATGGCGTGGCATAGTGCAGGTACTTACCGCGTGTTTGATGGCCGTGGGGGCGGTGGTTCGGGACAGCAGCGTTTCGCGCCGCTGAACAGCTGGCCTGATAACGTGAGTCTTGACAAGGCGCGTCGTCTGCTTTGGCCCATCAAACAAAAATATGGAAACAAAATCTCCTGGGCGGATCTGATGATCCTGACGGGTAATGTGGCCCTGGAATCAATGGGCTTCAAAACGTTTGGATTTGCCGGAGGGCGCGCCGACGTATGGGAGCCGGATGAAGACGTTTATTGGGGAGCGGAAAAAACGTGGCTCGGCAATGACCGCCGGTATCCTCAGGGTGTTCCGGGAGTAGCAGACCACGGTGTGGTATCTTCGGATGAAGATGCGGGCCGGGGCATTCACTCGCGTGACCTGGAAAAGCCGCTTGCCGCAGCACACATGGGACTGATCTACGTAAATCCGGAAGGCCCGGATGGAACACCCGACCCGGTTGCATCTGCAAAGGATATCCGAGATACATTTGGTCGCATGGCGATGAACGACGAGGAAACGGTTGCGTTGATCGCGGGTGGACATAGTTTTGGTAAAACACACGGAGCGGCTCCTTCCGAGCACGTGGGTAATGAGCCGGAAGCGGCAGACGTGGAACTGCAGGGTTTGGGTTGGAGCAACAGCTTCGGCTCAGGAAAAGGTCCTGATACGATCACCAGCGGACTGGAAGTAACCTGGACCGCGACACCTACACAATGGAGCAACAATTTCTTTGAGAACCTTTTCGGTTTTGAATGGGAATTGACAAAAAGTCCTGGCGGTGCACACCAGTGGGTAGCGAAAAACGCGGAGCATATCATCCCTGATGCGTACGATAGTACCAGGAAGCACGCGCCGACGATGCTCACGACCGACCTTGCATTGCGCTTTGATCCGGTTTACGAAAAAATCTCGAGGAACTTCCTTGAAAACCCGGACGCATTTGCCGACGCATTTGCCCGCGCCTGGTTCAAGCTGACGCACCGGGATATGGGCCCGCGCGCCCGCTACCTGGGCCCGGAGGTACCCGAAGAAGTATTGATCTGGCAGGATCCCGTTCCGGCTGTTGACCACGCGTTGATTGATGACGCGGACGCTGCTGCATTGAAGTCGAACATTCTGGCTTCCGGATTAACAGTATCTGAGCTGGTATCTACTGCCTGGGCATCTGCAAGCACATTCCGTGGCTCCGACAAACGCGGTGGCGCGAATGGCGCGCGTGTACGGCTGGCACCTCAGAAAGACTGGCTGGTGAACAATCCGATCCAGTTGCAAAAAGTACTGAGTACGCTGGAAAGTATCCAGGGTGAGTTTAACAGCATTCAGACCGGTGGAAAGAAGGTATCCCTTGCCGATCTGATCGTGCTGGCCGGCTGTGCCGGGGTTGAGAAAGCTGCCCAGGATGCAGGTCACGCAATTTTGGTTCCGTTTACACCCGGCCGCACGGATGCTTCACAGGAGCAGACTGACGTAGAGTCGGTGGCATTCCTCGAACCGGCTGCGGACGGATTCCGTAACTACCGCCGGACAAAAGCGGATGTAGCTACGGAAGAGCTGCTGATCGACAAGGCGCAATTGCTGACGCTCTCGGCACCTGAGCTGACCGTGCTGGTAGGTGGAATGCGGGCATTGGGCGCCAACTTTGACGGTTCCAAAAACGGCGTTTTCACGTCACGCCCGGGTGTTCTGACCAACGATTTCTTTGTTAACCTGCTCGATATGCGCACGGCGTGGAAGGCAATGGGAGAAGACAGGGAAACGTACCTCGGTACCGATCGCGCAAGCGGACAGCCGAAATGGACTGCAACGCGTGCCGACCTGGTTTTCGGATCAAACTCAGAGCTACGCGCCGTTGCAGAAGTATACGCAAGCGCAGACGCCCAGGGCAAGTTTGTAAAAGACTTCGTTGCAGCCTGGAACAAGGTAATGAACCTGGACAGGTTTGATCTTGCAAAATAGGGCAAAAAAAGCCGCATAGCGGCCAAACATAGGTAGGAACAGGTAAAAAGAGGGGAGTAAATCCCGTAGGGATGCAACAACAATGCGCCGCGAAATTATTTAGCCTCTCCTAAGTTTCAGCATAGCCTCTATGCAGACGTTCCGGTTTTCCGGAGCGTCTTTTTTTTAATGTTTATCTAAATAAATTCCCAAAACATTTGCGTAGTTAAATGGCTACATTTATATTCGTAGCCAAATAACTACATAATGAATTTAAGAAGAGACGTATTTCAGGCTATTGCCGACCCGACCAGAAGGGCGATCCTGATGCTGGTAGCATCGCAGTCGCTGACAGCCGGCGCGATCGCGGCCAACTTCGACTCGGCGCGCCCCACCATTTCCAAACACTTATCCATCCTGACGGAATGCGAACTGCTTGAACCGCAGCAGAATGGGAGAGAAGTGTACTACCATATCAATGCGAAGAAGATGAAAGAAGTGGCCGATTTTATCGAGCCTTTCCGGCAGATGTGGGATGACAGGTTTAACAAACTGGAAGCAATCATGAAAAATTATAAACCCAAAGAATAAAAGCAATGGAAAGAAAAACCAGAGTGGATGCCGAGGAAGGAAAGCAGGAAATTGTGATTACCCGGGAATTTGATCTCCCGCTTGAACTGCTTTTTAAAGCCTATGTCGAACCCGAGATTGTGGCCCAATGGATGGGAACGAAGGTGCTGAAACTGGAAAGCCGGAAGCACGGCGCTTATCAGTTCGAGACTTCCGATCCGCAGGGTAACGTCGTTTTTCGCGCCAATGGAGTGATCCCCGAATTTGTTCCAAATGAAAAGATTACGCGGACTTTTGAAATGGAAAACATCGTTGCCACGGCGCCGCCCTTCGCCGTGCAGCTTGAATTCCTCGAATTTGAAAAACTGACCGAAGGTACCAGCAAGCTTACCATGCAGATCATTTACAAATCCGTCGAGCTGCGTGATCAGATGTTGAAAATGCCTTTTGCATACGGATTGAATATGGCGCACAACCGTTTGGAAGAAGTTGTAAAACAGTTGAAATAAAACGATTATGGAAAAGCGAAACAGAATCATTTACTGGATTGCCACCATCTGGCTTGCGCTCGGAATGACTTCAACCGGCGTCGTGCAGCTCATGAAGATGAAAGAAGAAGCGGATATGATGACGCATTTGGGCTATCCATCTTACTTTATGACATTGATTGGCGCTTGGAAAATCCTCGGTGTGGTCGCATTGCTTGTTCCAAGGTTCCCTTTGTTAAAGGAATGGACTTATGCGGGCTTTTTCTTTGCAATGTCGGGCGCGGTGTTCTCGCATCTGGCAGTAGGTGACGAGGTGAAGGATCTTTTCGGGCCGGTGCTGCTGATCGTGCTAACAATTGTTTCCTGGTACTTCCGCCCGGCGGATCGCAGGCTGGCTAGCACGGGTTTGGCTTGACCCAATCATTAACCTTAACGGGCCTGTTACTTCCCAATTATGCAGCTTGTACAATAGAAGTTTTTACTTTTTCCGGGAAGTCAAAGTTTTGCAAGACTCCATTTATTCTGGCCTCTGGCATCATCATTTCATCTGTAAAAGATATTTCCTGCCATCCGAGGCTTTGTAATTCATCATGCATTTCAGTCTGGGACAGCGAGAATAAATCTTCAAAAAAAGTTTCAATATTCTCTTTCAGGGAAGTTAACGCTGTGTGCTCTTCGGAACCATATCCTGACACGTTCAGAGACGGGATAATGCTGACAATGTGTTCCCCTTGTTGGCCCGTAAAGACACGAAGTGTGCCTTCGAAACCATCTTTGAAGATCCGTAGCTTCTCTGACGGAACATCGCGTGAGTCTGACGACTGGTTTGTTGAAAGTATATCTAAGCTAGACATAGTTAACGAAGATTGGTTATGAGATCAAGTACCAAAAATACGAACTGATATTCAAGGTAAAAGCATTCAATTGATTTGGTTCCCCTAGTTCTTCAGTGGCTATCGGTAATGAATGTGCGGCGCATTTCACGAAGGCAGCTCTACGAAAAACGTAGTGCCTTCGCTCGCTGACTCAAACCAGATCCGGCCGCCGTGTGCTTCCACGATCTGCTTGCAAATGGAAAGCCCGATGCCGAATGATTGTTCACCGGCGGTGCCCGATCGTTTCGCGCTGCTCAAATGGACGAAGATCTGGTCTTTCAGTTCCGCAGGTATCCCGATCCCGTTGTCCTGAACAGCCAGCAGTACTTTTCCTGTTTGTACCTGTAAAGCAACGCGGATTGTTCCGCCTGCCGGAGAAAATTTAATCGCATTGCTCAGCAGGTTACAAAACACCCGCCATATTTTTTCGCGGTCAACAGGCACTGTTACCTTTTCGAATTGATAGTCGATTTTCTGGTGCTTTTCACTGGCTTTGTAGCTGAGCATATCAATGCACGATTGCACGATTTCCTCTAATGCAACTTCGCTTTTGATGATTTTGTCACGGTCTGGTGTCGATTGCAGGATCTGTCCGATCAGTCCGTTGGCACGTTGCCCGGCTTCCTGAATGCCCGTGATAATTTCCTGCTGATCAGCCGACGGGTCCAGGTCCCAGAAGAGCAGCTGCGAAGCCGACATCATGGACGCGATAGGGTTCCGAAGGTCGTGCGCGATGATTTTCAATACCGCTTCATTTTCCATTTCAGCCTGTTCCAATGCATTCACGGTATCCTGCAAAACAATATTGCTCTGCGTAATGGCGCGGTTCAGTTCGGTGACGGCGAGCAGGTTGCTGGCGCTTTTCTGCGCGCTCCGCCAGATCAGGTACACGATCACACATAGCGAAATGGATATGATCAGGGCAAAATTGAGGATCACTTTCTGTCGGGCATCTTGCTCTGCTTCCAGGTCTATCTCGTGTTCCCGCTGGATCTGCTGCAGAAGCTGCCCCACGTCGCTTTTGTTTTCTGCATTGTTTTTGAGATCAGCAATCCGCTCCGCTTCCATATTGGCGACAAACAGTTTACCGGCCGTTTCAAAATCTCCTAAACCATACGAAATAGCGCCTTGCAGCTTTCCGTACAACCTTTCCGACTCAGGGTCAGGAGCATTCGTGACGCTTTTCAGCAAGTCCAGTTGCTCCCGGGCTTTGGTAAATTGTTTGGTATCAATGTAAAGCTTTGTCAAAATCAGCCTCGATTCCTGCTCCACGTCAAGCGACCATTCAATTTCATTGTCGTGCTGCAGGCAACGTTTGATCAAACTTTCGGCAGTCTGCGTCTCGCCTTTCAGCGCGTAAGCTTCGGCTTTATTTTTCAGGATTACCAGCTTTGCAAAGCGGATAAACTTGTGTTCTCGCGGGAAATCTTTTGCATGGGCAGCAATGAAATCCTCTGCTTTTTTGAAGTATTCCAAAGCAATATCAGGCTCGTTCCGGTGAATGTGCGCAATGCCGATGTTCCGCAAACTACCTTGTTTCTCGATGAATTGCAGCTGGAAATTCTCCTTATCTGTGCATTCCGCCAGTTCTTTCAATTCCTGTTTCCAGTACTGGATTGCCTGGTAATAGTTCTCTTCCTCGTAAGAAATGTTCGCGATTCGGCTGCTGTACCGCGCGCATTCGCAAATCTCACCCAAACCAAGCAAAAAGGATTTTCCATTATAATAGTTGCGGTAAGCTCTGTAATAGTCTTTTTGTTTCAGCAGATCGTCTCCTTTCAGCAGCAATGCCCGGGAGTAGTCGATCGGGTTCTCTTCGCGGATCTGTACAGAGGGAAAAAGTTGCATGAGGCTGTCGGTATACAGCAATGCATCCGCAGCCCTGGTGGAATCGCGGTAGCTGAGCACTTTCATGAACTTGTAGTATTGAACCTGGTCAGTGAGGCTGAGCGTGCCCAAAGTTGCCACCAGTGAATCGAGTGTTTTGACAGATTCTTTCACGCCAACTATCCTGGAACTTCGGTCGAGACTGTCAATCCACGTTTTAAGTTGTTCATTAGGCTTGTTCTTCTCAGATTTCCTGCAAGCATTCAGGCCGGAGATTAATGGAAGCCAAAGCAGAAAAATGATAAACGGACTTGCAGGTATAATCTGATGAAATCGCTTGTTCATTGCAGTAAAAGCCAATCTATACGTCGGCTTAAATGGGGATAGGAGTGGGTTAATGCCGGATTAATACAATTGTAACACAGCTGTTTGCGTACATAAAGACATAAACTGAACAGAAAGCTACACACAAATCTTTAAGCAAAATTGTAGAAAAACTTGTGTAGTCACCTGGCTACTTATATATTGGTAGCCAAATAGCTACATAATGCATTCGTGAGAAAAGACGAAATGCTTAATTTTTAACGAAAACAGCAGCAGATTAAATGCCCTCATGCTTCGTGAAAATTCGTGCATTCGTGGCATCAAAGAATGCGCATTAAAGGATTGATCAAAAGCAAAAAACGAACCAGATCGCTATCATGAAAACAACAAAAAAGCAACTATCCGCCGACCAGACCTCCGAGCTGCTGGCGACACTGAAAGCACGTTTCGAAAAAAACAAAAACCGCCACAAAGGCATAGAATGGGAGCAGGTACAGGCAAAGCTGGAAGCTGATCCCGAAAAATTGTGGACGCTGGATGAAATGGAGGTGACAGGCGGCGAGCCGGACGTGGTCGGAATGGATGAAAAAACGGGGGAGTACCTGTTTTTCGACTGCTCACCGGAGACGCCCAAAGATCGGAGAAGCTTATGCTACGACCGACAGGCATGGGAATCACGCAAGGCAAACAAGCCTGAAAATACGGCCATGGACGTGGCTGCCGAAATGGGGATCGAGCTGCTGACGGAGGAACAGTACCAGGAGTTGCAGCAGCTGGGGAGTTTTGACCAGAAGACATCAAGCTGGCTGAAAACACCCGCCGACGTACGAAAGGCAGGCGGCGCAATCTTTGGCGACCGCCGCTTCGGGAGGGTGTTTATTTACCATAACGGCGCTGATTCTTATTACGCAGCGAGAGGCTTCCGCGGCGTACTGAGGGTATAGCACTGAATGCAGCAGAATGAATTAGAACTGCTTCAAACCACGCTTTACAGATCAATGTAATTCACCTAAGATATGACGCTCGAAGAAACCCTTAGCAAGCTCGAAGCACTTGGCGGCGAAAAGATGCGGACTTTTAACACGAAAAATGGAGCAGGTCCCAACCAGTTTGGCATCAAGCTCGGGGATATCCGTGCCGTGGCGAACAAAATCAAAGCCGATCACAAACTGGCGCTAGCGCTTTGGGATACGGGAAATGTAGAGGCGCGGCTGCTGGCTACGCTGATCATGAACCCGAAAAAGCTTTCGGCGGATGAACTTGAAAAAATGGTCAGGTCTGAGCGGTACGTGCAGGTTTTCGAGTGGCTTTATGCCAATGTGGTCAAGAATCATCCGGATGCTGAAACCCTCCGCAACAAGTGGCTGCAATCCGACGACTCCATGTGCAGGCGCCTGGCATGGAGCCTGACGAGCGGCTGCGTGGCAAGGAACCCCGGCGTGCTGGACCTTCCTGCATTACTTGACACCATTGAGTTCAAAATGCCCGCCGAGGCGCCGGAAGTACAATGGACCATGAACTCAGCGCTGGCCAATATCGGCATCCATTTCCCGGAACACCGGGAACGCGCATTGGCGATTGGGGAGAGGCTCGGTATTTACCGCGACTATCCGGTATCCAAAGGATGCACCTCCCCATTTGCCCCGACATGGATCAATGCAATAGTAAGCAGACAAACTAAGTGACCGTTGCATGGAGGCTTTTACGATTTCATGTGTAAATTCCCTCCATGTTCCCGATTGCTTTTGACCCTGTATATAAGTACCCGGTGCCGGAAGGTCACCGCTTTCCAATGGATAAATATGAGCTGCTGCCCATGCAGCTCCTGCGGGAAGGTATCGCGGCGGAGATAGATTTTTTCAGTCCCGCGCCAGTTGAACTGGAGTATGTATATGCAGTGCATGAGCGGGATTACATTGACAGGCTTGTGCAAGGGAAGCTGAGCAGGCAGGAAATGCGGCGGATCGGTTTTGAGCAAAGCGCATTGCTGGCCGAGCGTGAGCTGCGGATCACCAACGGTACCGTGCTGGGCGCGCTTAAAGCGCTGGATAGTGGCTGTGCTTTCAATATAGCAGGCGGCACGCACCATGCGGGCTACAATTTTGGTGAAGGCTTTTGCATGATCAACGACCAGGCTGTGGCCGCGCAGTACCTGCTCGATCACGGCAAAGCAAAGCAGGTGCTGATCATCGATCTAGATGTGCACCAGGGAAATGGTACCGCTCACATTTTCCTCAACGAACCCCGTGTTTTCACCTTTTCTATGCACGGGAAAAATAATTATCCATTCAGAAAGGAACGCAGCGACCTTGATGTGCCGCTGGAAGACAAAACTGGCGACGCTGCCTACCTGCGGTTACTGGAAGAAAATCTCCCCGACCTGATCAGCCGCGTCAAGCCCGATTTCATTTTCTACCAGGCCGGCGTTGACATTCTTCATACAGACAAGATAGGCCGCATGGCGTGCACGGTGGAAGGCTGCCGCATGCGCGACCGACTGGTTTTCGGGCTGGCTACACAGCATCGCATTCCGTTGCAAGTCAGCATGGGAGGCGGCTACTCACCACAGTTACGCACCATTCTCGACGCCCACGTGAACACATTCCGTTCCGCTGCGGCGCTTTTATAAGTTGTTCAAAAATCTTTTTTGCTGAGGCACATGGATTTATCAATTTCGCATTTAACTTTGAATTACAAAGTACTTTGGTTAACACGACAAAATGAACTTTCTATGCGCGAACAAATCCTGTTGAACATCGACAATCCTGGACAACTTGAGAAGCTGTACCGGAACAACAAGCCGAATTTCAAGTCGGCATTTAACGACCTTTATCCTCAGCTGCGCGAGAATATGCTCGCGGAGACCTGGTACCAGCGGCTGAACTTCAGCCAGGATGAACTCTTCTGGGGAACGCCCGGCGAGCGCGTTTTTGTAGTAGCCGCTTCGCTCGTCGCCGCACTGCTGGCGCAGCTTCCACGTTTGCTGTCCCTGGATCAGGAGTTTTTTTATTCCCGCAACCTGAGCTTTATCGTTTTCCCGATCCTGATCGCCTACTTCGCCTGGAAAAACAGGATTTCATTTAAAACAGTCGCTGGCCTAGCTGTTTTAACATTGGCTACTGCCGTGTTTATCAATGCGCTCCCGAACGAAACACCCGGCCGGACTGCGGATACCCTCATTCTGGCTTGTATCCATTTGCCTTTGTTGCTGTGGTCGCTACTGGGCTTTGCATTCGGTGGCGGGAAGCTGCGTGACAGGGCAAACTGGCTTGGTTTTCTGCGCTATAATGGCGAGCTCGCCGTGATGATGGTGCTGCTCCTGATCGCCGGTGGCCTTACTACCGCCATTACGATCAACCTTTTCCAACTGATCGGATTGCGCATTGAAGATTTCTATTTCAACTATGTGGTAATATGCGGACTGGCCGCAGTGCCGGTTGTCGCTACTTTCCTGACGCAGGCACAGCCCGCCATTGTCAACCGGGTAGCGCCTCTTATCGCCCGGCTGTTCAGTCCGATCGCGCTGGTGATACTGATCATTTATCTGGGAGCAATGGTATTTTCAGGTAAAAACCCTTACCAGGACCGAGAGTTTCTGTTGCTTTTCAATGCGCTGCTGATAGGAGTAATGGCGCTGATCTTCTTCTCTGTCTCAGGAAGCGACGCCGGAAAGAAGAACGAGATTCAGGTACAGATTCTCTTTTTGCTGTCAGCTGTTACTATTCTGGTCAACGGGATCGCGCTGTCGGCCGTTTTGTTCCGGATATCGGAGTGGGGGATTACACCTAACCGTCTTGCCGTACTGGGCGCTAACCTGCTTATGCTCATTCATTTGTTCTTCGTGGCCGCTAATCTCTGGAATGCATGGAGGAAAGAAACCGGGTTGTCGCCCGTTGGAAAGATAATGGTCACATTTCTTCCGGTCTACGCATTGTGGGCTGCCGTTGTTACCTTCCTTTTCCCTTTCATTTTTGGATTTAAATAATCAACAGAAGAGCAGGTTGATCTGCGTTCAATTTCAAAAAGCCGGTTGCTGTCACCAGTAACCGGTTTTTTTTTCGAAATAAAATATACTCTATTAAATTGATAGATTTAATGCTTTTTATTTTAGTTTTGCACGCAGTCACAAAATCTTGAAACCAGTGTCACGAATTATCCCCTGCGATCGCAGCCGATGTCAACCCAGTTCCCCTGTCCGGAATAGCGCGGACGTTAGCCATTTTATTTTTAACACCACCAAAAAATAAGCAGATACCTCTCTATGAAGACATTTTTTAAAACCATTCTAAGTTCCGGCTTGATTCTGGTTTCGTTTTTAGTAAATGCGCAGGACCAGCCCATGATCAATGCCACTGTCAGCGGTACGATCCTGGATGCGACCAACGACACGCCGCTGGTTGGTGCCACGGTCACCATTAAGGGAACTACGAATGGGGATGCCACAGACGCCAATGGTCAGTTTGACCTGATTACCGGCCAGAAATTGCCATTTACGCTGATCGTATCGTTTTTGGGTTACCAGAAAAAAGAAGTGCTCGTCAGCGAAACGCAGGTGACGATCAAGCTGGATCCGGCAGCTGATAACCTGGAAGATGTGATCATTTCTTCGCGCCGCCGTCAGGAATCAGCCCAGGAAGTACCTATCCCGATATCTGTAATCCGCGGTTCTACTGCCGAGGATGCGGGTGCGTTCAATGTGAACCGTTTGAAGGAACTTGTGCCTACGGTGCAGCTTTACGTGTCCAATGCACGGAATACCACCCTGAACATTCGCGGGTTAGGATCCACCTATGGTTTAACCAACGACGGTGTTGATCCGGGCGTGGGATTTTATGTGGATGGCGTGTATTATGCGCGTCCCGCCGCAACTGCGCTGGATTTTATAGACATCGAGCGGATTGAGGTACTGCGTGGTCCGCAAGGCACTTTGTTTGGAAAAAACACCACTGCGGGCGCGTTCAACATCAGTACGAGAGCTGCAAGCTTTGATCCGGGTGGCAGCTTTGAATTGAGTTATGGAAATTTCGGGTTTGTTCAGGCCAAAGCTTCGGTAACAGGTCCGATTTCCAAGAAACTGGCAGCACGCGTTTCTTTCACGGGAACACAGCGAAACGGATTGTTTTACAACGTGCATACGCAGCAGCCGATCAATGATATCAACAACATCGGTGTCCGCGGACAGCTTCTTTACACGCCGAATTCAAAAACAAACATTACGATCATCGGAGATGTTTCCGATCAAAAGCCGAACGGATATGGCTGGCCGGTGGCCGGGGTGGTGCCTACCAAACGCGCACCTTACCGCCAGTTCAATGCCATCATCGCGGATCTGAACTACCAACTGCCTTATAACAGCGCATTCGAAAGAAAGTTGGACCTGGATACACCTTCGAAAGCGGATAACCAGCTTGGCGGTGTTTCAGTCAATGCAGATTTCAAAATCGGAAATGGGACATTAACGTCCACTTCGGCATGGCGTTATTGGAAATGGACCCCATTGAATGACCGTGACTACATCGGGCTGCCTGTATTTACGATATCATCGGGTAATTCGAAACACGATCAATGGTCGCAGGAAATCCGCTATTCGGGCAGGATTTCTCCGAAGCTGAGCGGGGTAGTAGGGCTGTTTGGCCTGTGGCAGGACCTGGCTTCCGATCCTGTACAAACAGAAGAGGCAGGTTCGGCGCAATGGCGCTTTGCGCAAAGCTCGAACAGTCCGCTCTGGAAAACACCAGGCTTGTTTGATAATTTCGGAATCCGTACTACCAATCGTATCAAAAGCACGAGTATGGCAGTTTTTGCCAACGTTGACTGGGCGATTACCGACAAGCTGCATGTGCTGCCGGGTATCCGTTACAACTACGACAAGAAGGTGGTAAATTATGACCGCAAAGCATACGGCGGTCTGCAAACCACAGATGCGGCACTGCTCGCACTCAAAAAAGGAGTTTACTCCGACCAATCATTTAACACAGACTATGATCAGGGTAACTTCTCAGGGCAGTTGTCGCTCCAATACAAAGCGAGCGCCAGGTTCAATGCATTTGCAACTTATTCTATTGGATACAAGCCGATTGGAGTGAATGTAGGTGGCTTGCCGACAGCAAACGGCGCGATTCTGCTGGATCTTGCGAATGTGAAGCCGGAACACGTGGAGCATAAAGAACTTGGTTTCAAAACTAAGCCGACTGCCAACTCTATCCTGAATTTAACATTGTACCGCTCCGATATTCGCGATTACCAGACACAGGTTCAAACGCCTGAGCCAGGTGTAAACCGCGGCTACCTGGCCAATGCGGAGAAAGTGCGTGTGCAGGGAATCGAGCTGGACGGTAACATCCGCTGGACGCATTTGACCCTGAATGCAGCTGTGGCTTATACCGACGGTAAGTACGTGAAATTTGCCAATGCGCCTGTTCCTCTGGAAGAAGTGGGTGGTGAGCAGGCATTTAAAGATGTTTCCGGCGGTGCATTGCCAGGTATCTCCAAATGGTCGGGATCGATAGGCGGTGAAGCGAATGTAAAAGGTACTTTCCTTGGATTGAAGGGTAACTACTTCCTGGGTATTGATGAATTTTACCGCTCAAAGTTCTCGTCGAGTCCGTCGCCCTCCCAATACCTGAACATCGACGGCTACGCGCTGACAAACGGCCGCCTCGGCTTCCGGGCATCTAACGGGATCTCTGCCTTTATCTGGGCGAGAAACCTGCTTAATAAGGATTATTACGAATTGCTCCTGGCTGCGCCGGGTAGCTACGGCCAGTATGCTGGTATCGTGGGCGACCAGCGTACGTACGGCGTAACACTGCGCTACTCGTTCTAAGCGGAGCAGGATTTTAGCTTAAAACACATTTTACAGCCTGGATTTCCATACTGTAAAATGTGTTTTTTTTGTTTGTTAGAACGGCAGGTCAATCCTTTTGCAAGAAGGGATATTCATATGTTTTTGGAGGGTCAAATGTTTCCTTGATCGTTCTTGCAGAGACCCAGCGCAGCAGGTTCAGAATAGAGCCGGCCTTGTCATTGGTACCCGAGCCCCGAGCCCCGCCGAAAGGCTGCTGCCCCACTACTGCGCCGGTAGGTTTGTCGTTGATATAAAAATTACCAGCCGCATGCCGGAGTCGCGCCGAAGCCTTCTCAATTGCTTCGCGACTGGTGGCGATCACCGAGCCCGTCAATGCGTAAATGGAAGTTTGATCGATCACATCCATGATCTTTTCATAATCATCGTACACAAAGACGGACAGTACCGGGCCAAATATCTCTTCCCGCATTGTCACATAATGAGGGTCGGTTACCTCTATGATCGTGGGATCAATGAAGTAACCTGCTGACTTGTCGTAGGTACCTCCTGCAATAAGCTGCGCCTCGGGATCTTTCCGGGCCTGCTCAATATAGGCGACGATCTTGTCAAAGGCTTTTTCCGAGATGACCGCATTGATGAAATTGCCGAAATCCTCCACTGTGCCCGTTCTGATCGCTTTCAGGTCGCTCAGCATACGCGCTTTGACAGCCGGCCAAAGCGCCGCCGGAATGTAGGCGCGGGAAGCGGCAGAGCACTTTTGTCCCTGGTATTCAAATGCGCCGCGGATCAAAGCGGTGGCCACCACGTCCACAGGCGCGCTCTCGTGTACCAGTACAAAATCCTTCCCGCCGGTTTCACCCACGATCCGCGGGTAGCTTTTGTACTTTCTGATATTTGCGCCAATGTGGTTCCAGATGGTCTGGAAAACGCCGGTGGATCCTGTAAAGTGGATTCCTGCAAAATCGGGATGGTCAAAAATCACCTCGCCGGCCTTCGGTCCGTCTGCATTGATGAGGTTGATTACCCCGGCGGGCAGCCCTGCTTCCCTGAAAACTTCCATGATCACCGCCGCCGAATACACCTGGTTTTCCGAAGGTTTCCACACGGCCACATTGCCCATCATGGCGGCAGAAGCGGGTAGGTTGGCTGCTATCGCAGTGAAATTGAATGGGGTAAGTGCATACACAAAGCCTTCCAGCGCGCGGTATTCGGTCTGGTTCCAGATCCCTTTTCCGGAAACGGGCTGCATTCCGTAGATCTCTGTCATAAACTTCACATTAAACCTCAGGAAGTCGATCAGCTCGCAGGCGGAATCAATTTCTGCCTGGTAAGCATTTTTCGACTGTCCCAGCATGGTCGCTGCATTGATCTTGTACCGGTACGGTCCTGCAATGAGGTCGGCGGCTTTCAGGAAAATCGCAGCCCGGCTTTCCCAGGGCGCGTTTTCCCAGCTGGGTTTGGCTGCCAATGCTGCTTCAATGGCGAGTGTTACGTGGCGCTCATCGCCCTCGTGGTAATAGCCGAGTATGTGCGCGGTTTCATGCGGCGGGCGGATCGCTACTTTCTTGTCAGTCCTGATCTCCTTATCCCCGATATACAGTGGAATGTCCGCTTCCGTTGACTTTGCTGCTTTGATTGCCTCATTCAGTTTTGCCCGTTCCGGGCTTCCGGGAGCATAATTGAGTACAGGTTCGTTTTGAAGTGCGGGAGCGTCAAAGAATCCGTTTGCCATATCTGTTGTTGTGCTGGTTGGTTTTTTGTTGAACAATGCGCGGATGGAATGGTAAAGCCGGGTGGGTGCGCATTGAACTAGTTCTATATATATCAAAGGTAAAGCAGGCGCAGAAATCAGCTTTAATCGCAAATTATCCATGTCTAATCAGAAATTGGCATTGCAGGAAATCTGAAAATCTGCCGTTTATTTTTGATGGAAAAAGCTGATCAATACGATGGAAAATATGTTTGAAGACTCAGAGCCTGCATTTGCTTACAAGTCCGACAATGAGCTGAAAAAGGCTTTCTGGATGTTCAGGGCAATGGGTTTCAACCAGCTCGTGGGACTTGGTACCAGTGCTATCCTGAACGCAATCAAATGGAAACTGCCGGTCAATCCAATCCTGAAAAACACGCTTTACAACCAGTTTGTAGGCGGTGAAACACTCGAAAAGATAGGGCCTGTCGCCGATAAGCTGGCCGAATACCAGGTGGATGTGATCCTCGACTATGGCGCCGAGGCAAAAACAGGTGAAGCGAATTTCGATCTTACCAAACGGGAGTTCATCAAGGCGATCGGGTATGCTTCTTCCCGAGGTAATGTCCCGTTTGTAAGCCTCAAAGTAACCGCACTCGCAAGCTTCGGACTGCTCGAAAAGCTCAATCCCTTTTTCAGGATGAATGCAGCCGGCGTTTCAATGGACACCACGCAGCTGACCGAATCTGAAAGCCGGGAATGGCTGAATATGACCGACCGTATTTTCCAGATCTGCGAAGTGGCGATGAACAAACAGGTAGGCGTGCTGATCGATGCGGAAGAATCCTGGATTCAGAACACGATCGACTACATTACCATGCGCGCCATGCAGATGTACAATCAAAAGCGCGTAACCGTGTTCAACACCATTCAGCTTTACCGGCACGACAGGCTTGCATTTCTGAAAACAAGTCACGCAGCAGCAGGCAGTCTGGGTTTTCGTCTTGGTGTGAAGCTCGTACGCGGCGCTTACATGGAAAAGGAAGCAGCACGTGCAGCCGCCCGCAACGAAAGCTCGCCCATTCAGCCCGACAAAAGCGCAACCGACCGGGACTACAATGCGGCACTCGCATATTGTCTCGACCACCTGAATGAAATCTCCATCATCGTGGCCACGCACAACGAGTTCAGCAGCCTGTACACGACAGCAAAGCTCAGGGAGCAACACTTGCCTGCGAACAATGGGAAAGTGTTCTTTTCGCAGCTATATGGGATGAGCGACAATATCACATTTGGGCTAGCCAAAGAAGGGTACAGTACGAGTAAATACCTGCCTTACGGGCCAGTGAGCGATGTTATTCCGTATTTGCTGAGGAGGGCGCAGGAGAACAGTTCGGTAGCGGGACAAACCGGCCGCGAGGTAGAATTACTCCGCCGCGAAATGAAAAGGCGCGGGTTCACTACCTTCTGACAAAGGCCTGAAAACGGCGTGGATAATATTTAATAATTTTTCGCTAATAATAAACATATATTAACCTCCCACTAGGTTCTTCGGAGAAAAATGATAATATTGATTAAGGTTGTAAACACACTTCATTAAGCGTAACCAAACAGATTCGCCGCACAGTTCTGTTTAAAGGCACTATGCCTGTTACAAACCAAAATTTTCATGAAATACTGATATTAAAATTTTACTATTCGTATATACCTAAATCTTTAATGTTTGTAACCCATTTAATGAAAGTTTATGAAAGTACTTCAATTTACTCCGCCAGTCCCGAAAGAAGACGCAGTAGTGGTAGAAGAGGACCTGCTGCCCCACTTTTACAATTTCCTTCACCGGCATAAGGAATTGCAGGTCACTCTCATTATCAAAGGAGAGGGTACATTGGTCGTAGGCAATTATTCACAAGCCTTCAAATCCGGGGACGTTTATGTGATCGCTGCGAATCAGCCGCATATCTTTAAATCCAACCCGGCTTATTTTGCAAGAATGGAGAAGGACAGTGCGCACGCGATCCACATCTTTTTCGATCTCGAACGCATTCCCGACGCCTTTTTCCAGCTGGCCGAATTCAGTTCCATCAAGAAGTTCATCTGCTCCTGCAACTCGGGCTTACAGCTGCCGGAAGAACACGCAGCGCATGTGGCCGGCGTAATCCGGGCACTTACCGGACAGAGCAATCTGGAAAGGCTGTTGTCGCTTTTCGAATTGTTCCAGTACTTCTCTCTGCAGGTGAACAGCTGGAAATCAATGTCGACCGGCTTCTTCGATTACCCTGTTTCAGAATCCGACGGAAACCGGATGAACGACATTTTCCAGTATACATTAGAGAATTATGCAGAGAATATTACATTAAACAAAATCGCTGCGATCGCGCACATTACGCCGCATGCATTCTGCAAGTATTTCAAGCAGCATACCCGTAAGACCTACAACAACTTCCTGAATGAGGTCAGGATCAATGAGGCTTGCAAGAAGATCATCAGCGGTAATTACGACGGCATTTCAACGATCGCCTATAAAACAGGTTTCAATAGCGCCATTAATTTCAACCGTGTTTTCAAAAAGACAACCGGCATGTCGCCCAGCGATTACAAACGCGAATTCCGCCGCAAATTTGCATAATTAGCAATTGCGTATATGTGCTAGCGTTATGTATTTTGGTTATTAGGTGGTCATTTGTGGTCATTGATTGTCATTAGGAGTCATTTGTGGTCATTAGATTGTTATAGCTGTGAGCACAGCAAACAACTCAATGACCACAAATCACCCCCAAACCCCCACTACCTTCCAGGCTGGACGATCTTCATTCCTGTCTTGGCCTTCTCATCATCTACCATTTTCTTGACATCTGCGAGCAGCTTTTTGGCATCGTAAATTACACCGTCTTTGATTGTGTACCGCACGCCGCCCACGCGGGTAACTTTATTGTCGGGCATGAGCCTGATTGCGCCGGTACCGTAAAGTACCTGGAAGTTTTGCAGCGGGTTTTCTTCCACCAGCACGAAGTCGGCGAGCTTGCCTACTTCCACGCTGCCCAGGTCCTGGTCAATGCCAAGCGATTCAGCGCCATTGAGGGTAGCAGCTTTGATCACTTCCAGCGGGTGAAAGCCGGCTTCGCGGAGTAATTCAAGCTCGCGGATGAACGAAAATCCGAAGAGTTCGTAAATAAAGCCCGAGTCAGTGCCCGTAGTGACCCTGCCGCCGCGGTTTTTATATTCATTCAAAAACATCATCCACAAACGGTAATTCTCCTTCCATTGAATCTCCTGCTCGGTTCCCCACGAATGCCAGTACGATCCGTGCGAATTCCAGCTTGGTTCGTAAAACCGCCAGAGTTGCGGCATGGTGTACTCGTCGTGCCACTCCGCCCTTCTTGCGCGCATTAAGTCACGGTTTGCCTCATAGATATTCAGGGTAGGAGACAATGTAAAATTCAATGCGATCATCTCGTTCATCACTGCATTCCATTTTTCTGAAAATGGCGGCGCTGCCTGTTTCCAGAGCGTACCTGCTTCTCCAAACCGGTCCTGTTCGTTGGTATAGTTATAATCGAGCGAATAGTTCTGGACCGTCCGGTCTGCAAAGAGCGCTTCGGGCAGCCCATACCAGTGTTCCATAGAGTTCAGACCGGCGCGCGCGCTGTTCAATGCATTCCACGGTCCCACGTCGGTTTGCGAGTGGTGCATCATCGAGCGAAGACCGAGCTTCTTGTTTTCGTCTATCGCGGCTTTCATGATTTCAGGGGCTGCGCCAAAAAACTTGATACCGTCCGAACCTGCCTTTGCATTGGCCTGCACCCAGGCGCGCGCCTGTTCCGGCGTGGAGATAGGTGTGTTGCTTCCCAAACCAAACCGCGAGTACGCTTTGATCCGGGGCGCTGTGATCAGGTTTTTGGCACTTTTATCTTTTTCTTCCAAAGTCCATTCACGACCGTTCATGCTGCCCGGCTCAGCAATGGTGGTTACGCCGTGCGCCATCCAGAGTTTGAAAACATACTCGGCATGCGCATTTTTGCTGCCGCCGCCAATGTGCGCGTGGGTATCGATAAACCCGGGCATCAGGTACATTCCTTCTGCCTGTAACTCTTTGCCTCCGGGCTTCAACACCGGGCGGCGCTTGGCGTCAACAGGCTGGCCGGTTACACCGACTGTGGTAATGCTCACGATCCTGTTTTTCTCCACCACAATATCTACCGGACCAGTAGGAGGGGCGAGGGTACTGTTGATCAGCGTGGCGCCCCGGATGATCAGCTGGCTGTGTGGCCCGTCGCCTTCCTTCACTTCCGGCGCCTTCATGGTAGCAGCCTGTCCAAATGCATTCAATTGCATTGCAGCCGCAGCGATGGCGAAACTCCATTTTGTTAAAAAACGCATCATAGCAATGGGGTTAAGTTGTTTAAAGCCAAAGAAGCCCGCTGTTGGTGCGGGCTCCTTTGCATATTATTGACTGTCAGTATTTGGCAGGCTGGCCGCGTTTCGGCGTCGCTTTTTTGATGAAATCACGGAGGTCGTTATTGGCAGATACAAGGTCTTCCTGCCGCAGGTACATCATGTGACCGCTCCGGTATCCCTTCCAGTCCATGCGCGATTTAAGCTTACCGCTCGGATCCATTTGCCACATGTTGTTTTGTGCATTGAAGTAATCGCAGGCGCCATCGTAGTAGCCCGATTGTACCAGCAAATGCAGGTATGGGTTTTGGGCCATAGCCTGGCGCAGGTTTTCGCCTGTTTTGTCGGTATCATCTCCCGTCCGCGACCAAGGGTGCACCGGTCCGAACATATAATATTTCAGGTCCGTCTTGTAATTAAGTACCTCGCGGAAATAGTAGTTGATAGGGGGCGTAAATGAATGCAGCCAAGAAGTCAGCTCTGGTGCGTAGTCGGGCTTTTCACCGGCATCCTCACTGTCAATACCCAGGTAGCGCGAGTCGAGACGGCCGACAGTCCGTCCTTTGTCACGGAGCAGCTCTTTCCAGAAAAACTGCGCAGGAATAACCAGGTTATGTTCCAGTACCACTTTTTCCGACAAGCCCGAGTACCGCGCGATTTTGCCCGCGATTTCTTTTCTTTTCGCAGGTTCAAGGGTACCGCCCATTGCAAGTGCGGGAATCAGCTCGAATGTCGTAAACTGCTCCACTTCCGGCAGCATCTGAACCAGGTCTTTCTGTTGCAGGTCGGACGCAAGTACCTTGTGGTGCCAGGCCGTAGCCGCATAGTAAGGAAGCATGTTCGCGTCGCCTACCGGACCTTTCCTGTCAATCCCGAGATTGGTTGGGGATACCAGGATCACGCCATTCAGGTACATCCAGTTGGCATTCTGCAGTTCAAGCGCCAGTCCCGACACGCGGTTGGTGCCATAACTTTCCCCGATCAGGTATTTAGGCGAAAGCCAGCGGTTGCGGCGGCTCACGAATGTATTGAGCCAGTCAGCCAGGTATTTGATATCTACATTGGTCCCGAAAAATTTGGATTTGGGCACATCCTTGTCAGCCGGGCGTGAATAGCCGGTATTGATCGGATCAATGTAAACGATGTCGGCGATATCCAGAATCGAATTGGGATTTTCCTTCACTGTATAAGGCTGCACAGGGTAACCTTCGCTGTCGATGCTCAGCAGCTTTGGTCCCGTGTAAGCCAGGTGCATCCACACCGAAGCAGTACCCGGGCCGCCATTGAACGAGATCACCAGTGGCCGCGTTGCCCGGTCTTTGATATCCGATCTTTCATAATAAGTGTAAAAAACGCCGCCGATTGCTTTGCCCGCTTCGTCCCACACCGGCTGGGTTCCCACGGTTACATTGTAAGGTACCTTCACACCTTTGATCGACACCGACTGGTTAAGCGTGGTCGCCGAGTCGAGCAGGAGCTTTACCGGCTTTGGCAATGGAGAAATGGGCGGTTCCGCCTTGGCTTTCGGGTCCGCTTTGGGCTTGTCCTCCTGCTTGGTTTCAGGCCTCGGGCCAGGGGCGGTTGGCCTTTGCGCTGTCAATGGGGAAACGGTGGTCAGGGCAAGTACAGCAAGTACGAATATTTGCTTCATGATATGTTTTGTAAAAATGAATGACAGATTGAATGGAGTTGAACGAGGTGCCGACTAGTATTTGGCCGCCTGGTCCGCTTTCGGAGTTGTCTTTTTGATAAATTCCCTTACATCCTCATTGGAGGTAACCAGGTCTTCGCTTCTCAGGTACATCATGTGCCCGCTCCGGTAACCCTTCCAGCTGAACCGGTCCTGCAACTTTCCGCTCTTGTCCATTTGCCACATATTGAATTTTGCATTGAAGTAGTCGCAGGCGCCATCGTAGTAGCCCGACTGTACCATTACATGCAGGTAAGGATTCTGAGCCACAGCCTGGCGCAGGTTTTCACCCGTTTTGTCAATGTTGGTACCTTCTCTGTCCCACGGGCGCGTTTGTCCGGCCACGAAATATTTCAGGTCGGTTTTGTAGCGGAGTACTTCACGCAGGTAATAGTTGATCGCGGGCGTGAATGAATGCTGCCAGGAAGTATTTTCAGCCGAATAGTCAGGTCTCTCGCCCGCAGTTTCCCTGTCAATACCCAGGTACCGTGAATCAAGCCGGCCGATGTTGTAGCCTTTGTCGCGCAGTAGTTCTTTCCAGAAAAAGCCGGTAGGGATCATCAGGTTGTGTTCCAGCACTACCTTTTCCGAGATACCTGCGTATTTGGCCACCTTGGCGGCTACTGCCTTTCTTTTTTCCGGTTCCAGAAACCCGCCTTTGGTAATCGCCGGGATCAGTTCATTGATGGTAAACTTCTCGACTTCCGGGAGCATGTCCGTCAGGTCTTTGTTTTGCAGATCGGGTGCGAGCACTTTGTGGTGCCAGGCGGTAGCGGCGTAATAGGGCAGGAGGTTGGCGGCGGCTACCGGCCCTCCCCGTTCAATGCCCAGGGAGGTCGGTGATACCAGTACCACGCCATTCAAATACATCCAGTGAGAATTTTGCAGTTCCAGGGCGAGCCCCGAAACCCTTGTGGTGCCATAGCTTTCCCCGATCAGGTACTTCGCTGAGCTCCATTTGTTTTTTCGTGTGACAAAGTTGTTGATCCACTCGGCCAGGTATTTGATATCCGCATTCACCCCGAAAAACTTCGATTTCGGAATGGAATCGTTCGCTGCTCTTGAAAACCCTGTATTCACCGGCTCTACATACACGATATCAGCCACGTCGAGAATGGAATTCGGATTGTCCTGGATCCCGTAGGGCTGTACAGGGTAACCTTCATCGTCGATCAGCAGTCGCTTCGGGCCGGTGTAGCCCAGGTGCATCCAGCACGATGCCGCGCCGGGGCCGCCATTGAAGGAGATCACGAGCGGGCGTTTGGTGCGATCGGTCACATCGGTACGTTCGTAATACACATAAAACAAACTGGCGATCGCCTTTCCGTTTTCGTCCCAAACGGGCTGGTTGCCCGCCGTGGCGGTATATGAAACTTTCTGACCTTTGATAGTGACCTGATCTTTGGTGACTACATCGGTATCAAACTTGATCGTCCGGTTTTGCGCCCACGTGGAGGAAACAGCAAAAGTTGCGAGCATCCAAATGGTTAGGATTTTTTTCATACGGCAGAAATTTATATTAGGATAAAAGGTTGGAATTAGCGGTATACTTCGTTCTGAACGACATTGGTGTTGGTGCGTATCTCAGCCGAAGGAATGGGCAAAACCTGCTTTCCGGCCACTTTGATACTGTATGAAGGAAGACTTCCTTTTGACCTTTTGACAGCGCCAAACTCAGTGAGGGCAAGCCCGCGGCGGATCACGTCAAACCAGCGCATACCTTCTCCCACAAATTCCAGCTTCCGCTCATTCAGTACCGCCGTAATCAATGCATCCTTGGTACCAGCAGCACTTGGCGCCACGCCTGCCCGCTTTCTTACCGCATTCAGATCTTCGGCTGCGCCTGGCAGCTTGCCAAGTTCAGCGCGGGCTTCAGCCCGGATCAGGTATTGCTCGGCGAGACGAAGCACCTGTACATTGTCTGCATTCTGGGCAGTGCTCCATTTGGTGGTGTAAAAAACATTGGCAGTTGTATTCTTGGCTGTCAATGCGGCGCGCGTATCAGCCGGGTCGGCGATGATGGCCGCGTACATTTCGTCGTGCAGCGCAGTGCCGCCTCTTCCGCTCAGGCTTGAAGGGAAGTACCAGTTTCTCAATCCGGCTCCGTCGGTCGCATTGAATTGAAGTTCAAAAAGCGATTCAGCCGTGTTCCTGGACCGGAATATGGTTTCAAACGGAGTACTTAATGCCTGGTTCGCGATTGCCTCCGTGGCATATTGCTCGGCCTTGTCCCATTGCTTGTTGTACAGATAGTACCTCGCCAAAAGTGCCCGGGCTGCCCCTTTTGTGGCTTTTGCTTTGCTGAGGATCGTGGAAGACCGCGTTTCGGGCAGCTTCGCAATCGCTTCCAGCAGATCTTTCTCTACCTGGTCGTAAGTTTCACGCAACGTATTGCGCGGCGCGAAGTCAGCTTCGGTGATACCTATTGACGGAGTCAGCTTGATCACCACGCCTTCTGTCCCGTACACATTTGGAATACCGCCGAAAAAGCGCGCAAGATCGAAGTAGGCGAGGCCGCGTACAAAGTGGGCCTGTCCAATTAAATCGTCCTTGCTGGTTTGTGCGACGGTCATTTCGGGTACTCCGGTAATGACGGAATTGGCAATGTCCACGCAGCGGTAAAGTGAGGTGTACAAATCTTCCACTTCCGAATTGTCAGCACTAAAGTTGAACTCGTCAGCCGAAATCAATGCATCCCAGGTATCTACCTGCTGAGACATATCGGAAGCAACGTCGCTGATCACCTGCACGCGCCACATGTAAACGGTTTGTAAATTGTTGTACATCCCGTTTACCACACCCTCGGCGCTGTTGAGACTGGAAAACGCCTGGCTGCTGCTGATCTGCGAAAGCGGCTCGATGTCGAGTACATTGCAGGCAGAAACCCCCGTGATCAATAATAATGCTGTCAGTATCTTTTTCATCGTATCGTTGATTAAAAGGTTAAGTTGATTCCGCCCATGAATACACGTGGCTGCGGCATAACGCCCTGGTCTACACCTTGCACGGTTTCGGATGGACTTACCGACACTTCGGGATCAAGGCCCGTGTATTTGGTGAAAGTGAGCAGGTTTTGTGAGGCCACGTAAATGCGGGCGCTGCTGATACCGATCTTGGAACTGAATGATTTTGGTACCGTAAACCCGAGGTTTACATTTTTCAAACGGAGGTAAGAAGCATCTTCCACGTGGCGTGACGGACGGAAGTTGGTGTCATAGTTGCTGTGCGACATGCGTGGAATGTCCGTCTTGTCGCCCGGATTTTGCCAGCGGTCGAGCTGCTGTGAGCTGTAACCCGTGGTGCGCTCGCCGCCATGCTCGAAGAAGAAGCGGTTGTAGTTGAACACATAATTTCCGTAGCTGTACTGGAAGAATGCCATCAGATCGAAAGCTTTGTACTTGAATGTGTTCGTCAATCCTCCCTGGAAGTCAGGCCACGCGCTTTTATCCAGGATAAACCGGTCGGTATTTACATTGAAAACCTCGTCGCTGCCGGTATTCCAGATGATATTCCCGTTTTGCTCGTCAACACCCAGCTGCTCGTGTACGTAGAAAGAAAAGAGCGGGTAACCTTCTTCAATGCGGATATAATCTCTCGTAAATGCACTGATCGGTGCAGCCAGTTTTTTTACGAGGTTTTTATTACGTGAGATATTGAATGCGATGTCCCAGGTGAAGTCTTCGCTCTGAACTGCCGAAGCATTAATACCCAGCTCAAAACCTTTGTTTTCCATCTCACCATAATTCTGGATCAATGTGCTGTACCCGGTTGAGCGCGGCACAGGTACTTCGAGCAGCATATCCTTGGTTTGCTTGTTGTAATAATCAAGCGTTACATTCAGCTTGTCCTGAAAAAGGCCGAGGTCCATTCCGATGTCAAACTGTGCCGTGGTTTCCCATTTCAGGTCTGGATTAGCCAGCTGAATGGAGTTGAAGCCAGGATAATCGCCGTAAGCCGCCGCACCGCCGGAGCCAGGAGTTACCCCGCCGCCGCCACGCAAGCCGCCTCTTTGTCCGCCCCATAAACCAAGCGAAGCAAAGTTTCCGATCCCGCTCTGGTTACCTGTCACGCCGTAGCTTGCTCTCAGCTTCAGTTCTGAAATTGCTTTCACGTCTTTCAGGAATTCCTCTTCCGATACAGCCCAGCCCACTGAGGCTGAGGGGAACATTCCCCAGCGGTTGTTTGCACCAAAGCGCGATGATCCGTCGTAGCGGATGTTACCTGTGAAAAGGTATTTCTTTTGAAAATCGTAATTAACCCGGCCAAAAAAGGAGGCGATACCCCAGGCTGTCTGGTCAGCAGTGGAGTTTTTAACTGCCGCCGAAGCGATGGTTTTGAACTCGTTGCTTGGAAAGCCGCTGCCTGTCGCCGAAGTGGCATTGTTGACGTTCTTTTGCAGCGTGTTACCCAGCAGTAAATTGAAGCTGTGGTTGCCGCCCAGTTTAAACTGGTATGTCAGTACGTTTTCGTTGATCCAGTTGAAATCCCGCACAACACTGTTCGTAGCGGTGCCGCCCACAGCTGCACCGGCGATCAGGTTGGTGTTTGAATAATTGTTTTCCGAGATATAGTTGTTGTCAATACTCCAGTTGGTGCGGAACACCAGTCCGCTCGCAATTTCCCAGTCACCGAACACATTCCCGATGATCCTGTCGGTGTTCATCATGTAGTCCATTTCGTTGACAATCGCGATCGGGTTTTCCCAAACCGGTCTGTTGTATGTCCCGTCCACATTGTAAACAGGTACATTGCTCGGGTAAAAGAATGCATTGGCTAGTGCAGAAGTAGTATTGTTCCCATTCTGAATGCGGTTTCGTTTGCTGTTTGAGTAAAAAATGCTTGTACCGAATTTGATCGCGTCGGAGGCGGAAAAGTCGAGGTTAACCCTGAAAGTTTTGCGGTCAAATTTGGTAGGCTTCATAATTCCTTCCTGATTGAAAGTATTGGCCGAGACCAGGTACTTCACCCGCTCATTCCCGCCTGAAATAGAAGCGTCAATATTGTAAAGCGCGCCGCTCTGCATGATCGGATCCAGCCAGTTGGTGTTCACAGCCGCGTCAGGATTCGCGTATTGTGGCTTGTAAGTGGCACCGGCAGGGTTGGGCGCGGTAATGGAGCCGTAAGTATCGACCCAGTTGTTGGCAGAAGCTTCATTTTGCAGCCGCTCGAAAGTAGGCCCGTCCACACGCAGTTCATTCGGGTCCCTCCATGCTTTGGAAGTACCTGCGTAAGACGAAATGGATATTTTTGGCTTACCGGATTTTCCTCTTTTGGTTGTAATCAGAATGACCCCGTTGGCGGCCCGCGCTCCGTAAATCGCTGTGGCGGAAGCGTCTTTCAGGATTTCCATAGATTCAATATCGGAAGGGTTCAGGTCGGCGAGCGGGTTGGTAGGCTGTCCGAAAGAAGTTCTCGCCAGGTTTTGCGAGACGATCGGCACACCGTCAATTACATATAGTGGCTCTGAGCTTGCATTGATGGAAGTTGCCCCGCGCACACGCACCATCACGCTCGTTCCCGGCTCCCCTGAGCCTGCGCTCACCTGCACACCCGGGCTTCTTCCCTGAAGCAGCTGGTCGGGGCTCGGACTTGGTACGTTCTTGATCTGTTCTGCGGAAACGGTGGAGATAGCCCCGGTGACCGTGCGCCTGTTCTGCTCACCATAACCCACCACAACCAGCTCCTGCAATGCTTTTGCTTCCGCTACTAGCTCTATTTTATACGAAGTTTGGGAGGTAACAGGTACTTCAAGTGTCGTGTACCCGATAAATGATGCAACAAGCCGCGCGTTGGGTGCTACGTCAATTTTGAACTTACCGTCTACATCCGTTTGCGTACCCGAAGAGGTGCCTGCGACGCGGATAGTGACGCCCGGCATGGGCAGATTATCCTCCTTTGCTACAACCACGCCGGAGATCGGGACGGTCTGTGCCTGCGCGGCGCGGACCACACAAAACAGCAGCAATAACCATAGTAATTTAGCTCTCATATTCTTTCTAGTTTTTGTTTACCTCAATAAATTAACCAAAAAGAAAAATGACATTTCAGCCCGTTGGAGGGCACTGTGTGGTTATTACCAATATCTATTTATCATGCGATAATTTTGGTAAAAACAGCAGGAAGTTAAATTTCTAAAATTCTGGAACTGCCCGTTATTGCGCTATTAAATTTTGATATATATAGATAAAATAATTCAATGCGCTAGGAACGGGTATTTTGAAGATTTTTTATTTGGTGAGTTGCTGTGGATAGAATTTGTATTATTTAGGTGTCGCGTTTGCTGTTGATCATCCGCATCAGCCGGGTTCCTGTGTCGGAGCCATAGTCATGACCGTTAGTTGCTGGCACATAATTTGTGCGTACTGCCGACTAACTAATGTTGCCTTCCCAATCGTGGAATGCGCATTTTACACCTTTCAACTTTTCTTTACTGAATGACGACAGAACAGATACAGGAAAATGTCCTGAAACTTGGCAAATGGTTTCATAACATTGATCTGCATGGCGTGAAAACTGCGCCCGACCACTTCCTGGGAGACTATCCCAGCTTCAAGTACCAGAATTTTTCCAAAGCGATCCCCGCAGACCTGACGGGCAAATCCGTGCTGGACATTGGCTGCAATGCCGGATTCTATTCCATCGAAATGAAAAAGCGCGGAGCCGAGAGGGTAGTGGCCATTGATTCAGACGAACGTTACCTTGCCCAGGGGCGCTTTGCAGCGGAGACACTCGGCTTTGATATCGAGTTCCGTAACATGTCCGTATATGAGGTAGCGGAACTGGGAGAGAAGTTCGACGTGGTTATTTTCATGGGCGTACTATATCACCTGCGCCACCCGCTCCTGGCGCTGGACCTGCTGTACGACAATGTGGTTGGAGATATACTGATCTTCCAATCCATGCAGCGCGGGGGAGATGTGGTAGAGCCTTTGAATGCGGACTACGAGTTTAGCGAGACGGATATGTTCATGTCTCCGAATTTCCCGCAGATGTATTTTATAGAAAAGAACTACTCACACGATCCTACGAACTGGTGGATCCCCAACCGAGCAGGAGCAGAAGCAATGCTGCGCAGTGCGGGATTCGAGATTACCGCACATCCTGAACCGGAAGTATATATCTGCCGCCGGGCAGAGCTGGCCGACAACCAGCCACGCGCCGTTTACCCAAGCCGACAAACGAAAAAATAACCATGATAGAAGCAGTTAAATTCTGGAACGAACCGAACAATAAGTCGCATTGGGATTTTGAGATTGATGGAGATTGGCGCATTTTTTCTGAGATGGTCAAATTGGCCGCTCAGGCAGTAAAAGCTGAGAATCCAGGGATTCTCAGGGTGATGGGCGGCATTTCTCCCATTGATGCTACATTTATACAAAAACTGGATCAGTATGGCGCACTGACCGATATTGACCGCGTGGCTGTACACGGTTTTCCGCTCGATTGGAACCACTGGCAGCTGAATCAATGGCCTGAAAAAATTGCGGAGATTGAAGCGGTGACTAACAAGCCTGTCTGGGTTACCGAGGTGGGGATATCCACTTTTGGCGCCGAGGAAGTGCAGGAATTCGGGTTGAGAAGAACGGCAGAGCTGCTGTCCGGAAGAGTGGAACGCGTTCACTGGTACAGCCTGTTTGACCTGCCAATGGCGTGGGGAGCAACTACGCGCCACCGTGAGGCAGAGGGTTCTTCCTACTACCGCCACTTTTATATGGGGCTGATCCGGGAGGATGGTACGCCCAAGCTGGCATTAAAGCATTTTTCTGATTTTACACCTGAGTTCGGGATCTGTCAATGGTTTCACTTCAATGATGAGCGCCTGGAATCGGCGGTACATTGGCTTCGCAAGCTTGGGGTGAAAAAGCTCCGCACCGGCCTGAGCTGGGCTGACTGGCTGCGGCCTGACGCACATATCTGGTTTGACAAGATGATGAAGGCGCTGGAAGAGTTTGATCTTACAGTGACATTCTGCTTTACACCGGAAGAAAAGGGCATTGCGCCGCACCATACCAGTGCGCCGAAGAATATCGAAGAATTTGCAGCCTTTTGCGTAGAAATGATGCGCAGATATGCCTGAGCCGAAAATGTGTTGGATATGAGTGAAGAAGTACAGTCAAATGCTGCTGAAAAGTGGTTTGAGCTCATGCTCAATGGCGAATTCGAGGCAGTCTGGAAAATCAGTGATGAGGGTTTAAAGGCCAGGGCTGGGAAGTCTGAGCACCATCTACCCCGGCACTTTCAACATATCTGGCAGGGCGGATCGCTGGCGGACAAGCGTGTGCTTGTCCGCTGCTACCATGGTCTGGGTGATACCATCCAGTTTATCCGCTATGCGCCTTCGATCAGGCAAATCGCAAGCGAAGTAATTGTTTGGGTGCAGCCCGCACTCATTCCTTTGCTCCAAAACGTTGCAGGCATCGACAAGCTGCTGCAGCTTCACGATGGTACACCCGAGGTAGCCTATGATGTGGATATCGAGATTATGGAATGCCAGCATATTTTCCGTTCTACCCTCGACACGATCCCTCGTGAAGTGCCTTATATCTTCGTACAACCGCACTATTTGCCACATACCGAAGGTAATCTGGCAGTGGGGCTGGTCTGGAAATCGGGCGGGTGGGATGCGCGCCGCGACGTGCCTTTTGAATTATTGAAGACATTGTTCCGCGTACCCGGCCTGACTATTTTTATCATGCAGGCAGAAGCAGCCGCGTCAGGCTGGGAGGAAGGTTATGGGATCTACCCCGGCGCATTCGATCTTCCTGATTATTCAGCGGTGCTGAAAGGTCTCGATCTGGTGATTTCTGTGGATTCAATGCCGGTACATCTTGCCGGCGCGTTGGGAGTACCCGTATGGAACCTGCTGCACGCGCAGGCAGACTGGCGCTGGATGAAAGACCGGGAAGATAGTCCCTGGTACCCTACCATGCGGATCTTCCGTCAGGAAATGGCAGGCGAATGGGAGCCTGTGATAAAGAAAGTGACCGCGGAGCTGGAAAAGCTCAGCGGCCGTTCAATTGCAGATACCGTTTCCTGATCTCACTGAATTTTCCCTGATGATATGCGAGTCCGTGGTACACGGCAGCGGCCATGCGCGCCCATCTGAGATAGATTTCAGGCTCATGCTGCAATCTTGCACGGCGGAAAATGCGGTGGCTCCAGAGTGAAATATAGTGCCGGGTCCGGTAGATCAGCTTTCGCTGGAAAGTCGGACTGGCTGCGTCCGGCTTCACGCGTTTGCGTGTTTTGGAGCGTCCTGCCGCCCAGGTAAGCCGGTAAGCAAGCCCCTCGCGGCGCTGCCGGAATCCAGCTGCCTGCGTTTGCGCCACGAAATCCCCATCGACCGATTCAAGCTGCAGGCGGCCTGCCGCCACTGCCTCTTTCACCAAACCTGAAATCAGCTCGTTTCTGACAATCACCACGTTAGTGCCGCGTCCGTCTGACGAATAAGGTTCTACCCAGGCATCCCCGAATGCGATATCGGCGGTTTCAGCTACTACGTCGTCGCAGAAGTTACAGGCGTGGTTCATGAAAAAACCTGCGCCCCAGTCTCCGTCTGCCAGGTGCCACCAGTCTTTGTACGTCGATTCTCCATTGTTCATCGTCAGCTCGGCGGTGTAAAGATTGGCTGGCCGGGTCGGATCTTTACGCCGGTAATCCACACGGGAAATGTCGGTTGACGGAACATGCATTTGCCACGCAAAGCTCTCCACAAACCGCGCGCTTTTCATGTGGCCGCAAAACAATCCCAATGTAAACTTGATCCGCTCACGAAAAACAGGATCTTCCCGGCGCAGCAGGTGCACAGCCTTGATAAAACAGGGAATGCCGACTACCGCATAATTGCCAGGCTTTTCACGGATCAAATCCAGTATCCCCGACATTTCGATCGGGTGATAGCGCGACTTCGCGCCTTCGAGGATCTCTGTCTCGGTTGTGGATATACGATAGTGAAAATACCGTCCATTGGTCTGCGGATCTGTCTCCGTGACAACGTGCGCTACTCCGTCGATCAGCCCCAGCCGCAGCAGCTCGGTGGCTACCCAGCTGACCATCCCGCCAGAGCTACCAAGAACTCGAAACTCCTTTTCAGCCACGTGCCCCACGTAAGCAGACTCAACTACACCCAGGAGCGGGTGCTTTTCTTGCTGTGTACCAAACTGTTCCGCAGCAATTTGATCTTCATCAGCCGCGCCGCGTGAAAAGGGGCAGGTACGCGTAAATGTTTCTGAATCCTGGTGCAGCCAATATTGCGGACCAGCCGGTTTGAGCTGGCCGAATTCGTCGAACTGCATTCGGATGTCGCCTGATCCTGCCTGCGCCACGCAGCTGCCACATCCAATGCATAAACCTGCATCAATGATCTCGCCGGGGCTAAGGAGTTGGTTCATGCGTGAGTTGTTTAAGGCTAAGCGCCTCGTCAAGGTAATGATCCGAAACCTGACGGAGCCGTATAATATTCTCGAAAACTGCCTGATCAAGTGGCTGAGAAAGCAGCTGACTTACGATTGCAGAATCTGTATTTTCATTGATCAAATGCTTATCTGCCCCCAGCGTGGCCAGCAGGCCCTGCACTTTGAAGCTGCGATAGGAGGTAACTTCCGTCACAAACGGCCGCTCATTCCGGATCGCGAACACGCAGCCGTGGAAAAAGTTGGTCGCCACAGCTTCGGCTTTCGCCATGAAATGCGCAAAATCGTGCGGGTCAGCTGTAATCCATTGTTCGTCTGCCCAGTCGTTACGGTAACCAATGCTGATCAGCGGCAGCTTGCTGGATTCGGCATATGCTTTGATTTTGGAGATATAAGAATCAGAAAAGTTGTGTCCGTAAACGGCGATATAAGGTTTTTCCCAATACGCACTTTCGCGTGGATCAGGGATGATCGGGAACTGGAGACAAGGATCCAAAACGATCACAGGCTCGAATCCAAGCGCATTCTTGACGATCGTTTGTGAATTTTCATCCCTTACCGCAATGCTTTCGAAATTACGCAGCCGCTGTGCCCAGCTTTCTTCCAATCCTTCCGAAGCAGGGTAGTTACCATAGCTGGCCGCATAAGAAATCAGGTGTTTGGCTTTCACGCCTTCTCCGTAAAATAGCGGGTTACGTCCATACCAAGGATGGTACAGATTCCACACCTCGTCGCTTCCTACCACTACCACATCGTAGTCTTCCATCTCTTCCGGACGGTCCAGCTCAAAGCGGGGAGAAAGCGGGAGTGACTCGAAAATTTCGAAAAATCGCTCTACTTTCTGGCGGTAAACCGGGTGGTCGGATTCAGAAACATGGGTAGGTAATGTAGGCTGTAATGCACATTTCCATTCCGCCATATTGACCCGCCGGGAGTCGTGGTCGAGGATCGTGGAACTGTGTCCGCGTGATTGTAAACCTTCTGCCAGGCAGCGCGCCTGCCAGTAGCTACCATAATTAATACAACGGTGAAAAGTCAGTACTCCGGTTTTTAAAACACTCATTCGGTATAAGGACAGTTATTTTAGGAAAGTGCAGTTATAAAGCTCCTTTTCGCACGATTTTTGAGCTGCGTCAATAATCTTCAATTTTTATGTAAAAAGAATGCCAAAGTACTTGCATTGGCATTCTGACAACTTGCGTAAACAGTAATCAACGATTTACATGACCCGATTTCTTCTGATCCGGCACGCGACTACCGACTCGGTGGGAAAGCGATTGTCCGGCCGAACACCACAGGTATCTTTAAATGAAGCAGGACGCGCCGAAGCTGAAAGGCTTGCAAAGCAGCTCACCGGCGTGACGATCCACGCCATTTACACCAGTCCGCTGGAACGCACGACTGAAACGGCCACGTTCGTTGCCAGGCCGCATAACCTGCAACCAGTCAGCCAGGAAGATTTCCTCGAGATCAACTTCGGGGAATGGACCAATGCTACATTTGCCGAGCTCGACGCCCTCCCGGAATTCCGGCATTTCAACACATTCAGGAGCGGCACGCGCATTCCCGGCGGCGAAACCATGCTCGAAGCACAGGCGCGAATGGTAGGAGGGATTGAAAAACTTTGTCGCCGGCACCCGGGCGAAACGGTCGCCATTGTGAGCCACTCGGATATGATCAAAGCTACCATCGCTTATTACACCGGCGTGCATCTTGATCTTTTCCAGCGCATTGAAGTGAGTCCCGCTTCGGTGAGTATCATCGAAGTTGGTGCTGATTACGCCGGCATCAAGCTGGTGAATTATACGGGTGAGCTGGCGTTCTGATCCTGCGGCTATTTCTTGTCTTGCTTGGCTTCAAGCCCCGCTTCTTTCCGGTGCTGTTCCATTGTTTCCAGCACCTGTTCGGGGCGAACATCTTTGGCAAGACTGTCAATCTCAGCATCATAGGATTCGGGAATATCCATTTTCTTGGCCATCGCCGTGGTGAGCTGGATCAGGCGCGTGATCTCGTGCTCAGCCAGCAGGTTTACCTGCAGGTTCAGCTCGGCGCGCCGGTCAGCCTCTGCATTCATCCGGTTCTGACTGATCAGTACAAATGTGGAGAGGAAAATAGCTTCCACGGAAGCAAACATGGCGAGTACCACAAAAGACTCGTCAAAGGGTTTCAGTCCGAGCCAGCCCAGGTTCCAGATGATCCAGATCACGAACATCGTGAGGTGAATGTATACGAACAGCATACTTCCGGTAAAGCCGGTAATGGAGTCGGCCAGTCTTTCCTCAAAAGTTTTCCTGCGTTGTTCTTCCTTGGTTCTTTCCAGCAACGCGCTGATATTGCGCGTAACGATCTTCATTTCAGGGGCGTTTGCGTGATCCGTTTCGTTTTGTGTTGGGCTGCCCATGTTCAGTTTGTTTAATCCGGCCGCTCCGGTCTACTATCGTGCCACTGAAAAGACCCGGATAAAATTGCATTATTCCTGGCTCTTCATTTTTCAGTCAAATCCTGCCTGTAAGCTGTTATCTTACCCGCAGTTTTTTCAAATACATGAAACAACCGGCGCGGGTCGCATTCTCCTCTCCCAATTTTGTTCGTATGAAATCGAAAATTGAGGGTAAGAAAATTTTGTCCGATAGGTGTTACACTGTTGAAATTGTCCGGGAGTTTGTAGGGAAACATCCCCAGATGGGATCAACAGGTGGTTTGTTCTCTACATGTGGTTACATGATTTATTAAAAATTTCGCCTTTTTTGCCGACTTTCTGCCTGCAAAATCAGGACAAGCCATTTGTCTCCCGGTGTAAAGCCGCTCTGTTCCATTTTCCCTCTTCAGGTACTTACCAGCTTGATTTTCTTGCAAATGACATGCCCACTTTTCAGTAATGCCGGTCGGCGGTCTGCATCATCTTCTACTACTTTATAGCTCCGGCCGCAGCTTCGTATACCGACTTAGGTACAAAGCTTGTAGTACCCAGCGACGAAAATTCGGGTTCACACATTTGTCCCCATCATCGGAGGAAGTGTCCCGCAGCCAGATTCAGGAGGCATATTCCCGCAAGTTGTAGGCCTGGATAATCCGGATTGTTCCGCGCTTGGTGCAAGCAGGAATCTTTGATTTTGCAGCCGGGAAGCACAATTGGACAGCGGGTAGAATTGTAATTTTTATAGAAAGTAAACTGAACGAATAACTAACCTCAAAGATCATACAATGAGCAAAACAGTTCTAATAACAGGAGGTGCTGGTTTCATAGGTTCTCATTTGGCAAATGAGCTACTCGAAAGAGGGTATAATGTAAAAGCGCTGGATAATTTAAGCGAACAGGTCCACGGAAAGAACTGCACGCGTCCCGACTACCTCAATGAGGAAGTAGAGCTGATCGTCGGCGATGTGCGCGACCCTGAAAAAGTAAAGCAGGCATTGAAGGGTGTGGACGCAGTTTACCACTACGCCGCAATGGTAGGAGTGGGCCAGAGCATGTACCAGATCAAAGAGTATACGGATGTCAACAACTGCGGAACCGCTGTCCTGTTAGAAGCACTGATCAACAATCCCGTTGAAAAGCTGGTTGTAGCAAGCAGCATGAGCATTTATGGCGAAGGTTTGTACCGCGACAAGGCAGGTAAAATCAGTCCGGGCTACGAGCGTGACCTTAACCACCTGAAATCGGGCAACTGGGAGTTGATGGATGCAAACGGTGATCTTTTAACCCCTTATCCGACCCCGGAAACCAAAGCACCGTCACTGGCTTCGGTGTATGCGCTTTCCAAATATGATCAGGAGCGCATGTGCCTCATGATCGGTAAAGCTTATAACATCCCGACTGTCGCATTGCGGTTTTTCAATGTGTACGGTACCAATCAGGCACTGTCAAATCCTTACACCGGCGTACTCGCGATTTTCGCGTCGCGACTGATGAATGGAAATGCGCCGATGATCTTCGAAGACGGCCGCCAGCAGCGTGATTTCGTAAGCGTACAGGATATCGCCCAGGCTTCGCGGCTTGCGCTTGAAACCAAAGCGGCGGAGTACGAATCCTTCAACGTAGGAAGCGGAAACGCTTATACCGTGGTGGAGATCGCCGAGAAAATGGCGCGTGTACTTGGCAAAGAGCACATTGAAGCAGAGATATCAGGTAAATACCGCGTAGGTGATATCCGGCATTGCTTCGCTGATATTACCAAAACAAAAGAAGTACTGGGTTATCAGCCTAAAATTTCCCTGGAAGAAGGTCTGGTGGAACTGGCTACCTGGCTGGAAGGACAAACCGCGGAAGACAAAGTTGCACACGCTAAAAACGAGTTGATGACAAGAGGTCTGACCGTTTGAAATATAGTTTCTAATCTATAAACACGCAAACGAAATATGGTGCCGGAAATCCCCTTGAATAGAAAAGATATGGAATATGAAAACAATAATGTGGGACTTGTACAATGGTTCCATATCAATCAGCACCGGGAAGTGGAGAAGGCAGTGGAGGAGTTTGAGAAACTGGGTGTTGCACGCATTCGTACAAATATCTCTTGGGCAGACTGGCATCTGCCGGAAGGAAAAGAATGGTTCGACTGGCTGTTTGCGACGATAGGCAAGAAGCTGGAAATACTGCCTTGCATATTGTACACACCGCCATCGATCGCATTGAAGCCGAAATCGTCTGCACCGCCGCGCAATGCGAAGGATTATGCAGATTTTGTGGACACCATCATCACCAGGTACGGCGAATATTTCGAATATGTGGAGCTTTGGAATGAGCCCAATAACCAGGCTGAATACGATTTTACATTGGATCCGGACTGGAATATATTCTGCGAAATGATCGGTTCGGCGGCAAACTGGGCGAGACAGCGCGGAAAGAAAACGGTACTCGGCGGAATGAGCCCCATTGATGCCAACTGGCTGAATGAAATGTTCAGAAAGGGCTTGATGGAGCATATTGACGTAGTGGGTGTGCACGGTTTCCCCGACGTATTTGATTACAACTGGGAAGGCTGGCAGGCCGAGATCAGCAAGGTGCGCGAGGTGCTGAACAACCACCAGTCCAATGCAGCACTATGGATTACCGAAGCCGGGTTTTCTACCTGGCAGAAGAATGAGCGCAAGCAGGTGATGGAGTTTATCAATGCGCTTGAAGCCGGTGCCGACCGCGTGTACTGGTACACATTGAAAGATCTGTCGGCCGAGCTGCCGGCGGTGGACAGGTTTCACCTTGACGAGCGTGAGTATTATTTTGGTATAAAAAATGAGGACAACTCGCCAAAACTGCTCTACACGCTGCTCGCCGACAGCGGAGTAACCGGCGTTAAGCAATACGAATGGATGACTCAGCCGCTTCAAGGCGCAAATGCAGACGAACAATATACATTGATCACAGGCGGCGCGGGCTTTGTAGGTACCAACCTCGCTGAGCGGATACTGAGCTCGGGTAAGCCTGTGCTGATCTTTGATAACCTGTCCCGCGCAGGCGTACAGAACAACCTGTATTGGCTCAAAGAAAGATACCCCGATAAATTGCTCGTGATGGTAGGCGATATCCGCGACAAGCATGCTGTTAAGCAGGCTGTTTCGGGTGCTTCGCAGATATTTCATTTTGCAGCGCAGGTGGCGGTAACGTCAAGTCTTACCAATCCCTACCACGATTTCGAGGTAAATGCATTGGGCACGCTCAACCTGCTCGAAGCGATCAGAAATTCGGATCACAAGCCGCCGGTTGTTTTCACGTCCACCAACAAAGTGTACGGTGATCTGCACGATTTGGGCATGTCGGTGAATGAAACACGTTACTTTCCGGAGAATAAATATGTTGCGGAAAATGGGATTGACGAGGAACGTAACCTCGATTTCCACAGTCCGTACGGCTGTACCAAAGGTGTAGCCGACCAGTACATCCTCGATTACGCCCGCACATTCGGTTTGAAGAGCGTGGTGTTCCGGATGAGCTGCATTTATGGTCCGCACCAGTTTGGTACCGAAGACCAGGGCTGGGTAGCTCACTTCCTGATCCAGGCGCTGAAAGGCAAGCCGATCACGCTGTACGGCGACGGAAAGCAGGTTCGCGATATCCTGTTTGTTGAAGACCTGGTAGATGCATTCCTGCTCGCAGAGAAACACATGGACCGGATCAGCGGCAATGCATTTAACATTGGAGGCGGCGTCGGAAATACTGTCAGTTTACTTGAACTGATTGATATGATCAAGCTGATCACAGGCGATAAGCCCGAAGTGAAAATGGAAGAATGGCGTTCCAGTGACCAGAAATACTATGTTTCCAATTTTGACAAACTGAAAGCGGCCACAGGTTGGAGCCCGGCGACAGGTACCATGGAAGGTATAGCCAAGCTGCACGAATGGTTGATGGAAAACGCACATATTTCATTGGACAAAACAAAAAAGGCGAAATCCGCTGAGAAGAAAACAACTCCTATTTTTTAAAATACCCGAAAATGATTGCAGCAGTACTGACCAAACCTGGTCTTTTCGAAATACAGAAAGTAGGCATACCGGAGTTAAAAGAAGATGATATCAGAATAAAGGTGGAAGGCTGCGGTGTATGTGCATCGAGCCTGCCGCTGTGGGAAGGCCGCGAATGGTTTGGGTACCCGGTGGAAGCCGGTGCGCCCGGACATGAAGGCTGGGGGATCGTGGATCAGGTGGGCGACAAAGTGACGGGTTTGAAATCCGGAGACAGAGTTGCATTCCTTTCTGGCAAGGCTTATGCCGAATATGACATTGCACCTGAAAGTGCAGTGGTAAAGCTGCCCGATAACCTGAATGGTGTACAGTTTCCCGGCGAACCGCTGGGCTGCGCGATGAACATCTTCGAGCGAAGCGACATTTCAGAAGGAGATACCGTGGCCATTATCGGCATGGGTTTTCTGGGTGTTTTGCTTTGTCAATTAGCTAAAAAGCGGGGTGCAAAAGTGATCGCTATATCCAAAAGAGACTTCTCCCTGGGTTATGCGGAACAAAATGGCGCTGATGAAGTGATCCCGCTGACAAGTACCTGGGAGGTTGCCAATAAAGTCTCTGAAATTACCGGCGGTGCATTTTGCAGCCGCGTGATCGAAGCGACCGGCAAGCAGGAAGCCATTGATATTGCTACTGAAATCGTGGCAGAAGGCGGCCGACTGATGATCGCGGGTTACCACCAGGACGGAATGCGCCAGGTTAACTTTCAGAAGTGGAACTGGAAAGGCATCGACGTGATCAATGCGCATGAGCGTAAGCCGGAACGGTACCTGAGCGGAATGCAGCAGGCAGTAGCCGCGGTTGTCGACGGAACGATCCGCCCGGCTGACCTGTACACACACATTTTCCGGATAGAAGAGCTGGCGAAAGGTTTTGAAATGACCGCCAGCCGCCCGGACGGATTTATGAAAGCGCTTATTCAGATATAACATTCACGAGTTTGGAAATTTCGACTAACACAAAACCTGCGCTGGCTTTTGCGGGGGTAGGCTGGATAGGCCGCAGCAGAATGCAGGCTGCAATCGAGAGCGGCACAGCAGAAATTGCGCTCTTAACCGACCCGTCTGCCGAGTGCATTACCGAAGCATTGAAAATGGCGCCGGGCTCCAAAACCGTTTCTTCTTTTGAGGAAGCGATTGCAGATCCGGACATTGATGGCGTGGTGATCGCTACGCCTAGTGCGCTTCATATGGAGCAGGCGGTTGCCGCATTTGAAAACAACAAGGCCGTTTTTTGTCAAAAACCACTGGGGCGCAATGCGTCTGAGGTAGCTGCTGTGATCGCCGCTGCTGAAAAAGCGGATAAGCTGCTTGGCGCTGATTTCTCTTACCGCTATACTGCTGCTTTTCAGCAAATCCTGCCCATTATCTCGTCCGGCGAGCTCGGACAGATCTTTGCAGTCGATCTGAAATTTCACAATGCATACGGTCCTGATAAAGCATGGTTTTACGATATGAAGCAATCCGGCGGCGGCTGCGTGCTCGACCTGGGCATTCACCTGATCGACCTGATGCTCTATGCCCTCGATTTCCCTGAGGTAACTGCATTGAACAGCAGTTTATACAGCAAGGGTGTTTCGGTGAAAGGGAAAAATGAGGTGGAGGATTACGCCAACGTTTCGCTTGAACTGGCAACCGGCACCAATGCGCAGCTTTCGTGCAGCTGGAATTTGCAGGCAGGGCAGGAGGCAGTCATTGAGGCTTCTTTTTACGGTACCAAAGGCGGGGTCTCGCTTAAAAACGTGAACGGGTCTTTTTATGATTTTACAGGTTCCCGTTACTGGGGTACCAAAACAGAAACGCTCGTGAGCCCGCCGGATGCCTGGGGAGGAAGAGCATTGACAGACTGGATACAAAAACTTTCGGTGAACACGGCCTTCGACGCCTCGGCAGCACAATACCTGCCTTCGGCCGAAGTGCTGGACCGCATTTATGGACGCAGCTAATCACATATCGCCCCTCAAAGTACTCATGACCGCCGATACAGTTGGCGGCGTATGGACCTATTCCGTAGAGCTTTGCCGGGCGCTGGCTGACTATCATGTGCATTTTCACCTGGTTACCATGGGTGCAAAAATGCAGCCCTGGCAGGCAGCTGAAATTGGTGCGCTGGACAATGTAACTGTCTACGAAACAGATTACAAGCTGGAATGGATGGACAATCCCTGGGAGGAAGTGGACGAAGCAGGCGCTTATTTATTGTCTCTGCAAAAAGCGGTACAAGCCGACCTGGTTCATTTAAACGGCTATGTACACGGCGCATTGAAATGGGATGTGCCGGTCATTTCGGTTGCGCACAGCGACGTATTCTCGTGGTTCAGGGCAGTTGCTAAAACAAACCCGCCTGCGGATTGGGATACGTATTTTACAAAAGTCCAAAGCGGCTTGCAGCAGGCAGATCACATTGTAGCCCCTTCCCGGGCGATGATGGACGAACTGGATGCGATTTATTCTTTACACGAAAACCATTCGGTGATTTACAACGCCCGCGGTGCAGACCGGGTTTTTTGTGGTAAAAAAGAAAAGACGGTGCTCTGTATGGGCAGGATCTGGGATGAAGCCAAGAACGTGAAGCTGCTGACCGACGCCGCACCCCTGATCCGCTACCCGATCAAAATCGCAGGCGAAACACAGTTTGAAAATAACAGCACGGAGGTGCAGCAGAGTAATATCTGCCACCTGGGCAAGCTGGGTTCCGAGGCTATTGCCAAGGCACTTTCCACGGCCAGCGTGTATGCATTACCGGCCAGGTACGAACCGTTCGGGCTGTCGGTGCTCGAAGCGGCATTGTCGCATTGTGCATTGGTGCTCGGCGACATTCCTTCCTTGCGGGAAATCTGGCAGGATCATGCGATTTACGTTCAAACAGACAATCCGCAGCAACTGGCCGATACGATCAATGCATTGATGCAAGACGAGGAAAACCTGAATAAAATGGCTGAAAAAGCCCTTCAGCGCGCACAGCAATTTACCACAGGCAACATGGGCAGATCCTACGCAGAACTGTACCAGCAGCTGGTAGAACAGTTTGAAGCGGCACAACGAAACATCCTTTAACTATGAATATTGTCCTTTTTTACCATTCCCTGCTTTCGGACTGGAACCACGGAAACGCACATTTCCTAAGGGGAATCGCCACCGAGCTGATCAAGAGAGGGAATACCGTAAGCATTTACGAGCCCAAAGATGCGTGGAGCCTGCAGAACCTAATTGCAGATTACGGGCAGGAAGCAGTGCAGGAACTGCAAAATTACTACCCGCTCCTGAGCAGCATTCAGTACGATCCGGCCACGCTGGACCTGGATGAAGTACTTAAAGATGCCGATCTGGTGCTGGTGCACGAATGGAATGAACATGCATTGGTGAAGGCAATTGGTGAAAAAAGGAAGAAGTACTCTTTCAAGCTGTTGTTCCACGACACGCACCACCGCGCCGTAACCGAGAAGGCGAGCATGAGCGCGTATGATATTTCCAACTACGATGGCGTACTCGCATTTGGCGGCAAGATCAGGGACATTTATCTGTCAGAAAAATGGACTAAAAACGCGTGGACCTGGCATGAGGCTGCGGATACCAATGTTTTTCATCCCATTGAAAATACCGGCTACGAAGGTGATTTTGTGTGGGTGGGCAACTGGGGCGACGAGGAGCGTACAAAGGAGCTTTTCGAGTTCATTATCGAACCCGTGAAAGAAATGAAGCTGAAAGCGAAGATATACGGCGTGCGCTACCCTGATCACGCAAAAGCGGCTTTGGCCGACGCAGGTATCGAGTATGCAGGCTGGCTGCCCAACTTCAAAGCGCCGGAGGTTTTTTCGAAATACCGGTTTACAGCACACGTGCCGCGTGGCCCGTATGTAAAAGCATTGCCGGGTATCCCGACGATCCGTCCATTTGAGGCGCTTGCCTGTGGTATCCCGCTTATTTCGGCTCCGTGGGATGATACAGAAAACCTGTTTACTCCCGGAAAGGATTTTGTTTTTGCCAAAAATAAAGAAGAAATGAAGCGGTGGATCGACCGCGTGCTGACAGACGAAAGCCTGGTAAGAGAAATGACCACGCACGGACTGGAAACGATCCGCAGCAAGCATACCTGCGCACACCGTACAGATGAATTGTACCAGATATGCGAGGAGCTGGGTGTTAACAACTTAAACCAAACTATGACGCTATGAAATTTGCATTCTTCGGTTCGAGCCTTGTTTCAGCTTACTGGAACGGCGCTGCAACCTATTACCGCGGCATTATCCGCGCTATGAATGAACTCGGGCACGAGATCACATTTTACGAGCCCGACGCTTATGACCGTCAGAAAAACCGGGATATGGATGATCCTGATTGGGCACGTATTGTCGTTTACCAGCCCAATGAGGAAGATGTAGCCAAGGTGCTGAATGACGCGATGGATGCAGATGTGATCATCAAAACGAGTGGGGTAGGGGTGTTTGACGAGTTACTTGAAAAAGAAGTTGCGGCCCTAGGCCAACGTGACAAGTTCGTGATCTTCTGGGATGTGGATGCGCCTGCGACGCTGGACCGCGTACATCACAATGAAAATGATTATTTCAAAGACCTCATTCCGCAGTACGATCTTATATTGACTTACGGCGGCGGTGATCCTGTAATCACTGCGTATACAGCGCTGGGCGCAAGAAAATGTGTGCCGATCTACAATGCGCTCGATCCGGCTACGCACCATCCCGTTGAAACGCAGACGCGCTTTGAAGGTGACCTGGTGTTTTTGGGTAACAGACTGCCTGACCGTGAAAAGCGCGTGGAAGATTTCTTCCTGAAAGTGGCGGCGGAAATGCCTGAGCAACGTTTTATACTGGGCGGCAATGGCTGGCACGATAAGCCGATGTCTTCCAACATCAACTACATCGGACACGTATTTACAAAAGACCATAATGCATTGAACTGCTCGCCGAAAGCGATCCTGAACATCAGTCGCGACAGCATGGCCAAGTACGGCTTCTCGCCCGCAACCCGCGTGTTTGAAGCAGCCGGAGCAGGTGCATGCATTATCACCGATTACTGGGAAGGTATCGAGTTCTTCTTCGAGCCGGGGATAGAGATCCTGGTAGCCAGAAGCGGGGACGAAGTACGGAGCCTGCTTACTTCTCTCACAGCAGAGCACGCAGCGCAGATCGGACAGGCAGCTTTGAATAAAGTTTTGGAAAAACATACATATGCGCACCGTGCCGTGGAGCTGGACAAGCTTTTAAAAGATGAGCTTACATTAAACAAAGCGGCGGTATGACGGAAGGTAATTTGAAAATAGTGGTACTGGGTTTATCCATTACCTCTTCGTGGGGAAATGGCCACGCTACTACGTTCAGGGGATTGATCCGTGAGCTGCACCAGAACGGACACGATGTTACATTCCTGGAACGCGATGTACCCTGGTATGCTTCCAACCGCGACCTGAAAGATTTTTCGTACTGCAAAACGATCCTTTACCAGAACATCGACGAGCTGAAAGCCGCTCATTCAGAAACGATCAGGAATGCAGACCTGGTGGTGGTAGGCTCCTATGTGCCGGAAGGCGTAGAGGTAGGAAGGTTCGTAACGGAAACGGCCGAGGGTATCACCGCATTTTACGACATTGATACGCCGGTGACACTCGCAAAGATCAAAAAGGAGGACTACGAATACCTGCACCCGGACCTGATCCCGCTGTACAATATGTACCTGAGCTTTACCGGCGGGCCTACTTTGACTTACCTGGAAGAACATTACGGCTCACCCATGGCGCGTCCGTTTTATTGCTCTTTCGATCCCGAACTCTATTATCCCGAAGCACACGAAAAGCAATGGGACCTGGGGTACCTGGGTACTTACAGCGACGACCGCCAGCCTCCGCTCAAAGCATTAATGCTGGATGCAGCTGAAAAAATGCCTGACGGGAAGTTTGTAGTAGCAGGTCCGCAATATCCCGGCGATATTCAATGGGCGGGCAACGTGGCGCGCATTGAACATTTGCCGCCTTCGGAGCACCGGAAATTTTATAATAGTCAGCGCTTCACAATGAATATCACGCGGGCAGATATGATCCGAGCGGGTTACTCGCCAAGCGTGCGGCTGTTTGAAGCAGCTGCCTGCAACACGCCGATCATCAGCGACTACTGGGAAGGATTGGATACGATCTTTGAGCCCGGTAAAGAGATCCTGATCTCGCGTTCTGCTGAGGACACGATTGATTTTTTAACCAACATCACGGAAGGCGAGCGGCAGGCCATTGCAGAAAATGCAAGACGCAAAGTGCTGGAATTCCATACCGCCGCACACCGCGCTACCGAACTTGAAGGGTATTATGCCGAGGCAATGCGCATGCGTGAAGCAACTACCGCCGAAATCAGGCCTGATACCTATTGAACCAGCATTCGGCCGCAAACTGATTTACACATTTGCACGAACTGCCACAGCCAGATCAGCAACGAACCGGGGAAGCTGGATCGCCAGCATCCCCGGCGTTATCAGCTCTACTTCTTGCTGCCCCACTATCACTCCATTCAATGTGTCCCAAAAATGAACTGAATAAGTACCCGCGGACATGCCCGGTACTTGGACAGTCACATCAATGGAGGACGCATTTTCATTCAGTATTTTCAGATTGCCGGCTTTCTTGACCAGTGTATCGGTACGCATTGCCCATAAGACCGCCTGCTGGCTGTCGGCGCTGGCGAATACAGCCACATGGTGGTTGCTTGAAGCAATTTCTTCATTCAGATTTTTCCTGCGGAAATTTTTCCAGTCGATCAGGCTTGTGAAGCCTGACAAGCTACGTTGCGCCAGCCGCATGCCGGGCGTCAGACAATGCGGGTGCCGGTTAGGCCAGCGCATGCCGCCGCCTGCTGCTCCCGACGCAAGGTGCGCCCATTGTATGTGGCGGAAATACTCGTCGTCGAAAAAAGCCGGAAATGTGATATGCTTGTCTTTAAACGCGTGAATGGGTCCGTGCTCACTGTCGAAAAACGGTCTGTCGGGTGGTAAGTGAGACAGCGCTTCTCTTACAAGCCGGCCCGTAGCGATAGCCGATGCAACGGTATCCTTTGGATTGTCGATCGTGGCTGAATCGTAAAAATGGGTACTTGCAAAATCAAGGTCGGCGTGGCGGAAAATCACGTCGGCAGCCGCCGGGTGCTCGTTCAGTACCGGTCCGAATATGGATACGGTTTGCGGGTGAGTGCGCCCGTACAGCCGCATTTCGGTGGCCCGCAAATGGGTGCTCAGTTCGTGAACAAAGGTTTCGAAAACGTCGGTGCGCCCGCCTGCGTGTGCCGGGTGGATTTCATTCCAGAGATCCCAGGCAAAAAGAACACCGCTGCCGCCCCAGCGCTCGGCTACAAAGCTTAGCCTGTTTTTGACTGCCTGCAATGTGTCCGGACAAATCAGCCACTCGGAGCGTTTTTTACAGGGACCACCGTGTAACTTGTTGTAAGGATGGTGCCGCCAGCGTATCCACATCCAGAAAGTATCTACCGGAGTGAGGAGTATGCGGATGTTGTATTTCGCACAAAGTAGAAAAAGATCATCCCAGAGCCTGATCATGTTTGGTGAGAATTTACCTGCGGGTTTTTCAAAATACCGGTGCTCTCCCTGGGCATATTCCAGCATCAGCCGAATGCAGGTAACCCCGTGCGCAGCAAGCCAGGCGAGATAATCCGCTACCTGCTGCACGTTTTTACGCCTGAAAAGACCCTCCAATTCAGGCCAGGTAATGGCGTCGTTCTGCCCGATCGGCGTCCAGTTCTCACCTTCCCCAGTCACAAAATATGGTGTGCCCGGTGCCACCTGCACCCAGGGCAATGCATGCACGCCATTTAAAGACAACTGCAATCCGCGGTTATCCCTCGCTCCGTTACTTTCTTTTTCAAATAAGTCCATTAAAATCCTGCGCTGGTGACAACAATTAAAAAGATCAACAACCTCACCCAAAAACCCCCGCGCAAGACAAAATCATGCCAGGACAAACTCATAAACTCTAAACTCATAAACTCCCAAACGGCGACAAACGCCCTTCGTCCACGCCAGGATACCGTCTGCCGACGATGGTTTTAAAAGTCGCCAATTGGTTATTACTTCCTTTTTTGTCCAGTCCCAATTCCTATTATGTCCATGAAAAAACATCTATTCATCATCTTTTTCCTGCTTGCCGGCACTGCGGAAACGCTGCTGGCGCAGAACAGGGTCGTTATCGGAAAGATAAGCGACGCCAGCACCCGTGAGGCACTGCCCGGGGTGAGTATCCTGGTCAAAGGTACGCAGACAGGTACTGCCAGCGACACCGAGGGTAACTTCCGGATCGAAGTGCCTGCCAATGCACCTGTACTGGTTTTTAGCTTTATCGGCTATGCTACCATTGAAATGCCGGTAGGTTCGTCATCCACTATGGAAGTGACATTGCAGGCCGACACGCGCCAGCTGAGCGAAGTGGTGGTTACGGCGCTGGGTGTGGAGCGTACGCGTAATGCATTGCCCTATGCCGCCACCCAGATCGACGCGGCCGCAGTTACCGCCGGCAGAAACCCGAACCTTGTGAATTCGCTGGCGGGCAAGGTAGCCGGACTTAATATTACGCAAACCAACACGCTCGGTGGTTCTTCGAATGTGGTGATCAGGGGTATTAAGTCGCTTACAGGCAATAACCAGGCGCTTTTTGTGGTGGATGGTGTGCCTGTGAACAACGATGTGGCGAACACGCGCAGCCAGGTCACCGGTAGCGGTGGCTTCGACTATGGTAACCCTGCATCAGACATTAATCCCGACGACATTGCTTCGGTAACTGTCCTGAAAGGCGCTGCCTCCACTGCCTTGTACGGTTCCCGCGCTTCAAACGGGGTGATTTTGATTACCACCAAAAAGGGAAAAAAAGGACTGGGGGTAACGATCAACAGCGGGCTGACGGTTGGCGCTGTGGACAAGAAGACTTTGCCCGTTTACCAAAAAGAATACGGCGCGGGTTATGCGGCGGAATGGGGAGCTTTTGATGTTGACGGCGATGGCGTCGAGGATAACATTGTCCCATTCAGCGACGATGCTTCTTACGGCCATAAATTCGACCCCAACCTGATGGTGTATCATTGGGACGCATTTGATCCTACTTCGCCCAACTACAAAAAGGCCCGGCCCTGGGTAGCGGCAACACACGGCCCTGAGTACTTTTTTGAGAAATCGGTATCAACCAACAACAGTATTACCATCGACGGCGGGAGTGACAAGGCTACTTTCAAAGTAGGCTATAATCGCACAACCGACAAGGGGATTTTACCAAACAGCCGGATCTCCAAGAACATGATCAATTTTGGCGGTACCCTTCATATGACGTCTAAGCTGTCGGTTAATGCAAGTGCGAATTTTACGGAACAGGAAGGATTGGGCCGCTATGGTTCGGGGTACGGGTCCATTAACCCGATGCTCGGCTTTCGTCAGTGGTTTCAGACCAACGTGGATCTGAAAGAGCAAAAAGAAGCTTATTTCAGAACGAAGCAGAATATGGCGTGGAACTGGAAGGGGCCGGATGATCTGGAAGCGGCGTATTCCGACAATGCCTATTTCACACGCTACGAAAACTACCAGAACGACAAGCGGTACCGGACTTTCGGCAATATCTCGACAGTTTACAATGCAGCCGACTGGCTCAAAATTACGGGCCGACTGTCTCTCGACAGCTTCGACGAGGTGCAGGAAGAGCGCTTTGCGATCGGCAGTACGACCAATGAGAATATGCCTTATTACATCAAGTACAACCGCACTTTCCGCGAGTTCAACTTCGATCTTTTTGCCAACATACATAAGTCCCTTTCGAAAGACCTGGATCTGACGGGGCTTGTGGGGGCGAACATGCGGCGGTCGCAGCTCAATACCATGCGGGCTTCCACGAGCGGCGGGCTTGTGGTACCGCGGCTTTACGCATTGTCCAACTCGCGCAACCTGCTTTCGCCACCCATTGAAAGCGAGCAGAATATTGCTGTGGACGGTTTGTACGCCAATGCGACACTGGGTTTTCGGGAAATGCTTTTTCTGGATCTGTCGGCACGCCGCGAGCAGTCTTCCACTTTGCCAAAGGGAAGCAATGCTTACTTTTATCCCTCAGTCGCGCTTAGTTTTGCCTTTTCTGAATTGTTGAAAACGACTCCGTGGCTGTCGTACGGAAAGGTGAGAGCCAACTATGCCGAAGTGGGCAGTGATGCACCATTTGCCGCATTGGACAAGTACTACAACAAGCAGGATGAAGAAATAGGCTCGCCCATCGGTGGCTTCAATGGGATTCCGTTATACTCTGTGCCCAACACCCGCTTTAATCCAAACCTGAAACCGGAACGGACCAAAAGCACCGAGGTAGGGATCGAAATGGCGTTTTTCGGAAGCCGGGTAGGTTTTGACGTCACTACTTACCAGGCTAATACAATCAACCAGATCCTGCCCGTGACCGTGCCGACTACAAGCGGTTACAGCTACAAATACACGAATGCAGGAGAAGTATCAAACAAAGGCTGGGAAGTTTCAGTATTTGCCACGCCGGTGAAAACGGCGGACTTTTCATGGACGATCAATGCAAACTGGGCACGAAACAAGAATAAGGTAGAGTCGCTGGCAGAGGGTGATAATATGATCATCGCCACTTACCAGACGAGCGTTAGTTCCAATGCAACTGTTGGCAGGCCGTTCGGGATGCTGCGGGGTTCGGGATATGTGTACCACGAGAACGGTGGAAAGCTGATCGACTCGCGCGGGCAGTATGTACTGTCAGGCCCGACGAAAGAGATCGGTGACCCAAATCCCGACTGGGTAGGCGGCATCGGCAATACGGTGAGCTTCAAAGGAATCTCGCTGTATTTTTTGGTTGATGTAAAAAAAGGCGGACAGCTCTACAACCTGGATACATTTTACGGATTTGGAACAGGGCTTTATCCTGAAACAGCCGGACTTAATGAGCTGGGCAACCCGTCGCGGCTGCCGGTGGCGCAGGGCGGGGGAATACTGCTCGAAGGTGTCAAAGCAGACGGATCGCCCAACGATGTCAGGCTGGAAAACCGGGCTTACGCACTTGGCCCGTACGGACCTAACGAATCCCACATTTACGGTGCAGGGTTTGTAAAGCTGCGCGAAGCATCGTTGTCGTATGCATTGCCTGCCGGACTGATCTCGAAGCTGAAAGTGGTAAAGGGAATCGATCTCGCGCTAGTAGGGCGGAACCTTTGGATTATCCATAAAGACGTGCCTTACTCAGATCCAGAGGCAGGATTTGGCGCTGGTAATATCTCGATGGGCTACCTGGGAGGAGCCTACCCGACAGCACGCAACATCGGCTTCAATGTAAAACTCAGATTTTGACAAAACACCATGAAAAAGACCATTCTATATAGTATTGCGGCATTGTTTCTGACCGCGGGCTGCGTCAGTAACCTGGACGATGATTTTAATATCGACCCCAAGAAAGCCACGGATGTACCTGCCGCTACGTTGGTGAGCAATGCGCAGTTCAACCTGACAAGTATCATTACTACGCCGGATTATAACTACAATCCATTCAGGTACTATCTGCAATACTGGGCTGCGGTGCAGTATCCGGACGAAAGCCAGTACAACATCAATTCGCGCGAGATCAACAAGGCGTTCTGGGACGTGATATACCGCGATGTGCTCAGCGACCTGCGTGAGGCACGGAAGACCGTCGACGCCAATGCATTTCTCACAGCCGGTGAGCGCGCCAGCCAGGTTGCTGCCATTGAAATACTGGAAGTGTATGCATGGTCGGTACTGGTGAATACGTTCGGCAACATTCCCTATTCGCAGGCGCTGGATATCAACAATGTGCTGGCAGCTTATGAGGATGACGGGGCTATTTATGCAGACCTGATCAAGCGCCTCGACGCAGCAATCGCAAGCCTCAATGCCCACCCGGATGCAAGCGGGTTTTTAACGGGTGATCTGTACTACGGCGGCGATACGGAAAGCTGGCTTAAATTCGCGAACTCCCTCAAACTCCGGTTTGCGCTCACCATTGCGGACGTGGAACCTGCCAATGCCAAAAAGCTCGCCGAGGAAGCCGCGGCGCACGTTTTTACTTCACCGGAAGAAGATGCGCAGCTGAACTACACAGCAAACATGCCAACCGCAAACCCGATGTCGGACATACTTGCCAAAAGGGACGATAACGTGGCTGCCAATACACTTGTGGATGTGATGAATAAGTTATCGGACCCTCGCATTGACGAGTTCTTCCAGCCAGCCACAGCGGGGCCGAACGCTGGTAAGTATGTGGGCGGGGTTTACGGTGTTGCCAATGCTTACGCGCGGTACGCGCAGCCGGGTACTCTGCTCAGAGATCCTGTTTTGCCTGGTTTGCTCTTGTCGTATACCGAAGTTGAGTTTCTGCTCGCCGAAGCTAAGTTGCGCGGGTTTAATGTGCCTGGAACGGCGGCCGCGCATTACAATGCAGCAGTTACGTCTTCCATCGTGCACGATTTCGGGGGAACGCAGGCAGAAGCCAGCACTTACCTGACAAAGCCGGGGGTTGTTTTCGACGCGGCTAACTGGAAAAAAAGCATTGGTACTCAAAAGTGGATTGCAATGCATAACCAGCCGGTAGAAGGCTGGAAGGAGTGGAGAAGGCTGGATTATCCTGTTTTGCAAAAGCCGGCACAGGCTCTTTCTGAAATTCCGCTTCGTTTTCCATACCCGTTTTCGGAACAAAACCTGAATGGGGCAAACTACCGCGCGGCAGCTACGGCAATGGGCGGGGATGAGGTTACCTCACGCATTTTCTGGGACAAACCCTGAACTTATAAGTCTTAAAAACAAGCTGCCCGGAATGTATATATGCATTCCGGGCAGCTTGTTTTTGCCTAGTCGACCCGACCGAGCTCCTTTTTCAGGTTATACCATTTTGTTACATCGCCTTCTTCGGCATCTGTGTAGTTCTTGGCGAGGTAATCCAGGAATGCAAACTTCGCTTCGTCGGATTCCAGGAATAAGTGTTCTACAACACCTTCGGCTTTGATAAAGTACTGGTAGCCATCATTGGTGACTTCCTTGGTTGTATAAAACCGGCCTGATCCTTCAAAATTGGTAATTGAATCATACAGGTTGTAAACGTCTTCGTGATCGGCAAGGCTCACGCCTGAAAGCCATTCCTCATGATCAGTTGTTTTTTCCATTGTGGTTTGTTTTGATAAATTTCAATTCGCGTGGTTCTTTAAGTAAGCCTCGATCTTCTCACGGTTGCCGCCTACGGCTTTAATAGCTTCCATGATCTGCTCGCGGGTAGCGCCGCTTTTCTTTGCCAGATATTCAATTTCATAATCCTCGCTGGCGGAAACGCGACTGCGGTCGCGTGCGTCCTTTTTGGTCTTGTCGTCTGCCATGATCGTATTTTTTTAGTTTGTTGAACAAAGAATTTCGGGCATACCAGCAAAAACCGTGCTTGCATGCTTTTGAGGGCAGTCTTGCATTTGAAATTCGGGTAATTATTGAATAGCAGGCAGCGCAGGCAGCAGATAGCGTGTCTGTTAAATCAGTTGAAAAATGGTTTTAACAAGAAAAATTTGAACTATGCGAAAACTTCGACGCTACCTGCCGGCACTAGCTTTGCTCATTTTCGTTGCTTCCTGTTCACAGGATGAAGTTGCCAACCGCGAAACTGCGGTGAAGCTTGGAAAGGATTCTGTGAGCCTTCAACTCGGAACCTACCCGCTTTTTATAGCAGAAGCATACCGTTTTGTGGGATCAGATTCGGTCGATCTGATGCAGATTGATCCCAATTTCAACACTTACAGGAAGGAAGTGTATCTGGCATTTCGCCCGAGCGGAGGCTATATCAATTACTGGTTTGGCAGCGAGATCAACGAAGCGGCACAGCAGGGTGCATCATACACCTTTTCCATGAACATCAGAATAGAGCGGCCGATTGGTCTGCGCATTCACTGGGACGATGAAAAAGGAACGGCAGTGGTGGAATCGGAGGCAAATTCGCCTTTGCCAATGATTGTTCCGGGGAAATCGGCGTACCTGGAAACCAGTACTTACAGGATCTACAACACGCTGGAAGAAGCGCGGAATGCGACGGTAAAAGGCGGTGCCACATTCATTTACGAAGACACTGATCCGAAGCTCGGCAAGGTCACTTACAAGATCAGGTTAAAGCCGATGTACCAGTACTATCGCCAGCCAGGGCAGCAGAACGACGCCAAATTCGCGGTATTCTGATTAGTCCGTTGAATTTCAAACAGTTTTCAGGTAGAGCTGTTCCAGTTCATTGGCCGAGATGGCGCCTGCTTCGGTCACGGATTGCAGGTTGCCTTCTTTCATGATCCCGATCCGGGTTGCTACTTCGCGCGCCCGGAAAATGTCGTGCGTAGCCATCAGGATTGCGGTACCCGAGGCAGAGAGTGTTTTCAATATCTCTGAAAATTCGTTGGAAGCTTTGGGATCCAGTCCGCTAGTAGGCTCGTCGAGGAGCAGTACCTTGGCCTTTTTCGCGATCGCAATCGCAATGCCCACCTTTTGTCGCATTCCTTTGGAGTAGCCGCCCAGGCGATTTCCGTGCGCTGAACTTTGCAGCCCCGCCGTGTCCAGAAACCCCGCCAGCTGTCCCGCTTCATAGCTGAACCCGGCCAGGGACGAGAAATATTCCAGGTTTTCGAGTCCGGTCAGGTTGGGATAGAGCATAACGGTTTCGGGAATGTAGGCCAGTCGGGTTTTAGTCTCTTCGGCGTGTGTAGCCACATTCAACCCATCAATGGAAGCAACACCCGAAGTAGGCTCCACAAATCCCAGAAACAGGTTGATCGTAGTCGTTTTGCCTGCGCCGTTCTGGCCGAGCAATGCAAATATTTCCCCTTTCCCGATCGTCAGGTTCAGGTTATTAAGTGCGGTGTAATCACCGTATTTCTTGGTCAGATTGTTAGCTTCAAGCATTTTGCCTCCGGGTATGTTGGATAAAATTTCTTCTCAATAATAAAATGGCAGACAGTCCCGCCAGTACGCTCCACACGATCAGCGGCCAAACCGGTGCATTGCCAGCATTCATAGCCGCTGCTTCGGGCTGGTACTTCGGGTAACTGGTCCAGTCGAGGTGCTCGGTTTGTTCGTTTTCGAAAATAGGAGGGTAAAAAAACTCTCTCAGCTGTTTGTGGTAGCGCTTTACCGATTGCAGGTATTCGATGTGGTTCGTCAGGTCGGTGGCTGCAATGCGGTTGAGCATTTGCTGCGCGTAAATCACCGGATTGAACATACCAATCTGTTCAGCCAGGGCTTGTCTTTGTGCCAGCTTGTCAAACAGTTGCCCGGCCGATTCCCGCGCTTCCACTTCGCCGGCGTACTGCATCGCATAATACCAGCCAGGTGAATATTCATTTTCAGGGACAGGGTATTTGCGGTACTGCGGGTAAGCTGCGTAGAAAGTCTCCATGGTTGGTTTTTTAGGCAAGTCCCATTTAGCGTGGTAACCTTCCCGCTGTTTGACGGTCGTTTCGAGCGCCTCTGGAATGGCGATCTGTCCGCTGATCAGTACATTGGCGATTCCCGGAAAAAGCATGCAAAGAAATATCCAGCACGAAACAAGTGCCGTCGCATTGAAGGAGGAGCTCTTGCCCAGCGAAATCACGAATGCACAAAGCAGGAACCAAAAAAGGAGGTAGCAGACGATCACCAGGAAAAGCTGGAAAGTAGGGCCGGAAAACGGGAGACCGAGCAGCAAAACGCCCGTCAGAAACACGATCGACGCGGTGAGTACCACGGCTGAAAAGCGTACCAGCAGTTTGATGAAAATGATGGTAAGCAGGCTCGGTGCATTCGTTTCCACGATCCGCCACACCCCGTGCTCCTGCTCCTGCGATACCGTGTTGTAAGTGAATGCAATGATCAGCAGCGGGAACAGAAAGATGAAAACAAACGCGGCATCGAGGTTACCTACCAGCAGGGTAAGCGGGTTAGTAAGCTCCGAATCGTACAGCTGACCTTCAATGCCCAATATCTTGATTTTCAAACTGAATGCATTTACATCGCGCTGACCAATTGAAAACGACGCCCAGGGTGAAGGATAGTTGGCCGTGTAAAAGAAAGGGTAATAAGCGGTGGTTCCCACAGACTTCCCTTTGCCTTCCTCGGCGATATGTTGCAAATGGGTTTTCTGAACAGACGGAATGGAGCTGATTGTTGCCAACTGGCTGCCGATCACATTCTTACCATGATAAAAACTGTACAGACCAAACAAAACAAGTCCTGCGATTGCCCAGCGCACTGTTTTCTCGCGGAAGAAATTCCTGACTTCCAAATGGAGGAGCTTACTGCTGATTTTCATAACTGGAATTTGCGTTGGGAAGAAATGAACCCGAGTGCGGCGGCACCGGCAACAAGCCAGAAAAGCAATGCGATCAGGCTCCATTTTGCATTGTATATGGTGGCGGCAAGTGGCACCGGCCGGAATTCAAACGGTGGCATTTGTTGCCAGTTCGATTGGGCTACTTTCTGCGCACGGTCGTTTTCGTAGGAGATTTGCGTCAGGTGGATTTTGTTGATCAGCGTTGTTTTGTCAAAACGGTATTGTTCGGTTTGTTTCTGGAATTCAGAAAAAGTATCGAAATCAACCCCGCAGAGCTGCATGGAAATATTTCGCAGCGGAAGGTAGGGATCAAAGAAGCCGAGGATCACGGACACTGCATTCTGTGCTTGATAAGTTTCGATGAGCTTGTTGAACTGCGTCCCGAAGATGCCCGAGGTAATGCGCTCGCCTTCCTGCATCACCATCGCGCCATAATTCACCGGCAGTTTATGCACCGAGTCCACGCCGTACTTTTTCAGGGTATTGGCCCGCAACACGGCGAAATGCGGATCGTCGGGATTGTGGCTGTCACCTTCTTTCCTTACCTCAGCTTCAATAGCCTGCTCAAAAGCAATCTTGTCCGGGGCTTTGTACAGGCCGCTGCCGAGCGTCTGCGCGCTTTTTGGAATAACAATAAAACAGACCATCCAGCCCAATACGAGCATTATCAGCGCATTTGAAGCATTTTTGCTCATTGCCGAAACACCCGTTACGATCATAGTGATGATCAGGAAATAGATCGCGTAGACGAAAAGGATCAGTCCGCTCCTGAGCAAGAGCTCTGCATTGATCTCGTTTTGCAGCAGCACTGCGCCGCCGATCAATGCGGCCAGGATCAAAGGCAGGAAGAGCAGCCAGGTTACCGCGACCAGTCCGGCCGTTTTTCCAGCCAGTATATCAAAGTAGGAGGCTTTCTGGCATAACAGGATTTTCAGGACTCCGTTTTGCTTCAATCCGGCTACCGTAGCGAAGCCCAGAAAAATGATGAAAAGCGGCACCAACAGTTGAAGCACCAGCGCCATACTCAGCTCACCAAAGCGCAGCATACCATTTGAAAACCCTGCCTCGCTCATATTCACGGTATTCTGCCGGTGCGCTTCCAGGAAAACGGAGTTACCCACGTAGCTGTCCAGACCAAAGTCAAAGAAACTGAGCGGCGCTTTTTCCCTGAAAACGAGGTAGCCGTAATGCGCCACCCGGTGGGGATGGCGCTCGGGCTGGTTCATCCAGTTGTCCTGGACTTCCGTGGTGTACCGGGCTTGCTGTGCATTGAACTTACTCACGTAATTCCAGCCTACAAACCCGGCAAGTAAAAGCATGGCTAGCAGAATACTGTAAAGAATAAAAGGCATATTGCTCCTGAAAACGGTCCTGATTTCGTGCAGGGCAACAATGCGGATCAAATGGAGGTGCATAGGAGTGGGTAAATGAACACGGTTGCAAATATAACGGCGGGTTGCTCATATGCAACAATGTTGCACAAATTTATTGGCGGCTTTCCTTATATTTAGCTCAACCAAATACCAGCTATGTTAGACATTGTCATCGAATCACGAAAGGCTGCCATCAGCGAATCTGTCATGGTCAAGCGCATTCTTCCATTCCGTTTAAGGAGAATGGTAGGGCCTTTTATTTTCATGGACCACGCCGGTCCGATCGCCGACATACCGTCCAACCCGTCATCACTCGACGTGCTGCCGCACCCGCACATCGGCTTGTCGACCGTAAGCTATTTGTTCGGTGGCCAGGTGACGCACCGCGACAGTCTGGGTGTGCAGCAGGTAATCAGACCGGGCGAGGTAAACTGGATGACGGCCGGCAGCGGCATTGCGCATTCAGAACGATTTGAGGATCCTGCTGCCTTGGCGGGCGGTTTGGAAATGATACAAACCTGGGTGGCATTGCCTGAAAAAGATGAAGAAGCTGCGCCGGATTTTAAGAATTACAGCACTGCGGAGCTGCCCATTTTTACTGATAAAGACGTGTGGATGCGGCTGATCGCAGGTGATGCTTACGGTTTGAAGAATGAGGTCAAAACGCATTCACCCTTGTTTTACCTGCACGTGGTACTCAACGCAGGCGCGCGTTTCGGGCTGCCAGCCGGATATAGTGAGCGGGCGATCTATGTTGTGAAAGGGTCGGTGGAAGTTGGCGGGCATCGTTACGGATCCGGCAGGATGCTGGCTTTCAATACGGGCGTGGATCCGGTGATCATTGCCGTGGAAAATACGACGCTGATGCTGCTGGGAGGGGAGCCGCTGGGTGAAAGGTTTATCTGGTGGAACTTCGTTTCGTCCCGGAAGGAGCGTATTGAACAGGCCAAGGAAGACTGGAAGCAAGGCCGGATCATACTACCGCCGACCGACGATCAGGAGTTTATTCCATTGCCCGAAGACAGATCCAGGCCTGCCGGCACTCCCCCAAGGCCCGAGCCACTTTCGTGAAGTGCGTGTTTTGGGAGTGATGGCTTCGGCAGCGCAACATTTTCTAAGGGAAATTTAATAGACTATAATTTTAATAGAGTAAATAGATTTGCTACTTTTGAAGCCTAACAATTTTGTGCCGCTTCTATGCTTTCCAAAGTTCTCTCATTACGTCTTCCGTTTTCATCCTGGTTGCTGCTCCCGATCGCATTGGTTCTGGGCGTTGCGGGTATCCTGATTTTCAATGGGCCCGGCACGTTTAATGCCGAAAATGTAACCGGATTCCTGAGCAGCGATTTTGCGCTCTACCTGCTGGTAGGGTTTATAGCACAAATGGTCGACGGTGCATTGGGAATGGCTTACGGTGCTACTTCGTCTTCTTTCCTGCTTGGCATGGGCGTGCCGCCGGCGATCAGCAGTACGAGCGTGCACGTGGCGGAAATGTTTACCACCGGCGCATCCGCGATCTCGCATTTCCGGTTTAAAAACATCAACAAGAAACTATTTAAAAGTCTGCTTATCCCCGGGGTGATCGGGGCCGTCACAGGCGCTTACCTGCTTTCGGATGTGATCGACGGCGATTTCATCAAGCCTTTTATTGCATTCTATATGCTGATCCTGGGTTTGATCATTATCCGCAAGGCGCTTTTAACCAAACTTGCCAAAACAAAAACGAAACGCATCGGCGTGCTCGCAGCGGCTGGTGGCTTCCTTGATTCCATTGGTGGAGGCGGCTGGGGACCGATTGTCACTTCTTCATTGCTCGGGCAGGGCCGCGATCCCCGTTATACGATCGGCTCGGTCAATGCGGCTGAATTTGTGATCAGCTTTTCAAGCGGGATCACATTCCTTTTCTTTCATGGTGTAGCCAGCTGGCAGGTAGTGCTCGGCCTGATCGTCGGCGGCGTAATCGCTTCTCCATTCGGTGCATTGCTCGTGGGCAGGATCAAGCGCAAGCCTTTGATGCTGATCGTCGGCGCACTGGTAATCTTTCTAAGTACCCGCACTATTCTTCAAAGTCTGATTTAAAGGGAGGAAGGAGGAGGGAGGAAAGGGACGAAGGGGAAAAAAACATTTCGTTGCTCCGTCTCCCATTCCTCCCTTTCTTCCCGTTCCTCCCTTTCCTCCCTTTCCTCCCTTTCCTCATCCTCCCTTTTCCTGCAGGAACGATTATTGATCTTGATGATAATGAAAGCCTGTTTTAGGACTTTTCAAGCAATCAAACACATACTCGTTCCATCAAATGCTTGACGATCAAGAAAGTACCCCGAAGATTAACAATTCAAAAACTGCACTGAGCCGCAGGCGATTTTTTCACCATTCTGGGGCGGCCCTTTTGGCTACCACCTTCCTGACCTCGTGTGAAGGTCTGCTCGACGACATTCTCCCCAAGAAAAACGGGTCGGAAAATGAAGCGTCAGGTGATGAAGAATCAGGGCCAAAGAGAGACCAGACGCTCGCGTTTTTTGGCGACAGTCTGACGATAGGAGCGGGGGGAAGTAGGCCCTACGGTGATATAGTAGGCGCGGCATTTCCCGGCAGACCGGTGGTCAGCGACGGGATCGTAGGTCAGATCGCTATGTCGATCGCGATCAGACAAGGCGGTACTCCGCTGAAAATTTCTGTGGAAGGCGGTAAGTTCGACGGGGCCAAAGAGATAAAGGTGACCAAGCTGAACAACGAATTTTTATCGACACCGATCAACTACACCACTTACAGCAGGACGGGAACGGTTGTAGGAGTAAAATGCACGATTACGCGGAAAGCAAATGACACTGGCGAAAGCTACACGATCAAGCCCGATGCAGAAAGTACGCTCGCCATTCCCGAGGATTCGATTTTCGAGCTGGACGATGCGCTTCGTTTGAAAACGGCAACCCAGATCTTGTGGTACGGTCGCAATAACATTACCAAGGGAACAGCGCAGGACGAAATTCTGACGGCACTGGATGATTCCATTGCTTTCATAGAAGATCCGAAAAGATACCTGGTCGTGGGTATGTTGCAGGCGAGGCCGGAGAATAAAGGAACGGATCGATATAACCAGGTGATCTCAATTAATGAAAAGCTTGAAAGTCGCTACGGCAGCAAATACGTGCCTATGACACCGCCGACTGCTGATGAAATGGCGGCGATCAACTACACACCTACCGAGCAGGACCTGGCTGATATTGAGAACATGAACTTCCCGACAGGAATGCGTCCGGATGATCGTTCAGATGAAATCCACATCAATGACAAAGGATATCAGATTGTAGCCAACCGGGTAATTGCCAAGTTGAAGGAATTGAAATATTAATAACCGATTCTGGTTAAATATTTAAATGCGGACTGTCCCAAAACAGCCCGCATTTATTTTTGAATTATAATTGAATTACCCGCTCTATTTTGATCTGTTCGAGAAAGTGCTCGTCGTGAGATACCACCAGTATTGTTCCCTGATATTCATTCATTGCGGCTGTCAGTATTTCCAGATTTTGTAAATCGAGGTTATTGGTTGGCTCGTCGAGTATGATCATATCCGGCGACTGGCTGATAATAGAAACCGAACAAAGCATCAGTCTCATTTTTTCACCACCGCTTAATGCACCGCAGGGTTTGTCCCAGAATTCCCTTGTAAACAGGAAGCGGTTCAGTCTGATCTTCACTTCATGTTCCTGCAAAAACCCATCATTGAATTGCTGCACCTGATCAAAAACGGAGAGCTCATTTTTAATTAATGAATATTCCTGATCAATGTAAATGGATTTGAAATCGGCGCGCTCCACTTTTCCGGTTTGAGCTGTTAACTGACCTAATATCAATTTAATTAAAGTCGTTTTGCCAGACCCATTATTTCCCTTCAAAGCAATGCGTTCCCCGCTGGTTATTTGAAGATTAATGGACGATTTCCATATTGGTTCCTGATCAAACCGGAAGTTGATCTGATTTGCATTTACCAGCAATTTTCCCCTGTGCAAAGCGGAATGATCCAGGTTCATTTTCATCTTGTCAATTCCTGGTAAATCACGGCGCAATGCGGATAATTCCTGGGAAATAGCACCTACTTTTTCTGAGTGGATCCCTTTGATTTTCGAGGTGTTTTTCTCCGCATTGTTTTTCAGCGTGTTCATCATGATCGTAGGCAAGCCGGCTTTTTCTTGCTTCTTTTTACCTCGGGCATCCAGTTTTTGCTGACGTTCCAAAGTTTCCTTTTCGATCTCTTTTGCCTTGCGCAGCGCTTTTTCCCTGCTTTTTAAGTCCTGGGCAAGCGCCTCCTGTTCGATTGCTTTTTGTTGCTGATAAAAATCAAAGTTGCCTCCGTAAGTGGTGATCCCTTTTTTTGTCAGCTCATAAATCGTTTCTGCCAGGCTGAGCAGCATCCGGTCGTGACTGGCGATCAGCATCGTTTCTGTATGCATTTGAACAAAATCATAGAGCAGCTTTCTTCCTGCTGCGTCCAGGTGATTGCTGGGTTCATCAAGCAGGATAATGTCTGGATTGTGGATCCGTATTCCAGCGAGTAACACCTTCGTTTTCTGACCGCCACTTAATTCTCCGAGTTTTTGGGAGAGGTTAAAATCAGGCAGTTTCCATAATTCAAATGCTTCGCGGCAACGTTCTTCAATGGTCCAGTCGTCGCCAAGTAAAGTCAGATTTTCCTCAGTGACATTTCCATTCAGGATCTGATTCAACGCATTTACTTTTTCATCAATACCAAGCGCTTTTTCGATGGACTGATCATTAAGCTGATCAAAAAGCTGGGGTATATAATAGGGTTGTGAATCGTATTTCACGTGACCATATTGCGGCAGTATCTGGCCGGCAAGTATTTTAATCAATGTTGATTTTCCGGCGCCGTTGTTTCCGATTAATGCAGCCTTTTCGTGCGGGTGAATGGTGAGATTGATGTCCTGAAACAACATATCTCTATTAGGATGCGCGTACGCAACATCTTGAATAAAAAGCATAATTTCTTTCGATTGAAGTAAATAATGGCAGCTCTGAATGTGAAGCTGCACCGACTATTTGTGAAAGAAATTTGCTCTTACATGGAAATGCGTAATGGATTGTTGAAATGCAAAAATAAAAAACTCCATCTCATTTCTGAAATGGAGTGCGAAATATTTCCAATTTGATAAGGTTAAAATGCTTGCTGGTGCGAAACCTGCTGCTGTGTTACCAGCCAGTTTTGAATGTAACCTGCCACTTCTTCCCAGCCTGGTTCCCCACAAATAAAGTGCGAGCGATTTTCAAATTCTTTGAAAGACATATCAGTTACTGCGTCAGTGTAAGCCTTGCTGTTTTTCTCCACCAGTTCGGTAGGTACAATGTGATCTTCTTTGGCACTGATAAACAGCATAGGTACCTGCGGCATATCCAGGTCAATGTGTCCATTCGATCCCAGGCAACCTCTTAGTACATTCCGGCTATCGTGGACGGCAGTTTCTTCAAATGCCTGACGCGCCGAGGCTTCATCCAGCGTGTTACAAAAAGCTTCATGGAAACTCTCCGGCGTTTGTTTGAAAGGTTCATCGCCTTTAAACGGGTTGGTGATGGCAGCCACGTTTTTGAAAAAGGGCCAGTCCAGCGTCATCATCATATTTGGCGCAACCGTGCAGATCGGCACGCCCACACTCGCCAGGTTCTTGCTGACAAATATCTGCGTGAGCAGGCCGCCAACAGAATGTCCGATGATAATGGGCTTCTCTGCAACTTCCGGATTGTTCCCGCCGGCTGCAATCACGGCGGCTTCCATGGCTTCAATCACATCTTCAAGCATCAGGTCACCAAGTGTTGCCGGCGGATTGTCGCGCAGGCTTTGCGGATCGCCAACGTGATCGGGCCAGGATGGGGCGGAACATTCGTAGCCCAGGTTTGTGAAATGATTAACCCATTTGTCCCAACTTTTGGAGGTCTGGAACATACCGTGAATAAATACGATTTTCTTTGACATGGTTTCTCGTGTTGATGAAAGATACCCACCTGAATGGCGGTTACCAACCATCATGAAAATACGTGCCACCATGCAGCTTTGTCTGTAACTTACTTACAACCAGCAGGGGTATTTTATTCGTCGGCAATTTCGATCCAGGTAGGAGCGTGGTCGCTTGACTTCTCCCAGCCCCGCACATCCTTGTCTACACCTGCCGAGAGCAGCTTGCCGTTAAAGTGCGGACTCAGGAGAAAGTGATCGATACGCAAGCCCGCATTGCGGCTGAATGCATTGCGGAAGTAATCCCAGAATGTATAAATTTTTTCATCTGGGTAAAGCGTGCGCAATGCATCGGTCCAGCCCTGATCGACCAGCGTCTTGTATGCGGCGCGGGTTTCCGGCCTGAAAAGAGCGTCATCTACCCAGCGTTCTGGTTTATAAACGTCCAGATCCGTGGGCATCACATTGTAATCGCCCGCCAGGATCACTGGTACATCGTGTGCGAGGAGCTCGGCGGCGTGTGTGATGAAATGATTGAACCAGCGCAGCTTATAATCGAACTTCGGACCGGGCGCGGGATTTCCGTTGGGTAAATAAAGGCAGCCGATCAGCATATTATTGATGATCGCTTCCTGGTACCGGCTGTGCGTGTCTTCCTCCTCGCCGGGTAACTGTCGGCGCACTTCCTGTATCTCAAGTCCGCGCGCCAGAATCGCTACGCCGTTCCAGCTTTTCTGTCCGTGCCAGATCGCATTGTAGCCCGCGTCCAGGATCGCCTTTTCGGGGAATTTCTCCTGTGGTGCTTTGAGCTCCTGCAGACAAACGATATCGGGAGCCTGCTCTTCCAGCCAGCGCAGCAGTACCGGCAGCCGGCCGTTTACGCCATTTACATTGTAGGTCGCAATCTTCATTGTTTCTGATCAGCTTTTAGAAAAATGGTCATCCACAAAAATCAAGCCTTGATGAAAGCTGTATTATTTCAGCTCCTGACAGAAGGCGAGCAGCCTGGTAAGGTCTTCCTCCTGTGTAAAATTGACAGGATTGTCTTTCAGGTACTGCGCGATCTCGGTTTTGTATTTCGGGAAAAGCCTGGTGATGCTGTTTTTGCCTGGGATCAGAAAACGATCATTTGGATCCATAAAAAAGTAGAGCGTCCGGTGGCCGAAAATGGCTTCCGTATCCATCTTCAATTTCCTCGCCCCGGGCGATGCCTCATTCGAATAAGAGTTGTAGGTAGTGACAGAAGACGCGGTGTAAGAAATGCCATAAGGTCCGCCTTTTTCATTGCCGATCCGTGCCAAAATGTGCTTTTTTGCCAGCTTGATATCTCCGAATGCAGAAACCATTTCGCAGAATCCGTACTGTTTGTCATTGTAAAAGATCTTCCCCTGCATATCGACAACCTTCACCAGTTTTTGATCGAGGAGTTCGAGGGTATCTTTCTGGTTATTCAAAAACAGCAGGTTTCCGCCGAGATAGGTATAGTTTAAAGGCGCCTCTTCGGTCCGTCCCCCGTAGAAAAGGATCTTCCCACGTTCGAATGTAGGAAACTGGAACTGCTCGGCTACGGGTATCACCTTGTTAGGATAATCCCCGGCTTTCACCTTGAATGTTTTCATCGTTTGCCCGTGCACAGCCGGCGTAAGCAAGGCAAGCAATGTAAGCAGGTATATTGTTTTGCGGCGGTTGATCATTTGTGTCGGTTTAAATGCCTGTGAATTGACCAGGTTGCATTCTTATTTTATCAAAACCGATGCGACCGGCATCTCGTCGGCGTGCGCAAAAGCGGTTTTGTAACGTGCTTCGAGGCTGTTGAGCTCCTTTGTTTTTCCCTGCGCTTTCAGGCTCTCGTGCAAGCCTTTCAGCGACCAGCCGTTTCCGGGGTTCTTTACCAGATCTTCCCGGTACACCTGCTCGGCCTGCGCCGCTTTTCCTGATTTAAGCAGGTATCGCCCCAGAAACTGCCGGCTCGGGATCGGCCAGTCTTTGGGTTCTGTATAAATCAGGTTGTCTTCCAGCTTCACTGCTGCTTCCAGTGAGGTAAGTGCGCGTGTCGGGTCTTTTTGTTCAAACAGCACCGCGCCTCCCAGTATCCGTTCTGCAATGCGCGCTACTTCAACAGGTGAATTGAAAGGAATGCGCCGCTTAGTCAATGTAACGTCGTTGATATTAGCTTTGATAATCGCGAGCTGAGCAGCAGCGGAGTCTGCTTGTCCGGTCTGGGTAAATGCGATCCCTTTCGCGAAAGCAGAAAGTATTGTCGCATAATTCCATTGCGGATCAATGCGGGTGGTATCGCTGAGGATCTCGTTCCACTTGCCCATTCTTACCATCGCCATTTGCGGGAGCATGTACAAATACTGATCATAGGTGCCTTCGTGGGAAGGAGCTACCGTCTTGCGCAGGCGCTGGGCATAGCGGGCAGCGTCTTTGTACATTCCGCCCGTGAGTGCGCAGTAGGTTTGCACTGCGAAATAATGCGCAGAGTGCTTGTTGAGTGACAGATTTTTAGCAAGCGCATCGTAGTATAACAAATTGTCATCTGCTACATTGTTCACCTCCACACCTTTGGCATACAGTCCGTTGCGCTCGTACTCGTGGCTCGCCATATGCACCATGTGTGCCACGCCCGGGGCTACATTGCGAAGCGTTTCAGCACTTGCCAGTGCTACCTCCGGTTTTCGTGAAGCCTCGGTCAGGTGAATGTGGTAATGCAGGGCAGCGGGATGTTTCGGGCTTTCTTTGAGCACCTGCCCGCACAGGCGGATCAGCTCGGGCGTCCACGATTTGGCGCTTCCGTCCTTGTTCCAGAAGTCCCAGGCGTGGATCAGCATCATCGCGTCTACGTACAGGATTTTGAATTCTTTCTCACGCGGATTTTGTGCGACGAGCGCTTTCAGACTTTTTGCATAAGCCACGTTCAGTTCTTGTCTGCGGGAATCGTCTGTCCCTTCCGAGTAGCGCGTGTTCATGCTTTTGATGAGCGCCTGCCCGGTGGGGTTTGCATTGGCGGCGGCTGCATTCATACTGGCGAGTACTTCCGGAATTTCCGCCGGCTTGGTATAGCTGTGCGCGGCATTATAGTAAGGTCCCATAGCGAGCGCCTGTCCCCAGTAAGCCATTGCATTCGCCGGATCCAGTCGCGCCGACTCCCGGAAAGAAGCCACTGCTTCCTTGAAATGGTAACCATAATATAAGTTGAGTCCCTGGTCAAAGAAAAACTGGGAGCTGTCATTTTCAGTTGTGACGGGAAAAGAGTAATCTCCCCAGCCGGGCATGGCGCCGATAAACTTCCCGGCTGCATTCAAGCCCGCCGGGCCGGAATACACGGGTCCGCAAATAGTAATATCCTTGCTATCGGCAATGTAGCGTGTTTCAGGTTGTCCGAAGTACATGTAAGCCGCGGCTCCGGCGAAGGTTGCGCCTAATGCAGTTGTCAGTAAAATAGTCCTCATGATCATTCTTTTTCTTCCGCCAAAAACAGCCTTCACGGCAAGCAGAAAAGTTTATCTTGAAATATAATTAATAAACAGGCACATTCCGCTTTTAACGATGGCAGATGCATTGATCAGTCCTGTCTCTTTCATTTTTCTATTTACTCAAAACACCATTTAGTTACTTATAGAAGATATTAGTACCAAGCTATTTATACCAACGACTTCCAGAACTTACCTTCACCTTAATTAAATGTACATAATGCAGCTATTGTCAATTATTGCTTGTCGTGTACAACCCGGGTAATCAGTATGATCAGCCAAGATTTTAAGGGAATATTTAATGCCAGTCCGGTTCCGTCCCTGGTGCTGGAAGCCGACGCGCCTGCGTTTACGATTGCGGAGGCGAATGAGGCATTTCTGTTGTTGAGCGCCAGGAGCAGGGAAGAGCTGGTGGGCAGGAGCTTTCATGATGCCTTTGTTGAGGTACTCTCCGGTGAGGCGGGCTCGTCCCTCGCCGTGTTGGAGCAGGTGGCCGTTACCGGCAAGTCAACTTTGGGCCCTGTGATGCGGTACGTTACCCCGCCTGATAAGCACGGACAGGTTTCGGAAGAATTTTACCAGTCCACCTGTGCTGCTGTCTTCGGAGAGGATGGAAAAGTGCAGTACATTCTGAAATCGGTGATCAATGTGACCAGTGACGAGGGTAGCCTGAAAAATCGCGGGCTTGTGCTGGATATCACTGAAACCCGGCGGCTGGAACAAGTGGAGCATCTGGAAAGAACGGTACTGGAAATCAATGCGGGAAAAAACTCGCAGCTGAACGACGTGCTCCTGCATTACGTGACCGGCATTGAGCGGATCTTCCCGGAAATGGCCTGCTCGATCATGGGTATTCGCAACAACAGGCTCCAGAACTGGGTCTCGCCGTCGCTGCCGCCAGAGTACATTCAGTCGATACAGGATGTGGAAATCAGCGCGAAGGCGGGCTCTTGCGGTACTGCTGCATTTACCAAAAAAATGATCGTGGTGGAGGATATTGCCACAGATCCCGTGTGGGAAAACCATAAGGAGCTTGCCCTCAAATATGATCTGCTTGCGTGCTGGTCGCACCCGATCATTCTTTCCGACGATACAGTTATTGCCACGTTCGCTGTATACTACCACAAAATCAAGGCGCCGAATGAAGAAGAGCTCAAATTTGTAGCCAAAGCGGTAGCGCTACTGACAGTAATCCTCGAAAACCGCCGCAACCTGGATTTGATCGCCGACAATGCGCTGCTGATCTCGCAAGGCCAGGAGCTGGCGCGTTTCGGTACCTGGCAATGGGACATTGAAACGGATGTAGTAAGCTGGTCGGACACTTTATACGCGATTTATGGTCTGGAAAAGGGAACGTACAAGCCCAGTCTGGAAGGCTATCTCGCAATGGTGCACCCGGCGGACAGGGACAGGGTGCGCGGAGGGCTTGAATACGCAATGGGGAATAAAACGGATATTGAATTTGAAGAACGGATCATTCATGCTTCCGGTGAGGTAAGGTACCTGAAAACATGGAGCAGGTCGAAACTGGGGGAAAGCGGCCAGGTCGAGAAAATGATCGGCGCTTGTCTGGATATTACCCAGAGCAAGAACATACAGGAGGAGCTGCTGGCCAGCGAGTCGCGGCTGCGCAGCCTGGTGGATGCACAAACCAACTACGTGATCCGGACAGACCTGCAGGGAAATTATACCTACTACAACACCAAGTTCCGGGAGGATTTCAGGTGGTTTTATAATAATGAAGACTTTCTGGGCGTCAATTCGATCATGGTTGTGATGCATTACCACCGGCTGAGCGTGGTGGATGTGGTGAATAAATGCCTGCTTGAACCGGGTAAGATTGTCTCGGCGGAGCTGGATTACGTGCAGCAAAGCGACAAGCCGCGTTCGGTGTACTGGCATTTTATTGCATTAACAGACTCAGCAGACAAGCCCGTGGAGATACAATGCATTGGTATCGATGTGTCTGAACGAAAGCAGGCGATTGATGAGCTGCGAAGAAGCAACCAACGATACGAGTTGCTGAACATGGCTACAAACGATGCGATTTACGATTGGGACCTGCTGACCGACCGAATCGAATGGGGCGCAGGATTTTTCAGATTGTTCGGCTTCGATTTGATTGAAAAGGACGGAGTAGCTGAGTGGCTGCGGCATTTGCACCCGGAAGACCGTGCCGCGGTGGAGCAAAGCCTGCACCTGCTCCTCGCCGACCGGGGCCAGAAATGGAGCGCAGAATATCGTTTCAGGCGCGCCGACGGTACTTACGCATTCGTGGAAGAAATTGGTTATATCACCCGTAACCGCCAGGGTAAAGCAGTGCGTATGATTGGCGTCATGCGCGATGTATCCCGGCAGAAAGCGGAACAATATGAGCTGAAACTGCTGGGGTCCGTGATCACCAACACCAGCGACGCCGTACTGATCGCCAAATCTGATCCGGGGAATGTAATGGGCTTGCAGATACTGTACGTCAATGCAGCATTTACCAAGCTGACGGGCTACACGCCGGCAGAAGTGATCGGAAAAAGTCCATTGGTGCTGAAAGGATTCAGATCTTCCGACAATGACATTGATAAATTACAAAGGGCGGTTTCCAACCTCGAACAGCTGAAATCGGAGATTGTCTACTACGAAAAAGAGGACAAAGCATACATTATCAACCTGTCGCTGCACCCGGTGCTGGACGGCGCAGGGCAACTTACCCACTGGATTTCCATTGGTCGAGACGTGACTGAAAAGCGCAGGTACATCAGCGAGATCGAAGAGCGGAACCAAAAGCTGCAGCAGATCGCCTGGATGCAGTCGCACGTGATCAGGGCTCCATTGGCGCGTTTAATGTCGCTGATCGACCTGATGAAAAACTACGAGAACTCGGCAGAAGAAGTAAGCGAGCTGCTGGATCACATACTCACGTCCGCGCATTCGCTCGACGACATTATCAGGGATATTTCGTCCAAAACCGACGAGATCTGACCTAAAACCCAAACTTGAAACCGATTGCAAGATTGAGAATGTCGCCGGGTTTCAAAAAACCTGTGTTCTGGACGTAGCTGATCAGCAGCAGATCGTAGGTGCCCAGTTCATAGTACAGTTCGAGCTGGCGCTTGCGTGTGCGCGGCATTACATCGCGTCCCACTTTTCCCCCCACATACAAACCCGGCCGCACAGACGTTGCCCACCAGTAATAGCCTTTGGGATAATACTTCGGCCATTTCCAGTCAAACTGCGGACCGAATGTGTAGCTGAGGTACATACCCAGCGAAAATGGTTTGATATAGTAAGAGTTAGGCAGCGGAACCGACCAGGGCGAGTAGGTGGTTTTGCCGGTAATGGTAATCAATGCATCGCCTCCGAATTCCTCAGGCAGGTAGCCAAACAGGAAGTCGGTTTCGAGTGTCCGGTTTCTTGAAATATAACCTGGTCCCCCGGAGAGGAAGCCCGTCCCGCCTGCGAATTGCAGTTTTGCATGGTCAGGCATGAACCAGCGCCGGTGCGATCGTGCGAGATCGATACTTTGTCCCGAAGCGGTCAGTTGTGCGCAAAGGAGGCAGAGGAGTAATACTTTTTTCATAGTGTCAAAATTCTATTCGTTTAACCTCCTGGCCACCTTTCCAAAGCTTGATCAACAAATAGCCTCTTGCTCCCATGCTCGTGGTAACTACATACCGAACGCCATCTTTGTAATATTCTCCGTCCGTAAATGAATGCTGGTGACCGTATAAGCTCATGTTTACATTCGGGTTATCGCGCAGTAAACCGGCGAATTCAGGTTCGAGCTTTTTATCAAAATCATTGTCGTAAGGCGGAACGTGACCTACGACGATCATTTCCTTCCCATCGGGATTGTCGGCCAGCTGCGCGCGGAGCCAGGGTACATTGGGCACGGTGCCGTCGAATGCATATTCCCGTGAGTTGGTGTTGATGAAAATGAATTTGTAGTTGCCGTAAGTGAAACTGTAATCCAGGGGACCGAACATCTTCTTGTATGCGTCGGGTCCGTTGGCGATGATATCGTGGTTGCCGATCACCGTCATATAGGGAACATTCAGGCGGGACATAATGCGATCCACCCACTTCAATTCCTGGGCAAGTCCAAAGTCGGAAATGTCGCCGGCGTGCAGAACGAACGAGATTTCTTTCTGGCTGTTGGCGCTCTTTACAAAATCTTCCGATTCGTCGTACCAGCGCTGTGTATCTCCCATCAAAATAAAACTCAGTGTATCCTGAGGCGGGTTTGAAGCAAGGAGCGCGATGTTTTTATTGTTGAGATTGGATTGTCCGTTCAACAGTGTAACCTGATTGGGGTTATATAAAAACAGGCTGTCGCAGGAGGCGAGGCTCAGCAAGAAGAGGAGCAGTAACGGTAGGGTAACGCGGTTCAAAGTAAAGTTGTTTGTCAGTGAGGAGTTTAAAATGATGTTGTACAAACATTTTAAACAAACTATTTAAACAACCTTTTAATTCCGGAAATCTGCATTTCCTGCGAAATTTTCAACTTTTTCCTTGTATGTAACTGCTATTATGACGCACTTTTCCCGCCGGTATGGTTTTTGCACTGTCAGGTTTTTACCTCACATCATAATTTGGAAGCGATGAAAATCAGAAACATAGTAGCATCCCTCGGACTTGCGTTTATTACGCTGTCGGCCTCTGCCCAGGTAGTATCCAAAGACTCTATCAACCTGCTGAAAAATCAAAAAGAAGCACTTGAACTGAGCAAGAAATTGAACGACCGCAAGCTGGAATTGGCCAAACTCGAAAACGAGCTGCAAAGCAAAACGGAAGAAGCAGCGAAAACCGCCGAAGCGGCCGAACGTTCCGTTGAGCAAAACCGCAAGGCTGCCGACAGGCTGAGCGACGATCCGCAGGACAAGCGGGCAGCGAAGCGGGCAAGCAAAAGCGCGAGTTCAGCCAACCGTGATGCCAAAAAAGCAAGGAGAGCTGCGGATAGTCTTGAAAAACTGAAACGAAATATTGATGACCTGAAAAAGGATATCAGCCGCGATGAAGAGAAGTTAGCTTCGCTGCCGGGTACCTCAGGAATGTAAATGCCGGATAAATTTGTATGGAAAGCGGGTCAGTTCTGTCCCGCTTTTTTATTGCTTAATACGATCAAATGCTTGCGACACAGCCTTCATAATCACTATAAAGCTTTCCGTTCAAGTATATTTTTCTACCATTCTTCCTTTTTGTACAAAAGAAAAATAGATTTACTAAACACTGTTTATTATATTCACGGCGTATTTCAGAGACTATGGCGATCAAGGAAAGGAAAGAGCGGGAAAAGCAGGATATGAGAAACCTGATCATTGATTCGGCAACTCAGTTGTTTTTGAAGCAAGGTTATGATAAGACGTCTATCCGTAACATTGCCGAGGAGATTGAGTACAGTCCAGCCACTATCTATCTGTATTTCAAGGATAAGGATGAAATTTTTTACATTATCCACGAAAATGCATTTGAAATACTCGACAAACTTTTGCGTCAGCACAACTCCATCAGCGACCCTTATGAGCGGTTGCATGAACTGGGTAAAACTTACGTGAATTTTGCCCTTGAAAATCCGGATTACTACGATTTGATGTTTGTCATGCGTGCCCCGCTGGCGGAGATCAAGCACAAGGAAAAGTGGAGTGCAGGCGAATGCGCATTCGGGTACCTGCTCGAAACAATGGCCGCGTGCATCGATCAGGGTTTGATTAAGCCGGCCGACAAGTTTGTTGCTGCTATGACAGTCTGGTCTTTTGTGCATGGACTTGTCACATTGTACATCAGGGAGCGAACTTGCATCCTTGAAATGCCCGACGAAGATGTTAGACAAATGATGAATGCATCCCTATCTCATTTTTTGACGCAAATGAAAACCTAAAAAAATTTTACCATTCGATGAACACTGTTTAGTAAATAAACGACTCTTATTATGGACTTCAACTTTAAGGCGCCCTTGCGGCGGCTGTTACACTATGCTTTTGCCTGTTGTGTGATGATTTCTGCGGCGCAAGCGCAGGATGCGACTTTACAGGAATACATCGATCATGCATTGAAAAACAATCAGGGTGTAAAGCAGCAGGGGTTTTTACTGGAAAAAAACCTGTATGCATTGAAAGAGGCGAAGACGCTCTTTCTGCCGGAAGTAAACCTGAATGCATCTTACCTGGATTCACGGGGCGGCCGGAAGATCAGCATTCCCATCGGCGATTTGCTGAATCCGGTCTATAATTCGCTTAACCAGCTTACAAATACTTCCGCTTTCCCGCAGGTTGACAATGTAAGCCAGACTTTTAATCCAAACAATTACTACGACGCTCGTTTCAGGACTTCGCTGCCCATCTATAATGCCGAGATCATCTATAACTCCCGCATTAAAAAAGAGCAGATCAACTTGCAGCAGGCCGAACTGGATGTTTACAAAAGGGAACTGGTGAAAGAAGTGAAGCTGGCCTATTATGCTTGTTTACAGGCAAATGAATCCGTCTCAATTATCCAGAATGCAGTTTTGCTGGCCAGGGACAATCTGCGCTTTAATCAGGTTTTGGTTAAAAATGACAAGGCGATCAGGACCGTCGTGAGCCGATCGGAAAATGAGCTGATCGGTTTGGAGGCACGGCTGGAAGACGCCAGGAACCAAGCGGTGAATGCGGTGGCATACTTCAATTTCCTTCTGAATAAGCCGCTGGATAGTCCGGTGAGTTTGCCAAAACAGGAATCGCAAAACCTGCTCGCGGATCAGGCAGCCGATGGGAAGCGAGAGGAGCTGATCAAGCTGGAAACACTTTCAAAGATCAATGCACTTTCTGTTCAGCTTGCGCGCTCCGCTGCATTGCCCAAACTGTCGACGTTTATGGACCTGGGTTCGCAAGGCGACTTCCTGCGGTTTAATAATGATACCCGCTATTACCTCTTCGGTTTTACGCTTGACTGGCGTGTATTTGCGGCCAACCGTGTTCAGCACAGAACCAGACAGGCCGAAATGGAGGTCAAAGCAGCGGGCGAGCAGCTTGACCAGGTAGAACAGCAATTGTTGCTGCAAACACGAACTGCAACGAACCGGCTAAGCTCGGCGGTGCAGATATACCAGGCTTCCCGGAGCCAGACCGCCTTATCGCAGCAGTACTATCATGATCAGCAAAAGCTCTATCGCGAGGGACAACTTCTGTATATAGAGCTGCTCGACGCACAGAACCGGCTGATCAGCGATCAGTTGCAGCAGAGTATTTCCTATCTCAACGTACAAACCCGTGCAGCCGAGCTCGAACGTGCAAAAGCAAGCTATGTACTTCAAAACTAAATTGTTATGAAAACAACTACTCAGATCACAATACCGGGCGTGTTACTCGCCTCGCTTCTTTTGCTGGCAGGATGCAGCGAGGAGAAAAAGCATGAACAATCCGACAATACCATTCCGGTGAAAATCGTGGGCCCGACTGCTCTTACCCAGGCGCAGGCGGTGGAAACCTCGGGGCTGCTGGCATCGGATAGTGAAGCTCGATTGTCTTTCAAAACGGGCGGTATTATCAGTTCCATTACGGTTAAAGAGGGCGATAAGGTACGTCGGGGGCAGGTACTTGCCACACTGAATATCACGGAGATCCAGGCGCAGGTAAACCAGGCGGAAGAGAATTTCCTGAAAGCAAAGCGCGACGCCCAGCGCGTACAGAACCTGTACCGGGACAGTGTAAATACCAAAGAGCAGCTAGAAAACAGCCAGACTGCATTGGTACTAACAGAAAAACAGCTCGACATTGCGAGGTTCAACTTGTCGCAGACCAGGATCATTTCAAACACCGACGGGGTCGTGATCCGGAAGCTGCAGAATGCAGGTGAGCAGGTGCAGGGCGGCGCGCCGGTATTGTACATCAGCAGTACTGCCAACAAAGATTGGGTGGTGAAATGCGGGTTGACGGATAAGGACTGGGCTCGGCTGAAAGGCGGGGAAAAAGCAGAGGTAACTTTTGACGCTTACAAACAGACTTTCACTGGAAAAGTGAGCGCGCTGGGGCAGGGGAGTGAGGCAGGATCGGGTTTGTACCAGGTGGAGATCAAGCTGGATAAATCAGCATTGAAGCTCGCCAGTGGTCTTTTTGCAAGAGTAAGTATTTACCCGAATGAAAAAACGGATATGATCTCGCTGCCTGTCGACGCGTTGATCGAGGGAGAAAGCGACAGCGCATTTGTGTTTGTAGCGCAGCGCGACAAAGCGGCCAAAAAGCTGGTGAAGATCGCGTACCTGGAAGGCAACAAAGCTTACATTCTTTCCGGCATTGAAGCCGGCGCTAGGGTGATCAGGGAAGGCTCTGCGTACCTGACGGACGGATCGGCGATTAAAATTGTCCAGTAACCTTCAACAGACGAAATCATGAAACTACCTGAATTTGCCGTCAAAAATTATCAGTTTACGCTGGTGGTGTTCCTGGCAGTAATGGCGCTTGGCATTTATTCTTTGCTGACGATGCCGCGAAGCGAAGATCCCGACATTCACCCGCCGCAGTTTACAGTCGTGGTGATCTATCCGGGCGCAAGCCCGAAGGATATGGAGCAGCTTGTGGTGGATCCGATGGAGAAGAAGATCAACGAGCTGGACAATATGAAGCACGTGATCACCGACATTCAGGACGGATTGGCGGTGATGCAGATCCAGTATAAGTACAGTTCCGATCCCGAGGATAAGTACCAGGAGATTGTGCGCGAGATCAACAGCATTCGCGGCCAGCTTCCTGCCGACATTGCGGATATCCGCATCAACAAACAGATCCCTTCCGACGTAAGTATCTACCAATTCGCGCTGGTCAGTGAGAATGCGACTTATACGCAATTGAAGAAGTATTCGAAGGAGCTGAAAGAGCAGCTGGAAAAGATCAAGAGCCTGAAAAAAGTGGATTACCAGGGCGTCCCTGAGCCACAGGTGAAGGTAAGTCTGAACCTGCAAAAGATCGCTCAGCAGCAGCTAACCCAAAATCAGGTGATCGCCGCCCTCCAAAGTGAGAATGTGAATATACCCGGCGGAAGCATCAGTATGGGTACCAAGAAACTTAATGTTAAGACGAGCGGTAACTATCGGACGCTGGACGAAATCGCCAATACGGTCGTTTCCACGGCGAATGGAAAGATCGTTTACCTGAAAGATGTGGCCGAAGTGAAAATGGGCTATGAAGATGAAACCCACCTCGCCAGATTGAATGGGTACCGTTGCAGTTTTGTGAATGTAAGTCAGAAAGAGGGAGAAAATATCATTGCCGTGCAGGACCAGGTAACGCCGGTAGTGGATCAGTTCAAAACCAGGCTGCCGGCCAATATCGAGCTGGTGAAAGTGTTCGACCAGGCAAAGAGCGTCGATACACGGCTCTCGCATTTTGCCCGCGATTTCGGCATTGCGATCCTGCTGGTGCTGCTCACATTGCTGCCGCTGGGTACACGGGCTTCGGTGGTGGTGATGATCTCCATTCCATTATCTCTCGCGATCGGGCTGACGCTGATGAACCTTTTCGGGTACAATATCAACCAACTGAGTATTGTCGGGATGATCGTCGCGCTCGGTATCCTGGTCGACGACAGCATTGTTGTCGTTGAAAACATTGAAAGGTACCTGCGAATGGGCTTTAACCGCGTGGATGCATCTATTAAAGCTTCCTCGCAGATCGGGTTGGCGGTAGTAGGCTGCACGATCCTGCTGATTTTCGCTTTTCTGCCGCTCGTATTTCTTCCCGAGGGTGCAGGTGATTTTATCCGTAGTCTGCCGCTCTCCGTTATTACCACGGTGTTTGCGTCTATGATCGTATCGCTGACGATCGTTCCCTTTTTATCAAGCGTGATTTTGAAGCCGCATGCGAGCGAGGAAGGTAATTTTTTGTTGAGGGGAATGAAAAAACTCATCCACGGAACTTACGGCACTATCCTGGATAAGGCATTGAAGCGCCCGGCCGTGACGCTGGTAATCGCCGCATTGATCTTCGCAGGCTCACTTGCCCTGGTCCCGCTCATTGGAAACTCACTTTTTCCCAAATCTGAAAAACCGATGTTCCTGGTTAGCATAGAAACGCCGCAAGGGACCAATATCAGGAAGACAAACCAGGTTGCCCGCTATGTGGAGGGTGTTTTGAAGCAGGAACCACAGATCACTTCTTTTGCTACGAATGTGGGTAAAGGAAATCCCAGGATCTACTATAACGTAGTCCAACACAATGAAAGCGAGAATTTTGCGGAGATTTTCGTGCAGGTAGAAGGTTTAAAAACCACGGAGAAAGTGGAAGTGATCGAGCGTCTCAGAAAGAAGCTGGAAGGCTATCCCGGCGCAGAGATCAAGGTGAAAGACTTTGAGCAGGGCCCGCTCATCGAGGCGCCGCTTGCTTACCGGATCTACGGTGAAAATTTATCAGATCTTCGTAAAACGGCATTTCGCGTAGCGGATCTGTTGGCCAAAACGGAGGGTACCATCTATGTGAACAACCCGCTGCTGGTGCAGCCTACTGACCTGCGTATCAGCATTAACAAGCAAAAAGCAGGAACCCTCGGCATTTCCTCTGCGGAAATCGACCGTACGATCCGGCTGGGGGCGGCGGGACTGAATGTGGCTACCTACCGCGAGGATGTGGGTAAGGCGGATAATTACGATGTGAATGTGTCCGTTTCGCGCAATGCAGCAGTTCAGGATTACAGTGTTTTTGACAAGCTGTATGTTACCTCCGCCTCGGGCGCTAGTATCCCTTTGAAAAACGTAGCGACGGTAGAATTCGAGAGTTCGCCCAATCAGATCCGGCATTACGATAAAGATCGCTACGTCACTGTATCCGCATTCGTGAAACCGGGCTATAATGTGCAGCGGCTTGATGAAGAGATTACTTCAAAGCTCAATCAATTCAGATTTGAGGATGGACAAACTTTCACGGTAGCCGGCGAAAAGGAAAGCCAGCAGGAAAGTTTCGGCGGTTTGGGACTCATTATCCTGGTAACTATTTTCGGCTTTCTGGGTGTGCTGATACTTGAATTCAAGACATTCAAAAGTATACTGATTGTGCTTTCTGTGATCCCGCTGGGCATTGTTGGCGGATTGGCTATGCTCTTCCTGACCGGCGAGACCCTCTCTTTCACTGCCACAATCGGCTTTATCGCATTGGTAGGTATTGAGGTCAAAAACTCATTGCTCGTGGTGGATTTTACGAATCAGCTGCGCGAGCAGGGCAAAGGAATTGAAGAGGCAATCATTGAAGCTGGCGAAATTCGTTTTGTGCCTATCCTGCTTACTTCACTCACTGCAATCGGGGGATTACTGCCGTTGGTGATCGAATACAGCGCGCTCTACTCGCCGCTTGCATTGGTGCTGATTGGTGGATTGATAAGCTCTACATTACTGTCGAGGCTAGTGACGCCGGTGATGTACAAGCTGCTCCCTCCGGCCATTGAGGTGAAGAAAGAAGTGCGTGAAGTTGCGGAACTGGCTTATTAGTAAAAAAAGTAATCGGTAGGCCGGGTTTGTTTAAGCCCGGCCTACTGATTTTGATTATAGCTGTATCAAACTTTGCAGTAGGGCAGGCCGCCTGAAAGCTTCGATGCTGCTGACCGGCAATGCTATTTCCGCAGACTTGTTGCAACGTAGGGCAACCGGCTTCACTACCAGTTTCTGGTTCATCGGATCGTAGCACCAATGCGACTCGCCGACGCCTTCGCGGAGGTTTTGTTCAAGTTCAGGAAGAGGTCCCGACGAGATGGTAGGTGCCAGCAGCGCTAGCCCAATGATTACGGCACTGCCACCAATCGCGGCTGGTGCCCATTTTGACTTCGCCATAGCACGCAGGTCGCGCGTGAGGGCGGAGTTTGGGAAGTTGAAGTTTTTAAATTGCATGGCTAAATAGTTAAGTAACAGAACAGGCGCAAATTCGCCTGCAGATAGCCCGTGCGGAAGTACTACTGTTTGAATTGTAGATTATTTTATCTGAACTGTGCCTATCAGTGCCTGAAACAGATTTGCTGTCAGCCGATTTTTGTGAGAAAAGCGCGGATATTTTCCCGGTATCCTCTTGTCCACTTTACTTTATCACCTGTGGAAAGATGGATAATGTACTCGCCATTAAAGTACGTTTCCAGTTCAGAAATATAGTTCATGTTAACGATGTTGGAGCGGCCAACGCGGATCATGATGTCGGGATCAAGCCGATTTTCCAGGCTGCTGAGGCTTTCGTAAATGGTGTAGGTTTTGGCAGCAGTATACACCGAAATGTAATTTCCGTCTGCCGAGAAGTGGCTGATATCTGCTGTTTTGACCAGATACATTTTACCGGCTTCTTTCACCAGAATCCTCTGCAGATAATTCTCCGGTCGCTCGCGCTGTTCTTTCAGGAGGTTGGCAACAAGCTCCTCCATGCGCGGCTGTGATTTGAGGCTCAGCCGCTCTTTTGCCCGCCCGAGCGACTGATGAAACCTGATCTCGTCAAACGGTTTCAGCAGGTAGTCAATCGCATTCACCTCGAAAGCACGAAGCGCATATTGATCGTAGGCAGTTGTAAAGACCACAAATGGCTGATAATGCGGCCAGATTTCCTTCAAAACCTGAAACCCGTCCAGCTCCGGCATTTGTATATCCAAAAAAACCAGTTCGGGCCGATACTGAAGTATTTTAATCACCGCCTCCGATCCATTGCCAGCCTCTCCGGCTACCTGAATGTGCGGGTCGTCTTTCAGAAATGTGCGGATCACATCTCTTGCCAGGATTTCGTCGTCAACGATCAGACTGGAATGTTTCATTGCTGCTCATTAATTTGGTTTTTGCCTGACCTTCAAAAAACAAGGTCACAATGGTACCTCCGCGCGCCGGCTGTTCGAAAGTCAGACCTGCTTTTTCTCCGTACGCCTGCTTCAATCTCGATGTTGTATTTTTCAGCCCGAGCCCCATTCCCTCCGAATCCTTCTGCTGTCCGGCTCCATTGTCTTCCACTTTTATTTCCAGTCCGCTGTTGCTTACGGTAGCTTTAATGCGGATCAGTGCGTCGGTAGTCACATCCGAGATACCGTGTGTGATGGAGTTCTCGACGAGCGGCTGCAAAATCAGCTGCGGCACCGGGTATAGTTCAGATGCAGGATCGATCTCGTATTCCACTTTCAGCCTGTCCTGAAACCTGACCTGCTGAATGCTCAGGTACTGTCGTGTAAGTTTAAGTTCTTCCTGCAATGGAATGAAATCAGCCTTTTGGTTAATCAAAACCGCCCGAAGCAGGTCGCTTAAAGTGGTGATCATTACGGTCGCCTTCCGGATATCATTCTTGATCATGAGGCTGATCACGGCGTGAAGCGTATTGAACAGGAAATGCGGGTTAAGCTGCATTTTCAGTGATTGCAGCTGCGCGTTGGCCAGCTGGCTCCGCAACTGTTCATTATTTAGCTCAATATCAAAATGCTGCTGCTTTAATGCCTGATAGCGATAGATATAAGACACTTTATTAAAGCCAACCACCAGCAGAAGGTACTGTGCAAAACTCCCTGCGAAGCCGAAATAAAAGGAAAAGAGGTATTTTTCAAGAGGAATCGACTTGCCTGCTACTTTGAACATCAGCGGATTGGTAACAAAATAATGCAGCAGGTTTACAAACACATTCAGAAAGCCTACTATAAACAGGTGGATTAAAATGGCTTTCAGGAGCGAACCGTCCCGCCCTTTGAATGCGATAGGCACTTTGAGCGAAGCCCATAGTACCAGCGGCGTAGTCGACCACCAGAATAATCCGTCAAGGAACCAGATAAAAAGCTCGTTCGGCTGCATGGTGAAGCCTTCACGAATGCGCCAGAGCATGGTGAGCTGCCACAAAGTGATCAATGCAAAAATGCCCCAGTAGCAAAACGAATACCACCAGAACTCTTTTTCGGAGACCGGCAACTTGGATTGATCGAGCAGTTTTCTCAGGAAATTATTTCGCTTTTCAGGCACGTTGCGGGAATGAGGATGTGGGTTGTAAAATAAGTGTGGCAAAATATGGTTTTCAGCGCATTTACTTAAACCGTTGGCTCACTTATCTGAACTGTGGTAAATGGGTCTGTAATGCCAATATTGGGTAGAGAAAGGATTTTTGCTTGTTTTATGTGAAAGCGACCTCAATGAAAAAGGCTTCCCTCAAGGACATTGCACATAAAGCCGGCGTTTCCACCGCCCTCGTTTCCTATGTTTTGAATGGGAAGGAGCGTGAAACGCGGGTAGGAGAAGCAATTGCGAAGAAGATCAGGGAGATCGCATTGGAGCTCAACTACCAGCCCAATCATTTGGCGAAGAGTCTGCGCAGCGGCAAAACGCACACCATTGGTCTGGTTATCGCCGATATTTCGAACCCGTTTTTTGCCAATATCGCGCGGGTTGTGGAAGACGAAGCCAAGCGAAACGGTTACACGGTTATTATAGGCAGCTGCGATGAAAACGCAGATAAATCCTGGGACCTGCTGAATGTACTGATCAACCGGCAGGTAGACGGGATCATCATTGTTTCCTCGGAAGGCTCCGAAAACCAGATCCATTATCTCAAAGAAAGGAAGATTCCGTTTGTGCTCCTGGACCGGCATTTTCCGGAAATTCAAACCGATTTTGTGGCAACAAACAATTACAAAGCCTCCTATGATGCTGGCATTCACCTCATCAAAGGAGGGTATACCCGGATCGGGATTATCGCCTATGATTCTAAAATGTACCACATGGAAGAGCGGGTACGCGGCTATAAACACGCACTGGCCGATAGTCAGATCCAGTTTCAGAATGAATGGTTGAAAGAGGTACGCTTCGACACCATGGAAGGCGAGGTACGAATTGCAATTGACCAGATACTGTCCCTGCCCGAGCGGGTTGAGGCACTTATATTCGCGACTTACGGATTGGCGATCAATGGACTGAGATACATCAACGAGCTCCGGCTCAAAGTGCCGCAAGATCTGGCGATTGTCAGCTTCGGTCAGGCAGAAGTTTTCGACCTGTACTATTGTCCGATCTCCTATCTTCGCCAGCCGCTTGAACTGTTGGGGAAAACGGCAGTGGAATTTCTGCTCGCCAAATTTGTTAACCCGGAAGAAGGAGTAAGGCAGATCCTAATGGAGGCCCGGCTGATAGCAAGGGAATCTTCCAGTGCAAAGAAGTGATTGTGCATGGAAGGAGCGAGTTAGCGCTTCAAGTGGCGCGGAGCAAAAAGGCGCTCACAATTGATGAAATAGATAGTTAATTAACACAATGAATAAAGAAAAGTTTTCATTCCCGCTATTTGAGAAAGCTCCTCTGGTAGGGATTATCCGGAATGTAGATCTGGAAGATATCAAGCAAATTCTTCCTATTTACAGGGAAGCTGGTCTTACCACAGTAGAAATCACCATGAACACCCCTGGCGCAGCTGACATAATCCGGTATGCTGTGGAAAATGAAGCGGCAGGTCTGAATATCGGAGCGGGTACGGTTTGCACAAAAGATGATTTGAAAAGTGCCTTAAAGGCCGGCGCCCAGTTCATTGTTACGCCTGTGATCAGCAAGAAAGTAATCAAATCGTGTGTGAAAAAGGGAGTTCCTGTCTTCCCCGGTGCATTTACACCTACCGAGATTTATAATGCATGGAGCCTCGGAGCGACAATGGTGAAAATTTATCCGGCAACCTCCCTGGGACCTGAGTATATCAAAGACCTTAAAGCCCCTATGAACCAGCTCAAACTTCTTCCAACAGGAGGCGTGGGCCTGGACAATATGGTCGCATTCATGAAAACAGGCGCAAATGGACTAGGTATCGGCGGACAGCTTTTCGATAAGAAGCTGATCCAAAATAAAGATTGGGAAGGTTTGAAAAACCATTTCATCCAATTTGTTCAAAAACTGGCGGAGCTCTGATTACCTGAAACCCATTTAAAAAGTATATTCCCCTGTATTACTATTGATTTGTATACGGCATTTAATACTTTTTAATAGTATATGATGTAATTACAGGTAGCTACTTTTCAACATTAATACTAATGTTAGGAAGCTCCACATGAAGCTGCACTTTGGCCTTCAAAGCAGCAAACACGCGGATTAATGTATCTAGCGTCATGTTCGCTGCATTGTTTTCCAGTTTTGAGATCTGCGCTTTTTGTACACCAACAAGCTTACCCAACTCTTCCTGTGTAAGCTGCCTTTCAAGACGCGTGTCCCTGATTGCTTTGCCCACCAGGTCTATCTGCAGGTTGTACTCGAACCTGTCCCGGGCGGGTGTCCCGATCTTGCCGATTAATTCGTCCTGTACTTCTTCAAGTGTGAAAGTTTTCATTTTTTGAATGGTTTATTTTTCATCGAAATACTTACTTCTAAGTTTTTGAGCTCTGCCCACTTCATTTTCCGGCACTTTGCTCTGCTTCTTGATAAAACCATGTGTCGCAATGACCATCGTCTCTTCTGCCTGAGACTTATCCCAAAATGCCAGAAGGCGGTACTGTAAACCTTGATACAATGTCCGGAACTCCCATATTTCACTATTAAGCTTCTTCAAAAGCTCCGGGTCATTCTTAGCTTGTGCTTTCCTGACGTTGTACAATATCTTTTCGGAATGTTTCTTATCCAGTGCTTTCAGGAAAGTAAACGCCTCTTCGAGGAATACCACCTCAAACAATTTTTCAATCATAAAGTTACATCAATTTTTTGTTTCTATATATGGAAACCATCTTTTTTCAAGATTTTTTCCTCCTTTCCTTTTTAGACGTAGCATTAACTGGAAAGTAACTGTGGATCTGGCTTTATTTTTCGTGAGCTCGGCCTGGATCAGGTGATTTATGATCATATGTGGCTAAAAAGCCAGTATAGAACGGAGAGGATGGTATTTTAAAGTCAGGAAACAATTTTAAACTTAAATTACCTCTTGCATGAAAAGTGCTATCCCAAGAAGCTGGTTGGGCATTTGCCTGGCTTTTTTGTTAATCACGCTACTAACCCCGCAATCAAGTATGGCGCAAAGCAAGGAAGAATCAGAAGTTGCAAAAGCAGTGGAGTCTTTGAAATTGCTGCTTGTTGAACCCAATCAAAAAGGACTTGAAGCAATTTCTTCCAAAGACCTGAGCTATGGCCATTCGAATGGGTTGGTTGAAGATCAGAAAACATTCGTCGAGTCGCTGATGACCGGCAAGTACGACTTTGTAACAATGGATCTCACGGAACAGACGATCAAGATAGTTGGCAATGCAGCAATCGTGCGTCACATTCTTACCGCTAAGACGAATGACGCCGGAAAAGGCTCCGGCAATGCAAATATCAAAGTGTTGCAAGTGTGGCAAAAGCAGACAGGCGGCAAATGGATTTTGATCGCCCGCCAGGCTGTGAAGATCGTCGCTTAACAGTTAATTAGATATACAAATGAGAGCGGCAGGAGCAATCTTGCCGCTTTTTGTTTCTGACAGGATTGGGCAAACAACAAAAAAATGGCGGTCATTTCTGACCGCCCGCAACCCACAACAAAGAGTGGCACAGTATTAATCTGCGATTACGTGATTGTAGTCCAGGACTAATCTAGGGTTTTCTTTCGAAACCTGTATTTGTGTTCAGTCATCACATTATTCTGCGGAAAACAGCACTTTTAGATGCTTGCAAAGTAACCCTAGGATTATTTTGCGGTTCGCCAGAAGCGACTCCTGTAATGTGATGAACGAGGTTGCGGAGGCTAAGCTAATGCAATTTCAGGCAAAGCCAAAATCTGCCTAGTAGAAAAAACCCCAGATTGTGTAGCGAATTGTTCAGAAAGACTGGCAGGGGCAATGTGCGCCTTTATGCTTCTTTCAGGTTTAGTTTGGACACATATCAGCATTCCGTCGATTTAGACCGGAATGGCACAATTTTGACGTAAAATAGTAGTCTATGGAAAATTTATCAGATCATGGTAGTGCAGGAAGATTAATAATAGTCGCGTACCGCCTGCCTTTCAAACTGGTTTGGGAGAACGACCAGCCCCGGTTATTCCAAAATTCGGGCGGTCTGGTCTCTGCCGTTTTATCGCTTGTTAAAGATACCAGCAATGCTGCTTTCAATGCGAACGAGAAAATTCAATGGGTTGGGTTTTCGGAGAATACGCAGGAGGAGCTGGAAGGACAGTCCATGGAGAACGACGACTTCCAGGCGCATCCGGTTTTCATTCCCGAAGAGATGAATGAAAACTATTATGAAGGTTTTTGTAACAACCTCATCTGGCCGCTGTGTCACTACTTCCCGTCGCTCGCCCGCTTTGAAGACGCTTATTTCGAAGCTTATCAGCAGGCCAATCAGCTTTTCTTTGAAAAACTGTCAGAGATCATCAGACCTGGCGATGTGGTTTGGGTACAGGATTACCAGTTGATGCTCCTGCCTGGCATGATCCGGGAGAAATTTGCTGCCAACAAGGTCGGCTTCTTCTTTCACATACCTTTTCCTTCCTACGAACTCTTCCGCATGTTGCCGACAGGCTGGCGGAAGGCGATTGTCAATGGAATTTTAGGAGCTGATGTGGTTGGTTTTCATACCAATGATTATGTAGAGTACTTTCTGAAGGCCGCGCGTCTGGTTTCGGAGCATGGCAACAAGCTGCATTACATTAATATGAGCAACCGGATTGTGAAGGTTGATTCATTTCCGATCAGTATTGATTTTGCCAAATTCAATGACGCCTACGATAAGCCGGAAGTGGTGCACGCCAGGGAAGATGCCCGGCAATCTTTAAAGGAGAAGATTATCTTTTCTGTGGACAGGCTTGATTATTCCAAAGGTATCATTCACAGGCTGCGTGGTTACCAGCGATTTTTGGAGCGATACCCCGAGTGGCACGAAAAGGTTTCTTTCGCGATGGTGGTAGTGCCTTCACGGGACACAATCGAGCAATATCAGCAGATGAAATCCGATATCGATCAAACGGTAGGGAAGATCAATGCAGATTTTGGAAGTATCTCCTGGCAGCCCATTATCTATCAGTATCGCTCGATGCCTTACAATGAGCTTGTCGGCATGTACACTGCCAGTGATGTGGCACTGATCACGCCGGTTCGAGATGGTATGAATCTGGTTTGCAAGGAATATGTAGCTAGTCGAAAAGACCGCCGGGGAGTATTGATACTCAGTGAAATGGCGGGTGCCGCTGCGGAGCTTGGTGAAGCTTTGATCATCAACCCGCTTGACAGACAGGATATCGCAGATGCAATCAAGCTTGCATTTGAAATGCCGGAAGAGGAGCAGATTAAACGAATGGACGCAATGCGCGAGCGCATCAGAGACTACGATGTTTTTGCGTGGACAAACGACTTTTTTACACAAATGACAATGCTGGAACAAGAACACGAAAGATTGAAACAGGCTTTTTTGACCGACAATGGAATCAATGCGATCCGTCTGGCTTACCGAAGAGCTTCAAACCGGATCCTGTTTTTTGACTATGATGGTACACTCGCGCCGATCGTGCCTGATCCCGCAAAGGCCATTATTTCTCAGGATGTAAAAAGACTGATCGGCGAAATTGCGCAGCGTGACACGGTAGTAATCGTGAGCGGAAGGGACAAGTTTTTCCTGGACAAGCTTTTCAGGGACTTACCTGTACATATGATCGCCGAACACGGCGCTTTGATCAAATTGAAAGGTGAAGAAGATTGGACATTGAACGAGAATTATGAGGAGGGATGGAAAGATAATATTCGCCCGATTATGGATATGTATGCCAAAAGATGCCCTGGCGCATTTGTGGAGGAAAAGGAAACTTCGCTTGCCTGGCACTATCGTACTGCTGACGACCCGGAATACGCAACACGTCGCGCTCAGGAGTTGTTATGGCAATTGAAAAACTACATTCAGCCTGAAATGAACTTGCAGGTAATTGATGGAAACAAGGTTGTGGAAGTTAAGAAGACTGCATTCAACAAGGGAACTGCAACGAAGATGTTTGTAGATAATGGCAGCTATGATTTCGTTTTGGCGATAGGAGATGATACTACGGATGAAGATATGTTTGAAACATTGCCGGAAACATCTTATACCATTAAAATCGGGGATGATTTGTCTGCTGCCCGAAATCACATTAAAAGTCAGGAAGAGGTATTCTACTTTTTGAACTTCATGGTATCTGCCGACCAGGAATAGGTAGGGTTACTAGCAAAAGCGGCCCGGCGATTTCGCCGGGCCGCTTTTATTTTCAGGCGACAGCAAGCTCGCCGCCGCTCGAATCGAGGTTTTCAAGTTTGATGAAGTGACAAACGTATCCTGCGGATCTTAATGCAGTCTCAATCACTTTGAAGTCTGAAAGCTCAGATGTGAGTGTAAGCATCAGATCCTGGAAATCGTAAGCCCAATGTTTTACATTCAATTGTTTGAGGCAATCGTGGAGGCGTTGAAATGACTTATTGTTTTTGATCCGCGTTCTAAACGAAATCTTATATGTGTTTTTCATTCTGGCTAATTAACGGTCGGTTGATATTCAATTGGCAATCGCTGTGGATCAAAGATGCTAATTATTTATAATAATTCCAAATAAGAAGCTCCGATTTCCAGCTTTATACGTAAACAAAAAAGCCTCGCAATTCGTAAGGCCGAAATTGCGAAGCTTTTCTGAAAAAGGTTTTATTATATTATTAAGAAAATATTAGATTTTACATTAATTACTTTACACAACAATCAACCAGCCCAGGCAATTCGCAGAAACTCAACCCAGTTCTTCCACATAATCTTCTCGATGTCTTCATCAGCGTAACCGCGGGAGGCGAGGAGGGGAGCAATTGTTTGCAGGTCGGCAATGGAGTCGAGGTCGCCGGGAGATTGTTCTTTGCCGTAAGCGCCGTCAAGGTCAGATCCTATTCCTACATGATCCGCATTGCCTGCTATCTGGCAAATATGATCAATATGCTGTACAATGTGCCCGATCTTCAATCCGGTACTTTCGGGCGTGGATTTTCCTCTTATCCAACCGGGAATCATCATCCACGCGTCAAATGCCATTCCGATCACCGCGCCTCTTTCGATCAGTGCCTTGATCATCTCGTCTGAAAACTGGCGGTTGTGCGGAGTAATGGCTCGTGTAAGGTTGTGACTCGCCCAAACCGGACCTTTATAAATGTTGAGCGCTTCCCAAAATGCAGTATCGCATAAGTGCGTCGCGTCGAGGATCATATTTAACCTATCCATTTCGAGGAGCAGGTCCTTTCCTTTTTGCGACAATGGCGCGTCAGAATCAGTACCATAGGCATATACGCCAGGCCCGTAATGCGCAGGGCCAATGGCGCGAAGTCCGTAGTTGTAGGCGATTTCCAGGTTTTTCAGACTGATCAGGGAATCCGCGCCTTCAAGACTTAGTATATAGCCGATCGGCAGGTTTTCGGTTGAAGCTGCATTTTGCCAAAGTGACAAATGTGCCGTGAGTTGTTCAAAATTCGTGATCTGGAACATTTCACCCGCTTCCTCCATGGCCTTGTACCACGCAATCTGCGCCTGGCTTTGCGCCCAGGCCTGGGCCTGGGAATGCCAGCCGGGTATCTTACTGTCAGGCTTGACAAACCGGGCAATTTGCGTGGCTACGCAGATACCGATATTACCTTTCCGCATTTCCGGAAAACTGACTACGCCTTTGCCGCGGTCGGGTTTGTCGGTCAGGTTTTTTTCCCGCTCTCGAATTGCATACAGGTCCTGGGTCAAGTCCCGGTTCCATTCCACCGCGTTCATGGAGAGATCGAGATGGGCATCAAATAAAAACATACAAATTGATTTAAATAGTTAATCTCCGGCTCCGTGCGACAATCTTCCATTCGCCTTTGATCGCTCCGGCTTCAATGATAGTAGCAAAGTCGTGAAGCGCGACAGTCGGGCAAACGTGATAGGGTAATGCGTAAAAGACATCACCTATATTAACACTTTCCCAAACATCATTATTTACCTGTAAAACCCCGTGTTCTTCACTCTGGCTGAGCAACGTGTATCCATTCAGGTTCAAAATGCGGAGGCGGTTTTCAATAGGGTTTTCCGCCGCTATCGCTTTGTGTCCCAGGTCGATGGTGACAATCCCGACGGTGGGTTTTGAAACAACGCGCGTCAGTATCAATGCGGCATGCTCAAAAGGCTGGCCATCGAACCGGTCGCCGTAGCCCCAATCCCAGAGTATGTTGGTACCTGGACTCAGATATACATGCTCTCGCAATGCATGAACAGTAAAGGAAGGAGAGCCGCCGACTATGATCATGGGATCACGCCCGACGTCATTTTTAACCAGGTCGATCAGTGGCAGTACTTCATCATAGGCAGCGTCACTGGCGATTTTCCGTTCAGAGAATTCCGGATTACGGATATGTCCGTCATACACATGCAATCCGCCAACTTCCAGGTGTGACATCGTTGTGAGAAACCTGTAAAGCGACAGCAGCGAACCGTCGATCGGGTGACCTGACCGATTCATTCCATTGTTGACATCGATAAACACACTTGCTTTCAGGCCACGGGCCAGTGCAGCATCGTTAAGCTGGCTCGCTGATTTCTCATTATCTACTAGAGATGAAAAGACAACATAAGGAAATGCTTCTTTCAGCCGGAACAATCGCTCAATGTTCGGACCAACCATCTGGTAAGAAAGGAGGATCCACTTCGCACCCGCATTGGCGACCATCTCTGCTTCGGCAATTGTGGCGCATTTGAATTTGCTGATACCCTGTTCAAGCTGAATAGCAACGATCTCTGCGCATTTGTGTGTTTTTACGTGAGGAACAAGTCGTTCCGCACTTCCAGCAATGCTGATCATCCCCCGGATATTATGACGTATCCGGTCTTCAAAAAACAGCAGCGAAGGCGAAATAACCTGATCGGGATTATCTAGTTGGTACCACATGGCGTTTTAATGAGTGAATGAGTGAATGAATTCAAAATTAAAACTATCACTTCTCTTCAAGCTCAAACATAGCCTCGATCTCTACCGGAATGTTGTCTGGCAGGCTGCCCATTCCTACGGCGCTTCTTACGCCGATTCCGTTTTCTTCACCCCAGATCTTCGCAAAAAGTTCGCTGGCACCGTTGATGATGAATGGATGTTTTTCAAACTCTGACGTACAGTTTACCATTCCTAATACTTTGATCACTCTCTTCACGCGGTTCAGACTGCCCAGATTTGCCTTCAATGTAGATAGGATAGTTAATCCAACCTGGCGCGCTGCGAGCTTTCCCTGATCCTGGTCCATATCCGCGCCGATCCTGCCGATGATCAATTTGGCATCGTCTTGTACGGGTCCGTGTCCCGATACGTACACCCAACGTTTGTCAACGATAATCATTGGTTTGTAAACGCCAAGAGGCTTGGGAGCGGGTGGCAGCGTAAGTCCAAGCGCCGCGAAATTTGATTCAGGTGTATTTTCCATTTTTGTTTTCCTCCGTTCGCTAAAGCGAACGGGTATGGATTAAATTGATTTGCGATTTTTTTTTAACATCCATTTCCGTTCGTTTCAACGAACGGGAAAAGGGGGGTATTTGCCGGATGCTTACGCTACGGTCAAAAACAAATTTAGTATCAAAACGCCCACCAATCCCATAATTGACACAATTGTTTCCATTACAGACCAGGTAAGCAGCGTGTCTTTGATGCTTAGATTGAAGTATTCTTTGAACAGCCAGAAGCCGCCGTCGTTGAGGTGTGAAAACATCAAACTTCCTGACCCAATGGACAGTACGATCAATTCCGGCTGTACGGAAGCATTAACCAAAAGAGGAGAAAGGATACCCACAGTTGTCAGTCCGGCTACCGTTGCAGAACCTACGCAAACGCGTATCACAGCAGCAATTCCCCAGCTCAGGACCAAAGGAGATACATCAATCCCAGCCAGGCTCTCTGCGATATAGGTACTCACGCCGCTTGCTGTCATGATCTCCTTGAATACACCTGCACCGGCAATAATCAGCAGGATCACAGATACGCCTTTGAATGCTTCTTCCATTGATTTACTGATCTTCTTCATATCCATTCCGCGGGCGATGCCGAGGGTGTAGGCCGCGAAAAGTACAGAGAGGAGCATACCGAAATACGGTTCGGCAAGAAGTCCGATGATCTTGTTATCAGGATAATACCGCTTGATACCTGACATCGCGGTAAGTAGAAAAACAGGCAGCAATGCGGTAATAATGCTGATACCGAGCCCGGGTAGCTCGGAGCTGGGCCTGGCTTTTACATTAAAAAGATCTTCGTCAGGTTTTGGTTGAAAGCGTTTCAATGTACTTCCAAAAATCGGCCCTGCTACTGCGATAGCAGGAATGGAGACAATAATACCGTATAAAAGCGTTTGACCGAGATCAGCATTCAGCTGACTGGCGATGGCGGCTGGCGAGGGGTGGGGTGGGAGGTAACCGTGTGCTACCGACAACGCCGAGAGCATTGGAATACCGACATAAAGTAATGGAAGGCGGGCAGTGGCGCTGATCATGAAAATCAATGGGATTACGATCACAAAGCCTGCGTTATAGAAAAGCGGGATTCCAATTACAAACCCCGCCAGCGCCATTCCCCATTGAATGTATTTTTGTCCGAATAAACCGATCAATGCATCTGTAATCCTTTGGGCAGCCCCGCTGTCGGCCACCATCTTCCCGAGCATGGCGCCGAAGCCTACAATGAGAACGAGGTCGCCCAACGTTCCGCCTACACCTTTCTGAATTGCTTTACTGACCGTTTCAACAGTCAACCCGCTCGCAAGACCAAGCCCGATCGATACAAGTAGAAATGAAATGAACGTATCAATTTTGAGCCACGCGATCAGGAGAATCAAAGCCAGGATCGCAATGAAAGTAAGTAGTAAGGGCATAATCGAAATGGTAGGAAAGTAAGCTAACGGTTATAAGCCGGAATAAAGCGTTTTTTAATGACAGATGCCAATTTAGTTTTGCAGGACGTAATAATCGGCATAAAATACACGGGATCACACATATAGCCGGACTGCCTCCAAATAGCATAAAAGATAGTTGCTAGACTGGGCAAAAATCGCGAAATTTGACTTTTTACAAAGGATAATATTGCATTAATTCACTGAGCAGTTGAACATATCCAATCGCTCGTTTTAACAAATTTCGATTCTTTTCTAACACTTTATGGCAGAATCTTCTGGTGAAAACATTATTCCGATTAATATCGAGGATGAAATGCGCGGGGCCTACATCGACTATTCGATGTCCGTTATTATCTCCCGCGCATTGCCCGACGTTCGCGATGGCTTGAAACCGGTACATAGGCGGGTTCTCTACGGAATGTCGGACCTGGGCGTTAATTACAACCGTGCGCATAAAAAGTCAGCTCGTATAGTAGGGGAGGTTTTAGGGAAGTATCACCCTCACGGTGACTCTTCTGTTTATAATACCATGGTGCGTATGGCGCAACCCTGGTCGCTGCGGTATCCATTGGTTGACGGACAAGGTAACTTCGGTTCTGTCGACGGTGACAATCCTGCGGCAATGCGTTATACAGAAGCGCGTCTGAAAAGAATTGCCGACGAACTTTTGAATGACCTGGGCAAGGACACGGTTGATTTTCAGCCCAACTTTGACGACTCGCTGAATGAACCTACCGTACTTCCTGCCAAATTCCCGAACCTGCTTGTAAATGGCTCTTCGGGTATCGCGGTTGGTATGGCGACGAATATGGCGCCGCATAACCTGTCGGAAGTAGTTGACGGTGTGCTCGCTTACATTGACGATAATGAGATTACCATTCCGCAGTTGATGGAGCACATCAAGGCTCCTGATTTTCCAACAGGCGGTATTATATATGGTTACAATGGCGTAAGATCAGCAATGGAAACCGGCCGCGGTAGCATTATCATGCGTTCCAAGGCGATTTTCGAAGTTGCTAAAAACGGTCGGGAGCAGATCATTGTTACCGAAATTCCGTACATGACCAACAAGGCTGCAATGATCGAAAGGATTGCAGCGCTCATCAATGAGAAAAAACTTGACGGGATTTCTGATATCCGCGATGAATCGGATAGAGATGGAATGCGCATTGTTTTTGATCTTAAAAAAGATGCGATTCCGAACATTGTACTGAACCACTTGTTCAAGTACACACCGTTGCAGACTTCTTTTGGCGTAAACAACGTGGCGCTTGTAAAAGGCCGCCCTGTTACGTTGAACCTGAAAGACCTGATCAAACATTACGTAGATCACCGGATCGTGGTAATCACGCGCCGTACAGAGTATGAGCTGAGAGAAGCTGAAAAGCGCGCGCATATTTTGGAAGGGTTGATTATCGCACTTGACAACCTGGATGCTGTCATTTCATTGATCCGCAGCTCGCGTGATCCTGAAACAGCAAAAAATGGTTTGATGGAGCAATTTGCATTGAGCGAGATCCAGGCGAAAGCGATTCTGGAAATGCGTTTGCAAAGGTTGACAGGTCTGGAAAGAGACAAGATTGTGAAGGAGTACGAGGAGATCATGCTCTTGATTGCAGACTTGCGCGACATTCTTGCAAATGAATTCCGTAAATACGAGATCATTAAGACCGAGTTGACTGAGATTAAAGAACGTTACGGCGACGAGCGCCGGACGAAAATCGAGTTTGCTGCGGAAGAGTTCAGCGATGAGGATATGATTCCTGACGATGAAATGCTCATCACGATCTCGAATGAAGGTTACATTAAAAGAACACCTTTGGCTGAGTACCGGACGCAAACAAGGGGCGGAGTAGGGTCACGCGGCGTGAAAACCAAGGATACCGACTTCACCGAGCACTTGTTCTCTGCGACTATGCTTAACTACCTGCTGATCTTTACTGAGTATGGTAAGTTGTTCTGGATGAAGGTGTATGAAGTGCCGGAAGGTAGCAAAACATCGAAAGGCCGGCCGATCCAGAATTTGATCAGTTTGGAAAATGGTGACTCAATACGCTCGGTGATCAATGTGCGTACTTTGTCAGATGAGGATTATATCAACAATAATTACCTCATTATGTGTACCCAGCAGGGCACAATTAAGAAGACTTTGCTGGAAGCTTATTCAAGACCACGTGCAAACGGAATTATCGCAATCTCGATCAATGAAGGCGACAGGCTTCTGAATGTGGCGCTGACGAATGGAGATAATGATATTGTAATTGCGTCTAGTGCCGGCCGTGCGGTTCGCTTCAATGAGAAAGGAGTTCGTCCGATGGGAAGAACTGCTGCGGGAGTTAGAGGTATCAACCTGACCGAACCAGGCAACAAGGTAATCGGAATGGTTTGTATCAACCGTGAAGATGCGCAGCTCCTGGTTGTTTCTGAAAATGGTTTTGGAAAACGTTCGAATATAGATAGTTACCGCGTAACAAACCGCGGTGGTAAGGGAGTTTCCACGATGAATGCAACCGATAAAGTTGGAAAACTGGTTGCAATCCGGGAGGTAACTGAGCAGGATGACCTGATGATCATCACACGGAATGGTATCGCGATCAGGATGAGCGTGTTGGATATCCGTCTAGCTGGTCGTAATACGCAGGGTGTGAAGTTGATCAGATTGAACAACTCTGACGAGATCACATCGGTAACGAGGATCCTGAAAGATCCGGACGAGAAGGCGGCTGAGCTGGATGAGGATGGTAATGTAATTGCCAAGCCGATTGCAGAAGGACAAGTGCTCGACGGAGAGGAAATCCTGCCCGCTGATGAGCTTGACGAAGAGGTGGAAGACGATGTGATCGAAGACGATGAGGAAGACGAAAATGATCCTTCTGAGGAACCAGAGGCATGATTTTTGTAAAAATTATATTAATTGATTTATATTTAGGATTCGAACAAACCAATCACAATCAAAGTTAATATTTATGAAAAGACTGTTTTTTGTATCTGCACTTAGCCTTTTCAGCCTGGCAGCAGTCGCGCAAGACGATGCTGTCAACAAGGCTCTGGTAGACGGATTTCGAAAGGAAAAAGAGAAAAGCGATAAAGATGTAACTGATCCAAAGGCAAGCGCAAAAGCTGCATTTTGGATGGAGCGTGCCAAGTTGTACGAAAACATCGCATCGCAGGCTTCTCAGGTCGATTCGAGTGCTGCAAAGACTGCAATGGAAGCATATAAAAAAGTTGTTGAACTTGACGTAACCAAAAAAGGGGAGCCAGGGAAATCTTCGAAAGAAGCAACAGCGGCACTTACAGCAGGAGAGGGCACTCAGCTTTTTAATGCATTTGTAAGACAGGGAGCTGAGAAGTACCAGGCTAAAAACCTGAACGGAGCTCTTGAAATGTTTTCAATGGCGCAGGAGATCAATAAAAAAGATACACTTGCTTCTTTGTATGCCGGTATTGCGGCGCAGCAGTTGGATAAAAAGGAAGATGCTAAAAAGTCTTTCGAAACTTATGCAACAAATGGCGGTAAAGATCCAAGCGTATACTATGGTTTGGCTCAGCTGTACCGTGCAGAAAACAACTTTGATAAAGCAATCGAGACTTTGAATAAAGGATTAACTCAATCTCCTAACAACAAAGATCTTAAAGCGGAAGTTGTGAATATTTTGCTTGCATCTGGTAAGGAAGACCAGGCTATCAAAGAGCTTGAAGGTTTGGCCGCTGCTGATCCTAACAATACACAGAACATCGTGAACCTTGCAATCCTGTATGATAACATGCAGAGAACAGCAGCTGACAAGATCAAGCAAATGAGCGCTAAGTCAGGATCAGGTGCAAATTCGGCAGCTACATTGACTAAAAATCTTGAAAGCGAAAAAGGTAAGATCGAAGTTTATGATGGTGAAGTAAAACGTATCAGCGCATTGATCAAGAAGCAGCCGAAAAATGCTGATCTGAAACGTCAGCTTGCTGATGTAAATGCAAAGAAAAAGGAATCACTTGCTGCTATTACCAAACTGGAAGGTGAAGTAAGTGCTGCGCAGGAAGCTGCAAAAAGCAGTGCAAGCTCAGGATCTGAAAAAGAACTGGCTGACCTGAAAGCAAAACAAGCAGATGCAGCAAGCAAAGCAATGGCTAACTATCAGAAAGTATTGCAAATTGACGCTGCTAACTACGATGCACTTTTCAACCTTGGCGTGTTCTACTTTAATGAGGCTGTTCAGTTGAAAGGCGAAGTTGATAACATGAACATGACAGAGTATCAGCAGAGAGGTAAAGAAGTTGAAGGTCGCGTTTGCGGTAAATTCAAAAAAGCGAAACCATACTTCGAAAAAGCAATTCAGGCGAAAGACGAAGCGGAAGCAAAAGAAACACTTGCAACTGTGAACAGCGTACTGGAACAATTTACAAGCAAAGGTGTTGCTTGTGTTGAGCAGTAAGCAATATTAGTTTTTTGAATATTGGAAAGAGCGGTAACGAAAGTTACTGCTCTTTTTTTGTTCCAATAGCGTTAAAATGCGAGTTACTACCGATCTCAGGCGGGAGCAATGTTATGATAGTCCGATTATCCAACAGCTGCTTCAACCGAACCGGATCCGGATAAGGAATATGCATTGTGGGTTGCCGAAGGTAGTTCGGATTGTTTGTTTGAAGGTAGCTAATTACGTTTTTGGTTTGAACAACGGAATGTCGGTGCACCCGTTGTACGTCATGCATATCTGATTTGAACCTCTTTCTGTGCCCATGAAAAAACAGAGGGAAGATACTTAGGATCAGATATTTGTACCATTTTGCCACTTTGTATTCCTCCACAAAACGAATTGCAAACCACGCATTCGCGACCAGTCCAATACTTAGCAATTCTGTATATCGGGAAGGTAAAGCTGTAAGTTCCTGTCCACGGCCGAATGCAATAGCCATAGCTTGAGTCAGGGACCACATTACACATCCTGCCATAAAGAAATCACTTTTACGGAGCCTGTTCCGTTTCAACAAAAATGCAAGGGTAATGAGCGCAGGCGACCAAAGTGGAGCAGCGATCCAGTTGTGGGGACCAACAGGCCAGCTCAGAATCAGTAACAATGAATGTGTCCATTCTGACAAATTTCTTGCGCGGTACATGTCATGAGCTGCAATGTGCGGAATTTGGAAATATCCGATTATGGCCATTATTGTTAAAGCTGCAACAAGAATCCAATACTGAATCTTGTTTCCGGGTTCGCTTAGCCATTGAAGCAGATACACACCTGCTACTGTAAGTGGAGTCAGAATGCCTGACGCCGTGGTGAGGGTACTTAGGAAGCAGAGTAAGAAGACTAAAAATTGCGCCGAGGCTCTTTCCGGAAAGGCAGTGCTCAGACCAAAAGCTGTCACTACAAACAGTATCAGAAAGTAGAACTGGCTTTGAAATCCTACCAGCCAGTTTTCGAAAGAGAATGGAAGTGTGAACTGTGCAATCAAAACAGGTAAAATCCACCATTTTCTTCCATTCAGGCCATTGAACCTGTAAAGAAAACCAAGTAGGATTGTAGGGATAGTAGCTGCAAGAACTACATTGACTTTTGCGGAAAAGAGGTTATTCCATTGACCTGTGATCTGGAATAACATCAGTGAAAACAGTCGGGTAGGGAAGATGCGGTGCTCATTGTGTGGGTTCCAAAGATCTGATACTTTGAGAGTTCCTTCCACCCAGGGGCGTATTAAATGATCTCCTTCGGCGTCCCATTGATCCCAGAAAGGTAGCGCTACAGCATAGTTTTCAACATAGCAAAGCCGTATAGCAACTACGAGAAGAAAACTCAATATCACTATCCAAATTCCTCTCATATCATTTCGCTGATTTTCCAAACAGTCGGCTCCATATCAATTTTGCTTTCAATCCCCATATCTGCCGATAGATGAATGCATTCCGTTTTGACTTCCTGGTTTTTTGAATGAAGTACAACGTTTCATAATGTTCAAGAATAAATCGGGCGTAGGCAATGGAGAGGTAGGAGTGTAGGCGGGTCTCAAATAGGGCCGCTAGTTTTTTCACAAAAGCTGGATTTTTATTGAGCGTAAATCCGGCACAATGTCTGATCCATTTCAGTTCCCGTTCGAGTTTCACAATATCCCGATTCTCATGATAATGTTTGTTGACCGTCTTTCTGTAATTAAGTATATCAGTGGAATTACTGGAATGTTGCCTGTAATCGACGAGGCATTCCCGCACGCAATGAATCGTACCTAAATTGGCGGCAGCATATGCTATCCAATGATCGTGAAAATACTCGGGATTAAACGGCAGAATATTTTTGAGAAGGTCTTTCCTAAACAAACAGCTATGGCCGGAAACGCAATTAAACAGTAGGAAAACCGCTGGCTGATCTCCGTTATACAGATTAATCACATCTGACATTTTCCTGTTAAGAGATGCTCCGCTTTCATCTATGAAACTGGAATCATGGTATACAAGTTGGTGACTTCCAATCTCTTCAACCAGTCGTCGCAACTTCTCCGGATGCCAGATATCATCCTGATCTGACAATGCGATGTATGAACCATTGCAAAGTTGAAGAGCCTTTTCGAAATTCTTGCTGTAACCTACATTGACCTCATTTTTGTACAGGTGAAGGAATGGATATCGTTGCTGATACTCAAGCAGAATATTCCATGACGCATCCGTGCTATTATCATCTACCGCGATGATTTCCTTGTTTTCATAGCTTTGATGGATCAATGAATTCAGTTGTTCTCTCAAAAACTTTTCCCCGTTGTACACACAAAGTGCAATTGAGATCAGCGGTTCATCCATGTGATGCCTGTTTTGAAATCCTAGATGATGCATGTAACACGGATAAGCCCCTTAGCCTTTAAACCCCAACTTTTCTTGATTATGAAGAACAATTTGCTGATACTGCTTTTTTTAAGAATATACAACAGGCTTGATCTGTTCTTCCAAATCGTATAAGCATAGGAAAAGTGGAAAAATGAGTTGTTTCTACAGAGGCTTTTTCGATGTAAAAATTTTACGAAACTTTGCGAAGACGATTCGATCAGTGAGCAGGCTTCAAGCCAGTTACTCTCTATCTGAATCTTGTCTTTGATGATCCGGGGACCTGCACGTCTCATTGGCGAGGCAAGTAAGTTTGTGCAGTTGTGATCATGTATCCGATATTGAACAAGACTTTCGCTGACGAAATCGATTGATCCAACGCAGCATGCAACGTAGGCAAGCCACTGGTCATAATGGAATTCGCTCGAGAAGGGTAGTGCGTAATTCAAAAGCGACCGCCGCATCAATATCGTGTGGCCGGAAACACAATTCATGAAAAGAAACGTTTCCGGCGTTGAACCCTTGTAGAAGTTAAATTTGCCTGACATTCTGCGGTCCATTGCTTTACCACTGCTGTCAATTAAATCTGAATCGCAATAGATAAGTGTATGATTTTGAATGGCTTGTAGTTGAACTCTCAGTTTTTCTTTACTCCAGATATCGTCCTGGTCGCATATCGCGATGAACTGGCCGGCGCAAAGCTTCAGAGCTTTTTCAAAGTTCTTGTTATAGCCTAATCTTGATTCGTTGGAATGTATCCGGATGAATGGATACTCAGCAGCGTAAGTCAGGAGAATGTCAAAAGTAAGATCTGTGGAACAATCGTCAACGACAACGATTTCTAGATTATTGTATGATTGCGTGACGAGTGAGTCTAATTGTTTCTTCAAAAATCGCTGCCCGTTATAAGTACAGAGAGCAACAGAAATAAGAGGTGTGTTATTCATAATATGAAAATTGTGCAGGAGCAATTTTCATATTATCATCAGTATCAGCAGCAATTGATTAGCGTGGGGTACTTGTAGATACTTAAGTGGTTATACTAGTAGAGTTAGGAGACAGTAAAATAGCTATTTAACATAATATAAATTATACAACTTTCGTTTACTGAAATTGCGGCGACTATACATTCAATACTTTTATAACATTCATACAGCTTCTGCGTGACAGTCTCTTAAAACTGCTACCTGGGCAGCTCCATTACCTATTCAGAAGCGCCTGAGATTTGATTAATCCTGCCCGATATTCAGGAGCGAAAGCTCTGATCAATTCTCAGGCGCTGTAAGCTTGCTTTATTCACCGCTAACTGACTGCATTTCAAATGTATTACAGTCGGTTATTGGCTTGTTTGAAATTCTTCCCGGAATTTGAAAATCAAGCGATGTCGCAGATCTCAACACATTGTTTCAGGGATGCCAGCGGCTCGCGCTTTGGTATAAACTCCTGAGCCACAAAGCCTTTGTAGCCAGTATCTACAATTGCCTTCATAATGGCAGGATAATAAAGTTCCTGACCTTCGTCAATCTCGTTCCGTCCGGGAACTCCGCCTGTGTGGTAGTGACCAATGTATTTGTGATACTTGTTAATCGTAGCGATTACGTCGCCTTCCATAATAGACATATGATAAATGTCATAAAGCAACTTGAACCGCTCGGAACCAACCATTTCACAAAGACCAGCTCCCCAGGCTGTGTGGTCGCACATATAATCCCTGTGGTTCACCTTGCTGTTGAGCAACTCCATGATCATCGTGATGCCATACTTTTCAGCCGACGGCATTAACCTTCTTAGTCCGATGGCGCAGTTCCTCATTCCGTCAATGTCCGACATTCCGCGACGGTTTCCTGAAAAGCAGATGACGGTTGAATATCCTGCTTCCTTTAATTTTGGAAAAAGATCCTCATAACTCTTCACCAGCTCGTCGTGCAATGCCAGATCGTTAAATCCTTTTTCGATTCCCATTCCTGCGCCGTTCGGCAGTGCGCAGGTAAGTCCGTACTTTTTCAGGGTTGGCCAGTCTTCGGGACCTAATAGCTCAATGGAAGTAATTCCGATCTTTTTGCATTCCTGCGCAAACGTGTCCAGTGGAATTTTACCATAACACCATTTACAAACAGAATGATTGATTTTACCTTTCAGCTTTGGACCGAGTACTTTTTCGGTAGCTGCAAAAACATCAGATATGGAAAGTACACCGGCAGTACTGGCGGCGATATTTTTTAATGCGTTGCGTCGGCTCGACATAATTGTAAGTTTTGAAGTATCAGGCAATGTCACAGATTGTAACTCCTTGTTTTAGCGAAGCGATATCATTGTTGCGGCTCGGAACAAACTCCTGTCCCACAAATCCTTTGTAACCGGTTTCAACAATTGCTTTCATGATCGTCGGATAATAAAGCTCCTGCGTTTCATCAATTTCATGTCTACCCGGAACACCGCCCGTGTGGTAATGCGCAATATACTTGTGATACTTTCGGATGGTCGCGATTACGTCGCCTTCCTGAATTTGCATGTGGTAAATGTCGTAAAGCAGCTTGAATTTTTCCGAGCCAACCATATCGCAGAGGCCTGCCCCCCACTCTGTCCGGTCGCACATGTAGTCCCGGTGGTTTACCTTGCTATTCAACAGCTCCATCACCAGTGTCACATTATGTTTTTCGCAGAGCGGTATCAACCTTTTAATTCCGACTGCACAGTTCCGCATTCCATCCACATCCGACATGCCACGCCGGTTTCCAGAAAAGCAAATGATCTTGTCATACCCTGCCGCCTGAACTTTCGGAATTACATCCTCAAACCCTTTCACCAGTTCGTCATGGTTGGCGGGATCATTGAAACCCTTATCGATACTCCGGGTCAGGCCCTCGCCCCAGGGAAGCGCGCAGGTCAGTCCGTGTTTTTTGATAACCGGCCATTCTTCTGGTCCGAGCAGTTCGATGGAGGTAATGCCAATTTTCTTGCATTCCTGTGCGAATGTTTCAAGCGGAATTTTACTGTAACACCATTTGCAAACCGAGTGGTTGATCTTTCCATTCAGCTGAGGGCCAAGTGCATTTTGTGAATCTGCAAATGCTTTTGATAATGAGGCTGTAAATGGCACGATCCCCGCTCCCATTGCGAGGTTTTTTAAGACCTTCCTTCTACCTGAAATTCTTGTCATTATGAAGCTTAAATAATTGAATTTGCCTAAAAAAAGTAGTGATGCCGCCGGTATTGTCAGCCTTTAAAGCCGGACAATACAACACGCGACACCACTATCTTAAGCTTAATAAATTATATTCTACTCAAAAAAACGTTGATCTACTTTCCACCTTTTGCTGCCCCTGATTCAGTGTAAATCGGGTTGTTTTTGTTACCTCCCGACATCAGATATGCAACCAGATCGCGCAGCTCATTCGGGTTCAAACCATTGATCAAACCTGGCAGCATTACGGAAACAGTTGACAATTTAGAGGAAGCGACTTCCTTTTTGCTCAGTTTTCGTACTGTTTTGGAGTCAAACGGGTTTTGTGCGATGTAATAAAAATTGGCATCTTCATTGATCTGCCGTCCCACTATCGACTCGCCGTTTTTCATTGTATAAGCAATCGAGCCGAACTGATCAGAAATGGTTTTATTCGGATCAATGATCGATTCGAGCATGTCTTTCACTGAAAAACGGGTTCCTAATTGTGTTAAGTCCGGGCCCACATCAGAACCTTCACCCTGGATAACGTGGCAACGATTACATAGCACAGCAGAGAAAATCATTTTTCCTTTCTCAAAATCACGGTTAGCAAGACTATCCTGAACCAATGCAACTGCTTCTTCGACTTTCCATCCACGGCCTGGACCTTTCGGAGTGTACAGTTTTACAAGATCGTTTCCGGTACCTGTAAGCAGCTCGGCACCAGATAGTTTGTTGTACTTAGCTACTTGATCCTGCGGTACATTCTTTAAAGCAAGCTGACGCGCTTTGTCAATAAATCCAATATAACTACGACCGCCCTGGTAGCTGAATGCCTTTTTGAACCAGGTGAAATATTGCTCTCTCAAAGCAGGAGTCCAGCCAGTTTTAGCACTACTCAGCATAATTGCGTAGAATGTCTGCTGCTGTGGCGGCATTTTTTCAAGCAAACTTGCCAAGTCAAGACCGTACTGCGGATTTCTCAGGATCAGGTCAGCTGACGCTGTCACCATTTCGTTGTCCTTATCATCAAACTTCTCGTTTTTCTCGATCAGCGCCAGTGTCTTTTCAACCACTTTCGGTGCTTCGAGTGTCACAAGGATCTTGCTCAAAAAGCGATTTTGAAGCGCATTGGTTGATGGATATTTCGGGTTCAAATAAGCAATTACCGCTTGCTTTGTAGTTGCATCCGGCTGACCGGTACGGTACAGCGTTACTTCCACAGCGCGCAGCAATGCTTGCTTTTGCAGATCGTCGAGCTTCGCATAGTCGATCTTCGTCAAACCTTTGAGGATCGGCCCTCCTACTTTGGTCGAGTCACCTTCCCGTGCCAGTGCAATGGACGCGTAAATTAATGTCTGAGGATCTTTCTCTGCATAAACTTTATTCTCCCACTCTGCAACAGGCTGATGTTCAATAGCTAACCGCGCAGCGAATCTCAGGAAGCGATCAGGGCTTTTCAGGTAAGGCCAGGCAGTAGCGACTGCTTTCGGGTCTTTTTTCGCGTGGAATTTTTCCAACTCCGTGCGTTGCTTGTGCTCCGCTGTCAGTGTTGGTTTAACTGTGTTTGAACCTGCCGGGATGTTTTTGTAGTCACCATAGTAAACGCGATACAGATCTGATTCCAGACGACGGCCGCCGGTAAGAAAGTACAATGCGCCATCAGGGCCGATAGCTCCATCCGTCAAGGGAAGCGGCGCGCCTGACAAAAACTCTTCGTGATCAGCCGAGTATGTGGATCCGTTGGGTTTCAAATGCAGGCCATGCACGATCCCGAAACTCCAGTCGAATGCCAGCAGCGTGTTTTTGTATTTAGCAGGAAAGCGGGCGTCACTCAGGTAGATCAGGTTGGTTGGCGATCCTTGTCCGATATTCATGATCGGTGAAAGGAAGTCAGCAAATGAAGGCGATGTGTTGGCTGATCCCGTTCTCCAACCGTAGTCGCCGCCACTTGTAGCATGACAAACGCGTGTCGGGCGGTACCAGGGAGTTCCGAAATCCCATTCCATATCTGAGTCATAAATGAACAGGTCGCCCGCTTCGTTGAATGCGATATCGTAAGAGTTACGGTATCCTGCACTTACCAGTTCCCAGTTTTTTCCTTCCGGATCAGTATGTGCGATCCAGCCGCCCGGCGCGTGCCTGTCAGCTGCATGTCCGCGTGGATCTTTGATGAATGGAAAAAGGTTATCATTCTTCCAGTTGGGCATCAAGCGATAGCTGTCCATTTTCGGCAGGTCGGTGAAGTTACCTGCTACTACATAAAGCGATTGTTTGTCCGGTGAAAGCACAATGCTGTGCGGCCCGTGTTCACCTTCGCCCTTCAAGGCTTTCAGCAATGTGATCTTGTCATATTGATCATTGTTGTCTGTATCCTGTAAACGATACAATCCGCTACCCTTTGGAAATCTCGGGTTTTCGCGGTTATTGATCATGACATACAAGCTGTTGAAAGCATATAGCAAACCGTGCGCGTAGCCCATTGCCACTTTCGCAGTATCGCCTTCTACTTTCAGAGTCTCTACTGTTGGTTTTTCAGTAGAACCAATCGGAGGCAGTACCAGCCGGAACAGTCCGCCATATTGATCTGAGGTGATCATGCGACCTTTGTTATCAAAGGTCATTGAAACCCACGAGCCATTTTGTTCCTCGGAAGGACTATACAAATGTTCCGCTTTAAAACCTTCGGGTAATTTGATCTTGTCAACTTTCGAGCCTGGCGGACGGTGTTTAGCGGTTCGGTTACTTAGCATCACTCCACAGAAAACACATACAGCAACCAATACCGTAAGTGTCATTGGGAGTTTTAACCATTGTTTTTTCGTGTACATTTTACAGCTCAGCGTTAATAATTATAATTTGAAGAAAAGGTGATTCTCAGAAATTAGCTTGTCTGCATTGTTACTATGCCTCCATGCAGGAGTTAATCTTTCATTATTAGGATCTTAGTCTAACTGACTAAAACATAAATTATTCTGATTATAACAATATTAAAGCTAATGTTTCACGAGACCATCCTGTTGTGTCGGGGGAAGCGATTAGGGAATTTTCAATTTTGAATGAGTGAATGAGTGAATGAGTGAATTTGGTTTTGCATGGCTTGGATTAAGTAGCCGGGGTCTTTTTGAATGAAAAAAGTACAGCTGGCCGGAGCTGCTGCACTTTTTTCGCTGAATAACTAAGAATTTAAAGAACAAACTACTCCCACTTCACTCCACTCCTCCAATGCATATTCTCTCATTCAGTCATTCAACATCAAAAGTAAGGCGTCAACGCGGACTCCACGGCTGGAAGGCCATAGTAATCGTCGAGTACCGTAAATGCATTTGGCGGCGGAACTGCGCCTTTGGGGAAGTAGTAGGCTGCTGGATTTGCTTTTACTTTCGCTCCGTAAGCACCGATAATTTCCTTCACGCGTCCTGTTCTGGTCAGGTCAAACCAGCGTTTGTTTTCGAAAGCCAGTTCTACGCGCCTTTCTTTAAATATAGCTTCGCGCATTGTCGCTTGTGACGTAGCTGTCGTGTTGGCAAGACCTGCGCGCTTGCGTACCTGGTTGAGGTAAGTTGCCGCTTCGGCCGGTTTGCCTTGCTCATTCAGCGATTCGGCGAGGAACAGCAGCACTTCCGAATACCGGTACACAGGCCAGTTTTGACCCGTATTGTTATGAAGTGAATGCGTTTTTGCATACTTCTTAATATAGGGATAAACCTTGTTTTCAACCTGGCTCGAACTCAGCGTCACATATCCGATTGATGCTTCCTTGCGCAAGTCGCCCGGCTCGTAAGCAGCGATCAGGTCGGGCGTGGGAATGTTGTTACTCTCCTGAGAAGTTCCCTGCGGATTAGAAGTACCGGTAATCGGCGCGATTTCAGTGGCTGTAATTGGTGACGGAAGAAAACGGTAAATCTGATTTCCATTATAGCCAGCGGATCCTTCCATGTACTGGATTTCAAAAACCGACTCCTGGTTATTCTTGTTTCCCGTTGTAGTCGAGAATGCATTCGCATAGTCCGGCATCAATGCATAGCCGTCATTTGCAATTACATCCTTCATCAGCGGTTCCACTTTCGCCCACGATTTCTGGGTCAAATAAAGGTTTGCCAGCAGTGTTTTGGCAGCGCCGGAAGTAGCACGGCCAGCTTCTTGCTTGGCTTTGTTTGGCAAAAGAGTACTGGCTTCAATAGCATCTTTTTCAATCTGCGCATACACTTCTTCGGCAGTTGAAAGTGGTAATGCGGCATCCTCCCTGCTTGTTACCGGTTCAAGATGCAATGGCACTTTTCCGAACAACCGGATCAGATCGAAGTAAGCAAATGCACGCAGGAACAGCGCCTGACCTTTGAGGTTCTTTTTGGCTGTTGCATCAAAATCCACGCCATCTATCAGAACAAGAATCTGGTTAGCGCGTGAAATGATCTGGTAATTCAGCCTGTATTGAACGAGCACATTGTCATTCGCAGTAACGCCGCCAGCTGTTGGGATTGCAAAGTCAGCCACGTTCTCAGTCGCGTCTACTGCGCCGTAAAGTACATTCCTTGCATAATAAGTGTTGTCCGAATGCATTTCTTCTAACACCCAGGCACGCTCGTTATACATTTGCCGGAAAGGCACATAAGCCGAATTGACAGCCTGCTCAAAGTCGTTTTGCGTCTTGAAGAAGACGCCGGAACTTAATGCAGTTTCAGGTATTACACTTAGGAAGTTATCGCCGCAGCTGCTCAGGATACTCGCCAGAAACAAGGCTGCTATATATCTTATTTTCATTTCTTTTCAGATTAAAATGGATCTGTAACTGATCTTACTAAAAGTTAAGGTTCACTCCCAGTGTCCAGGTACGTGGTACAGGATAGTTTGAGAAGTCGACACCCTGGCTCAGGTTACCGCCGTCACTTTGTCCGTCTGGCTGTGCGCTCGTTTCCGGGTTAGGTCCACCCCAATATTTCGTGAAAACATACACCTGCTGAATCGAAGCGTACAAGCGGGCTGATTTGAAGAATTTGTTTACAGCGCCGATATTGTAGCCTACTGTCACGTTCTTGATCGTGAAGTAAGATGCGTTAGCCAGGAAGTGAGAACTGTTCCAGTCACGCTCAATCCCGGTGAAGTTTCCACCATTGTTAGTCGCGCCAAACCTGCCATCTCCTTTTGAAATCACAGTTGTAGCTATACCCACTCCTTTTTCGTTGGTTACATTCTTCACACGGAAGCGGTCTTTTACACCGGCAACCATGTTGAAAACGCCGTCGAGGTTGGCAGTACTGTACATGTGACGTACCCAAAGCTGGTTACCCTGCGATCCTGAACCAACAACGGAAAGATCCCAGTTTTTGTAGCTCAGGTTGTTGGTAATACCATAAGTGAACTTTGGAAAAGGACTTCCGATGATGGTACGGTCGTCGGCATCGCCACCGTAAGTGATTACACCGTCGCCATTCACATCACGTAATTTGATCGTTCCGATTGCGGAGCGGCCAGGTATCACGGGTGAGTTTGCAAGATCTTCGGCACTCTCGTAAAAGCCTTCTTTCACCATTCCATAAAACTGGCCGAATGGTTGACCGACTTGCGTAATGTGGAAAGTACCATACACGCGGTCGATACCCGGGGCAAGTTCAAGGACTTTGTTGCGGTTAAATGAAATGTTTGCATTGGTAGTCCATTTCAACCGACCGTCGAGGTTGCGGGAAGTGATCGAAAATTCATGTCCCCAAAATTTGATCTCACCAATGTTATCATTGTAGTTGGTAAAGCCTGACTCCTGAGGAACCTGAACCGCATAAAGCAGATTGGTAGTACGCTTGGTGTAAAAATCATAAATGAACTGGATCCTGTCGTTGAACAAACCCAGATCAAGACCCGTATCAAATTGCTTTGTAGTTTCCCAGCCCAGGTTTGGGTTTGCAAGGGAAGTAACGTTCGCGCCAGGGCCCACTTTATCTCCAAACACAGCATTATTCGGACTGATGAGCGCGTACTGCGTGTAGTTACCAATGTTGTTGTTCCCGATCACACCATAACTCGCACGCAGTTTGGCAAATGAAACGCGGCTGATGGACTGCATAAAGTTTTCGTCAGATACAACCCAGCCCGCAGATACAGACGGGAATGTTCCCCAGCGGTTTTCAGAACCGAAACGTGAAGATCCGTCAGCGCGGACAGCCGCAGTAAACAGGTACTTGCCTTTGTAGTTGTACGTCAGACGTGAAATGTAAGATAGCAGTGACCATTCATTTACACCATTGAAGGTATTGGAGCCCGAGATACCATTGACATTGAAGGTCCCGCCCCTGTCGATGTTCAATGCACCCTGGATTGTGGGCAGCCTGTCTTCGGTATAAGTATTGGTAGTAATCCGGTCAAATTCCTGGCGGAACTTCTGTTGTGTAAAACCACCCAGGAGTTCAAAATTGTGCTTCTCTCCAAAGCTGTGGTTGTAAGTGGCAAGGTTCTCGTTCAGCCAGGAGAAATTCTGATAGTTCTGGCGAATGGAAGAAGCAGTTGTCGGGATAGGTACGTTGATGGCGCTCGTAGCCGTCGACGGGTTGAAGAAGAAGAACTTGTTGCTCTCCATTTCAATGTTCAACGTCGATTTAAGCGTCAGTCCTCTGATCGGCTGATATTGAAGGAAACTGTTTCCGAGCAGTTTCGTGATTTTCGTTTCATTGGTCAGCTCTTCTGCTGCGCGCACCCAGTTTGGATAAGCGTAAATGTTCCCGGTGTTATCAGGGAAACGGTTGAATTTCGTCAAATCTCCGTTCGCGTCCCGGATCGGCATTACCGGCCAGGTATGCAGTGCATTGAAGAGGATACCTGTACCGCGGTCACCATCTGTTCTTGGTGTATTATCGTAAACATACTGCGGCGCGATATTGAAGCCGATCTTCACCTTGCTGGAAATGTCGTATTCGGTATTCATCCGCAGGGAAAAACGCTTGTAATTGTTATTGATAACAACCCCTTCCTGGTTGAAAATACCCGCAACGAGTGAGGTACGCATATTTTCCTTGTTCGAGCTCACGGTAAGGTTGTAGCTCTGGATCGGTGCTGTACGCAGCAATGCATCGTACCAGTCATTATTCTGATTGGCAAATTGCTCGGGTTTGTCAAATGGAGCCGGAACTGTTCTGTTCTCATCTTCAAAGAGTTCTTTCTTGAATTGTGCAAATTCCTGCGCGGTCAGCATTTCAATGCGCCCTTTTTGCGGTACCTTCTGGAAACCGTAAAATGCATTGAATCCTACACTGGTCTGTCCGGGTTTGCCTCTTTTTGTCGTGATCAGCACCACGCCGTTTGCTGCCCTGGAACCGTAAAGGGAGGTCGAGGCAGCATCTTTCAGTATTGTAATATCGTCAATCTCGTCCGGGTTCATTTGTGCGATTGTTCCGGTGATCGGGAAGCCGTCGACAACATATAGCGGATCACTACCTGCTGTTACAGAAACCTGCCCGCGTATACGGACGGACATCCCCTGCCCCGGCTTACCCGTAGTCTGGTTGATCTGCACACCGGCAAGTCTTCCCTGCAATTTCTGGGTTACCTGCGAAACCGGAATATCTTTCAGCTCTTCGCTTTTGACAGTTTGCACAGCACCGGTGATCTCTTTTTTCAGCTGGCTACCGTAGCCTACAACCACTACTTCCGAAAGTGCTTTCGAGTCGGAGAGCAGTTTAATGTCAACTGTATTGTTGCTGCCGACAGCGACTTCCTGAGACACAAAACCAACGGAAGAAAAGACCAGAGTTCCGCCCTGATCTGGTACGTTAATCGAATAAGCACCTTCCGCATCGGAAACTGTCCCAATGGTAGTTCCTTTGAGAAGGATACTTACACCGGGCACACTTGCACCACTTTCATCGGTTACTTTGCCCTTGATATTCTTGTCGATCGCAACTCTACCGCTTTCGGTATATGCATTCGGGATCGCGTAGTTGTTACCGGCGTACGCATTCAGTCCACAAGCTGCGCCAATGAGCACCTGGCTCAATGAGAGTTTAATGAACGAATTCAATCCGGAACAATAGGGAAATTGTCGAAATTGATTCATAGGATTTAGCATTAATGTTTTTTGTCGAGGTTTTCCCCCTGAGGGGACTTTTGGAGTTGAGAATTACTTTACTGGCTGACTTTTGGCATACGATCCGGGTTTAAGTGAATAATGATCATGGGTTAGGAATAGTCAGTAACTAATTGAAATACTTGTATTTAATCTTATTTAAATCATATTGAATTTCGGGTGTACCAATTGCCTCATAATGAGTCAAGTACACAAAAGATGAAGAGAGTTGGTAGTTTTAAATAGGAATACTCTAAGAACAAACTGGCTTGCGTAGTATGAAAAGCCAATCTTTAATTCTCAAAGTAATATTTCTGCAATAGTAGAATGATTACCAGTATCGACTGTCCTGCTCTGTCTGGTTTTAAGGAATATTTAATTTTCCTTGTTTTTGCAGGATGAAATGGTGAAGGACTTACTGTATTTAGATGTTAGCAAAGAAGGAGAAAGTACTCCCTACGCAGTGTAGGGAGTGACGTATATTGCTACTTTAACTTTGAATTGCAGGGAATGTTCGGGTTTGATTGAGTGCTCAGGCAAGCCCGAGTTTCTTTTTGCAAACCTTTGTAAATAAGCGAAGAGCAAAATAAAAGCCCGCCGTTTTGCCGTTAATCATGTCCGACTTTGCCTTTAGTAATTCCGGATGAACCATATCGTACAACTTTTGCTGGCGCAAAGTGATATCGACGGACTTGTCTTTTGTAAATACGAGTATGTTTTGTTTATACCACCAAAAAATGTCCGGATTGTTCCAGAAGTACGGCCTCAGAATATCGTGACAAGTATACCCGTGTTGTTCAAACTTCTGTATCCAATAAGTTGGCCATTGCTCGTTGATGTGATTTTGCCCACCCTGGCCGGGAATGGCAGCCGAGAAAACAACATTGTCACTTAATGAAACTATGTTTTCGATAAACCGGTCTGCGCTTGCAGGTGAAAGGTGTTCTGCGACCTCCAAGCTTATTGCAAGATCAAACCTGTCTTTAACATCCAGAATCCGCTCTTGTAGATCCGTTTCTTTGAATTCATCTTCCTTAAGATACTTTTTGAGGAGGGTTTTATCAACCCAAGGTCCATCCATTCCAAGAACCCGGCCAACGCCCTGTTCCTTGAAGCAGTAAAGGAAAGTCCCCAATCCGCACCCGAAATCCACCACACTTTTTGGCTGGAATATTTGCACCAGTATCGGTGTGATCTCCTTTGGTGACTTCAAATTGTAAAGTTCTTCTGAATGAAAAAACGTGGTTTGGGTCATATACAACTCCGTTGACATTGATGATTGAGCATTGTCGCTCCTGCCAAAAAAATGATCTTAACCATTGAATATCTAATTATTTCTCAACTAGTTATTAAGCGGCTTTGCGCGGTGATTATAAGGCTTATGCAAGATCAGATCGAGTCAATTTACCAAAACAAAACGAAGAATGACCTATCAACTCAGCAATTCCATTACAGCCTTCCCTTTTCCGTCTGGCGTTGTATAGAATGGGCGCTTTTCAACTTCATACTGAGTGTCTTCCGCAATGCCGAGTGCGTGGTAGATCGTCTGGTGCACGCCATCAATTTTGATTGGGTTTTCGATGGTTTTGCAGGGACGTTCGTCTGCGGTTTTTCCATAAACAAACCCTTTTTTGATACCCCCTCCGAACATCAGCATGGAACAACCATCGGTGAAATGCCGGTGCATTCCGTAAAATTTTAGGTCGGAAAGAATGTCGGGCTGGGCCACTTGTTCCAGTACCTTGGCATCAGGCCTGCCTTCTACCATCATATCCCGGCTGAATTCACTTGCCAAAACGACCATCGTACGATCCAGCAGGCCTTTTTCATCCAGGTCTTTGATGAGCTGCGCCACAGGTCCGTCGATCTGTTTTTTCATTTCTTCCAGGCGGGTATGTCCGTTTTCATGAGTATCCCAGCCTTTAAACGGCTCATATTCCGTGGTGACACTAATGAAGCGGGCACCTTGTTCCGTGAGCCGGCGCGCGAGCAGACAACCAAGTCCGAATTTGCCTGTATTATAAATGTCGTAGCTCTTTTTAGGTTCGGTACTCAGGTCAAATGCTTTCGACTCGGGTGAATTCAGCAATGCATAAGCCTGCTCCATAGACCGTTTGAGGGATTCACGCTGATAGTCGCTGCCAAACTCTCCGACGGGACTATTGTTGATCAGTTCATTGTAAAGCTGGTTTCTACGCTCAAATCTTTTTGCATCCATTCCAACCGGCGGACGAACACTTTCAAGTCCCTGGCTCGGATCAGGAATAAAGAACGGACCAAATTCATTTCCCAAGAATCCGGCAGTATGGAAAGCTTTCAGCTCTTCGGCTTCACCCACCGTGAATCGCTGACCGATATCCACGAATGCAGGAATAACAGGATTTTTCGGTCCGAGCTCTTTGGCGATCCAGGAACCAATATGCGGCGCAGCGACTGTTTGCGGCGGCTCATAGCAGGTATGCCAGTGGTACTGGTGGCGCGAATGCAGAATGTGCCCCATGTCGGCTGCCACATAAGACCGGATCAGCGTGCCTTTGTCCATTACATTTCCGATCGATTGTAGACCTTCGGAAAAGTGAATTCCGTCCAGCTTGGTAGGCAGCGATTTGAAAGTACTCAGTACGCGGTTGCCCTCCATATCCTTCTCGAAAGGCGTGTACAATTTGGGATCAAAGGTCTCGGTATGGGCCATTCCTCCCGCCATCCATAAAAGGATTACAGTGTCGGCCGAAGAGTTAGACTTGCTTTTACAGGAAGAAAGCAGGTTTGAAACGGGAGCTCCCGCGGCGAGCGCAGCCAGTGTTGCGGCACTGGCATGCTGCAAAAACTCCCTCCTATTCCATTTGCTCTGCATTGTTATAATATTTTAAACTAATAATAATGAACAACTTAGGTAAATTAACATTTAACACTTTTATCAAGTAGCGTCTGTATGATAATATTAATTGTTAAAAAAGATTTATACATCTTGCTCTTATCATTAGTATTTTACTTTTAATACTTCATGTAAGTTATGTAAGTATCAATCTAATATATTAATTGAAACTCTGGTACTAAGGCGATAGCCCAAACCAGGTCCTGAATTCCTTCTTCACTTGGCGCAGGTCCGAGGATCTTTTTCGCTGCTGCGATCTCCTTTGGCAATGGCGTTCGTCCAAGCGCTTTCCGGTACAATGCAGTTACCAGCGAATCCGAAGTCTGGTATTTCGCCTTCCATTCCTTCGATCCCGATTTCAGTGTTTCAGTAAACTTATTTCCATTGGTCAGTTCCAATGCCTGCAACAGGTTGGCCTGTGAGGTACGGCTTGTACTGACGGTCTCCCGGTTTGGCCGGCCAAGTGAAGTTAGGAATGGATCGTTTTTCACAAAGGCAGCACGGGCAAATGGCAGTCGCTGCCTGATATCTTCCGGCAACCGCTTGTACATGATCGCCGAATCGGAGTACATTGGTTTGAATGCAATACTGATCGCATCCGAGAACTGTTCGGCAGAGAGGCGCCTTCTCACCATTCCGGTAAATTTGAAATCATTCGCCATAATGTCTCCCGCTTCTTTCACCGAGGTAGAAGGAAGCTGATACGTTTTGGAAGTGACAATGGTATAGATCAGCTTTTTCATGTCGTATCCATTTGCCACGAAATCAGAAGCGAGCCAGTCCAGCAGGTCTTCACTCCAGGGAACATTGTCCATTACATCTACCGGCTCCACAATGCCGCGGCCCATCAACTGTGCCCAAACCCGGTTAACTACCGTTCTGTATAGCCGGCCGTCTTTGGGTTGCACCAGATAATCTGCGAGCTGGCGCAGTCGCTTCTCAGTCGGTGCATCCACGCTGATCTCACCCAGTTCAGGGAAAAGCATTTTGGTACCAGCTATTTTTCCGGTCGGCTTATCGCAGTGGTTAATTTCAAGGAGCGTATCGGCAAAGATGTTTGCGAATGCATAGGCGTCGGCTAACTTCCAGTCACTTACGAAACTATCGTGGCAAGAGGCACATTTGAGGTTAAGTCCCAGAAATACCTGCGATACATTTTGTGCAGCCTGCATTTCGGTGCGCTGGCTCGAATTGATAGTGCCCCTCCATTTGATCCCTTTAATAAATCCTTCCGATTCCTTGTTCGGACTGATCAGTTCTTTCACAAACCAGTTATATGGCTTATTGCTTTGCAAAGAGCTGTAAAGCCATTTGGTAATATCAAACCGGCCGCCGGTAATGTAGCCGGTACCTGAATAATCGTTTCGGAGCGCATCGTTCCAGAACGACATCCAATGCTGGGCGTAATCATCATTGCGGTTCAAAAGCTCTCTCGCAAGTACTTCACGCTTGTCCGGCCGGGTATCTGCAACGAATGCGTCAACTTTTTCTGGCGGCGGTAACAGTCCGATAATGTCGAGGTAAACGCGACGGATATACAGCCGATCATCAACAGCTGACTTCCACGTTACATTATTCTTTTTGAAATAAGCATTGACAAACAGGTCAACGGGTTTATTCAACTCCGCGGTAGCAGCCGGAACTGCCGGTGTTCTTGGTTCAAGGGTTGCAACGCGGTAAATGCTCTTTTGCTGTCCATCCGGCCATAACGCCCCTTTTTCAATCCAGAATTTCAGGACATTCACTTCACGTTCCGTCAGCCTTTTGCCTTTGGTCGGCATTGCTTCCTTGTCGCCTTTGGGTAGAGTAATGCGACGGATGATCTCACTTTTGTCAGGATGATTGGGAACAACCACAGGGCCGCCTTCGCCTCCTTTCATGATGGCTTCTTTACTATCGAGCCGCAGGTCGCCTTTTGTTTTGGTTTCGCTGTGGCAGCTGTAACAGTTATGCGCAAGAATGGTACGTACTTCTACATTCAGGTTTTGCACCTGCTCGGGACTCAATGCGCCTGTATTGGTAAGTACAAAATCAGCTTCATCAGTACCCGCAGGTTCCTTCGGTTCGGACGAGGATGGTAACACGCTGGACAGGTAATCGTCGCCGTGGGTAAGCATTGCTCCGTAGTGTCCGGCGAACGATACGCCGAAAACTGTAACGAAAAGCAGGGAGCGGAAAAGGGAGCGGTTTCTTGATCTTAATGCAAAGGTAGCTGCAACCGCAAGTGTCATGGTTGCTATCCCAGACCATTTATGGATTTCGAAGCTGGTACCGCTCGCATCTTCCGAATCGGCCAGCAATAATCCGAAAACAACAGCGAGCAATGCACTTCCTGCGCCGACCCAGGTCACGATAGCAGTAGCGTCGCGCAATGCAGCCGACTTACGCCGCCAGTCCATTAACTCAAGTAAAAGGGCAACCAGCAGTAATCCGATTGGGAAATGGACCATCAAAGGGTGCAACCGGCCTAAAAACTGCCACAGCCAGAATGTTTCGTTTGCTTGAAGTAACACAATCTAAAAAATTAGGGGTTCAGGAATAATCGGGAGTTGACGTAGAATACACACAATACTAGAACGTTGGCTGCTATTTTCTATCCTGTTCTGTCTTGTGAAGCTTTTATGCTATATAGTTATTGAATGAAATCCGGGGTGTGTAAGTATCGCAACTTAGCAGGGACATTATTAGTAAGTTAACGAATATAGCTCATATAAGTTATAGTTTTTACCGGGGAAACACAATTGCCAGTGTTTCCCCGATGCATTGTTTAGTATCCCGGGTTCTGAGTCAGTTTTGCATTGATCAGGATCTGCGGTGCAGGGATCGGCAGCACGTACTCATTTTCAGTATACACATAGTCAGTCGAGTTGAACGGAACATTCCCCCTGTCGATGGTAGGCTTCGCTCTTTCGCGTGCGCCGTGAGCATTCATGAATGCAGCCCATTGTGCAGGTGTCATGGTTCTTTTCAGGTCAAACCAGCGCTGATTCTCGAATGCGAGTTCCAGTCTGCGTTCTTTCAGTACAGCTGTCCTGAATGTGTTCTTGTCCAAACCTGTCAATGCGGCCAGACCAGCACGTTTGCGAACCTGGTTCAAGAAATCATAAGCTTCCACTGTGGGGCCGCTTTGTTCATTGATCGCTTCAGCGAGCATCAGCAGCACGTCGGCGTAGCGGAGTACCGGCCAGTTGGTGTTGGTCCGTCCAATAATGGTATGCGGATAATTGTATTTCGCTACGTAAGGAACAGGATAGACTTTGCCGTCGAGCGTAAAACTCGTTTTAAGAGAGATATCTTTTCTCAGGTCGCCCGTTTCGTAGGCTTCTATGATATCGTTGGTTGGAGAATTTCGGCCTCCGTTTCCACCAGCTGCATAACCCGTCACCGCGCCTTTGGATACCCTTGGAGCAAACACATACTGGAAGCTGCTCCATTCACCGAGGTCATTATCTCCCTGGTACTGGATCTCGAAAATGGATTCAACCCCGTTCTTCTTGGCAGGTGCCGGATCGAAGTTATCTGCATAGTTTGCATTCAATGCATATCCCATCGTGGTCACTTCTTTCAAAGTGGTAACGGCGTCGGCATATCTTTTCAGGGTGAGATATGATTTACCCAAAAGACTCAATGCGGCTCCTTTGGTCACACGTCCCTTGTCTGCCGCATTCGCATACTTGGCAGGCAATGAAGCAGCCGCTTCTTTGAGGTCTTTCTCAATCTGCGCCCATACTTCCGCCTGAGGTGATCTTACCAGGTCAAATGCAGGATCAGGGGTAGCCAATGTAGATGTGACGATCACCACATCTCCGAAGTACTGCACCAGGTTGAAATACAGATAACCTCTCAGAAACTTCAACTGGCCCTCGATTTCCTTCCGCGGACCTTCGTCTATAGTCGCGTCCGCCATTTTTTCAAGTGTCAGGTTGAGATTGTAGAGGGTCGCGTAGTAGCTGTTCCAAAGCGCTGCTATTTCCCCATTGCCAGAGTTGACTGTGCCGTACTCGAATGCTTCCCAGCCGCCCGCGCCACCTCTGTCCGAGGGATTCAGGTCGATTGTCGTATTATCGGTATAAAACTCACCAAAGAGATAGCCGGTGTTTGTCAAACTCTGAACTTGCCCGTAAACGCCATTCAATGCCTGTTTTACCTGCGCTTCATTCTTATAGAATACATCCACGCCCACTTTCGTCGGGTCGGTCTGGTTCAGGAAGTCTTCACTGCAGGACGATTGCAGGAGCCCGAGTGCTATGATTCCGATTATGATTTTACTTTTCATTACAAATGTTGTTAGAAGTTCACTTTTATACCGGCAGAGTAAGTTCTTGGTACAGGATACGATTCGTCATCGTTATTGAGCTCAGTCCCGCCGCGCACACCGGCATCAGGGTTATTTCCAGGATATTTCGTGATCAGGAACAAGTTGGCTGCATTGATGAAAATGCGCGCGTCGGACAATACGCCCTTCACTCTCGGGATCGTGTAGCCGATTGTTACGTTTTTGATCCAGGTGTGGGTACCGTCGTACACGTAACGTTCGCTGCTCTCGCGTGACCATTTGAAGTAGTCGGTACCGCCTTGTGAATGCTTGTCAGCAGGATTTGAGCCAGGGTTTTGCGGCGATCTCCACCGGTCTTTTGCTTTGTCAAGTACATTGAACACACCATCCATATTCATGGTAGATGCCTCAATGTTTCTGTAAATGTCAAAATCGTAAGCGCCCATTAACAATACACTGAAATCAAAACCTTTGTAGTCTCCATTGACAGTCCACGCCCAGTTGAACTTGGGATTCGGGTTCCCGATAATGGTCATATCCTTGGTATCGTAGGAAACAATTCCGTCAGGGCCGCCGTCGGGTGCACCGTGCAAATCAGCGAATATCATCGCGCCTGGCACAGCACCTTCCTGCAATGGCGCCTTGTTGATCTCATCCTGCGTATTGAAGATACCCAGCTTGCGGTAACCGAAGATCATACCGATCGGTTGTCCAACCTGCTGGATATTGTAGCCGCCATATTGGCTACCCTGCAGAATGAAGTCGTTCTGGCCTCTGATCGCAAGTACTTTGTTGCGGTTAACGGTCACGTTCGCATTGGTACGAAGGTTAACTCGTCCCAGTTTGATCCGGTAATTGGCAGCAAACTCAAAACCCTGGTTTTGAACTTTACCCAAATTTTTGAGAGTAGATGTAAAGCCCGATACCGCCGGAATGCTGTAACCAAGCAGCATGTCATCGGTGATCTTCTTATAGTATTCTAATGTAAATACCAGTTTGTTGTTAAATGTGGCAAGATCCAAACCTACATTCAGCTGGTTGGATTTTTCCCACGAAAGCTCCGAGTTAGCAAAGCGCGTCACTGTTTTACCGGAAGCAAGGGAGTTGCCGAGTACGTAGTTGTTGATTCCAAGGAATGCCAGACTCGCGTAGTTACCATCATCGCCTGCATTTTGTCCGACACCGAAGTTGTTGTTGGCGCTCACTGCATAGCTGTTGTTACCTGTCATACCCCAGCTGGCGCGAAGTTTAAGGTCGGTTAGCCAGGCTGCTTTCGGGATAAAACGCTCTTCTGAAATTCTCCAACCCACAGAGGCCGCAGGGAAGTTACCAAACTGGTGTCCCTCGCTGAACCGGGAGCTACCTTCACGACGGATTGAAGCTGAAAGCAGGTACTTGTCTTTGAACGAATAGTTGGCACGCGCCATGTAAGCAAGCATTGTCCAGGTTCTTTCCATAGAATTGGAAGAGCGGATCGTCGCATTGCCCAGGAATGGAGCCAGGTCATCCGGGAAGGTGTTGCCACTTCCGTATAATCCTTTCACTGTTTCCTGCTGTGCAGTATAACCCAGCAATGCGTCAAAATGGTGATTTTCGCCAATGTTGAGATCGTAGGTCAGCAACTGGTCAGCAGCGTAGTTACGCAGTTCTTCCGAATCGTCACGTTCTGTGGCAATCCGCGGAGGCGCGCCGTTGCTGCCTGTCGATACTGGCAGACCAATCGTGGAAGGGACGAATTCCTTGTACCTGTTATAATTGATCTTTGCATTCAATGAAGACCTGAACTTCAAACCCGGCAGGATATTCAGCTCTATGTACCCGTTGGAAAGTACATCTGCAATATTCCTGTCACGGTTGATATTCTTTAACATATATAATGGATTGGGGAAACCGAATACATCGCCCACTCCATTATAGAAAGGGATCAGGTCTCCTTTTTCATCGTAAGCAGGGTAGCGCGGGTCGGCGATCAGGGTAAGACCAACTTGTGCATTACGTCCGTCGGTACTTGCCAGGCTGGACCTGGAATAGCTACCCGCGATGTTCACGCCCATTGTGATGAACTTGTTTACTTTACCCATCAGGTTGGTACGTATTGAAGCACGGTCGTAATCGGTGTATTTCAATGCACCTGCTTCTTTATAATAACCCGCTGAAATAACGGACTTGATCGGGCCTGAGCCGGACGAAAGCGTTACGTTCACATCTGTATAGGGGGCATTGTTATGCAGGATCAGGTCAAACCAGTTGGTTGAGTATTTAGTCTGGTCCGGATAGCGAAAGTCCATAGGGATCTCCTCAATTGTCGGGTTACGCTTATTGGCGAGCAAAAATCTTCCTTCAAAAACCTCCTTTTTGAACTGCGCAAAATCCTGTCCGTTCAAAACCTTTGTTTTGCGCGACTCAGGTACATTCTGCACACCATAATCGACAGATATATTAAGTGAAGTTTTCCCTTCCTTGGCCGATTTGGTGGTAATCAAAACCACCCCGTTGGAACCACGTGCACCGTAAATGGCAGTTGAGGCTGCATCTTTTAACACCGATATGGTTTCAATATCATTCGGGTTCAGGTTTTGTCCTGCTGAGATACCTACCGGGAACCCGTCGATTACGTACAATGGATCGCTACCGGCTCCAAGTGAGCTGATACCGCGGACCTTTACCTCGAACTGCTGACCCGGTGTACCGCTCTTTTGCTTGATAATCACCCCCGGTGCCTGTCCCTGGATCATCCTGGTCACATTGGATTTGGGAACTTCACCGATGTCCTGGATATTGATCACGGAAAGCGCAGAAGTAATGTCGCGCTTGCGCTGGGTACCGTAGCCGACCACGACCACTTCTTCCAATGCTTTGGTATCAACTGCCAGCTGCACATCAATCGCACTTTGATTTCCCACCGTAACATCTTTCGTCAGGTAGCCTACGAAAGAGAAAACCAACACGCTGTTGCCCGTTTCAGGTACATTGAGCGAGTAGCGGCCGTCAGCGTCGGATACAGTTCCTGAGCTCGAACCTTTGATAATCACACTTACGCCGGGCAGCGAGAGACCTTTGTCGTCAGTTACTTTACCCGTGATCGTTCTGTCGACGGTCGCGTGGATCGCCGGGTTTAGACCGGCAGGTGCATTGGTTTCGGCATTTGTCACACCGGTAAACAGGATTCCCATGAACACTTGCGGTAACAGTACTCTCGGAAGCACTTTCAGGCAGGTGTCACGATTCAATAGTCGAGGTAGATGCATAGTTTAGGATTGGGTTGGTTGAACTGTTGGGTTTGTTTTAACACGAATGCATTTGTAAATGCTTTTAAGCATAGGAAACAGGTTTAGTGGATAATGAAAAAAGAAAAACCTGTTAATGCCTCCGGATAAGCGGGAGCAAAAACAGCGGGTGATGATGAAGATGATTTGTACTTAATAAATGCAATTTTTGATTCGAATTGTACTTTAATCCTACAATAGTATCTCGGTTTGGACCGGTCACTGTCCTGTTCTGTCCGGTAAAGACCAAAAAGTGTATGAAAGGAACAATTAATATAATATGACCTGGAAATACCGCTGAATCTGGTGCAGTATATTGCTGGTAGTGACTAACTTTAAGGAAAGGTAACCGTTGGAAATTCAGGCGTATGGGACGAACTCTACCAGTATTTTGGTTGATATTAACACTGCTACTTGGACTAACACCGTTAGTCAGAGCCAATCACATCGTCGGCGGGGAGTTGCAGATGCTTCGGGTGGGAAATACCAATACCTACCAGATTCGGCTGATCCAGTTTTGGGACAGCAATAATCTTGTTATCCCGACCGTGAATACAGGCGGTAACCGGGATGAATCAGCCGACATTTACTTCTACGAGAAACGGACGAACCAGCTGATGGGAAGTCTTAAAGTGCGGCTTCAATCCACCAATGCAATTGCCTACCAGAATAAAGCCTGCGCAAGCAGCCGCTCGCTTAACACAAGCGTTGGCATTTACAGCGGACAAATAACCCTTGATCCAAACCAGTACAGCGACGATGAAGGTTATTATATCGCTTGGGAACGCTGTTGCAGAAATGGCGATATCAATAATATAGTGGGGCCGGGAGATAATGGGATGGTGTTTTATCTTGAATTTCCGCCGTTGCAAATTACTAACTCCGCTCCCGCATTCGTCGAACCGAACGGGCAATACATCTGTGCCAATGCGCCATTCAGTATGAACATGAGTGCAACTGACAAGGAAGGCGACGAGCTTCGGTATTCGCTGGTAGTCCCCTGGCGCGGCTCTACGACGGGAAGTGCGCCTTTCGGAAATGCTGCGGCGAAGAGCCCTTACCCGCCTGTTACCTGGGTGGACGGGATTTCGCTTTCCAATGTTATTCCCGGTTCACAGCCACTGCACATTGACAATGCGGGTAAGCTGACAGTAAACGCCAACCGTACCGGGCTGTACGTTTTTGCAATTCAGTGTGAAGAGTACCGCGATGGCAAAAGGATCGGTCTGGTAAGAAGGGATTTTCAGCTATTGGTGATCGACTGCAACAATGATCTGCCGACACCGCCTGTGATTACCATGGGATCGGCTCCGGTGGAAGAAGTCTTGTTTTGTCCTGACGGGCCTATTGAGCTGAATACCGAAAGCTCGGCGGACTGGTCGTATCAATGGCAGCTGAACGGGCTCAACATCCCCGGCGCTACCGGGCCGAGCATGATGGTAAGAGACTCAGGGAACTACACCGTTGTGAAAAGCTACACACGCATTTGTTCAAGGGACACCAGCTCGCTCGCAGTCAGGGTTCGTTATGCTCCGCCTATTGAGGCCAAACTCACGGCCGATGCGCCAACCTTCTGTAAAGGCTCTTCCATCTCGATGTATGCAAACGGAGGGAATGTGGCCGCGGATCAGGTGCTCGTGTGGAGAAAAGAAAATGCGCCTCTGGCCGGCGCAAATGCAACCATTGAGATTTCAGATCCAGGTACCTATTCTGTTGAGATAACAAACGGGATTGAAGGTTGCCGAGGACGGGATACGATGATGGTAACTCAGGAAGAGATCAAAGTGACGATGCCGGCTTCTAAAATGATGACGAAAGGGTCACAGTCTAACCTGCGCCCCGTAATTTCGCCACCGCAGCCTGATGCTACTTTTGAGTGGGGGCCATCCTACGAAATGCGCTCAGCAAACAACGCCGAGACAGCCGTTGTTTCACCGCTTGTAGATACAACTTATACCGTTACAGTAACCAGCGCTTCCGGCTGTACTTACCAGGCCAGTACATACATTAATGTAATCGAACAAATGTACATTCCGACGGCATTCTCGCCCGATGGAGACGGTAATAATGATACTTTCGAGATTAAGAATGCGCGTGACCAGATCGTTGAAGTCCGCATTTACAACAGATGGGGCGAGGTGATCCACCTGTCAAAAGGCTACGAAAAACCCTGGAATGGTCAGTACAAGGGTGCCGCCGCTCCTTCCGGCAGCTATCCTTATGTAATCAAGACTTTCGATCAGGAGGTAGAAGGTACCGTACTTCTGCTGAAATGACAGTAAACCTCTGACTTACTTCTCTTGGAACTCCTTGAATGTCCCGTCCGTGTAAAAAATTATAATCCGATCCACGCGTTTTTCAGATAGAGCAGCTATTGTTTTCGGCTCTTCTACCATTCTCTCCTGAGGCTGCGCTGAAACAGCAGTCTCTTTCTTTATCCTTGGTGCAGGTTGTTCAGGTGCTGATTGTGGCAGCTCATTTTCATCGAGAATCCACTCTAATCCTAAGTCAGGATATCGTTTAACAATCTTCTGTACCATTTCCAGACTCGGTTTATTGCGTCCGGCCAGTATATGCGACATGCTGGAACGCTGTACCCCAATTTCATCTGCGAATATGGAGGGTGAGAGTGCCTTGTCGGCAAGTATTTGTTTAATCTTATCGCTTAATGTCATTTGTAAAATCGGCTAAAAGCTTAACTGTTACAAATGTAATTTACAAGCCGCAACTCTACAACTAAACTAAATAATACAAATGTAAATTATCGGTATTAATATTGTAAATCCTGTGATTCGCAAATATAGACTGAGCAATAGTGATAGTAACGCGAACATCTTTGAAGTGTGAACACAAAAAAATACGGCACCGTGGCGGCACCGTATTTCATATTCGTCTGGTAAGTTCAGTTAGATAGCTACCTGATTTTCTCTTAATGCGTCGTTCAGAGACGTTTTCAAGTCTGTGCTGGCCTTTCTCTTTCCAATGATCAATGCACATGGAACGTGATAGGTACCTGCTGCAAACTCTTTCGGCAATGTTCCGGGAATTACAACAGAGTCTTCGGGAACAAATCCTTTATATTCAACTGGTTCGCTGCCAGTAACGTCGATGATCTTCGAGCTGCCGGTAATTGTCACACCAGCACCCAGTACAGCTCTCTTACCCACGTGCGCGCCTTCTACCACAATACAACGTGAGCCAATGAATGCCCCATCTTCAATAATTACTGGTGAAGCTTGTACCGGCTCCAACACCCCTCCTATTCCGACGCCACCGCTGAGGTGAACGTTTTTTCCGATCTGCGCGCAGCTTCCCACAGTCGCCCAGGTGTCGACCATTGTTCCTTCATCTATATATGCGCCAATGTTGACGTAAGAAGGCATTAGTACAACTCCCCTGGAAATGTATGCTCCGTAGCGGGCAACAGCTGGCGGAACCACGCGCACTCCGAGTTGCTCGTATCCGGTCTTTAACTTCATCTTGTCATGGTATTCGAAAATTCCCAATTCTGTTGTCTGCATTTGTTGAATTGGGAAATAAAGAATGATTGCTTTTTTTAGCGCTTGGTTAACCGTCCATGAACCGTCAGGCTGTGGCTCTGCTACGCGAAGCCTTCCCTTGTCAACTTCTTCTATAAGGTCCTTAATAAAACCCTTTGCGCTCTCCTCTTTCAAAAGTTCTCTGTTCTGCCAGTAATTCTCAATAGTCTCAGCAACTGTCATGTTAAAGTAATAGATTAATATAATATAATAAACAATTTGATAATCACTCAGTTATGAGAAAAAGCGTAATTCTATTTTTGCCGCCCCGCACTATATTTAAAAGTTCTAACTTAACTAGATAAATAGCCAATTCTCATCAAGGCCTACATTGAAAGGCTTAACGAAAGTAATCATTTTAAAACAAGAACAAAACTGATTGGATGCTACTATAATTAGTAAATAAGAACTCAAAAATACTAAAATAAATAGTTAGTGTGATCCAAATTTACTAATATAAGTAGTATAAACAGTTATGAGATAGCGCAGTGTTAGTGCTTATTTAACCTCAATTTTCGGCCATTATCCTTTAAATACACGCCATTTTTCGTATTTTTGCCCATAATTAACCAATCAAATAAGATATGTCTACAGTTAAAGTCGCAATCAATGGTTTTGGCCGAATCGGTCGCCTCGTATACCGCCAGATCTACAATATGGAGGGTATCGAAATTGTCGCCATAAATGACCTTACCAGCCCAAAGGTTCTAGCACATCTACTTAAATACGATACAGCACAAGGACGGTTTGACGCAGAAGTTAAATCAACAGATAACTCAGTAGTTGTTAACGGCGAAAATATCGTGATCTACGCACAACGTGACCCGGCTCAAATTCCCTGGGGATCGCATGATGTAGACGTGGTTCTTGAATGTACCGGCTTCTTCACAAGCCAGGAGTCAGCAAGCGCTCACATCAAGGCTGGCGCGAAAAAAGTAGTTATCTCAGCTCCTGCTACAGGTGATCTGAAAACTATTGTTTTCAATGTAAACCACGATATTCTTGACGGTTCTGAAACCATCATCAGCGGTGCTTCTTGTACTACCAACTGTCTTGCTCCTATGGCGCAGGTTTTGGAAGAGAAATTCGGTATCGTTAATGGCTTAATGACAACAATCCACGCTTATACCAACGACCAGAATACGCAGGATGCACCACATCCAAAAGGAGATTTGAGAAGAGCGAGAGCTGCTGCTCAGAACATCGTTCCAAACAGCACAGGTGCGGCAAAAGCGATCGGTCTTGTATTGCCTTCATTGAAAGGCAAACTGGATGGTTCAGCACAACGCGTTCCTACACTGACAGGTTCTTTAACTGAATTGACAGTGGTTCTTGGAAAAGAAACAAGTGTTGAAGAAGTGAATGCAGCTATGAAAGCGGCAGCAAACGAAAGCTACGGCTACACAGAAGATGAAATCGTGAGCAGCGATATCATCGGTATCAACTACGGTTCACTTTTCGATGCGACTCAAACAAGAGTTCAAAAAGTGGGCGATACGCAGCTGGTAAGAACAGTAGCATGGTACGACAATGAAATGTCATACGTTTCTCAGCTGGTAAGAACAGTTAAATACTTCGCTGGATTGATCAACAAATAGTCTGATCAAATAACAAGCTTAGAGGCCCGCTGGAACATTCCGGCGGGCCTTTTTAATATAATACTTCGGCTTTAATGTATTTGATAGTGTAACCTTTGCCTGTAAAGATCGTCTCGTAATGCGTCTTTACTCCATGATGATCATCCAGCAAAGTAGATTGGTACAAGTCGTCGGTATGTTCCAGGATTTTATACCTGGGAGAATTCTTCAATGTTTCCAGACTATACTCATAAAGGAATGTACTGTCTGTTTTCAGGGAAAACAATCCACCCGGCCTGATAAATCCGGCATACTTTTCCAGGAAATTTGGGTTGGTCAATCTCTTATGCTCGTCCCTCTCGCGAACCTGCGGGTCTGGATGGATCAACCAGATCTCACTTAATTCGTTTTCTTCAAAGAATTCATGCGAATACTGGATCCCGCCACGAAGAAAAGCCACATTTGCCAGATTAAACTCGGTGGCCATTGCACTTCCTCTCGCAATGCGGTCACCTTTGATGTCCATTCCTATGAAGTTTTTGTCCGGGAATTTCCTTCCAAGCCCTACCGTATACTCGCCTTTCCCGCAAGCCAGCTCCACAACGATCGGGTTTTCATTCTTAAAGTAGCGTTTGTTCCAATTACCTTTTATTTCCTGGTAAAGCAGTTTCCCTGACTCTATTACATTATCGGCCTGCGCACTAAAATTGTAATGATATAATTTCCTTCTTGTCATTTAATTTAAACTATAATTGATCCAGATCGGCTACCACAAAAGTGCTGCCTCCCACATAAATAATATCTTCTTTTGAGGAAGCGTCCTGAGCGGCCTTCAAAGCCTGGTTAACATCACTGTAACATGCGCCGCCCAACCCGAAGCCAGCGGCCGTTTCTCTTAATTCCGCTGCATTCAAGGCACGCAAATTCGATGGTGCGCAGAAGTAGTATGTAGCGGTTTTAGGAAAAAGGGACAGCATTGCAGAAATATCTTTGTCCTTTACAAAGCCGACAACAAAGCGCATTTGCGCATGTGGAAGAGATTCAAACTGCCGGATTGTATTTTCAAGTCCGCCGATGTTGTGAGCGGTATCGCAGAAAACCGCCGGTTCCGTTCCAAGTTGCTGCCAGCGTCCTTTAAGTCCTGTGAGGTTTACCACTGAGCTTAATGCAGACGCAATTGCTTCCTGACTAACGGAAAAACCGTTGTCGTTCAGAACTTTCAATGTAGTCAGAACTCCTGCCAGGTTCTTGACCTGATAAGAGCCGGTAAGGTCTAAACGCAAGCTGTCTGATTGATCTTCGCCACGATGCTTCACGCTTACAGCCAGTTTTCCATCGACAAGTCCAGCGCCTTTGACAACAAATTCCTTTTCTCCAAAACAGACAGGAGCTTGCAGTGCTTCGGCTTGTTTTAGAAACACATTACTGACACCCTCTTCCTGGTACTCACTGATCACCACAGGCACATTGTTCTTGATAATACCCGCCTTTTCACCGGCAATCTCCACAAGCGTATTCCCAAGGAATTGCGTATGATCAAGACTCACATTTGTAATCACAGAGACGACAGGCGTAATAATGTTCGTAGAATCCAGCCTCCCGCCCATTCCCACCTCAATCACAGCAACATCTACATGTTGCTGTGCAAAATAGGAAAATGCCATTGCAACAGTAACTTCAAAAAAAGAAGGACTTAATCTATCAATGTTAGATTTGATGTCACTAGTAAAATCAACAACAAATTGCTCACTGACACAAGCGCCATTAATTCTGATTCGCTCTCGGAAGTCCTTCAAATGAGGAGAAGTATATAAACCGACCTTGTACCCGGCTTGTTGCAGTACTGCTGCCAGCATGTGGGAAGTACTCCCTTTCCCATTGGTACCGCCTACATGAATAGTTGGATACTTAGTCTGAGGGTCACCCAATGATTTACAGAGCTCCTGAGTAGTACGAAGGCCCGGCTTAAAAGCACGGGCCCCAATGTTCTGAAAAACCGGTAGTTTGCTGTAAAGGAAGTCCAGCGTCTCCTGATAGTCCATTACTTATTATCTAGAACGAATTTTAAACGTGATCGTACCGACTGATTCATCAGGTACATTAGACGATTTTGGAATAAATGTTAGATCTCTAACTGCGCTTTTGTACTTGTTAACTACCGAATAGTCGGTTACTGTCGTACTCGCTGTCACGATATTTTTAACCCTGCCGTTTTTGTCAACAGTAATCTTGAAGGTAATATCGCCGGTAGCATCCGAATTATCGTCTACAACAGGTCTTCTTGCCCAGCCCCAGCCTGAGAGGTTAAGGCCCACCGCCGTGCCGCCTCCGCCGCCTTCACCTTTATAGGTCTTGGCAAACAGGCTTCCGCTCTTTGAACCTTTATCACCAATTCCATCGGCATCGTCTCCATTATTATTTCCTCCAACCCCGCTCTGCGTTCCATTGGTACCATTACTTCCGGATTTGCTTCCTGATGATTTTGAAAACAATGCATCTCTGTTGATTGCTTTTTCAGGAGCAGGCTTGGCAGCAGGCGCAGATGAATTTTCGCTTCCAGTTGATTTCTTAACGTCAGTCTTTTCAGGCGCCTCCACTGGGCTCTCGACCTTAGATGCAATTACAGGCTTTTCTGCGACCGTTTTTGTTGGCTTCGGTGATTCTATTTTAGGAGGTTTCGGTGGCGTCGGCTTCGGAGTAGCGACAGATTTTACCTTCTTCACCTCGTCGGCATCTGCGCGCATGTTCTGCGCTACCTTGCTGTCGTTCGGCTTGTTGAAAGTTTGTATATCGCCTTTCCCAACCTTGTCGGTGCCGTAGTTAACTTCTACAAACAACTCCATCGGCTCTACCTTGGGCATGGAACTGTTCAGCCGGATAAAGAAGAATAAGCCTAGCATGGCTGCGGTTATTCCAAAGGACCAGGCCCATGAAACCGCAATTCTCTGACGATCCTCAGCTTGTAATGTAATCATTGACGCTAATAGTTATTTCCTCGAAAACGTAAATTTAGGAAAATTCGTATGCAACAAAAAAGGAAGCCAGAAGCTTCCTTTTTCAATTATTTGTTTGTTTTAGGCTTAAAGACCCAGCCTTCCTGACCTATAACCGATTTCAGGCGCACAGATGCGCGGTAGGCCTCCTTTTCGCTTTCGAAGCTGTCGATCGCAACCTTTACTTTGGTGCTGTATCTGTTACCGGGTATAATCAATGCATTTTCAAATCCCTTCTCCTTCAAATCAGCTAGCAGCACATTTGCTTGTCTTGGACCTTTGAATGCGCCTGCGATCACATAGAATTTAGGTGATGCAATATGAACAGCCTCAACAGGTGCAGGTGAAGGCACAGCAATGGCTGACGAATCAACCTTGGTTACTGCATTATCTTCCAATTCCAGCTTGCCTGAATCTTCTTTAACAACTACTGTCTCATTGTTCTCAACAGGTGCCGGCTCTTCAACAGTCGTTTGCTGCTCCTGTGGTACCTCGCTCCTGGAAAACATCTCCTTGAACGGGTTTAATGTACTTTGAATGTCCGAATTCTGTGAGTTAACGAAGAAGAAGCTGAGTCCGCAAAGCAATGTAACCACTGCGGCCGCAGCCCAACGTCTCCAATTAATTGACCTAACCTTTTCGTCTTCGAACTCGATTACTTCAACTTCATGTGCTGTGGCAAAGGCCTGCGCAGCTGTTTTCGTTGCAACCTGCTTGTTAAAGTGCTTTACTTTAACCTTCTCGAAGCCGTACCACTCATCTTTAAAGTACTTCTCCGTTTTTGGCTCAAATACAAGCTTTCCTTCCACATTCCTTCCGAACTCTCCAACTCCTGCTATAACAGCCTGTCCACGAGCGTCGAGCTCCTGCCGTAATTGGTCGGTGTAACCTTTAACGTAATCAACTGCCTCGGTGTGGGTGCACTTTTCCTGCCGCGAAATGTAGTTGGCAAGTAAACCGTCGTCCAGTTTAAGATATTCATTGAAAGCAAGCTTCTTGGCCGGAGGCGAAAAGAAGCCCGAATTACTGTCGTAAGCAGCCGGGATGTGGTGAGACAAAAGCGCACCGAAACCAGGGATGATTACAAATTCGTATTCGCTGATAAGTTTTCTTAATACGGTTTCAACTGCGATCATGAAGCTCTTATTGGAGTTAACCCGACGAAGTTAAAAAGAAAATGACAATCCTCCAATAAAGTTCAGGCCCTGCTGAGGGTAGTACTGATAACGCTGGTACTGCTTGCCCAACACATTGTTCAGCGCCACAAAAGCAGAGAAGTTCTTGGTTAACAGGTAGTCAATCTTGAAATTCAGATCAGCAATAACCGGCAATTTTGTTACAACACCGCTTTGAAAATTTTTCGCTTTTAAACCCCTCAAAACGTAAAAATCGGAGGTAACGAACAGCTTTTTACTTATTGTAAGCGCATTGAACCAGTTTATGGTAAGATCAGGCCGATGCCACGCATCCTCCACTTTCGACGACATTGCATAGTCGAAGAAGTTAGCTTTTAACGAGGTTTTAAATACATCATTGAAATTGTAACCCGCCTGCGCCGATATCGTCAGCACCTTCGTTTTTCCCGGATCATAAATGATCGAGAACCTGGAAGTATCCGCCAGGGAGTTGTTAAAGTTGTAGAAGTTGCGATAGCTGGTATACGCTACTTTACCTTCATAGTTAAAGCCACCGCTCACTTCGCCTTTTACGCCGGCGCTTATCTCAGATGTTTTCTCTGTATTCACAATAAGCACATTCGGACCAAGCCACTGATTTTCTGCCAGCATACTTCTTAAAGTATTTCTGACAATGTCGCCATTCCAGCCAGCAAAGATATGCAAACCCGTAAATGGGGTCACGTCCAGGTTCACAGCGGGAAAGGCTTTTGTTTTGTTGATATTCAGCTCCTCGTCTGTTTCATTAACAACGTTAAGTCCGGCCGAAACGGAATAGATATCCGTCACATACTTGAATGTAGGCTGTACCCTGAACAGGTTCCTGTTATAGGTAAGCTGATCAACCCGCTGCGAAACGAATGCGTCTGCTTCAAGCAAAGCGTAGAAACTCTCACTGATCGGCACGGATGCATTCAGTTTTGTTCCCCAGTCCAGCTCGGACGCGCTGTATCGGTCGCGCAATGTATTCAGACTCGTTTTAACCGAATAATCGACAAGAACAGAAGCATCGGTATTTTCAAAACCGAGGTTTACACCAAACTGGTTAACAGTTTGCCTGATCGTGTCACGGTCTACAACAATCCCTTCCGGTTGCGGCTGATAACCGTAGAAATAATAATTCTTGCGATCATATTCCAAACCGGCATCCATTTTATATTTACTCCGGATATACTTTCCACCGATCTTGATGTTTGTGGATGCATTACCGGAATTCTTACCATCTACCGGTCCGTTTGCTGCTGACAGATGCTTCAACTGTGTCGTAAATGCAAGATCCTCCGCTGGCCGGCCACCTACAAAAGCTTCCCCGAGAAAACGGCCGTAGTTACCTGCGCCCAGCTTCACGTAGTTATTCAGTACGTCTTTTTCATCCTTCTCCTTCTGATCGGACGTAGCGGCAACGGCGGGAGTAAGTTTAGGGGAAGAAATGTTTATCTGCGGATCAATGATCTCGTAAGACACTTTCTTCTTTCCCGTTTCACCTTTTACGGGTTGTACTTTATCAAACACCCGGTTGGCCGGAGCAAATTCAATGCTTTTCTCTTTTACAATCTCATAGGTCTGACTTTCAATCTCACCGCGTTGGGCAAGTGCCTGAGAGAACGTGAAAGCCGAAGCTATACCTGCGATAACAATTCGCGATGCTTGCGTTTTAATCATTTGTACCAATATTTTTTGTTCGACCGGAGTGGACTATTTCAGTTTCTCAATTTGGGTTAGCTTTTCTTTAGCCAGCTCTACTGCTTCTTTATCATCTGAATTTTCAATGATAGAATTCAGTGTCGCTTTTGCCTGACCAACTTCATTCAAACCGGCGTATACATCTGCCAGCAGGATGAATGACCGTGCACGCCAGTAATCGTAGCCTTCAAAGGATTTACCCATCTCAATAATGGCAGTCTCAGCCTCCTTATACTTCTTCTCCTTGAAAAGGATCATTGCTCCCCAGTAGCTTGCCTCTGCGCCAAATTCATCCTTAGAGGATTTGGAAATTTTCCGGAACTCCTCTGCTGCTTTCGTCAGATCACCTTTCTCATAAGGAACTTTACCCAGGTACAGCTGCGCCTTACCAAGCCCACCAGGAACTACATTTCCTACGTTAATCACCTCTTTGGCATAATAAAGTGTTGAATCGTAGCTTTTCAGGGTATAGTAGGTATCCATCAAACCAATCCAGGCCTGTGTCTGCTCTTTCTTATTTTCCGAGTTCCGCAACAGGATCCTGAAATTGGTAACTGCATTGTTGTAATTACCCCGCCCAATCTCCAACTCAGCCGAACGTTGCGCGGAAGCAGCCACGAAAGTTGATTTATTATCCTGAACAACTTGTCTGTATCCCTGCAATGCCTCATTTACCTGGCCAAGCTTGTCATAAGATGAAGCGATAAAGTAGTTCGCGTCAAACTTGTGCTTGCTTGCCGGGTAGCTCGACAAAAATCCTTTCAGGGCCTGAATCGCATTGTCGTACTTCTCTGCATAGTACAGGTTACGCACGTTATCGAACTCAACTTCTTCGAGCTTCTCATTGCCGGGATTGTTTTTCCTCACCACTCCAAGTACCTGTGTAAACTCCTCAGGTCTGCCCACGGCCGTGTAACTTTCCTGAATACCTTCCAGCGCGCTGCTTGCAGAAGGCGACTCGGGATGTTCAGTCAGGATCTTACGGAAATCGACAATTGCCTGTTCGTATACCTGCAGGTTATAGTAAGACTGAGCCCGGCGCAGCAATGCAGCAGGGATCATCAAACTTTTAGGCTGCTCGTTGATCATCCGTGTGAAGCCTTTCACAGCCGCTGAGTAACTCTGATTTTGGAAATCAATATCAGCCATTTGGAAGTACGCATCATCCAGGTAACGTGATGAAGGATATTGGCTGATCAGCAGTTCAAATTGCTTGCGCGCCTCGGCTTCGCGGTTCATATATACATAAGCCCGTCCCTTCTGGAACATCGCATAGTCTTTGTCGACCTTTCCTTTTGAAGCAACCTGCTCATAAGTCCGTATCGCCTCATTGTAGTTCTTCGCGGCCAGGTAGCAATCCGCTAATCTTGAATGCGCATCTTCGATCATCTGCACGTCCATTCCTTCAATATTGGAAGTGAACTCCTTGAAATAGGGTAGCGCCTGGCTGTATTTTTTCTGATTGTAATAAATGTATCCTAATGCATACAAGCTCTTCCGCGCGTATATACCAGCTTTGGGATTTTTTGAAATCTGAGTGTAGAGCGAAGCTGCTTCATCCACTCTTTTCAGTGCATATACTGACTCCGCTTTGTAAAACAATGCAGAATTAGAGATCTCCGGGTCGATAGGTACTTTCAGGGATTTGTCAAACATGGCAATCGCCTGATCGAACTTCTCCTGATTGAAATCGGTCACTCCCTGATTAAAAGTAAGCCTCTGATAAGTGCCATTGATTTTAGCATTGCGGGAAGACAGCCCTTCAATGTATTTGATAGCACCCTGACTATTGCTTGCATTCGCATAACCTTCTGCGATCAACTCAGTAGTTTCTTCCTTGTGTTTGCTATTCGGGAACTTAGCAAGAAAATTGGTAAACTCTTTAACCGCTTCTGCATTGTTGCCTGTTTCAAGCTGCACTTTCGCGTGGTTATAAGAAGCCTCTTCTTTTACGATCTCATTGTGATCTAACCCTGCTGCATTCCCGAAGGCTGTTAAAGCATTACTTAAAGCATTAGTCTTTAAGTAACTGATTCCCAGTAAATATGAGGAGTATTGCGAAACAGAATCTTTACCAGAACTTACGGGCTTTAAGGTAGTTATTGTAGCCTCATAATTATTGGTTCTGAACTGCGAGTGTCCGTAATGCAGAGCAACCGCCGGTGGCATAGTACCAGCTTTCATTCTTTTGTACCGGTCGTATGCTTTTACAGCCGCAGCATAGTCGCCTTTTTCATAGTAAACTTCTGCAACGTAAAGAGCAACATCGTCCAACTTGGTATTTCCTCTTTGTTGAGCAAGGATCTTTTCTCCATACTGTGTGAGCTGGTCGAACTCTTTTAGTTGATAAAGAGAAGAGATAATCCAGTTGGGCGCCTCGTTTTTGTAGTAAGGATGTGTTTCTACACGGCGGAAATCTTCCAGAGCAACATCAAAGTTGTTTTTCTGATAGTTAATTACCCCGGCATAAAATGATGCATCTCCTGCATTTGCAAAAGATGCATCCATTTTTACCTGATTAAAAAGCGGCAATGCAAGATCCGGCTGTTGCGTGTTATAGTACGACATAGCAAGCTGGTACATGCTTTCCGTCTTCATTCCACCGCCAGTTGGTGCTTCGACCGCCTTTTCAAGGTAAGTTATTGCCTTGTCATAATTCCCTGAATTGAAATAGTAGCGTCCCAGATCTCCGTAAACCTGCTGTGCCTTGGGATGTTCTGCGTGATTTTTTACAAACCGGTCTACCTGAATTTCTGCTTCCGGATAGTTCAGATAAAGTCCCGTGACTGCGACATAATATTCCGCAGTTACTTTGTTGTAATCACTGGTGCTCAGCAATTTGTTCTGTGAGCTCAGGAATTGGCCAAACTCCTGGCGTGCAGCCACATAGTTAGACTTTTCGTAATATTCCAGACCATTCCGGAAGTGAGCTTCCGGCTCTGTTATAGTTAATGTATTCTGCGCTGACACATAGGTCGTGCCTGCACATAAAAGCAATCCGAACGCCGAAGCGCTGCGTTTTAATACCATAGAAGCTGAGTTGGTGGAGTTTTGAATGAATTTAATGCGATGGACCATATCTTTATATAAGATTATCTGAGCGCACAAATACCGCCTGAAATTGTTTGCTATCTAACGAAAAGCACATTAAAAGCGTATACGTGAACAGGTTTTGACGGGGTTACAGTACGCTAAAACACTACATTATTGCGCCTCAGAGAAGCGAAGAAGTCCTCCTGCATGGCATCGAATTTGGACCTGACTGATTCCATGAAAACCTGATCCAAACCCGCTTCCAGTTCGTCTGCACGTTCCACTTCGTATTCATCAATCTTGTAAGTTTGCTCAAAAAGACCAGACTCAATTTTAATAATGTATTTGTTGTTCCACTGATAAAGCCCAATTTTGAACTCCGGATTTGGAATTCCCTTTATATATCTCATATGTCGTTAAAAAAGCTAGAAAACCCATTTGCTAAGCTTCAATATTCATTAGCACTAATAATTTTAGCTGTATTCTTTCTGCATTGTACGAGTCAGAACAAGAAAGATGCTGCTGATTTTTTCCTGAAAGCAAATCAGGCTTTGACTCAAAAGAACTATGCCGAGGCAATCAGGCTATATGATGAAGCAATCTCCAAAAATGCAGATTTTTCAGACGCATACCTCAATAAAGGAATAACTTTATTGAAAATGGGCAAGGCGGAAGAAGCCTATGAGATTTTGGCAGAAGCTACCCGCATTGATCCTACACTCGTACAGGCAAATCTCGTAAAGAGTGAAGCTGCCCTCCAACTGGGCCGGCTAACCGATGCTGTGGAGCATTTGAAGGCAATTGAAAAAGAGTACAAGGATTCTGCCCGCTTCTTTTTGATTAAAGGAGACGTGCTCGCAGCACAGGGAAATGATGTTGCCGCAATCTCCGATTATGATAAAACGATTTCTCTGGAAAAGGATAACGTAGAAGCATATGTGAATCGGGGCGCGCTTTATTATCGCATGAGGTCCTACCCTGCTGCCAAAGCTGACTTCGAGAATGCGCTTGCTCTTGACGCTGCGCATCCTCAGGCACTCAATAACCTTGGACTGATACTTTCCCGCGAGAAAAACTGGAACGCAGCCCTGGCTTGTTTTGACAAGGTGCTGGACCGGCAACCTGATGATGCGTTTGCGTTAAATAACAAAGGATATGTATTGTTGAATACAGGTTTGGCTGACAAAGGAAAGGCATTGATCGAGCGATCGCTTGAAAAGTTACCGGCTAACGGGTATGCACTACGCAACCTGGGTATTTATTATTCTCAAAAAAACGAATTCGGAGAAGCATTGAAATATTATTCCAAAGCCATTGAAATAGCAGAGCCCGTAGAAATGCTCTACGGGCTCACCGGCAATGCGTATTTTGGATTGAAGCAGTTGCCCGAAGCTTGCAGGATCTGGAAGCAGGGAATTGTACTGAAAGACGCTCTCGCTACTGAACTCGCTGCTCAGTATTGTCAGTAACCCTAAACCTGCATTGACTTCAAAGCTTTCCAGGTCTGGCGATTTTCTTCCGGATTTGTAAAGATTTCCAATAAACTGATCGTGTTCGATGCAAGGAAATCTGTCATTGTCGAATGCATCAATGCAATGTCCCGCAATTCAAAATACGTAATATTAGAATCTTCGCACGTCCGCTTTGCTGTAAATGAATGTCTGGTCTCAAAATACTCGCCAAGTTCAGGCAGTCCGGCAGGGCCGTCGATCATTCTAAAAATATTACCTCCTGCATTATTGATTACTACTATCTTCAAGTTGTCGGGCAAATGTCGTATCAGTAAACCATTTCTATCATAGAGGAAACTCACGTCTCCGACAATCAGGAGCGTAGGTTGATTGTTTACGAGTGCCGCACCAACTGCTGTGCTCACACAACCGTCAATTCCGCTGGTCCCTCTGTTGCAATAAAGTCCAAGGCTGCTCTCATGACTCAGTGCATTGGCATATCTAATTGCCATGCTATTGCCTACATGCAGCTGATAACACCCATTTATCGACGAATAAAGAAATTCTAACGATGTTAGATCATTTAACGAACTTAAATTACTTATAAAATGCTGCTTATAGCGTCTCGCTTCATGCTCTTTTTGCTGCCACAAAGCACCATAGCCACTATCATTCTGAAAATCCGATTTTTCCACAAATAGCTGATAGTCAACCTTCTCGAATAAAGATGTGAAGAAATAAAGAGGTTCAACAGGTATTTGTCGGGTCAAGGATTGCATTGGATCGGCTAAAAAGGAGTCTTGCCCTATGTGCCAGTGCTGCGAAGGTGCATTTTTTCGCAGGAAGAGCTTTAATTCTTTTGATACAAGCGATAATCCAAATGTAATCAGCAAATCGGGAGCTAGATTTTCATCTTCTGCACTCCTCAAAAATAGATCGTGATGACGAACGAAGAGCTCGCTTCCAGGCAAATTGCTTATACAATCTCCTACAACCGGCACATTCCATTCTTCTGCTATTTGCGCAAGTACCCTACCCAATTCCGGGTCAGGATTATGCTGTCCTCCTACAATCAATATGCGTTTGGCTGAGTCCAGCTCATCCAGTAACATATTCCACTTGTCAGCCGGAATGGTTCTATCAGAAACTTCTCTGTTTATAATGCGCACATTTTCTGATTGCACGAATTCTTCTTCCGGAGAAGGGTAGAACGGCTCACGGATAGGAATATTAATATGCACTGGCCCGTTTGGCTTGGTATCGCTCAATCCAACTGCTTCATTCACGATCCGGTTAATGGCCCACACCGCATCCTTGTGTCCATAGTCAGAAGGAAGTTCGAAAGATCGTTTTACATGCTTACCATATATTTCATTCTGATAAATGGTTTGACCGTCGTACTGGTGCAACCAATCCTTGGGTCGGTCTGCTGTAAGGATCAGCAAGGGAATCTGCTGAAAAAAGGCCTCTGCAACACCAGGAGCGAAGTTATAAGCTGCACTCCCGGAGGTACAGATTAATACGACCACAGAGGTTGTTTGCTGCGCTATGCCCAGTCCTATAAAAGCTGCGGAACGTTCGTCCATGCACACATGCATCTGAAATCCGCCGTGCCTCGCAAAAGCAAGTGTGAGCGCAGCGCTTCGCGATCCTGGTGAAACTACCGCGTGCCTGCTTCCGTGCGCATAGCAAATTGCCGGAATGTCAATCAAAGGTTGTAAAATGGCCATATGTAAAAGAAAATAGCCTCTTGCGGAGGCTATTTAAATAAATATTCACTAGGAATGGATCGAAAGCTTAACCAAGATAAGTTTTAAGTGCTTTGCTTCTTGATACATGGCGCAATCTTCTGATCGCTTTTTCTTTGATCTGGCGCACGCGCTCACGGGTAAGGTTAAACTTCTCCCCTATCTCTTCCAAAGTCATCGCATGCTCTCCATTTAAACCGAAATACAATGCAATAACGTCTGCTTCACGCTGTGTCAATGTGCAGAGTGCTCTCTGAACTTCCTTCCGCAAAGACTCATTTACAAGTCCCGAGTCAGGTTTGTCTTCGAGATCGTTTTCCAAAACATCCAGAAGGCTGTTTTCTTCACCCTGAACAAACGGTGCGTCCATTGATACGTGACGACCCGAAATTTTCATGGTATCTACGACCTCCGAAGATGATATTTCAAGAACTTCCGCAAGTTCTTCTGGCGAAGGCTCGCGCTCGAAACGCTGTTCCAGTTCAGAGAACGTTTTTGAAATCTTGTTCAGCGAGCCAACCCGGTTCAAAGGCAGACGAACAATACGGGACTGCTCGGCAAGCGCCTGAAGAATCGACTGACGGATCCACCAAACTGCGTATGAGATAAATTTAAAACCACGAGTCTCATCAAAACGCTGTGCAGCTTTGATAAGTCCTAAATTACCTTCGTTTATCAAGTCACCCAGAGATAGACCCTGGTTTTGGTATTGTTTTGCCACGGAAACAACGAACCTGAGGTTTGCTTTGGTCAATCTTTCCAAAGCCAGCTGGTCCCCGTCCCTGATCTTTTGCGCTAAGGTCACCTCCTCATCCGGCGTTAACAAATCTACCTTTCCGATCTCCTGCAAATATTTGTCTAACGACTGACTTTCACGGTTGGTGATTTGCTTACTGATCTTTAGCTGTCTCATCTATGTCTTTTATTAAGTATGTAATGTAACGACGTCAATACTGTCTCCAATTAAGGAAACACTATTTTATGCATTTTTGTTCTCTGGCTTTGGTAGCAACACTTTACGCGAAAGTCTGTATTTCCCCGTTTTCTTATCGATCTCTACCAATTTAACCTGGATCTCTTCTCCAACTTCCAGAACACCTTCCATTTGTTCAAGTCTTTCCCACTTGATCTCGGAAATGTGCAACAAACCGTCTTTACCAGGCAGGAACTCAACAAATGCGCCGAAAGGCATAATGGACTTCACTTTACCAGTATATACTTCTCCGATTTCCGGCACAAGGATAATTCCTTTAATACGTGCTACGGCCTTATCCATTGAAGTCTTGTCAGCTGAGAATATACTTACAAACCCTGCTCCATCCTTTTCTTCAATAGACACAGTAGCTCCGGATTCTTTCTGGATATCCTGAACAACCTTACCACCAGGCCCGATTACAGCGCCGATCATCTCACGATCAATTTTAATGACAACTGCGCGAGGTGTATGCGGTTTAAGGTCTGGACGACTTTCACGGATAGTCTTGTTCATTTCACCCAAAATGTGCAATCTGCCCGCTTTGGCTTGCATTAAAGCTTCTGTCAATACTTCAAATGAAAGACCATTTACCTTCATATCCATTTGACAAGCTGTGATACCAGCCTCTGTTCCTGTCACTTTAAAATCCATATCCCCCAGGTGATCTTCATCCCCAAGAATGTCAGAAAGAACAGCGTATTTACCGGTTGCTTCATCGGAGATAAGTCCCATTGCAATCCCTGATACAGGTGCCTTGATTTTCAAACCTGAATCCATTAACGCCAGTGAGCCTGCGCAAACGGTAGCCATAGACGAAGATCCGTTTGATTCAAGGATATCTGATACGATACGGATCGTGTAAGGATTGTCTTCAAGCTGTGGCAACACCTTTTTCAATGCACGTAATGCAAGATTTCCATGACCCACCTCGCGGCGACCAGGTCCACGGTTTGGTTTTACCTCACCTGTTGAAAATCCAGGGAAGTTGTAGTGCAGCATGAATTTGCTGTACCCATATTTCAAAGTGGTATCAACGATTTGCTCGTCATTCTTCGTACCCAAAGTAACGGTAGTCAGAGACTGTGTTTCACCTCTTGTGAACAGTGCAGAACCGTGTGCGTTCGGAAGAAAATCAACTTCTGACGCGATCGGTCTAACTTCGTCTAGACGGCGACCGTCCAGACGGATCCTTTCGTCCAGAACAAGGCGGCGTGATGCTTCCCAAACCAGGTCATTGAAGTAACGTTTCGCCAAACCTTCTTTGAACTCAGGCGATTCTTCTTCTGTGATTGTAGTTTTAAATTCTTCCCAAACTGCTTTAAATCCGTCTTTACGAACTTGCTTGTTGGTAGAACCTTGCTGCGTAACAGCATATATTTTGTCGTAAGCAAAAGAGCGAACACGCGCTTCCAGTTCTGCGTCAGCATCGTCACCTACGTATTCTCTCTTCTCCGTTTTACCGACAGCAGCTTCAAATTCTTTCAATGCAAGGCATTGTTCTTTGATAACAGCGTGGGCAACTTTCAATGCTTCGATAATTTCTTCCTCAGAAACTTCGCTCATTTCGCCCTCCACCATAGCGATATCGTTGTAAGTCGCGCCAACCATCAGGTCAAGTGTTGCTTTTTCAAGCTCAACTGATCCCGGGTTAACTACATACTGTCCGTCGATTTTAGCTACGCGTACCTCAGAAACTGGTCCGTTAAATGGAATATCAGAAGCCGCCAGTGCAGCAGATGCCGCCAATGCAGCAAGTGCGTCAGGCAATGCAGTTGGATCAGCAGAAATCAAAAGAATGTTAACCTGTACTTCTGCGTGATAGTCCTCCGGAAACAATGGACGAAGAACCCTGTCAACCAGGCGGCTGATCAGTACTTCGTGGTCAGATAGTTTTCCCTCGCGCCTCTGAAAGCTTCCCGGAATACGACCGGCAGAAGCGAATTTCTCCTGGTAATCAACCGATAATGGTAAAAAGTCCAAGCCTTCTCTAATATCTTTATTAGCCACAACTGTCGCCAGCAACATGGTGTTACCTAGTCTGACAACTACCGAACCGTCGGCTTGTTTTGCTAATTTTCCTGTTTCAATAGTGATTTCCCTGCCATCAGGTAAGGGTATAGTCTTGTTAACTATATTAAAAAGCATAGAATAGTGATTTTTGTAGCTTTGGAATGCCGTCCTGACCTTCCGATGATTTTTCTAATTCCGCAAAAAATCAGGGAACTTACATGTGATTGAAGTTCCCTGATTTTAAATTACTTACGTATGTTCAATTCGGCAATAATCGCACGGTAGCGGTTAATGTCCTTTTTGTAAAGATAGTCTAACAATCTTCTGCGCTTTCCTACCATTTTAAGCAAACCAAGACGCGTATCATTGTCTTTCTTGTGCGTCTTTAAGTGCTCATTCAAATAGTTGATGCGGTACGTAAATAAAGCAATTTGTGATTCAGCTGAGCCAGTGTCTCCGCTCTCTTTTTTAAAACCTTTCGATTCGAAGATCTCGCTCTTCTTTTCCGCGGTTAAATACATGATTGTAACAACAGATTAAATTGTATGAGAAGTATTTTACAGCACCTTGCCGTAAATAAGGTTGCAAAAGTACGATTTTACAGCGATTTAAAAAATATAATTTTACTATGATTGGATAAGCTGGCTTTTCCCAAATCTACTTGTCAGCCACGCTTTAATTCTCTTATACTGCATTTGATAAACATCCTTTTCAAATAACCGCGAGTCGCTTCTTGCCTTACTGATGAAATACAAACCCGCCAGCAGCAGCACAGTATTGGCCAGCCAGGCGCCCAGAGGCACTGCGAGCAACCCTTCTTTCACCCATTTGTCACCCTGATTAGTCAATACATATAAAAGTATAAAGAACAGGATTGATACTAATACCGGTACGCCAAATCCTCCCTTTTTGATGATAGCGCCCAACGGCGCACCGATTAAAAACATAATCAGGCAGGAAATTGCATTGGTATACTTGTGGTGTTTTTCCAATTCATAGCGGTTCGCATCTTTGAGCTTGGTTTGCAAATAATCGTACTGGGATTTGGTATAGCTTAGCATGCTGCCTGCGGCACCTTTTGCATTTTCCAGGATATCTTTTTTCAAACTGTCCGAAACCGGTTTTGCCAGTAAGGAATCAACCCACGCTCCTTTTTTCAAAGTCTTATCGGTCCCTTCGCGGTAATTGTAGGAATAATACTGCTGACTTCCGGGCACCAGGTTTTTACGCGTTTCTACATAAGAAGTACGCAGCGAATCTGCCGTTTTCGTCAGATCCGTTATATTTTTCATGAACTCGTGGTACTTGAACTGGCCTTCGTCCGTCCGCTTCATTCCAAACGACGCCAGACTTTCGGTAAGCCGGTAATGCTTGAATGAGTTGCGGCTGAAATTAGAGAAACCCCGCGTCATAGCTCCGCCCGAAGAAATGTACACCGGTCGCGAAGTCGACGAATTTGCTTCGTCCGTATACCTTGTTCCGTTGTAAAGCTCGATTACCAGGTATCGGTTATCATTAATGGAATACATTCTTCCTGAATCCGCAAGTATCACTTCGGTGTTGCCAAATTCGTAGGAACGGTTGCTGTGCTTGTAAATTACCATTCCTTTAAGCCTGCCGTTTTCCTCCTTCTTATCCACCTTAATACTATATCCCGGCAGATCATTATAGAAGATACCATCCTTGATTTTCAATGTAGCCTTGGTAGTCTTGATATCATATAAAAGACTATACCCCTTCAAATTGGCCCAGGGTGACACTCTGTCGTTGAAAAAGAAGGAAAATACGCTGATCCCGAACGTAACTATAAACAGCGGCAGCATTGCTCTTGTGACCGAAATACCTGCGCTCTTGATCGCGGTGAGCTCAAAAAATTCACCCAGGTTACCAAATGCCATCAACGAAGACAGCAATGTAGCCAGCGGCAGCGCCGTAGGAACCGTTATGAGACTAAAAAAGAAGAAAAGCTGCGCGTAATCCGTGATACCAAGGTCTTTTGACACAAAATCGTCAATGTAAAAAATCATGATCCGCATAAGGAACACGAATACAACAACCGACATTGTAATAATAAACGGCCCCCAAAAAGACATTAAAACAAGCTTATCCAGCTTTTTCATCAACTACCAACTATTTCTCTAAGATTATCAATAAAGCCTTCCCACAACGACGCAAGCTCGTCCTGGTCGCGGTTCGATGAATAGTCGATTACCCGCAGGAAAGTTGTCTGGGTTAACTCACTCACCTCTAATTTTAGTTCCAAATGGTTGTTGTCGAGATTATCGTCACTCGTGTTTTCAAAGTCAAAACGAACTGCTTTGTTAATACGGAGACCGGTTTGACGCGCAATATGGCTGTCGCCGTCCCATTGAAAATCGAAGCGGTGATCAGGGAGTACCGTCACTTTCTCGGCAAACCACTGTTCCAGTCCGGACGGGGTTGATATATATGGAAAAAGCACTTTGGGAGAGGAACGCAATTCAAACTCGGTAATAAATTTATATTTTTCCATATGAACTTCTATTAAAACGATACCCTTAACAGTTCCTGCCTTACTCGCTGATTTAAAAGTTGTAATATAGCATAAATCAGTTATAAAAGCCTGCAAACTTAAAATTGAATGAACCCGCCAGCAGATTTTCTCAATCAATTTTAGAAAAAACGAGTTGTGCCGTAAAAATATTTAACATACTTTTGCACCACAATAACCCGGCGGGGTAGCTCAGATGGTTAGAGCGTAGGATTCATAACCCTAAGGTCGGCAGTTCGATTCTGCTCCCCGCTACCCGATTTCAGACATCCCATTCCAGGATGTCTTTTTTATTGTTTCTGCATTTTAAGGCTTCGCAGAGAATTAAATTTTCCCGCTTTCAGTTTATCAGTCTAGGTAAATCACCTATTTCACCCTGCTACTGTATGAAATTACTATTACAATATCTCAGCCGCTACAAATGGCTGATATTGCTGGCTCTCCTGATGGCCGCAATCAACCAGGTTTTTTCGCTTCTTAACCCTTACATATTAGGTAACCTGCTCATCGACCCTTATGCGAACAAGGCTGCGCACTTCCGCAACAACGGGCTCAAAGATGAATTTTTCAAAGGCGTACTCACCGGCCTGCTGCTGATTATCGGTACTGCCATGGTCTCCCGCATTGCCAAAGCTTTCCAGGATTACCTGGTGAATGTGGTGATCCAGAAATTTGGCGCTAACCTGTATACGGACGGACTTCGCCATGCATTGCGGCTGCCTTTCCAGGATTTTGAAGACCAGCGAAGCGGGGAAACATTGTCAGTCCTGCAAAAAGTGCGGGCAGATTGTGAGAAGTTCATCATGAACTTTGTCAATGTACTCTTTACGACGCTGATCGGTATCGTGTTCGTTGTGATTGTCGCATTTAAGCTCAGTCCGATGCTGCCGCTGATCTACCTGGTAGGCTCCGTGGTACTCGCAATTCTGACAAGCATCCTCAGCCGCAGGATCAAAGCAATACAAAAGAACATTGTCTCCGAAACAACCGCCCTTGCCGGTTCCACAACCGAGTCATTAAGAAATATAGAACTTGTAAAAAGCCTCGGACTGACGCAACAGGAGATCAGCAGGCTGAATACTACTACTTTCAAGATCCTGAAACTGGAACTGAAAAAGGTAAAAAGCATTCGTTCAATCAGCTTTATACAAGGAACGTTCGTTAACTTTCTGCAGCAATGCATCATGTTCGCGCTGCTGTTCTTTGTCTTCCGCGACCAGATTACCGTGGGACAGATGATGATGATGCAGTTTTACTCCTTCTTCATTTTTGGCCCATTGCAAGAGTTAGGTAACGTAATCCTTTCGTATCGCGAGGCCGAAGCTTCGCTGAACAACCTGCAAACGCTTCTGGCCCGGCCCATTGAAAAGAAACCTTTGCTGCCGGAAAAGATCGGGGAAATTGAAGTTCTTGAATTCCAACAAGTCAAATTCCAGCACCAGTCAGCTACGCGGCCCGCATTGGAAAACATCTCATTCAGAGTGGAAAGAGGCGAAACGATTGCATTTGTTGGTCCGTCTGGCTCAGGTAAAACCACTTTGGTTAAGTTGCTGGTTGGACTATACCCCCCCATTGAAGGGAATGTTTATTATAACAACTTCAATGGAAACAGCATTGATTTTGATGAAATAAGGAACAAAATCGGCTTTGTAACGCAGGATACGCAGCTTTTCTCAGGTACTATCAAAGAAAACCTGCTCTTCGTCAACCCCGATGCGACGGATGAGATGATTAATGATGTGCTGCTCAAAGCTGCCTGCTATAACCTGCTTTCACGGGCTGAGAACGGTATTTACACCGTCATTGGTGAAGGTGGATTGAAGCTTTCAGGTGGCGAGCGGCAGCGACTGTCCATTGCGCGCGCATTGCTCCGTAACCCCAACCTCATCATTTTTGACGAAGCAACCTCGGCACTCGACTCGCTTACGGAAGAGGAGATATCCAATACAATCCGGACGATTACCGATCAGCGGCAACATATTACTGTGATGATCGCCCACCGCTTGTCAACTGTCATGCATGCAGATCGCATTTACGTACTTGAAAAAGGCCGGATTATCGAGGTGGGTACGCACAACTCGCTGCTGGACGAAAAAGGGCTGTACTATGCCATGTGGCGCCAGCAGATTGGCGAGCGGAAAGACGAGCAGGTGGTTTCAGTGTAGGTAAGGTTAAATCCCGCAAGTTTCAGGTTTTCCCTACTCTTTTCGCAGGATACATTTGTCAAACTTGATCCTGACAAATTATCCTGCAATGAGAGCAATACAGAACACGGAATGGCAAATTTTAACAAACAGCCTCAATAATAATGGCTACGCGCTGGTGAGGCAAGTCATTGATGCTGATGAATGTAGCCGGCTGATCAGCCAGTATGGAAACGCGGACCTATACCGCAAAACGGTCGTAATGGAACGTTACCGGTTCGGTTTAGGTGAATACAAATACTTCAACTATCCCCTGCCCGCATTGATTAGCGCACTGCGGGAAAACTATTATTCAAACCTTGTTCCAGTAGCGAACAACTGGATGCACCAGCTTGGAATTTCGCAGCATTACCCAAATGATTATGCGGAGTTCCTGGAACAATGCAGTGCTCACGGACAGGTAAAACCTACCGCATTGATCCTCAAATATGGCGAAGGCGGCCACAACACATTGCACCAGGATTTATACGGTGATGTATTCTTCCCCATTCAAATGGTCCTGTTTCTGAATCAGGCGGGACAGGATTATACCGGCGGAGAATTTGTACTTACGCAGCAAATCCCGAGAGCGCAATCAAAAGCAATCGTATTGCAACCCAATTTGGGAGATATACTCATTTTCACGACCAACTTCCGGCCGATAAACGGAACCAGGGGTTACTTCCGGGCCAATATGAAGCACGGCGTAAGCCAGGTGCATACGGGCAGCCGCTACACACTTGGAATTATTTTTCATGATGCATTGAGCTAGCTATGGTGTCGCACTCAGAAATCGGCCCGCTTTCTTTTAAGACCAGCCGGTTTCTTTTCGGGCTTATACAAAGAGACGAAATCAGATTCGCTGGAAATAGTAAGCTGCGTATCTATGGTTTGTTGAACTGCCACTCCGGCAGAAGAATGAAACAGCAAAACAGGATATTTTTCAGCTCCGAAGAAGAAGTCCGTGAAAACGGCTACCGGCCCTGCGCACATTGCATGCGCCAAGCGTACCTGCAATGGAAAAGGGTTTGATCTTATTGTTTAAAGGTCAGACTCCGCCATAGATAAAAAACGAGGTAGCTCTCCCAACCTTTGTACAGCGAGAAAAGCACAGCTATACGATCTGTTTCCTTCCTGTCACGGATAATGTCATGATTGGCCAATGCATTCAGCAGTCCGATATCGCCATGTGGAATACTTTCCGGTTCGCGCAGTGACTTCATCAATGCATAATTGGCGGTCCACACACCTATACCTTTATGAGCAGTAAGCGCCTTCATTTTCGAACTAAAATCGGGCAAAGCTTCCAGCATTTCGCGGCTCAGCGCCCCGGAGGCAAATGCTTTTGAGATACCGATCGTATAATCCGCTTTCTGGGTAGAGAATTGCATGGCCTTCAACTCCTCCATACTCACCGCCGCCAGAACTTCGGGATCCGGGAACACAAAATAGCTGCGACCTTCGTACGATATCCGCTTGCCAAACCGCTCCACAAGCGCGCGCTTTACCTTATATGCAAAAGATAGATTGATCTGTTGGCCGATAATCGACCAGCAAATTGTCTCATATAAGTTGGCAATGCTCACCAGTCGCAAACCTTTGAATGCTTCTGCCATGTAAGACAGCCGCGTATCTTTTTTCAACAGATCATAAAAAGGCTGGATTTGGGTATCCATATCAAACCATTCGCGGATATACCCGATTAAAAATGCTTCGCCCTCCTGATCCATTTCACCTTTCAGCAGCTCAACTTCCAGGAAGTTTCCATTTTCAACTATCCTGACGAGCACAAGCTGTACATTGATTTCCAGAGCTTTGTAAATGCTGTTATCGCGAATTTCATGCAGGCAGTCGTCGTAGTTGCGGTTTAAAAACCACATACATTCCTCGAAACTGAAAAGCGCAGGTGTGGGTATGAGTATGCTGTTTCCTTCTTCCATGATCGAAGATATGTCAATTGGAATATCGTTGAAAGCTGTTTCTTGCTATTTATCTCAATGCAGGATTTTGAAAACCAGCTCCCTCAGCAACTCGCCTTCCGATACCGTGACCCCGTCAAGTCCCTTCATCCTGCCGTCGCATTCACGGAGATAATGGATGATATTGGCCACTTTAGGCAGCGGATAATTCCGGCAGGCAAGCAGATAATCTTTAACAAAATACGGATTGACCCCCAACTCCGCCGCCAAGCCTTTTTCACTCTTATCGGGCGACTTGTGCGCCAGCAGCAGCTTGGAGTAAAAATTATATAAAATGATCAGAATGGGCGCCAGAGGGTTATCCTTTGTATTTGCCGAAAAGTGGTGGGCGATCTGGTTGGCCTTCATCACGTCACGCGACATCAGCGCTTTCTGAAACTCGAATACATTATATTCTTTACTGATACCCACAAAGCGCTCCACCGCACCCGCATCTATCCCCTCACCTACTTTCAGGTTAACCATCACCTTTCTGATCTCATTAGTCAGGCGCTTCAGATCGTTACCTATATTATCCACCAGCATCAACACCGCCTTCGGGCTGATCTTGACACCCTCCTGCTGGCAGAATGAAGAAACCCAATCAGGCAGCTTGTTATCGTACATTTTTTTTGATTGCACCACCGCGCCTTTCGCATGAATAGCCTTGATGTAGGCGCGGCGCTCATCGGCATTTGCTTGAAAGCAAAATACCAGCACGGTACTGGAAAGCGGATTTTGCGCGTAATCTTCCAGTCGCGCCAGCTGATCTTTCTGTTCGATCCCGCCCAGCTTGTTTGCGTCTTTAACCAAAACCAATTGCCGCTCCGACATAAATGGAAAGCGGCGCGCATAGCTCAGCACCCCGGCAACATCCGTATCCTTTCCGTAAAGCACAAACTGATTAAACCCTTTCTCTGACTCTGGAACAATCCGCTTTTCCAGCTCCTCAGCAATGGAATCAATATAATAAGGTTCATCGCCGTGCAGAAAATAGATCGGCAGGTATCTTTTATTTCGAATGTCTTTAAGAATGCTTTCAGGAGTATGCGCCATTTCCGATACCCGGTAACCCGGGCTATGTCAATTATGTGGATGCTTAATATTTAAAAGGAAGTCAGCGGGTTGCATTGTCTGTAATGAACGTCGCCGCACTAGCTTGGAGGTCGGGAAAGAACTTCAGGAATTTCTCGTAATAAAATGCCTCGTTCGCTTCCAGCTCCTTTGCTGCAAATTTAATGGGATGCAGGTAATCTGCGCGGCGGGAGAGCCTGTGAAATGTAGTGTTAATGCCTTCGAGCGTCGCGTAGCCGGTCAGCCAGTCCTGCCGGATCATTGACCGCACCATCGGAATCATACTTTCAGGGATCAGGTATTCGTTTTTTTCAATCTCCGAATATTTTCCGTGTACATACACTTGCAGCGATTCATAATGGTAATCCTCAAAATGCTTTGCAAGAAAATAATCGAAGTAAATATCCATGACAATCCCGGCGAGTTTCCCCTGCGTCAAGGCGGCGAGCTGTTTGGCGTCATGCACCTCGGAATGGGTATCTGTAAACGAATCAATGAAGCGGTGCAGCTTCAAACCAACTACGTACTCCGGGTTCCAATTTGCCGTTTTTTCGGGTGTCAGGCGCCCTTTTACAAAATCGCCCACATAATTTCCCATCATGATTCCTTCACTTTCACCTGACAGCAAAATATGGGCTAAAAAGTTCATAGCAATTACATTTTAACAAAAATCCCGTACGTTTGCCATCATTCCTATTATGGAACAATTCTTTTACAACAACATTCATTTTAATCAAACGAGCAAATGAAAGTCGAAAAAAATAACGTTGTCGCGTTGACATATAGCTTACAAATTCCTGACTCCGATGGAGAAATGGATGTTGTTGAGGTAGTTAGCGAAGACGATCCAATGTACTTAATCCAGGGCATCAGCGGGCTGCCCGAAGGATTCGAATCGCAGATCGAAGGTTTGTCAGCAGGTGACACTTTCGAGTTTACTGTTGAGCCCGAAGAAGGTTACGGCGAATACGACGAAGAAGCTATCGTAGAGCTTCCTAAGGCCGTTTTCCAAATGGAAGATGTAGATCAGGACGAGCTGCTTCAGATAGGTAACATTATCCCGATGACCAACGAAGACGGTGAGAGAATGCACGGCCAGGTGGTAGAGATCAAGGAAGATATCGTTCTCATGAACTTCAATCACCCATTGGCAGGTAAACAAATGCATTTCTCCGGCCAGATCCTTTCAGTACGCCCTGCAACTCCCGAGGAAATCAGCCACGGCCACGTGCACGGAGCAGGTGGTGTGCATCATCATTGATTCTTAAGGAGAATGGAGGAAAGGGAGAATGGAGGAAGGAAATATATCAGCTAGTCTTAGTTAATCTTTCCCTTTCTTCCCTCGTCCCTTTCTTCCCTTTACTCCGTCTTATACTGCTCCACTTCCACGCCGAATCTTTTCAGAAACTCTACGCCTTCTTCTATCGCTATTCCCTTGTATGCTGCGTAGGAATGCAGAAATATAACCTTCCGGATCTTCATTGTGTAAATCACCCTCGCACAGGCTATGCAGGGCGCCAGGGTTACGAAAAGTGTCGATCCCTCAATATTTGAACCGTTTTTGACTGCGAACAGGATCGCATTCTGTTCTGCGTGAAGGGCCAGCGAGCAGCTTCCTTTTGCGTCTCGCGGACAACCTACTCCCGGAAATTCTTCATCACAGTTGTGCGTTCCCGCCGGCGGTCCGTTGTATCCTATTGAAATAATCCTTGTGTCTTTTGTAAGCACCGCACCTACCTGGGCTTTGATGCAGTGGGAGCGCTTGGCAAGATTTTTTGCCAACTCCATGAAAATGTCATCAAATTCCGGCCGCAAATTCGTTGTAGGTAATGTCATTCGTTTTACTGTATTTTTTTACAAACTTAGATAAATGGCAGTTGGATTCAATATGGATTTAGGACTATGATCAGAGGGGTTTTGCAATATCTGTTATTATTCATTTTACCGCTTGCAGCTCATGCACAGCAGGATCGGGTTGTGTTGGCTTTATCTAAGGAGCCCGCGGCGCTGTTTAAATCTTACCAGTTTTTCATTCAGGAAGTAGAAGACAAACGCACAAACCCTGGGGCGGCGCTGGGCAAAGTGATTGCATTTGGAAAGGAAATCCCCGCTGCACTCCCGGGCAATGCGGAAAAAGAGCTGTTCAATTACTGGTCGTTTGCTGCGCCGAAAAAGGAACAGGCTTACCTCCCGCTTTACATTACTGTCAAGGATTTGTCGCTAAACGAAAAACGTGTCGGGCCCAATAAGGTGACCGGCGAGGTGAAGCTGAGTCTCAAATTCAGGTGGTACCGGGATATGCAGCCTGTGGAGCTGACAGGCTACCAAACCTCTGCAACTTACACGCGCCCCGAAACGAAATACGATTACGAAAAGCTGGTTAAACAGCTGCTGGATCAATCTCTCGTGCATTTTCAGAAATGGATGTCCAACAATGCCGGAAAAAATCCTGCGCTTGCCCGCAATTTGTTGCTGGTGTTCAAGGAGATCAATACTGCCGCAGACGATGACACCGTATTCTATTCTCCAAAAAGGCCGCTGATTTGGGACGATTTCAAAGTAAGAAGTGCGAAACCCGGCAGCCGTTATGCAGCGGCTGTTTTTACAAGCTTCGGCTACGAAGGTCGCTCCTATCCGAAAGGCAATGATCTGGTCGTTGAAATCGGTTTGAAAACGTTCATGGTAAAAAGCATGTCCTGGGGCCGGCCTGAATCGCGGAATGCAGGTACACTGCGCCACGAGCAGATCCACTTTGACATTACGCGACTGGTTGTAGAGAAATTCAAAGAGCGTCTCAGAAAAGCGGAGCTCACCATTGAAGATTACGACAGCGAGATCCAGTACCAGTTCCTGGAAGCATTCAGAGAAATGAACCGTGACCAGGAACAATACGACGGTGAAACGGGCCACGGGCTGAATGCTGGCGTTCAGGCTGCCTGGGACAAGAAAGTAGCAGCGCAAATCGCCGAACTGTATTCGGTACAGTGATCCCGGGAGTCGAAAATCTAGCGCCCGAGCCGAAGCCCGAAGGATACATAGCCAAGGTTTCCTTTCTTGTTGTTTGTAAATCCGGCACCTGCTCTGTCTGACCCCTCGACCAGCCTGGTTGTAAGCGGCACGTAGTCAGGATAGTAGACAACAAAAACTCCTATCCATTTGTATCCTATCTCCGCCACATAGCTGGGAGCGAATGTATGTTTCCTGGCAGTCACTTCATATCCGCCACCGCGTATAACAGGACCTTCACCGGCAGCTGTCGGCCCTGACGGATTATTAATGAGTATGGAGGAAGAATAAATGGAGGGACTTGCATTCGGGAAAAGCCGGTTATAGTTTAACCTGATCCCCAGATCCAGATAGAAAGTAGATAATCCATTCGCATTTTTGAGCGATATCTTGGGAGAGAGCTGGATATAAGTCTGAAAAGCATTAAAGTCAGATTGTAGAGGCGTGATCTTCTCAGCCTGCAACACCGCCTCTCCCCGTTCCTTCATCTCCGCAATATTTTCCGGTGGCACTGATTTTATGGAATTCCAGTGAAGGTACCTCTGAATATTGAGCCCCAAGCCGACCCCATATCGAAGTGCAAATGCGTAACGGTCACGGTCCAGCAATTTTGCATCATGCGCAACAGACAGGCTCGTTGTTAACAGATTTTCCATGACAATATCACTGGATAATCGTGCAGTCGGTTGGTTAAGCACTGACGTTGGCGGCTGGAAAAACGTATAACGGTTGGCATGGTAACCTGTTCCAACATGAAGGTTCAGGAAAGTATTTTTCCAATATTTCGAGCCCTCCGGTAATGCTGCATTCTTGCTTTCGAATGTGCTATTATCCAGCACAATGTGTTGCAATTGCGAAGTATCTCTCATGCTTTGCTTTTGGTTCAAATCTTTTAGAATCAGATTTAAATCCAGTTGTTCGAGCTTTTTCAAATCCTGCGGCGACTTCCCGTAAAAGATTACTTTACTACTATTGCCGACGCGCAAAATGATGGTGTCAGGCAATGCATTAGCGGGGGACAAATTCAACATTGTCCCAAGGAGAAAAATAATCGTGTTCATAATTAGAAAATGAAGCTTGTTAATTGCGAGGCGAGGGGTATTCTTTAAAACTGTGGTGAACAAATGACCACAAGCCATTCTTAGGATAGTGCCGGCTGAATTGCAGGCGCTTCTTGCGCATCATACGATCTATTTTAACTTGTTCAAATATCTGTGTTAATGTAGAAACGTGTTCTGTCTTATCTGCTGGCAGGGAAATATCGGCAATTAATACTCTTTCCCTAACTGGTCCCAATGGATCTGCAGATGTGCCCTTATCACTTAAACCAACATTTTGTGGACGTAAATTTTCCATATCAGCTAACCGCGATGTTACGCTAGCAGTATCAATGTGAACAGCCTTTGCAACAGGTGCATTTGTAATTAAGCTGTCTTTCAATGCGTAGGAATAATCCCTATTACCGCCGATTTGTTTTGAAACGTCAGAATGTGAAGCAGGCTGCACAGGTAATCTCTTGTCGGCTTCAAACTGCCTGACAAATTCCTTTGCAGGCTTTGTGGCAGCATTGTCCGGCACTTTTGCAATTTTCGTAACGGAACCGGCAGGTAGGTCAATATTTTGCCTTGCTGAAATCCAAAACGCCAATCCAAGAACAAAAAGGACACTCGCTGCGACAGGGAACCTCCATAACCGAACCCTGCTGCGTTGTTCTTTTCTTTTTGATTTTGCCCATATCTTTTCGGGGTCAAAATCATCTGTACCTGAGAGGTCGTGCAGGGCGGTTTCCTTTATTTTATCAAACAAGTTTTCGTTTTGCATAAGCCGGATCTAATTCAATTAACTTCTGTTGCAAAATGCTTTTTGCTTTACTCAACTGAGACTTGGAAGTGCCGATGCTAATACCCAGTAAACCCGCTATCTCTGCATGTGAATAGCCTTCGATTTCATACAAATTGAAAACAGTCCGGTATCCGGTTGGCAGTTTTTCAATCAAATGAAAAATTTGTTCGGCAGTTAACTTCTCGACTGTACTATCATCAACTTCATTTACATTATTCTCATCATTGTCATACGTCTCAAACCGCTTTTCTTTCCGCAAAACTTGCAGACATTCGTTAACAACAATCCTTTTAATCCACGATTCAAATGGAGGTACAGCTATAAAATTGCAAGATCCTATTTTCTTGAAAATGATGTAAAACGATTCGGATACCGCATCCTCTGTTTTCGCCTGATCTACAAGATACCTTTTGGCTAGCCTGAACAAAATCCGTCCGTAAAAGTCAAAGAGCATCCGCTGTGCCACAGCATCCTTCTTTTGCGCTTTGTAAATAATGGATGGTGTGATCAAAATCGCTTATTGAATAAAATCGCAGCTATAATGAACTCACAGCCACTTCGGTTGCCTGATACCGGAAAATATTTGAAATAAATTTAATGAAGCATGAAACCTGGCAAGGTTTGCAGACGTGTGAATACGTAAATGCGAGGCAGTCTATTTCGATTTCACAAAAACAACCTCGCTCACTTCCCGGCTTACAGCGTAATTTTTGACATAAAAATCGAATGCACGTTGGTCGGATTTGAACGCGTCGTCGCTGGCAACATACAGCACATTGCCGTGCCTGTAACTTCCTGCTGAGTGTTTTGGAATGACGTAAGATATCCGCTCCCCGGATAAGTGCAGCTGAATGCTTTGCGAAACCGAAAAACTGGTAAGCAGAAACACCAGTGCGAAGCTGTATTTCAGCGAGCGATACGCGCGGTTCTCGTAAGCGTACCAGATCAAAAAGAGAATGCAATAGAGCATTACAACTTCAATGGCGCCCAGGTTAACCTGTTCCACCAGATACCCGGGAAAGTGCTTCGGAATACCGGCTGCTACATTGGTAAGGTAAGCCGAAAACTCCACCACCTGGTTCGCCAGCCATTGCAGCCAAAACATACCAGTGGCACTTACCAGCAGCAAAACCAACGCCGCCGGAAGCAACACGTTTGTGAATGCGATGACAAATGGATTTACCAGCCAGAAGTACGTCGGGAACTGATGAAAATAGTAGAGGCTCAGTGGAAATGTGGCAAGCTGCGCAGCAAAAGCAAGTGCGGTTACCTGCCAAGCAAAGCTGAGTACCCTGTTCCTGGGCGTGACAATGCGGTAAATCGGTTCATAAAACAGAAAAATCCCGCTCATTGCAAGGTAAGAAAGCTGAAAACCGACGTCAAACAAAGCGGCATTATCGAACAGCAGGATCAGCAATGCAGAAATCGCCAGGGTGTTCATGGAATGCTGCTTGCGGCCCGAAACTTCCGCGAGCACAAAAACAATGCACATGATAGTTGCCCGCTGAACAGAAGGCGAAAAGCCGGTTACCATCGCATAAAAACAAAGAAGCAGGATCATTATCCCGACATAAAGCAGCTTCCCGATCGGCCAGCGTTTTAGCCAGCCCAGCATTGCACTGATCGCCAGAAAGATGATCGCCACGTGCATTCCCGATACCGACAAAATGTGAACAGTTCCGGATGCAACATAATCGTCGGTCTGCCCGGCTTGCAGATCGTCACGCCTTCCCAGCAACATTGCCTTAACCAGACCGTAAGACGCATTATCAACAATATTCTCCCGAAATTTTAGGTCCGCCCACTCAGAAGTAGCCGCCAGCCAGTACCTTGGCGACCAGTGATTGATCGGTTTTTTAACACTCTGAAATGTGCCTTCCCAAAGCTGCCCGGTCCATAATATCCCTTTGTTCCTAAGGTATTTACGATAGTCAAATTGTTCAGGGTTGAGTGCAGGCGCAGGAAGTTCAAGCCGCCCATTCACGACAAGTACATCGCCCGGCTGAGGAATTTCGGCGGCATTAGCGGGCAGGTTCAGCAAGACTTTGGTATGTATACCACTCCATTGGCCGTGAGCTAGAATGCGGGTTACATTGGCTTCCAGTCTTACCATCTTGTCGCGCTTTTCAGGCAAACTGGTTACTGTGGCTTCATAGGCGCGATAGTCAGCTTGCTCCAGATAGGCGATTTGTTGATCCTTCTTCTGCTCAGCAGTAATCCGGCAAAATGCACCTGATACAATCAGGAAAAGCCAGAATGAGGCAGTAAAGAGCTTTGAAGATTTGAATTGGTAGCAGAGCAAACAGCTTGCTGCTGTAATGAGTAGAATACCAGGAAGAAGCCAGTCAGCTGTAAGATCTGCAAGAAAGTCCCCGCACAATATTCCCGCCATAAAAAGCAAAACTATGCCGACAAATGGAGCTCTTGACAGCATAGTTAGCGAACATAAAACCGTTTGGTCAATGTCCTGGAAGCGGTTTGTACCTTATAAAAGTAGATTCCGCTGGGTAGATTTTTTACGTTGAGAGAAGTTCGGTTTAAAGCTTCACCGATCACTTTTTGCCCTTTTTGATTATAAACGCTTGCGGTAAATACTTCAAAGTTAGGTGTGTAAACGTCTGAAAAAAGTACTTCCTGCACCGGGTTCGGGTACAGATTCACTATTAGCTCTTCTGTGGTAATTTTAGATAACTCCACCAGCTTGGCTCGTCGCTTGCTCAGCTCCATCACGGCGTGCATTCGCTCCTTTTGATCATTGGTGAACATACTCATGCAAATATCCGGCGAGTAGTCCATATAATTCTCGATCATGTTACGCGTGTTCACACCCCGGCAATTGGAGAAAACGGGTGTGCAGTCCGTATCGGTCGTTTCATTTTTGGTAAATGCAGTCGGCGTATCTGCGCAATAGTCGGTACCGCAATTCTGGTCGCCCCAAATGTGGATCAATCCAAGCCAGTGCCCAACTTCGTGCGTGGTGGTGCGGCCCAGATTGTAAATTCTGCTGGTGATCGCATCTGAATTTCTGCCAAAATACCTGAAATCGATAATCACACCGTCTGTTAATGCGTCTTTCGCTTCATCTTCTTCGGTACCGAGACCGGCAGTCTGGCTCGTTATTTTCGTAACAATGGGGAATTGGGAAGTGCCCAGGTACCTGTCGTTCAGGCGGCATACCCAAATATTCAGGTAGCGGTTAGTTGACCAGGCCGGAGAAATTTCAGCGAGCTCGTCAGCATCACTGACCGGGCTGAATTGCGACTTTGCATTGTAGGTGCGAACAATCGTTACCAGTTTAAACCGAATGCCGGTATCTACCCCCAGGGAATCGGTATAAAAACCCTTGTAGCCGGACGCATTGCCGTAATCTTCATTAAGTACTTCAATCTGGCTGGCGACTTGCGCATCGGTAATGTTCGCATTGTTGGCCCCACCGATCCGCTGGTTTTCCTGTCCGTGGATCAAATGCACGACGACAGGAATTGTAATAATTTCATCCGCATTGATCCGGCTGGCTTTTCTTAAACGAACCTGGTTCTGAATCAATTCTTCCGAATGCTGGCGCAGCCTGAGCAGCGCGGGATTCTTCAATACTCTCAAAGAATCCCGCTCGGTGCTCGCGCAACGGGTTAATTCAGCGTCGGGTACCTGCGCTATCGAGATAGCAGCAGTGCCCAACACCATCAGCAACAATGCCAGTAACCTATTGCTCCGATTTTTCATAAGCAGCCAGAATATCCTTAACCAAGCGGTGACGCACCACATCTGATCCGTCCAATTCAACAAAGCTGATCCCTTTGATCCCTTTCAAAACCATAATAGAGTCAGTAAGACCTGATTTAAGATTTTTCGGCAAATCGATCTGTGATTTATCACCTGTAATAATTGCCTTGGAACTCGGGCCCATCCTTGTCAGGAACATTTTCATCTGCATTGGCGTGGTATTCTGCGCTTCGTCCAGCAATATGAATGCATTGTTCAGCGTCCGTCCGCGCATATAGGCAAGCGGCGCGATTTCGATCGTCCTGCTTTCGAGGTATAACTTCAACTTCTCCGGCGCGATCATATCGTCCAGCGCGTCGTAGATCGGGCGCAGGTACGGATCGATTTTTTCTTTCAGATCGCCCGGCAAAAAGCCCAGGTTCTCCCCTGCTTCCACCGCTGGCCGTGTGATGATGATCTTTTTGACTTCCTTGTTTTTGAGAGCGCGTACCGCAATGGCCACTGCTGTATATGTTTTACCCGTTCCCGCGGGACCAATTGCGAATACCAGGTCAAACTTGGCCGCCTGCTCGACCAGCAGCCTTTGGTTAGTTGTTTTTGCTTTGATAACGAGGCCTTTATTTCCGTAAAGGATCACATCGTCATCGTCTTCGCCACTTGGCACCGGCGTTTTGGAAACACCGTTGAGGTAGCCTTTTACATTGTCATTGGTGATTTTACCATATTTCTGGTAGTGTGCCAGAAGCGAGTCCATTACATCTGTGATCCTGATAATCTCGGGCGCCGTGCCCTGAATGCGGATCTCGTTACCGCGTGAAATGATCTTGCTTTCCGGGAAAGCGGCGGCGACCTCCTTAATATTCGAATTGTGAATACCCAAAAAGTCAACCATTGAAACGTCTTCGAGCGTGATGATTTTTTCCAGCAAATGAATCAAAGTTTAGTGTTTACCTATTTGTTCTAAAATTTAGTAATAATACCAACATTTATAAAACAAAGAATTACAAAATCCTATTCCGCACACGAAAAAATAATGCAAAAACGCCTGTTTTCCGACCAACTATTTCATTATCAGATTGGCAGGAAAATGAAGTTTTTTTCCAAAAAAATAAAGGCCCAACTTCAAGATCCTTTCTTTTGATCGCGCCCTGCATTGCGTAACTTTGTCTTCTATGGAAAACGAAAAGGCACCCAATAATTCTTTCAGACAAGGCTCCAAATCAGGGGCTTTCGCTAAAAAGCCTTACGGGGCGAGGACACCATCTATCGATCAGACTCTCAGTAAATTGCCTCCTCAGGCCGTGGATATGGAAGAGGCTGTGCTCGGCGCTCTGATGATTGAAAAAGATGCTTTGACGGCCGTGGCTGACATTCTCCGTCCCGACAGTTTTTACAAAGAAGCTCACGTACGGATTTACAGCGCGATTATCACCCTTTTCGCCGATTCGGAGCCGATTGATATGTTGACGGTTACCGCCAAGCTGCGAAGCACCGGCGAGCTGGAAATGATCGGCGGTGCTCCATACATCATGCAGCTGACCAATAAGGTCAACTCCGCTGCCAACATCGAATATCACGCACGGATCATTTCGCAGGCTTATATCAAGCGGGAGCTGATCAAAATATCCTCCGAGATCCAGCGGGAAGCATTTGAAGATACTACAGACGTTTTCATGCTTCTAGATAAAATGGAACAGAACCTGTTTCAGATATCGGAATCCAACATTAAGAAGAACTACGCGGATATGGGCGCGCTGATGCGACAGGCATTGGCTGAGCTCGACCAGAAGAAAAACAATAAAGACGGTCTTACCGGGGTTCCATCGGGTTTCAGTGCCCTGGACCGACTTACTTCGGGCTGGCAGAAAACCGAATTGATGATCCTGGCGGCACGTCCTGGTATGGGAAAAACGGCATTCGTCGTTTCTTCGCTCCGAAACGCAGCTGTGGATTTCAACATGCCGGTCGCCATTTTCTCGCTTGAAATGTCCTCTGTTCAGCTTGTGAACAGGCTTATTTCGGCAGAGGCTGAAATTGACAGTGAAAAGATCAGAAAAGGGAGCCTGGCCCCGCACGAGTGGGAGCAGCTGCATCACCGCATTCATCGCCTGACTAATGCGCCGATTTTCATCGACGATACTCCCGCCCTATCCATTCTCGAACTGCGTGCCAAATGTCGCCGTTTGAAGGCGCAGCACGATATTCAGATGATCGTGATTGACTACTTGCAGCTGATGACCGGCGATACCGGCGGCAAAGGTGCAGGTAACCGCGAGCAGGAAATTGCAATGATTTCGCGGTCTTTAAAAAACCTGGCGAAAGAACTCGACGTGCCGGTGATCGCACTGTCGCAGCTTAGCCGGGCAGTAGAAACGCGTGGCGGAGAAAAACGCCCTCAGCTTTCGGATTTGCGTGAATCGGGATCGATTGAGCAGGATGCCGATATGGTTATCTTCCTTTATCGTCCTGAGTATTATGGTATTACCGAAGATGAAGCTGGCAACTCGGTTGCAGGTATCGGCGAGGTAATTCTGGCAAAAAACCGGGCTGGTTCACTGGATACCATACAGCTACGGTTTATCGGTAAGTACACGAAGTTCGCCGACCTTGATTCCGCTTACAGTCCAGCGCCCTTCTCGGTAGACAGGCCGATTCAAACCACAAACCCGATCGGTTCATTCGAGAGCCAGGCAAACCCATCATCAGCAGGCGGCACACTAAGAAGCCGCGCCAACGATCTCAGCAACTTCGACTACAAAGGCCCCGACAGCGAGCCGCCGTTTTGACCCCACCATTTACCCCTAAATCCCCCCGACGGGGGACTTTTGCAATCTGCATAGTCCCCCGTCGGGGGATTTAGGGGGGCTACTTCCTCACCAGCAACGCCACATTCTCCACGTGGTGCGTGTTTGGGAACATATCTACGGGTTGCACTTTGGTAACCTCGTAAGCTTCCGACATCAATGCGATATCCCTGGCTTGTGTGGCTGTGTTGCAGCTTACATATACAATGCGGTCCGGTGCGGCTTTCAGGATTGTTTCTATAACAGGTACGTCCATTCCGGCGCGGGGCGGATCGGTGATGATTACATCTGGTCTTCCGTGCTTGTTTAGAAAACCTTCGTTCATAATGCCGCGCATATCTCCCGCAAAAAACGACGTGTTCGTAATTCCGTTCAGTTCCGAGTTCCTGCGCGCATCCTGCACTGCGGCCTCCACATACTCCACTCCGACAACCTTCCTGGCCCTACGCGCAACGAAATTGGCAATCGTACCTGTTCCGGTGTAAAGGTCGTACACAGACTCATTACCTGTCAGGCCGGCATACTCGCGCGCGACGCTGAAAAGCTGGTAAGCCTGTTCTGAGTTCGTCTGATAAAATGATTTCGGACCAACCAGGAAGGTCAGGTCTTCCATCGTTTCACGGATAAAATTCTCGCCCGCGAAATGGATTACTTCCTGATCCTGGTACGAATCATTTCCTTTCAGGTTAATGATATAGTTGAGCGAAGTGATCTCAGGGTGCGTTTTGTGCATATACTCCATTACCTCGCTGATCGCCTCCTGATTATCGGCACCAAACTGCACGATCACCATTACGTCTCCCGTATTCGCAGTCCGCACAACCAGGTTGCGCATAATGCCGACGTTGAACTTAACATCATAGTAAGGAATGTTCTTCAGATCAGCGAAGTGGTGCAGGGAGTTGCGGATCGTGTTGGAAGGGTCCGGCTGCAAGTGGCAGTGGTCAACCGTGAAAATCTTGTCAAAACGCTTTGGAACGTGAAAACCGAGGGCATTTTTGGAAAACTGCTGTCCAGAATCCATTTGCTCCTTTGTAAGCCAGCGCCAGTTTGAAAAAGTGAATTCCAACTTATTACGGTAATATTCCGTCCTCGGAGCAGCGATAATCTGGTTAATGTCAACATTTTTGATCTTCCCGATCCGTTCAAAATGATCGATCACCTGCTGCCTTTTGAATGTAAGCTGATGCGTGTAGTCGATGTGCTGCCACCTGCAACCGCCGCAAACGGTGTGATGCAGGCAGTATGGGTCGGTACGTAGTTCGGAAAGCTTGTGTGTTTTTGTAACAATAGCTTCTTTGAGTTTCTTCTTGGTTTTTACAACCTGCAAATCAACGATGTCACCCGGAGCCACATTTCCTTCAACAAAAATTACACCGTCTTCGGACTTAAATATACATTTGCCTTCTGCCGCAAAATCGGTAATTTCAACGTACTCATATTGATTGTTTTTGAGCATACTTTCTTGTTTTAATTCTTAATCCAAATCATATAGGATCATTTTTACTGCTTCATTCAACCATGAAAAAACGTTTTCTCTGGTCTGTTTTTCTTCTTTTCTTTTTCTTTCAAGCCAAAGCAACGCACATCGTCGGCGGCCAGCTTTTCATCACGCAAAATCCCAACGAGTACTATAACTACAATATGGGACTTACCATGTACTTTGATGCCCTGAATGGTAATCCCGGCGCCGAAGATCTCTCGGTAGTAATTTACGTGTTCCGAAAACGCGACAATGCACCGATTGGTTGGCTTGAAGCCCCAAAAATAGAACGAAAATCGGTCACCTACGCTAATCCGCTTTGCGGAATATCCACACTGCAGACTTACATGATCACTTACAGTACTGCACTGCGGCTCGAACCCGGCCAATTCAACGATCCCGACGGCTATTACATGGTTTGGGACAGATGCTGCCGCAATGGAACGATCACGAATATCCAGAACCCGGGCGACGCCGGGAGCTTGTTCTACCTGGAATTCCCGCCATTGATGAAGAACAATGCAAATTTCAAAAACTCCTCCCCTGTTTTCCCGGCCATTAAAGGCGATTATGCGTGCGTGAATTCTCCTTTTTTCTTTGATTTCGGCGGTTCAGATGCAGATGGTGACAGTCTTTCCTACAAACTGATCACACCCATGCAGGGTTACTCGGATAAAGCGAACCCCAGCATTCCCGCGCGTGGCTCGTCCAGCTATCCGCGCCTTAGCTGGATCAATGGCGTTTCGGAAGCCAATATAATCCCCGGCCCCGATCCCCTGAAAGTGAATCCTAAAACGGGAATGCTCTCCGTAACGCCTGGTAGCGTCGGCCTGTATGTATTTGCGGTGCAGGTAGATGAATTCAGGAATGGCGTCAAAATCGGCTCTCTGACGCGGGATTTTCAGCTAAAAGTAGTCGACTGCCCCAAGATGGACCCACCCAAACTCTTGTACAAACCCAAAGGAAAAACAACCTGGTACAGCGAAAATGAAATAATAACCGTCAAAAAAGATGATCCCAACTGCTTCGAAGTCATTGTTACCGACCCGACAGTAAACCAGCTGATCAAGGTCAACGGGCGCGCTGTAAACAATTCCAAAGATTACTTCACGATCCTGCCAGCTGAATTCCGCACCACGATCGCGAATGATACACTTAGATTTGAAGTATGCCTCGACGAATGTTTCGTGACCTACGATAACCGCCCGATCAAGATCGAGCTGATTGCGGAAGATGAAAGTTGCCCGGTCCCGTTAATGGACACGCTCAGCATTTTCATCCGCCGGGAAAGTTCCGGCAACAATCCGCCTGTGGTGAGTACTTCGTTAGGCAGCGACTTCGTGCATGTTACTGCTGGTGTACCGGTCAACTTCACTGTTTTCGGGAAAGATCCAGATAAGGATAAGCTGGCATTATCCGGCCGCGGTCGCGACTTCAACATGAATGCAATGGGCATGAACTTCCTGGCTGCTTCGGGAACGGAGAAAGTACAGCAGAACTTCACCTGGACGCCGCCTTGCAATGCGAAAAAAGGAGATACACTTACAGTCGACTTCAAACTCGAAGATATGAGGTGCGAAGGAAATCCGATGCCGGTCTCAAAACCTGTGTACTTTGTGGTCGACGAATCACCGAACAACCCGCCGACTGTCGGGACCTCACTCCCGGTGCAGGAGGTTAGCTATACCATCGGCACTGCGGAAGGAATTTCATTTGATGTGTTCGGAAATGATCCTGATACCAACGCGATCAGCCTGGTTGCGGCCGGACGAGGGTTTGACCTGAAAGAAATGGGAATGTTGTTTGAAGGCAAAACAGGAATGAAGACCGTAAGCTCCCCCTACTCCTGGAATCCTGAATGCGGCCTGCTGGGCGGCGAAGCTGAGCAGACTTTCATGGTTGATTTTATTTCGCTGGACAAGAGCTGCGCTTCCGCAAGTGACACCACAACGGTAAGGATTACGGTGAAGGATACCGAAGAAGAACCCTTCCCGGAGTTCCCGAATGTGATCACTCCAAATGGTGATTCGAAGAACGACTGCTTCGTATTCCAGGATCTGCCCCGCGACAAATGCGACGACCAGTTCAAGGATATCACCATCTATAATCGCTGGGGGAAGCAGATCTACTACTCGAAAATCCGGCCAAACGACTGGTGCCCGGATAACATTTCAGGCGGGTATTATTACTACCTGATCCAATATACCCGCCGCTCCTATAAAGGCGGATTGACTGTCCTGAAGTGAAAATTTAGGTAGCTAATTGGTATAGTTATTTTCATTAGATCAATACAAAGAATTCATATTGGTGTGTTTAATAAATATTTAAAGTATGATAAGCTGCAAGTATATTATAAATATCAAAAGCAAGTAGCAAATTAATTGTATAATACTATAAATTCATTTCTAACATATTGATCTTTTTGTACTTTCAAAAAGTATCCAAAATATAATAAACAAAATATGTATACATTGTTTAAAGTAAGGTAACAGGCTGAGGATGAATACCACTTCTCCTCCGTTCACCTTCCTCCATTTTCCCTTCCAAATATTATTCACATCAAAAGAAACATAAATGAAAATCGCATTAATAGGAGCCACTGGATTTGTAGGCTCTCATGTGTTACAGGAACTAATTAGCAGAGGTCACGAGGTAATCGCAATTGCACGCAATACAGACAAAATTGCAACAGATAGCGGACGCGTTACGGCTGTGTCGGCGGATGTACTGAAACCCCAGGAAGTGGCAAGCGCAGTCACCGGAGCAGATGCAGTAATCAGCGCCTATAACCCTGGCTGGACCAACCCGAATATCTATGCAGAATTCCTGGCAGGTGCACAATCAATCCAGGCGGGAGTAAGGCAGGCAGGCGTGAAAAGATTGCTTGTGGTTGGCGGTGCGGGTAGCCTGTTTGTGAAGCCCGGCGTTCAGCTTATCGACACGCCGCATTTCCCGGAAGAATACAAGCCCGGCGCAAGTGCCGCGCGTGAGTACCTCGAAATATTGAACGAAGAGAACGAACTGGATTGGACCTTCCTCAGCCCTGCCATTGAAATGCATCCGGGAACTTCCGGTAGCAAAACCGGCACGTATCGCAAAGACCTGGAAAGTCCGGTCTATGATGAAAACCACAGGAGCATTATCTCGGTAGAGGATCTGGCACTCGCAATCGTGGATGAGATCGAGCAGAACAATCACATCAAACAGCGCTTTACGGTGGCCTACTAGTATAAGGTAAGTATTATCAAAAGTTTGGATAGTTTATAACAGCCTAAATGGCGCAAACTATCCAAACTTTATTTTTGTATTAACCGATATATACTTTTAATACTAATTATATTAATAAAAAGTAATACCAAATCCATACTTTAAGTACATACTATTTTATTGAAAGTACTTGATGTTCAATATTAACCCTCCTGACGGCAAATATTATAAGCTCAATACTTTAAGGCTAAAAAGCGGAAAAGTTAGGCTCAGACAGCCGCATATCTGCCAAAAATTGAGGTTCTTTGCAACTTCTGCCACCAATTGATTTTCTTAATGATACTTCGATATGCCGGATTTACACTCCTGCTTATTTGCCTGACCGCTGGTCAAGGTTTCTCTCAGCGTTTTTTAATGGACCTTGTTGATACCACCAACCAGATGGGAAAGGGTATGCTGTCCATCTATGAACGTTATAATCGCGTTCGAATCAGCGGCTACATTCAACCGCAGTTTCAATATATATCCAGAAAAGGCGCCGAAACTTACGGCGGCGGGAATTTCAGTTCAGCGGCTAACAATCGGTTTATGCTCCGGCGGGGAAGGTTGCGTGTAGATTACGCGCACTTAAATGAGCACAACGATCCGACTTCTTACTTTGTATTCCAATTTGACGGAACAGAAAGGGGCGTCGCGATCCGGGATTTCTGGGGCCGGTTTTACGAAAACAAATTCCGGCTTTTCGCATTGACCACCGGGATGTTTGCCAGGCCTTTCGGATACGAGGTCAACCTTTCCTCTGCCAACCGGGAAAGTCCGGAACGCGGCCGGATGTCGCAGATCCTGATGCGGACTGAGCGCGATATTGGTGCGATGCTCACCGTCACCAGCCGGCACACTGATCTATGGTGGCAGAAATTAAAGCTCGACGCGGGCGTCTTCAATGGGCAGGGAATGTCGGGACCGATGGATTACGACAGCCACAAAGACGTGATCGGCAGGTTCAGCCTCAAACCGACGAAAATGCGTGCATTAGGCGGCGCCACACTTTCAGCCGCAGTATCCAGTTACCTTGGCGGGATCACGCACCAGTCGAAGCTATATTACAAGACGCAGCGGCGCGGGAGTGAGTACGTCATGATCGGCGATTCGACTGAGAGCAACCTCGGAAAAGCCGCTCCGCGCAACTACGCCGGCGCAGATATCCAGATCAGCTTTCCCAACAAGAGAGGCGAAACGGAATTCAGAGCGGAGTACATCAAAGGAAAGCAAACCGCCACATTTGCCACGAGCGAGACACCGGGCGTTTACCCGGTGACAAACGGTATCAAAAATCCGCTGTACGTTCGCAATTTTGATGGAGGGTACTTCTATTTTCTTCAAAGTCTGGGGAGCCTTGAACACATGCTGGTTTTCAAGTACGACTGGTATGATCCCAACAAGCTCGTTTCTGGAATGCAGATATCTGATGTAAAAGGTTTCAGTAAGGCTGACTTACGGTACGACACCTTTGGAATGGGCTACATATACGTTGCCAACGAATCGCTGAAATTCACCTTTTACTATGACATTGTCCGGAATGAAAAGTCAGCACTGGCAGGCTTTGAAACCGATGTAGCCGACGATCTTTTTACCTGCCGCGTGCAATACAACTTCTAACTGCCGAACCGTTCGGAAAGTACCTTTTGCCGGTAAGTAAATATCGAATTTACCTCATTTCGTACGAACACCGCATTAACTACATCTCCCAGAATTCCGAGAGGTACCTTATAATTCAGGATATCTTCCATTAAAACACCGCCATCCACTTCGGTGAAGCGGTGCTGATGGTGCCAGAATGCATACGGACCAGACCGCTGTTCATCCACAAAATATTTCCTGTCGACAACGTGCGTGATCTCAGTTGTCCATTTCAATGGAATGCCCAGCACCGGCTTGACAATGTACCGGATGATCTGCCCCTCGTACATTTTCTCACCGTGGTGTCGCGACGTCACTACAAACCCCATGTGAGCGGGCGTAATATCTTTCAAATTGGCGGGATTGGAAAAAAACTCCCAGGCTTCGTCTAGTGAGACGGGCAACTTTTGCTTAAAATATAGCTCTTGCATTGTGTGTTGTTTAGGAAAATACCAAAACATCCGCGCCAGCGAACAAACCTGATGTGGCACGATTTTAGCCCAATCAAGATAGGACTAAATTCTGAGGAACAATGAACAGAAAACTGATAGCAACAACATCCACGTCGATCTACGCAAGTCCGTCTGATGTCTGGAAGGCATTGATTGACCCTGAGATCGTAAAAAAATATATGAATGGCGCCGAAATAGATTCGGAGTGGCAGGTCGGAAGCCCGATCCTGTTTACGGGTCAGTTTGAGGGCCGGACTTACGTCGACAAAGGCACGATCCTCGAAATCATTCCCGAGCGTGTTTTAAGTTACTCGTTCTGGAGCCCGCTGGCGGGCGTTGAGGATTACGAAGACAACTACGCACACGTTACCTATCACATTTCAGAATATGATGACGAAACCACGCTAACTATCACTCAGGATAACCTGGATTCGGAAGATGCTGTGGTCACAGCCGAAGGTCACTGGATGAAAGTGTCCAGGGATATCAAACGCATTCTCGAAAACGAGCACAAGCACGTTCTGTAAATGCATTACAACCTTTCCGGACTTTGAAACCCGGAAAGGTTGTTTTTTAAAGTTTCATACTAAGTGCAATCCGCTTCCTCGAAAGATCCACCTCAGTTACCTTCACCTGCACAACCTGCTGCAACTTGACAATCTCATTAGGATCTTTGATAAAGCGGTCTGCCATCTGAGATACGTGCACAAGTCCATCCTGCTTTACTCCCACATCCACAAACGCGCCGAAAGCCGTGATATTCGTGACAATACCTGGAAGTATCATTCCCACTTTCAGATCTTCCGGCTTTCTAACGGATTTGTCAAAATTAAATTTCCTTATCTGATCACGGGGATCTCGGGCCGGTTTCTCCAACTCTGCAAGAATATCTTTTAAAGTTGGCAGACCCACAGTATCAGAAACATACTGCTCCGGGCGTATCTGCTTGCGGATTTCAGGTTTGCCAATCAGGTCTTTAATAGACGAGCCTGCATCTTTCGCCATTTGCTCAACCAGACTATAACGCTCAGGATGTACCGCGCTATTATCCAATGGGTTAACGCCATTTTCAATGCGTAGGAAGCCGGCAGCCTGCTCGAATGCTTTGGCTCCCAGTCGGGGAACTTTCAATAATTGTTGACGAGATTTGAAATTCCCGTTTTTAGCCCTGAAATCCACGATATTCTGCGCCAGAGCGGGTCCGAGGCCAGAAATATACCTTAATAAATGCTTGCTTGCCGTGTTGAGATTTACGCCTACGGAATTCACGCAACTTTCTACGACTGTATCCAAAGCATTTCGCAATGAATTTTGGTCGACATCGTGCTGATATTGCCCTACTCCAATAGATTTGGGATCAATCTTCACCAGCTCGGCCAGCGGATCCATTAACCTTCTTCCAATAGAAACCGAGCCCCGAACAGTCACATCCTTGTCAGGAAACTCCTCGCGCGCCACTTCCGAAGCAGAGTAAATGGAAGCGCCCTGTTCACTTACCAGGAACAAACCGATCTCCTTATAGTCTCCTGATGCATCCAGAATTTTCTTAACAAAGTCTTCGGTTTCTCTGCCGGCAGTTCCATTCCCTACTGCAATCGCTTCTATTTTAAACTTTCGGATCAACTCTGTGACCCTGGCTTGCGCGTCGGCGGGTCGGTCAAAAGGATAAATTACCTGGTCTGTCAGCAGGTTTCCCTGGTGATCCAGCACCACCACTTTGCAGCCTGTGCGATAGCCCGGGTCGATCGCGAGTACATTCTTCTGTCCGAGCGGAGCCGCGAGCAGCAGTTGCCTGAGGTTTTCAGTAAATACCTGAATGGCGGCTACATCGGCTTTTTCCTTAGACAAATTACTGAACTCAGTCTCAATGGAAGGTTTCAGCAATCTTTTATAACTATCCGAAATCGCGGCTTCAATCTGGTCTTTACACAATGAAGAACCTCTCAGGAAGAGCCGGTCCAATGTTTCGAGCGCCTGGTCCTCGTCCGGCGAAATATCTACATTTAATATACCTTCCTCCTCGCCACGACGGATCGCAAGCAGTCTGTGCGACGGAATGCGAGAAAGCGGCTCACTGAAATCGAAATAGTCGCGGTATTTGACACCCTCTTCTTCTTTCTTCTTTTTAACCCTTGAGGTAATTACAGCACCCCTCTGAAAAACCTGCCGGACCCTGGCCCTGGCATCCTGGTTTTCATTGATCCATTCAGCCATAATATCACGCGCACCCTGCAAAGCGTCGGCCACAGTACCTACCTGATCATTCAGAAATGCGCCCGCTCTTCCTTCCGGATCATTTTCCTTACCTGAAAAAATTGCCTGTGCGAGTGGTTCAAGCCCTTTCTCGATAGCCGCAATGGCGCGTGTTTTTCTTTTTTGCTTATATGGTAAGTAAATGTCTTCCAGCTCGGTAAGTGTAAAAACACCTTCAATTTTCCTGCGGAGTTCGGGCGTCAGCTTACCCTGTTCCTCAATACTTTTAAGGATCGCTTCCCGGCGTTTTTCAACGTCCAGTTGCTTTTGCCACAGCTCACGTATCGCCCCGATCTGCACTTCGTCCAGCCCGCCTGTTGCTTCTTTCCTGTACCTGGCAATAAAAGGCAGCGTAGCGCCTTCTTCAAAAAGCTGGATAGTACTTCTAACCTGTTTCTCAGCAATGCTCGCCTGCTGGGCGATAAGTGTATAATTCATTTGGTAAAAGCTTTGTTAATGACAAATAAAACGGGTTTTTGTAGCTTTAAAAACAAATACGCGCTAAACCCGTCATTTCAATGCAAATCCGCCCGACAGCCACATTCGTTTTACAAATCCTTGTGCTGGTTTCTATTGCGGCCATCTCCGCAACATTCGCGCAGCAGCCTAAACGTTTCAAGACAATCGCCTTCTTTACAGGGAAAAACGATCAGGCACATATCAGTTTTGCAAAAGAAGCGCACAGGTTTTTTCCAGAAGCTGGCAAAAAAATGGGATTCAGCTACGATTCAACAAGTAACTGGGATAACATGAATGAGGCTTTTCTGGCAAATTATGAAGTGGTCATTTTCCTGGATACACGACCCGAAAAACCGGAACAGCGAGCAGCTTTTGAGAAGTATATCAAGAATGGAGGCGCGTGGCTGGGTTTTCACTTCTCAGGTTTTGCCTTAACTCCCTCCGCCTACCCGCAAAACTGGGATTGGTACCACAACGAATTTCTCGGATCTGGTCAGTACAAAAGCAACACCTGGCGGCCTACCGCTGCATTCCTGAAAGTAGAGAGCAAGAAAAGTCCGGCTGCAAAGAAATTACCAAAAGTATTTAAATCGGCGCCAAATGAATGGTACAGGTGGGAAAATGATCTGAAAACCAATCCGGATATCGAGATACTGTTGTCCATAGATCCGAGTAGCTTTCCGCTGGGGACGGGGCCAAAGCAGCATGAAATCTGGCAAAGCGGATACTATCCGGTAGCCTGGTCGAACAAGAAGTATAGGATGATTTACATGAATATGGGCCACAATGACATTGATTACGAAAACAAGACAAACAAGGATCTGTCCCTTACGTTTGAGAACGAAACGCAGAACGAATTCGTAATCAATGCATTGATGTGGCTCGGCAAAAAGGAAAAATAGCTATTTCACTTATGGATTTTCAGACTCAATTTCACCGACATCTTCTTCGTCAATGTCCTGAGCAGGAATATCATCGTCCATTCTTGAACCTGTACTTACTTCCGGTGCATCAGCGCCCGGCGCATTTGGCGAAGGATTCAATGGCCCCGGCTCGTCAGGTGAAGGCTGGTCTGGCCAGGGTGGCTGTTTGTCCGGCATTTCATTGGTAATATCAGGCGACGCATAACTTGTTAGGAAATCCATGGTTATTTTGTTTGATGATTGAACATCACAGGGAAAAAACCATGCCGACTGGTCAGCTTTTGCGTTGCAGCAGCGCCATATAGAAGCCGTCAAAACCGTCCCGGGCAGGCGATGTTCTGTGTTCGGATAGCAATTCCCATTCTTTCCCCTGCTCCTTCACAAACCGCTGCACCTGCTTTTCAGACTCCGAAGGAAGCAAACTGCAAGTCGCATACACCATCTTGCCGCCCTTCTTCACCATGCGGCTGTATGTACTCAGAATGTTCCATTGAACCTTAATGATATTTTCCAGAAAATCGGGCTTCAACTTCCATTTCGAATCGGGATTGCGCTTCAACACACCCAGCCCTGAACAAGGTACATCCAGCAACAGTCGGTCTGTGGTTTCCGAAAGCTTTAATATATCCTCGTCCGACTGGATCAGCATCGTTTCCAGGATAGTTACCCCATTCCGGTCGGCACGCCTTTTTAGCTCAGTGAGCTTAGGCTGAATAATGTCCATGGATAAGATAGAGCCCTGATTCTGCATCAATGCAGCCAGGTGCAGACTTTTCCCGCCAGCGCCGGCGCATGCGTCAATCACCGAAAGACCCGGTTTAACATTGAGATAAGGCGCGATCAGCTGCGAACCTGCGTCCTGTACTTCCACCAATCCGCTCTTGAAAGCCTCGCTGCCTAATATATTCTGACGTTTATTAATCAGAACAGCATCGGGAACACCATTGACAAGCGCCGCATGTTCTGCGCCAAATAATGCTCTGAAATCCTCAGCAGTAGTTTTCAAAGTGTTTGCACGCAAAAATAGAGGTGCCGGCTGGTTCAATGCATGCAACTCCGTTTCCCACTGCGCACCCAGTTCCTTCAAACCCCGCTCGTCAAGCCAGTCAGGGATAGATTGTGCTATCTTTCTGACATTGAGACCTTCTTTATATCTTTCAAGAATCTGATCTGCCGTAAAATACTGAAATTCTGGCCAGTCAGGAAGTTCATTAGATTCTCCGGAATGCAAATGCACAGGCTTGATCAGCAACCAGGCGCCAACAATTTTCCAGAATTCAGGTGTTTCTGTTACTGCTTCAATGTTAGCCGCATACTTCACAAGCCGCCACCAGCGCACAATCTCATAAATATGCTCGGCGATAAAGGACCTGTCGCGCGCGCCCCACTTTTTGTTCGACTTTAAAAGCTGCTCCACAACCTGATCAGCTTGCCTGTTCCTGATAAAAATCTGCTGCAAGCCCTCAACAACAGCTGTGACCAGTCCACGATGTATCTTCAAAATGTATTTTTTTAGGTATCAAATAAAAATTGCGCTGCCTCCAAAGTGCCGGAAGCAGCGCAATTTCGTTAAATACGCTTAACGCACGTTCATCAACCTGCCAATTCTTTGATCGGGATAGCACCGATCTTCTGAAATCGGAAGGATTAGTATAATTTCTGAGGCAAATCAATGATAAAAGAAGTACCCTTACCAATCTCCGAGCGGATATCCAGCTCACCATCCAGCGAGGATACCAGATGTTTCACCAGCGCCAGTCCGAATCCATAGCCTTGCTCACCGTTGGTACCATCCGTGGACGAAGCCTGGCCAGACAAGATCGCTTCGATATTTTCCTGCGTCATGCCCACACCTTCATCGCTTACGATGACCTGCAATGTAGGACGGTCCAAATGCAGCAACAAGCTGAGATTCACAGTTACTTTGGCCCCCGTAGGAGTAAATTTAATCGAATTGGATATCAGGTTACCTGTAATTTGAAGCAGCTTGTTCTTTGAAAATGAGATGTTTGCAGTTGATGGGGTAATGTTTACCGCAAAATTGATCTGCTTGTGTCGCGCCTGCGGACCGTAAAGCTTTTCGAGCTTATCCTTAAAGACATTAAGATCAAACAGGCTGCTGTCGGCGGCTCCTGGCGCCGTAGGCAGCCGCTTTTCCCTATGTGTTTCCAGGATCTCCGCCGCAAGATCGAGTATGGAGTTCCCGCTTCTGTGGATCAGATTAATAAATTCCAGCACCTCATCCATTTGGTTGCTTTCGCCCTGGTCGCGGATAATCTGCGCAAGACCTACAATGCCGCCCAGCGGACCGCGGATATCGTGCGCAACCTTCTTCTGTGCCTGTTTTGCCTCGGTAAGCTTTGCTTTCAGATTTTCCATCAGCCTTGCAGTTCGCAGCCGGCTAACGATTTCATCCGCAATGATTTTCAGCAGCTCAATTTTCTCAGGATCCAGTGTAACACGCTGCTGGTCCATCACACACAAAGCGCCAATATTTACGCCGCTGCTGGTTTTGAGCGGCACGCCATAATAATACCGGATATTAGGATCGCCTGTTACATAGGTTCTGTCCTTGAAACGCTCGTCGGCTGAAAGGTCGGGAACTTCAAAAAACTCATCTGCCATAATGGTGTACTGGCAAACAGATTCTTCCCGCAACATCTGATCGATATCCAGCCCGTGATTGGATATGGTCCACTGCGTAAGTGAATCGATGAGGTTAACAAGGGAGATTTTTGTACCAGTGACTTTCGCCGCAAGCTTGGCAAGATCTTTGAATGTATTTTGTTGATCGCTGTAATCGATGTCCAGATCCGAAAGGCCCAGCAATCGTTCCATTTCATTTGCAGGAATGGGTGCGGGAATTAAAGTCACGATATGAAGATATTGATATTGGAGAATGGAATTGTGTTATATGAACAAATTTAGAAGTAATTCTATATAGCGCAATATCCGCTATCAACTTTCTCGAAGTGTGCTTTGGCGACACAATGCAGCATCTTAGAAAAATGATGTATTGCGTGAATGAGAAAGTGTTGTATATTGGTTCACCATTTCAGTCACGAGTTGGTACTTATCTACGATGCTTGTTATAGTAAAAATTCAGCTAACAGTGGTAAGTCGATGATCTTACGTTGTTAGTTTAAAAACCATTGATAGAATATAACGTTTAAACGCTATAAACATGGTTTGCAGTTATTCACAGTAATTTAACAGTGTTCCTGCCTGCTTTGTAAATCTTGAATATTTTGAAGACCGTTTTCTTCATTTAAGCCATGATCATAATCGTTCCGTAGATGTACAGAATCATTTTTACAATATTTTTTGTCTTTGTTTCCTTCTTGTCAAACGCGCAGGTAAGCACTGCAGACAAGATATTGGGAGACTGGATCAGTGAAGAGAAAGACAGCCGGATCGAGATCTACAAAACCGGCCAGGTATACTTCGGCAAGCTGGTGTGGTCGGTTGATCTTTTTGAGGCAGATGGTACCACTTCCCGGAAAGATGTACAGAACAGAGAAACGAATTTGCGCACCCGTGAACTACACAATGTGAATTTGCTGCAAGATTTCGTTTACAGCGACGGCATCTGGGATAATGGTAAAATGTACGACCCTCAGAGCGGCAAAACTTATAACTGTATTCTGCGTCTGAAAAACGACCTACTCGAAATACGCAGCTATATCGGTTTTCCATTACTCGGCCGCTCCACCTATTGGAAACGCGCCCTCAAAGAAGCATTGTAACTCCCCTACTTTCCCGAAGTATAGTCCGTTTTCTATCCAAAAATGAAAGGAATGCACATTTATGCTGTTCTGAAATAAACAGAACTACATAATGAGCAATATAAAACTGGGAGTATTGGACCAATCGGTTGTAAGAGCCGGCACCACGGTCCAGCAGGCTATTCAGGAAACCATTGAGACAGCCAAAGTAGCCGAAGAACTGGGATACAGCCGTTTCTGGGTGTCTGAACACCACAATTCTACTTTCATTGCAGGATCCACACCAGAAGTATTGATGGTGAAGCTTGCCGACGCAACCAAACACATACGGATCGGCTCGGGCGGGATCATGCTTCCAAACCACAGCGCATTGAAGGTAGCCGAGAATTTCCGTATGTTGGAAACACTTTTTCCTGGTCGCATTGACCTGGGAATGGGCAGGGCGCCTGGTACAGACAGGATCACTTCGTCTATCCTGAACCCTTCAAACGATTTCAGCGAAAGCAGTTACCTGCGGCAGTTGGAGCATTTACAGCATTTTTTCCGGGATACAGCCGGTACGGAGCGCGGCTTTACTTACGCAACACCCCAATCCGAAACCATTCCGATGCAATGGATACTGAGTTCAAGCGGAGGCAGCAGCAACATTGCGGCAAGATTCGGTCTTGGTCTCGCAGTAGCGAAGTTTATCAATGGCTTCGTCAGACCGGATGTGGTGGAAACTTACAGACGTAACTTCCGCCCGTCGGACCAATATCCGGAGCCACATGCATTGCTTTCGGTATTCGTATTGTGCGGAGAAACCGAGGAAAAAGCCGCAGAAATGCGCAAAATGATGGATTACGTTCTGATTGAGTTTGAGAAAGGCAAGTTTGGCCCGTTCCCTGATCCGGAAACAGTGAAGAATTACCGTTTTACTGCCGGCGAATTGGAGCGTATCAAATACAACAGCGGCCGACTCATTTCGGGTACCAAAGAGGATGTGAAAGAGCAGCTGACCAGGCTGGCTAATGAATTTGAAGTGGATGAAATCATCATTTCTACAATGGCGGACAGTGCTGAAAACAGGCTGCGTTCATTCGAACTGATTTCGGAAGCATTTAATTTGAGAGAAGCGGTAGTTTAAGCATCTTTGCGTCTGATCTCTTCTTACCGACGCAAATGAACCGCTTTGACCGCATTACTGCCATTTTGATACAGCTTCAATCCCGCAAAATCGTCAAGGCGCAGGATTTGGCCGAGCGCTTTGAGATCAGCCTCAGGACAGTTTACCGGGATATCAATTCGCTTGCAGAAGCGGGCGTACCGATTATAGGCGAGGCAGGTGTCGGTTATTCCATTATGGACGGCTATCGCCTGCCTCCCGTTATGTTTACCAAGGAAGAGGCGCGGACTTTCATCACTGCCGAGAAGCTGATGGAGAAGTTTACCGATTTCTCGACACAATCGCAGTACCAGTCGGCTATGTTTAAAGTGAAAGCTGTACTGCGGAGCAGTGACAAATCAATGGTGGAAAACTTGGAAAACCACATTGAAGTCCGTAAAAACCACCACGCTTTTCACAAGCCTAACAGCAACACCCTCGACGTACTTCTGAAAAGTATCTCGGAAAAGAAGATTGCCAGGATTAACTACAATGCGATCAACAGCGACGACCCGATGGAGAGGATCGTGGAACCGGTTGGGGTATATCACGAAAATAGCTACTGGTACACCATTGCCTACTGCCACCTTCGCAACGATTACCGCAATTTTCGCTCCGACCGCATTCTGAACTGCGAACTGACCGACCGCTCTTTCGAACACAAGCACGCGCCGCTGAAAGACTTCCTCGAAGAAACCTACAACCACGCCGATCTCCGGCTGGTGCGGATCAGAATGGACAGAAAGATCGCGCGGTACATTCGTGAACAACGCGCGTACTACGGATTTGTCTCCGAAACAATCAAGGATGATGAAGTCGAAATGAGCTTCCTCACTCCTACTCTTGAAGGTTTCGCCAGATGGTACCTGATGATCGCGCCGAATGCACGGATTTTAGAACCGGTATCTTTAAAAAACACGATCAGGGGCCTTGTAGCGAAGATTTCAGAAAACCTCGATTAACGTCGAAGCTGCTGACATACTGTTGTCATCTGACTGGGTTTACTTTGTCATAAACCAAAACAACAGCTAAAATGTCACAACTCACTGCAACTCCCGCAATCGAATCCAGTCTGGCTTATCTGATGCAGAATTACGCGGATTACAACCACTGGGCAAACTGTACATTGATCAACTGGTTAAAAACAAAACCAGGTGAAGTTGTTGAAAGAGAGGCACTTTCAAGCTTTCCGACGATCCGTGAAACGCTCATTCATATCGTTGAAACACAGCGATACTGGCTGTCGGTGATCAATCCGGATGCTGATTACAGCGGCCAGGATTTCGATGGAGACCTGGACGAAACTTTTTCCTTTGTTATGGCCCAATCTCAGGAGCTTGCAGAATACGTTGAGACATTGTCGCCGGAAGATTTGTCGGAGGAAACACTTGTTGTAAATCCGTGGTTCGAATGCAACTTTCCCAAGTTTGAATACATTATGCAATGCATGAACCACAGCACTTACCACCGCGGACAGATTGTGACCATGGGGCGAAATCTTGGTTTCACCGATGCGCCGATGACAGACTACAACTTCTACAATGTAATGGCTAAGTGACGATCACTTGCTGGTAGATTTGTATCCTGAAATGCGCTAACTTGTATCATGGAACAAATTAAAATTCTCGGGATTTCAGGAAGCCTTCGTACCGATTCAACAAACACCATTATCCTGAATACATGCAAAACATTGCTGCCTGCCAATGCGACACTCACTGTCTTTCAGGGCCTGGACCTGATCCCGCATTTTAGTCCGGGGCTGGAAGACAATGAGGCTGTCGCCAGATTTAAGTTAGCCGTCGCGCAGGCCGACGCAGTTATTTTCTCCACTCCTGAATACGCATTCGGGCTGCCTGGAACTTTGAAGAATGCATTAGACTGGACGGTTGGGACGGGTGAATTCAATGCCAAACCGGTTGCTGCAATCAGCGCGTCGCCATTGAATACGGGCGGCGATAAGGCGCTTGCTTCCCTCCTGCTTACACTGGCGGCGCTAGGCACTTTGCGGAACGATCACTCCTCAGCTGCCATTCCCAACATCAAGGGCAAAATAGAACAAGGCTACGTCACTGATATTCAAACGTTAGATATGCTGCGTGCACTGATTAATAACCTGACAAGCCTGCTGAACCTGCGCGGGGTAAATTGAAGCGGAATTATCCAATTTATTATCCCGCAAACAAAAGACTACCAAACCAGTATAGTTGTATCGTTATTTTAATACATTTGGGTTTAATCCACATAAAACGTATTAAAATATGAAATTTGAGACCTTGCAGCTACACGCAGGCCAGGAACCAGACCCTGTAACCAACTCACGTGCGGTACCTCTTTACCAGACTACATCCTACGTTTTCAACAATGCCGAACATGCGGCAAACCTCTTTGCATTAAAGGAATTCGGAAACATCTACACCCGGATCATGAATCCGACCAACGATGTTTTTGAGAAAAGAGTGGCTGCTCTGGAAGGCGGTGTTGCCGCATTGGCTACTGCATCCGGGCATTCAGCGCAGTTTTTGGCGATTAATAACATTACGACTGTCGGAGATAACTTCGTCACTACTTCATTTCTGTACGGCGGTTCTTATAACCAGTTCAAAAATTCATTCAGGAATATCGGCGTTGAAGCAAGGTTCGCTGATGGAGACGATGTGAGCAGCTTTGAAAAGCTCATCGATGATAAAACCAAGTTCATCTATCTCGAAACAATCGGAAACCCAAGTTACAGCGTTCCCGATTTCGAGGCATTTGCCGCATTGGCCAACAAATATGATCTTCCATTGATCGTGGACAACACCTTCGGTGCTGCCGGGGCTATTTTCCAGCCTATCAAACATGGTGCTCACGTAGTTGTACAATCTGCAACCAAATGGATCGGTGGACATGGAACATCTATCGGTGGCGTGATTGTCGACGCTGGTACCTACAATTGGGGCAACGGTAAATACCCGCAGTTTACTGAACCTTCACCAAGCTACCACGGACTGGTGCTCAACGATGTATTTGGAATCGGCGGTCCGTTTGGCAACATCCAGTTTATCATCCGCGCACGCGTGGAAGGTTTGCGCGACTGGGGTCCGTCACTATCTCCATTTAACTCATTCTTGTTCCTGCAAGGTCTGGAAACATTGTCCCTCCGCGTGGAGCGTATCGGCGAGAATGCATTGAAACTCGCGCAGTGGCTGGAACAGCATCCTGCGGTGGAAAGCGTCAACTACATCGGACTGGAAGGCAACAAGTACAATGCGCTGGCTAAAAAGTACCTGACAAGAGGTTTCGGAGGCGTTTTATCGTTCGCGCTGAAAGGAGAAAAAAGCCAGGCCGAGAAGTTTGTAGATAACCTGAAACTGATCAGTAACCTGGCCAATGTAGGCGACGCAAAAACGCTTATCATTCACCCGGCGTCGACCACGCATTCGCAGCTCTCACCCGAGGAGCAGATTTCAGCAGGTGTACACCCTACCCAGCTGCGTATCTCGGTAGGTATCGAGCACATAGACGACATCAAAGCAGATATCGAACAAGCAATCGGAGCATTGTAAAGGCAATCGGCGATAGGCAAAACAAAGCCCAAATGCCGTCAGGCATACAACATCGGTAGACATGCAATATCGGTGTAACAGAACGCAAATGCCATTAGGCATGCAACAACATCACAAACGTTACATCCCTACGGGATTTCTACCGAGGTTTCATCCCTATGGGATTGTGAAAAGCCAGGTTGCCGTTCGGCGCCTGGCTTTTTTGATCAAGATCTATGTTCGACGGCCGACAGCCGACAGGCTCTCCACCTACTTCTCAATCCCTTCCAGCGCGAACATAAATGCGTATTGTAATGCGATTTCTTTGAGATAGTCGAAGCGGCCTGAAGCTCCGCCGTGGCCTGCGTCCATATTGGTTTTCAGGATTAATACATTTTTATCCGTTTTGTGCGTCCGCAGGCGGGCTACCCATTTGGCGGGCTCGAAATATTGCACCTGACTGTCGTGCAGGCCCGTCATCACCAGCATATTCGGATAAGCCTTTTTCGCCACATTATCATAAGGCGAATAGGATTTCATGTACGTGTAAGATTCCTTGTTCTTTGGGTTACCCCATTCATCAAACTCGTTTGTCGTCAATGGAATGCTTTCGTCCAGCATGGTTGTAACCACATCCACAAACGGTACCACCGAGATAATCCCGTTCCAGAGATCAGGCCGCAGGTTGGAGACGGCGCCCATCAGCAATCCGCCAGCACTTCCCCCCATCGCGTACAGGTGCCGCGTTGACGTATAGTTCTGTTCGATCAGGTATTCGGCACAATCGATGAAATCGTTGAATGTATTCTTCTTTTTAAACATTTTCCCGTCTTCATACCACTGCCGCCCCATTTCCTGTCCGCCGCGGATATGTGCAATGGCGAACACGAAACCCCTGTCGAGCAGGCTCAATCTTGTGCTGCTGAAACTTGCATCCGTACTGTAACCGTACGAACCGTAAGCGTAGAGTAAAAGCGGTGTTTGCGGACTTCTGCCCGTTTTCTTTTTATAAACAATGGATATCGGAATGCGGACTCCGTCGCGGGAATTTGCATAGAGCCTTTCTGTTACATACTCTTCGGGATTGTATCCGCCCACCACTTCCTGGCGCTTCTTCAATTCCTTCTTCTTCGACTCCATATCGTAGTCGTAAACCGAGCCTGGCGTTGTGAGCGAGGTATAAGTGTAACGCAGGTTTTTAGTGTCGTACTCGGGATTTCCGGAAGGATGCGCGGTATACGCCGCCTCGCCGAAGTCAACGTAGTGCTCCGAATTGTTTCTCAGATCGCGTACCCTGATCTGCAGCAAACCGTTCTTGCGCTCACTTACGACCAGAAAATTCCTGAAAACCTCAATATTTTCAAGCAGCACATCATTTCTGTTCCCAATTACTTCCTTCCAGTTTTCTACGCCTGTGTTCGAAACCGGCGTCTCCATTAACCGGAAATTGAGTGCATCCTTGTTGGTAACGATCAGGAACTTGTCTTCATGGTGATCAATCTCGTACAGCACATCCTTCATTCTCGGCTGAAAAACGTGGAATTCACCCTCAGGCTGATCCGCATCGAGAATGCGGTACTCCGACGACATGGTGGCCGAAGAACCGATTACAATGTATTTCTCCGACTTGGTTTTGCCTACTCCTATGTAATTGCTTTTGTCCTTTTCTGCATAAACAACCACATCCTTCTTCGCGTCGGTACCCAAAGTGTGACGTTTGATCTTCTCGCTAAGCAGCGTTTTCGCATTTTTAGAGGTATAAAAAAGCGTTTTATTGTCATTTCCCCATTCATATCCGGGATCAGTGCGCGGAATGGCGTCAGCGAAATCCTTTCCTGTTTCCAGATTTTTGACAAACATGGTATACTCCCGTCGCGAGACAGTGTCCACACCATAAGCCAGCAGCTTGTTGTCCGGACTTACACTGAAACCATCCGCAGAATAGTAATTATGTCCCTCGGCGAGCTGATCTACATCAAGAAGTATTTCCTCAGGAGCTTCCAGCGTACCTTTCCTGCGGCAGTATTTAAAATATTGTTTCCCTTCCTCACTCCTCGTGTAATACCAATATCCGTTTGTGAAAACGGGCACGGATTCATCCTTCTCTTTGATCCTGCCCTTCATTTCCGAAAACAAATCCTCCTGGAATTTCTTCGTTCCAGCCATCAGCGTGTCTGCATATGCATTCTCCGCTTCGAGGTATTCTACCACTTTGTTGCTGTCGGGACCGTTACTGAAGTAGTCCGCCATCCAGTAATATTCATCATTCCTTTTGTCGCCATGCATTCCGGTTTCATGGTCTTTCTTCTCTGCTACGGGCGCTTTCACGTCCGGCCATTGATATGCTTTTCTGTCCAATTTCTTGTTTTGATTACATGAAAAAACGATAACAGTTAACAGGAGTAAAATAATTCTCATTATCAGATGTATTATTAAATGTTTAAAATGTATTATATGTGAAATACTTATTCAGCTTTTCAAATGATTTATATTATAGGTACTTTAAATAGGTTTGTCATATATAAAATAGGTTAGTAATCTTCTAGTTATCATTATTTTAAAACTATAAATACATTTAATACTCTTACAGATTTACGATATTTATTGAATGTAACATACTTTTAATACTTATCGTAAATTCAATACTAACGTAACTATTATAACATTTAAAAAGAACAAAACCGTATGCGCTTCTGAATCAGCAAGCTACAAAAATACCTTCGTTATCCCTGTCGGTCGTTCGACTTACGTTATATTTGAGTCTTGTAACAAGACTTACCTCATGGATAAACCCGTTCATAAACTCTTTCTGCTCGACGCAATGGCGTTGATATACCGTGCACACTTTGCATTCATCAAAGCGCCGAGGATTACATCGAAAGGTTTAAACACCAGTGCCGTGTTTGGATTTACAAATACACTGCTGGAAGTACTGCAAAAAGAAAAGCCCACACACATCGGCGTCGCATTCGATACTGCGGCACCTACATTCCGCCACATTCAGTTTGAAGCTTACAAGGCGCAGCGGCAGGAGCAGCCCGAAGACATTACCGTGGCTATCCCGCTCGTGAAACGCCTGCTTAAAGCAATGTGTATCCCCATACTGGAACTGGATGGTTACGAGGCCGATGATATCATAGGTACCATCGCCAAGGAAGCTTCCATTGCAGGCTTCGAGGTTTTCATGATGACACCCGACAAAGACTACGGTCAGCTGGTGGAAGAACACGTTCACATTTACAAACCCGCCTTTCTTGGTAAAAGTGCGGAGGTACTCGGAGTGAACGAAATCCTGGAACGCTGGCAGATCCAGCGCATTGACCAGGTGATCGACATACTCGGGTTAATGGGCGATGCGGTCGACAACATTCCCGGTGTGCCGGGCGTAGGTGAAAAGACGGCCCAGAAACTGATTTCTGAGTACGATACCATCGAGAACCTGATCACGCATGCAGATGAGATCAAAGGAAAGCTCGGGGAAAAGATCAGGGAAAATTTTGACAAGGCTGTTTTAAGCAAGCAGCTGGCCACGATCGATATCAAGGTGCCTGTACCTTTTGACGCAGAAGACCTGACCGTGTGCCCCGCCAATGCAGACCAGATCGTGGAGCTGTTTGACGAACTAGAATTTAAAACCCTTAAACAGCGCGTACTGGGAATCGGACACCCGATACAGACCACGCAGGTAACCCGCCCGGTTGCAAAAAGCCAGAAAGGCCAGCTCGACCTCTTTGGAAATCCGACGGAAGAAGTGGGCAAGCAACCCGCGATCCTCAGCGAAGGCATTGCCGACGACGATGCGCCGGCACAAGCCTACGAAGACCTGAGAATACCGACAACGCGGCGCACGATCGACAATACTTTCCACAGGTACCACACAGTGGACACGCCTGAGCTCATGAAAAGTCTGGCTTATTACCTCAACCTGCAGGATGCATTCTGTTTTGATACCGAAACCACTTCGCTGGAAACGATCCACGCAGAACTGGTTGGCTTGTCATTCTCGTACCTCGCCGGCGAAGCATTTTACGTGCCCGTACCAGCCGATCGCACGCAGGCACAGGAAATCGTCGAGTATTTCAGAGGGGTTTTTGAAAATGAAAACATTGAAAAGATCGGACAGAATGTCAAATATGATCTGCTGATCCTGAAAAATTATGGTATCGAGGTAAAAGGAAAATTGAGCGACACGATGCTCGCGCATTACATCCTCGAACCCGATAAACGCCACGGAATGGACATCCTGGCCGCATCTTACCTCAACTACGATCCCGTGTCCATTACTTCCCTGATCGGCAAAAAGGGTGTGAAACAAGGGACAATGCGCGATGTAGCTATTCCTGAAATCACGCAGTATGCCGGTGAAGATGCGGATATTACTTTGCAGCTGAACGAGATCTTTTCGCGTGAGCTGCCGAAAGTAAATGCTTCAAAGCTGTATTACGAAGTCGAAATGCCGCTGACGAAAGTGCTCGCTTCTATGGAAAGTACCGGCGTGCGGCTTGATATCAATGCACTGCGGGAAATGTCGGCTGTGCTGGAATCAGACCTGCGCGTAACGGAGTCGGAAATCTACGAAGCGGCCGGACAGTCTTTCAATATCAGCTCCCCAAAGCAGCTGGGTGAGGTTTTATTCGAAAAAATGAAACTGATCGAGAAACCTAAAAAGACCAAGACGGGCCAGTATGCAACCGGAGAGGATATCTTGTCAGACCTCGAAAACAACCACGTCATCGCGCGCAAGATCCTGGACTACCGCGAGCTTCAAAAGCTGAAATCGACCTATGTGGATGCACTTCCGCTGCTGGTCAGCAAAAAAAGCGGCCGCATTCATACCTCGTACAACCAGGCGGTAGCGGCTACCGGACGTTTGAGTTCAACGAACCCAAACCTGCAGAACATCCCGATCAGAACGCCACGCGGGCGCGAGATCCGGAAGGCATTTGTGCCCGATACAGAGGAATTCCAGATTCTCTCTGCCGATTATTCGCAGATCGAGCTGCGCATTATGGCCGCATTCAGCCAGGACAGCAGTATGACGGAAGCCTTCAACCAGGGCCGCGATATTCACTCGACAACAGCCAGCAAAGTGTTCAAGGTTGATCTGGAAGACGTTACTTCGGATATGCGGCGTAAATCGAAAATGGTGAACTTCGGTATTATATACGGTATATCTGCATTTGGACTCGCTCAGCGGCTAGGTATCGCGCGTGGCGAAGCGAGTGAGATTATCCGCGCTTATTTCGAAGAATTCCCGGCTGTGAAAGGCTATATGGACCGCGTCGTAAATGAAGCACGCGAGAAGAAATATGTGGAGACGATCCTCGGGCGGCGAAGGTACCTGCCGGATATTATCTCAGGTAACCAGACCAACCGCGGCTACGCAGAACGAAATGCGATCAATGCACCTATTCAGGGCTCAGCGGCGGATATGATCAAAGTGGCGATGATCAATATTCATGACTGGATGCAAAAAGAGCAACTGAAATCCCGGATGATCCTGCAGGTGCATGACGAACTTGTTTTCGACGCGCACAGGGACGAGATTTCATTGCTGAAAGAAAAAGTAGACGACCTGATGCGGAATGCAATTCCGATGAGCGTGAGAATGGAAACCGGAATAGGTGTCGGCGCCAACTGGCTGGAAGCACATTGAGTTGTCACAATAAACAAAAGCGGGCTGCCTCAGATAAGTTGAGGCAGCCCGCTTTTGTTGAAAATGCAGGTAAGTCAAAAGCTTATTTCGACAACCAAATCTGCTGATTGATATCGTCCTTACCAGCAAACTGGCTTTGAACGGAAGCATTATAGTTTGCCTCATTCGTAGTACGTTCAGACAGCGGATACTGCCAGCGCACTGCAATGCGGCCTGAGTTACCTGTACCTACTCCCGTCATAAACTTCGGAAAGCCCGTGCGGCGGTAATTGAAATAAGCCTCCATGCCCGAATTCATGAAGAATGCGAGGTACTTCTGCGTCACGATCTGTTCAAGTCCCGCTACATTGTTGCCTGCGTACTTCACGAGCGGCTGTGCGTAATATTCATCAAAATTGAAGTTGATGGTATAGTTCGCGAAATCCGAGGCAGCGCGGCCGCCGGTTTTGGAGTAAGTCATTGTCAGTGCGCCGGTTTTTACACCATAAAATTCCTGTGAAGCCTGGATTCCCTTTTTGTACCAGTCTTCGGCACTTCCAGTTGCCCAGCCACGATTAATACCTTCCGCGATATTGAAGCACATTTCAGGATAGCCGATAATGAATGCATTCTCGCCTGTGTAATTAGAATAGTAGCGCGACCGGCTCTGGAACGAATATTCACCCGGAGCAAAGCCCGGTCCATTGTCTTTTCCGGCTTTGTTTGACATATCCGAAAGATCCTCCCCTGAACTCGCTGCGATGAATGCAGAGAAGTCCGAAGGCTGCTTGCCGGCTTTCAACTGGGCACCTGCCGGCTCTGTGGTAACCATCACGCGCGGATCTTTGCGCGCTGTCAGCAGTCCCACGTAGGTTTGTGCCATATTCTGGCGGGTCGCGTCAAAACCGAAGTTGTCGGGATTGGAAGGATACTTATTGAAGGTATTGAATTTGAATTCCAGGTTATCTCCCATTCCTTCCATCAAAGGATATTTGGCTGGATTTGAAATGATATCCGCAAACTGTGATTTCACATTCATCCCCGCCTCATTCTCTTTTTTACTCAAACGGATCAAAACGCGCAGACGGAAGCTGTTTACCACTTTCTGCCACTTTTTAAGGTCCTCGTTCAGGTAAAAATCTCCCGTTACTTTGGTATCTCCGGCAGCGATCAGCGTTGTCATTTCTGCATTCGACTGGTCAAGCCAGGTCAGGATCTGCATGTAAACATCCTTTTGAGAATCGTATTTAGGAGTTACATTTTCCAGCCCGAGCAAAGCCTCGCTCATCGGGAGATCACCCGCCCTTACAGACATTTGATCAAAGAAAAACGCCCGGAAAAACTTGCCCATCGCCGAGTAAACTTTCGCGTCGGTAGCGCCGGCACGTTTAGCTTCCTCTTCCATTTTGATCACATTCTTCAACGTAGGGTAATGGTTTTCGAAGGAAGACCATTGATACTCATTGTTTCCGTAATAATTATAATTAATCGCGTAAAACTGGTTCCAGCGCATTTCGTCGCTGAAAGGCGTACCAATCTTATTATACATATCCATTTCAATTCCCTTCAAAACGAGGGAAGCAGGGGCAGTTACGGGCCGGTTCGGATCTTTTTCCAAATCCTCAAAGCTCCTTTCGCACGACGAAAGCGTGAATGCGAAAACGGCGCTTAATCCCAGAAGTTTTATGTTCAATTTCATTGTTTTGAATATTTTCAAGTGACAGTTTAAACAGTCGGATTTTAGAAAGTCAAGCTCACGTTAACACCGTAGCGGCGCACAGAAGGCGTTTGCAGATCGGAGCTGCCGCCTGCTACAAACTGGTTCAGATCGAGGTCCTTTTTCTCTGCGAAATACAGCAGGTTCCGCCCCACCAGTGACACCGACGCATTGCGGATGAATTTGCTTCTTGTCAGCCAGCTTTGCGGCAAAGTATAGCCAATTACCACTTCGCGCAGCATCCCGAAAGAGCGGCTCATCAGGTTACCTTCATCGCTGTTGTAATAGCGGCTTACCCAGTCCTGTACGTTTTGTGCGGTTGCATTCGGCTTGAAACGCAGCTCCGAAAGGTTCGTGATCTTTCCGTCAGCATCGAAATTCAATGCAGTTCCGCCTTCAACTTGCACACCCTGACCTACATACGTCTTGTTCTCGGTGTTGTTTTTAAATGCCTGGTAATCCGTTTCTCTCGATGCACCCAGCTGGCCTTGTACCAGTTCAATGTGGCGACCACCGCGGAAGGTTTGTTTCTGGATGTAGTTAGAGATCACACCGCCAAAACGCCCGTCAAACTGGAAGCTGAAATTGACATTCTTGTAGTTGAATTTGTTATTAATACCCAACACAAACTTCGGGTTCACATAACCAAGAAACTGGTTTACAGGCGAGTACACCGGTCGGCCTGAATCATCATTAATGATCTGCCCGTCAGCAGTTTTCGCGAAAGCACGACCATAGTACTTGTCCATTCTGTCACCCACACGGAAGAAGGTATTTAATGCATCCTGGCCAGGGTAAATGTCCGTAAGTACTTCCTTGAAAGTTGAATAATTGGCTACAACATCCCAGTTAAAGCCGCCGTCAGTCTTCACGGGAGATCCTGTAACGGAAGCTTCCCAGCCTGTTTTCTTCGTCTTGATACCATTTACCAGCGCCGTGCTGTAGCCGGTAGTTGTTGAAATCGGCAGGGCAAAAATCCGCGGACCTTCGTTGGAAGTAAAGTAAGTCACGTCAAATCCCAGGCGATTGTTCATGATACGCAAGTCCAGGCCAACTTCTGTTTGAGAAGAAGTATTGGGTACCAGCGCAGGGTTGTTCAGCTGGTCTGTAAAATAGGCTGCGGGTGTATTGTTATAAGCAAAAGGCGTTGAATAAACCGCCGCATTCTGGTAGGAAGGGCCGTCATAAGGTGATCTGTACTGATCGCCATATTCGAGGGGATTGACATTGTTGGCCGTAGTACCAATCGTCGACATCGTTAATCCGTCTTTTACATTCGCATAAGAACCACGCAGTTTAAGGAACGAGATCACCTCGGGCAGCTGCACGTAATCCGATACGACTGTGGATGCGGCAACTGACGGATAAAAGAAGGTATTGTTCCCCGAAGGCAGCGTGGACAATTTGTCCATTCTACCGGTGGTCGACAGCGTGAAGTAATCTTTAAAGGTAAAATCGGCAGAATAATAAGCTGACGCAACGCGCATGGCTGAATTAAAATTCTCAATTTTCACCGGATTCGCGGAGTTGCTGAAATTGTACAAGCCCGGTACGTTCAGGTAGTTGGTTGATCCGTAAGCCGAGTTGTATTCAAAGCTTCTGATGTTACCGCCCGCCCAGACTTTCGCATTCAATCCCGGTAAAATGTCCTTATCAAACTTCACGAGAATGTCCGTGTTGTTCTCAAACAGGTTACGGCGGTCCTCCCGGTAATCACCACGGCGCTCGTCACGTCCGTAAGCACCCGCCGAGTAAGGCATTTTCTCGGTGCGCAGCAAGTTCCAGGTTGTGATTTGTGAACGGAATGTAGCTTCCAGGAAATCGGTGAACTGGTAAGTCATGGCAGCCTGGCCGATGATATCCGATTTCTGGTGACCTCTCAGCCACTCGTAGCTCATGAAATAAGGATTGTTGTAACGCTGGTACTCTGCGTAGATCTGCTGCACACCTTCTTTCCCGGGCTGCCAGTAGTTGCGCATCTGGTCAACATCCCAGTCAGCTCCTGCCCACAGTACGATGTTGTAGATAATCGAGTTGGGCCCGTAGTTTACGTCCGGAATGTTGGGCGTGTACTGCCGGTTGTACTGCAATGAGGAATTAAATTTCAGCTTTTTGGAGAAATTGTAATCCGCCACCATGTTAAAGTTGGTGATATTCAGCTTCGTGTTTGGCACAATCCCTTTCTGGTGTGTGTGCGAAGTTGAAAAACGCAGGTTGTACTTTTCACCGGAAGCAGATACCGAAATGTTATTGGTCGAAAGCAAACCTGGTTGCAGGAAGCGTTTCAGGTTGTCTTTCCCGCGCGCTACCCACGGAGTTCCCTGCCGCTTGCCGGTTACAGGGTCCACCGGACTGTCGTACTGTGGGATCAGCTGACCTTCAAACTTGGGCCCCCAGCCTCCATCGTAGTCACCATCGTTCAAACCGCCACCCTTTCCATCGCCGAATGCATAGCGGCCGTGGTCACCCGGACCGTATACGTCCTGTACTTTCGGGATCGCGTAAAATCCGTTGTCCATCATTGTCGATGAATTGAAATCAACCGAAAACCCGCGCTTATCTTTCGAGCCACGTTTGGTGGTGATCAGGATCGCACCATTCTTTCCGCGAAAACCGTAAAGTGCCGAGGCAGAAGCACCCTTTAAAACCGAATAAGTATCGATATCATCCGGGCTCACATTCCAGGTATCGGAGTTAACAGGTACCCCGTCCACCACGAAAAGCACATCAGAATTACCGCGCAGCTGGATATTTGGCTTGCGCAGCAGCTCCGACTGGATACCTACCGTCAATCCCGCTACTTTACCCGCAAGTGCATTGATTGCATTCGGCTCACGCGCTTTCACCACCGAGTTACCATCCACTGTCTGGATAGCGACACCGATGCGTTTTACGTCTTTTTTGATACCCAAAGCGGTTACGACAACCTCGCTAAGCTGCCTCAGGTCGGTACCCAAAGTAACATCCACGGTGCTTCGCCCATTCAGGTTAACTTCCTGGGTAGCAAAGCCGAGGAATGAAAAAGTGAGAACGGACGCATTCTCACGCACTTCGATTTTGTACTTTCCTTCCGAGTCGGTAATCGTTCCGTTGGTAGTACCTTTTACTATGATACTGACACCGGGAATGGGCGCATTATCCTCAGATGCAGTTACCTGGCCAGTTACGACCGATTGTGCGACAGCTACTTGTGAAAGCAACCCGAACATGAGCAGAAAGCCCGCTTGCTTATTTCGTCTGACGAAATCAAGCAGTAAATGAGAGTAGAATTGTTTAATCATCTAAGCAAACGTTTCCGTTGTTTTTGTTTGAAAAAGCTGTTTGATATGCGGGGAATTTTGAAATGCAAAACTCCGGCATACTCGTCTACTTGGCGTTAAGTATTTGTTAACTTACCATCAACAAATCAGCACAACCGCGCGCGGCTTGCATACGAACAAATCAGGGAAGCTGCATTTAATGGAATTGGATGATAAAGTATCACAGAAGTAACTGTCGCTCTACTTCGGTGCAGGATATGAAGTTTCATGTCCATGCATTTATCCACCTGGTTTTTAATTGCACATACCGCCTTTTAGCGACATTCATGCAAGCTGAATATTCAATGGGATTGAACTTTCATTTGGAAACGTCGGGCGCGATGCATCAGCCTGGTGAGATACCGCCGCATCTTTGCATTATTCCCGCAAGGGCTAAAAATAAATCCTAATATTTCCGGGTATAATAGAAGAAAAATTTGCGAACTTCGCTTTTTAATTGTAAACAATACACTTAATAGAGCCGATGCTTCATTTTTTCCGGAAAGTCTCTCTCCTTTTATTCGCTTGCCCGGCGGTTGTCGTGGGCCAGGGTACAAAAGGAAATTACACTCCCCTGCCTCTCAAAGACCTCAGTGCATTTGAATCCGGCAGCCCCAACTGGACAGTTCAGGGCAACATTGCCATTCATCCCGCCGGTTCGGCCAAGATCAAAACCCAGTCGGGCGAAGGTATCCTGGTCGGCAGTCCAGGCAAGCCTATCGTAACTAAACTGAAAGCAAACGATCTTCGCTTTTACGCAGAATTCAATCTATCCCCGGGCGCAGAAGGAAATCTGATCCTGCCCGGTGGCCAGAAAGTGCGGCTCTCAGACAGCAGCAAGCAAAAAGGACAGGGAACACAGACTTCGGGTTATGTCGGTCAGTTTCCAACCCAGAACGCGGCGAAAGCGCCGGGTTTGTGGCAGACGATCGAGCTGGCTTATGATGCATCTGTGCCTAACCTGGCTGGCTCTGCAAGGCTGAATTCACTTTCGCTGAATGGAGTGACCGTATTGGAAACGATTTATCTTCCAAGTTCCAAATCGCCTGCCGAGGGACAGTCCATTGCGATGGAAGTGACGAAAGGCACGATCGCATTCAGGAATGTTGGGTACCAGCTGCTCGCAAGCCGCAAGCCGCTGACATTGACCAGCCTGAACTATAAAGTGTATTCAGACAAATGGGACAGCAAAGAGTACAGCAAGCTGGACCATGAAGGTACCTCCGGCGTACTTACCCAGGAAGTAACCAACGGAATACGCGAATTCCACCTTGTTTATGAAGGTGATATGGAAGTGAATGAGGCAGGCGACTATATTTTTACCAGCATTTACTCCGGCCCGATGCTCGATATCGAAATCGATGGAAAAAGCGTGCTCACCAGCGGAGAAGCTACTTCGCAGGAAACGCACCAGGGTACCGTGAACCTCACACAGGGAAAACACAAGTTTAAACTCCATTACTCGCGCTTTCCATGGAGACAGCCTGCACTTGGGCTTAGAGTTGAAAAGGCCGGTATCAGACCTTACGATCTGCATACATTATCGTCGCTTCCAGAGCCTGAGCCCAAGCCTTACATCAGCGTAACGCCCGATATGCGGCCGGAAATGGTACGCTCCTTCATTCAGTTGGACGGAGAAAAAATGAAACGGACACACTGTATCTCGGTAGGCAGCCCCGACGGCTGGAACTACACCGTAGACCTTAACCGGGGTGCATTGATCCAGGCGTGGCGCGGACAGTTCGCGGATGTTACCGAAATGTGGTACGAGCGCGGCGAACCGCAGCTGCTATTTCCTGCGGGCCTCAAAGTGCACGTGTCCGGACGCAGCAGTCTGGCCTCTCTCGAAAACAGCAATGCAACCTGGCCTGATTCTTCAAACATTAACTACCTGGGTTATAACATCAATGCACAGGGTTATCCTGTGTTCAGATATGCGCTGGGTGCAGCAACCGTGTCCGATCAGCTTGTTTCGGGTGGCAATTCACTTTCCCGCACTTTTCAGGTTCAGGGCAATGCAGCCGCGCCGTTGTTCGCGCTGGTTGCATCGGGTAAGCAGATCGTCGAAATCGAAAAAGGTTTGTACCAGATCGATGACCGCTTTTATGTTCAGCTTGACAAAAAATACAAACCGACGATCAGACCGGCGGGAGAAGTGCAGGAACTGATCCTTCCTGTTTCGGGTACCACCAGCTATTCCATGTTTTGGTAAAATCTTTTGAACTGCATTCTTTTTAAATGAAAAATATACTATTAACAACCCTGATCTCCTTCTGCTGCATTACCAGCTATTCTCAATCCAAACAGAATAAGGAGGATGATTTTTACCGGATCATCACAATCCCCATTCCTGAAAATATCCAAATGGAAGTGGGCGGAATGGCGGTATTGCCCGACGGGCGGCTCGCTACTTCAACACGCCGCGGAGAAGTGTGGCTGATCGGCAATCCGTACCTGAAAGGCGATGGTAAACCTTCCTTTAACAGGTTTGCGGCCGGCTTGCACGAGCCGCTTGGACTATTGTACCGCGGCAAGGATTTCCTGATCTCGCAACGCGGCGAGGTAACCAGGCTGGCCGATACCAACAACGACGGTGTAGCCGACGTGTACGATTCATTTGCCAAATGGCCGCTTTCGGGTAACTATCACCAGTATTCCTACGGTCCGGTGGCAATGCCGAACGGCGAGCTGCTTGTTACGCTCAACCTTGACTGGGTGGGGCGTGGCGCAAGCCAGTCCAAATGGCGCGGCTGGATGCTCAAATTGGGCGAAGACGGCAAGCTTACCCCCTACGCTACCGGTCTCCGCTCTCCTTCCGGCTTCGGATCTTACAAGGGTGATATCTTCTATACCGAAAACCAGGGCGACTGGGTTGGCTCGGGAAGAATGACGCACCTGGAAAAAGGTGATTTCGCAGGTAACCCTGCCGGTTTGAAATGGAGCAAGGAAGAAGGTTCTCCCGTGAAGCTGAGCGCAAGAGATATCCCGAATACAGGCGAGCCGCTGTATGACGTGGCCAAGAAAGTGCCAGGTATCAAGCCGCCGGCAGTATGGTTCCCGCATACGATCCTGGGTATCTCTACTTCGGACTTCAAAGAAGACGTTACAAATGGCAGCTTCGGTCCGTTCACAGGGCAAATGTTCGTGGGCGACCAGGGCCACAGTATCATTACCCGCGTGGATCTTGAAAAGGTAAATGGCGTTTGGCAAGGAACTGTTTTTCCTTTCCGCGAAGGTTTTATGTCAGGTATCCTGCGCCTTGAATGGGGACTGGACGGTTCTTTGTTTGTAGGACAAACGAGCCGCGGTTGGTCTGCGACTGGGAAGTCTAACTTTGGTATCCAGAGACTGGTCTGGACAGGCAAAATGCCGTTTGAAATGAAAACAGTGCGTTCAATGCCGGACGGATTCGAGATTACCTTCACGAGCCCGATTGACAAAGCGGCGGCTGCCAACCAGGATGCCTATAAACTGAGCAGCTTTACTTACAAATACCACTCTACTTACGGCAGCCCGATCGTTAACACACAGGAAGTTCCTTTTAAAGGGATTGTTGTTGCGGAAGACGGCTTGCACGTGCGGCTGGTTGTAGACCCTGCTGTACTCAGAAAGGGGTATATCCACGAGATCAAGGCGGAGGGAATCAAGTCGGCAGAGGGTAACTCACTGCTGCATGCTACCGGCTATTACACGCTCAACGAGATCGCATCAGGAAACCCTGTGGCGGCCAGCCAGTTTACAACTACTGTCAAAGCGGCCGCTGTTGATCACAGCGCACATATGGCAGCTGCGTCGGAAACTGCGGCTAATACAGCACCTTCCGCGAAGAGAGTTACAGAGATGCCTGCCAGCTGGACCAGTGGCCCCGATCAAACCATTACGATCGGTACTGTTCCTGGTTTGAAGTTTGATATCTCGGAAATCCAGGTGAAAGCCGGTTCCAAAATCAGGATTGTTTTCAATAATAATGACGATATGCTGCATAACCTGGTAATTACCAAGCCCGGTACTGCCAATGCAGTTGGAGAAGCGGGTTTGAACCTGGGCTTGAAAGGCTCTGAAATGAACTATGTACCGCGCACCAGCGATGTACTTTTTCACAGCAACATCGTAGAGCCTGAGAAATCAGAGTCCATTTATTTCGTTGCTCCAAAACAAACCGGCACTTACCAGTACGTTTGCACATTCCCAGGGCATTACACGCTCATGCAAGGCAAACTGAAAGTAGTCAGGTAACTCGATACTTCATCCGCAGGACCAACTTTTCAATCCGGTCCTGCGGATTTTTTCAATACAAATTTCAGCATATATAACACAGCCTGGACAAAAGGAGATTTATAATTCAGCCCGCTTTAAGTAGTACAATTCTTTGAATAAATTAAACAAACCATCGTCTGTCGTTTGCGCAAAGAAGAGATTTCATACGACCCCATCGAACTTGACGTGCGGCTCTGGAAGCGGTTTAAAGCCGGAGATCCGGATGCAATGGGACTACTCGCCCAGATACATTACCGGGCACTCTACAATTATGCCGCCAGGTTCTCCTGCGATCCCGATTTTATACGCGATGCAATCCAGGAACTCTACCTCGATCTCTGGGAGCGTCGTACCTTCCTCAGCGAGACTGCATTTGTAAAATCTTACCTGCTCAAAGCATTAAGGCACAGGCTGATCAAGGAAGCGCTCAGACTTAAGAAATTCCACGAGCCCGAATCTGCATTCTTTGATGAGGACAATACAGATCCTTCCATTGAAGTAAATATCATTGAAAACGAAAATCTGCGGCATCAGCAGGGGCGTTTGAAACAGATCATTTCGCTGCTATCAAAAAGACAGCAAGAGATCATCTACCTCCGCTTTTACCAGAACCTGGCCAACGACGAAATTGCCAATATCATGGGCTTGGGCAAACAAAGCGTTGCCAACCTGCTTTACCGTACCCTGAAAGAGATCAAGCAGATCTGGGTTCCTGCCGAATTCTTCTGGCTGCTGATCATCAGCTTCGTAGCTTCCTGATACACTGGCTTTGCCAAGGGCATCAACCCACAGCATCTTACCTCCCCATTTTGCCGCATTATCATTATTTCAAAAATATTTTGATTTTTTTGGTTATAACCTGATGATATCCTGACATAGTGTTTAAAGAGCAAAAGTGCGGGCGGCTTCCCCGCAAATCCTTACGCTATGATCAATTACAGGACCCACTCGGTTGAAGAACTGGCAACTGATGAAATGTTCCGCCGCTGGGTCATTGATCCTACGCCGGAGCTGAATTGTTTCTGGTCGCAATGGATTCACGAAAATCCCGACCGGTCACAGACGGTTAGTCTTGCGAAGGAGCTGGTAATCTCGGTTAAGGATATGTACCGGGACGAGCTCACCAGCGAAATGATGCGGCAGGACATCAATGAGATCGTCAGGCTTGCTTCCGAACGCCGGAATACGAGCGGGTGGCGTATATACCTGCCCGCTATATGGAGAGTGGCAGCGGCCTTTGTCCTTATTTCAGGCCTCAGTGTCGCCTACTACAACGCCCGGCTTTTACCTAAAACTGTCCAAACAGCACACAAAATCCCCGTTATACCCGCGCTTCAGATGCGCGTCAGTTCCAACAATGACAAGGACGTTATGACGGTATTGCTCAGCGACAATACAGTAGTCACCTTGTCGAAAGGCAGCTCCATTACGTATCCCGCAGAATTTAGCGGAAGCGAGCGGCGCGTTTCACTGCGTGGCGAGGCGTTTTTTGATGTCAGCCGCAATGAGCAGCAACCTTTTGTGGTATATACCGGTGAAACCGTCACCCGGGTACTTGGAACGAGCTTCCGAATCAAGGCATTTGACCAGGATAAAACAGAGCTGATCGCTGTCAAAACGGGTAAGGTGAGCGTTTTCGCGAAAAAAGAATATGAAAAGGCCAACGCGAAACCCGACGCGAAAATACCAGGCGTCATCCTGACACCCAACCAGCAGGTGGTATATATTAGGAAAGAAAGCCGGCTTGAACGCGGCGCCGTAAGTCAGCCCACAATGCTCGTGGAATCCATCGCAGCCAGGGAACAGCTCTTCGACGACAAACCGATACCTGAAGTATTGGTATCCCTTCAAAAGCTGTACGGGATTGATATCCGCTACGACAAGGAACTGCTATCTAAATGCAGGATCAATGCGCAGTTCGATGATGAAAATCTGAAACAAAGAATGAATGCAATCTGCCAGGCTATCGGGGCAAGCTACGATATGGTTGACGGCCAGCTGGTGATCACCGCCAGGGGCTGTAACTAAATACAGTTTTACATCTTCAATTATATAACAAACAATTCATGGTATGAAAAAACGTCGACGCACGTCCTGGCAATTTTACAGGCTTTTGAGAATATCATTTTACCAACTATTAATTGCCTTTATCTTCGGTGTGGCCGCAAGTGCCGCGGGTGCGCAGGATATCCTGAACCAGCACATTACGTTGCAGATGAACAATCAGGAGATTAAAACGGTGTTGAGCAGGCTGAACAAATTGACGCAGGTCAAATTCACTTACAATTCCTCCCTGATCAAGCCGCAGCAGAAAGTCTCGATCAACGCCGTGGAAAAGCCGCTTTCAGACGTACTTGACGAACTTTTAAGGCCCTTGAATGTAGGCTACAAAATTGACGGAAAGCAGATCGTACTGGTCAAAAACACCGCAGAGCCGACCAGCGGCATGATCCTGCGCCAGCTTCCTCAGGGGATCGACAGAACAATAAGCGGGACTGTCTCAGACGAAAAAGGCCAGCCCCTGCCGGGCGTCAGCATTGTGCTCAAAGGTTCAAAAGCGGGTACTGCAACAAACACCGAAGGTACCTACCAGCTTAGTGTGCCTGATGCAGGCGGCATTCTGATATTCTCTTATGTCGGCTACACGCCGCAGGAACTTGCACTGGGAAGTCAGTCTGTGTACGACGTTACCTTGCAGCCCGACGTTCGCAACCTGGAAATGGTCGTAGTCACTGCTTTGGGTATCAAGAGGGATGCGAAAAAGCTGGGTTACTCAACAGCAACCATTGACACAGAAGAACTTACAACCAACCGTACGACGAACCTGGGAAACAGTCTGCAGGGAAAAGTGGCGGGATTGAATGTGACGCCACCTGCGAGCGGACCGGGCGGTTCAACCAAAATCCGTATTCGCGGACAATCCTCATTTGGCGGCAATAACTCGCCGCTGATCATTGTAAATGGCGTTCCGATCAACAACAGCAGCGTTTCTGCGGGCGGCTCGAACGGAAATGGAACAGGTAACCCCACCGGCGGTTCGTCTGATGCAGGTGACGGTCTGCAGAGCATCAACCAGGACGATATCGAATCAATGACGGTGTTAAAAGGTGCGGCAGCGGCTGCCTTGTACGGTTTCCGCGCGAAAGACGGCGCCATTATCATCACGACCAAAAGCGGCAGCAAAACGACAGGTATCGGTGTTGAACTCAACTCCAATTTCCAGGCGCAGCAAGCACTTGATTATACGGACTTCCAGTATGAATATGGACAGGGAGAATTCGGTAAACGCCCCACGAGTGTAGCTGAGGCGCAGAGTTCGGGGGTATTTGCATTTGGTGAAAAGCTCGACGGCAAGCCCACGCCGCAATTTGATGGCAGCACCCAGCCTTACATTGCGCACAAAGACCGCATTAAAAATTTTTATCGCACCGGTACGAGCTTCACCAATTCCATTGCGCTGTCTGGCGGGAATGAGAAGGGGAATTTCCGGTTGTCATTTGCCAATACGGATGCGAATGCGATCATGCCGAATTCCGATTATCACAAACGCATTTTCAACCTCGGTCTGAATTACAAGTTCTCTAAAAAGCTCTCTGCGCAGGTAAATGCCAATTATTCAAACGAATACAACAAAAACCCGCCGCAGATTGGTATCCAGGATATGAATGCGAATACGACAATTTATACCCTTGCGACCAGCATTGATACAGATTGGCTTAAAAACAGGAAGGATGCGAATGGGAACGAAATGCCGCTTGCGCGTTTTACCAACCGGAACAATCCCTACTGGGTGGCTTACGACCGTTTTGAGAATGTAAAACGCGACCGGATTTTTGGAAATACATCCGTGCGCTACGATTTTACGAGCTGGCTGTTTGTGCAGGGTCGTATTGGTCAGGACTACTACACCCGCCCCTACAATTATAACCGCCCCACAGGAACGCGCTCGATCAGTGCTGTGACTACCGGCTTTAATGGTTACTACTACCAGGATGTTTCCACCTTCCGGGAGCGGAATATGGACGTGCTCATCGGTGCTAACCGTACTTTCGGGGATTTCGGTATCGATATAACCCTCGGGGGCAACCAGATGCTGCAGATAAGCGACAATGTGTCTACTGCGGTAACCAACTTCTACGTCCGCGATTTGTACACGATTGCAAATGGCCAGGTAAAAACGCCCAATTACGGATATAGCAAGAAGAAAGTAAACTCCATTTACGGCGCAGCTGAATTCTCTTTCAGGAACTTCCTTTTTGTGAACGTGACGGGCAGAAATGACTGGTTCTCAACATTAAACCCGGAGTCGAACAGCTACTTGTATCCTTCTGTGAGCGGAAGTTTTGTATTCAGTCAGGCATTCGCGAATGCACCGGCCTGGCTTAATTACGGAAAACTCCGCGCGGCTTACGCGGAAGTGGGAGGCGATACCGATCCGTATTCAAACAACCTGTATTACGGGATCAATGCAAACCCTTTCAATGGGACCGCTTTGGGGAATTTACCTTCGACAGTAAGTCCGAATGCGAATTTGAGGCCGCTTAAAGTGAAGGAAACGGAGATTGGTCTAGAAATGAAAACCTTCGATAGCCGCCTGAACCTTGACGTTTCTATTTACCGCAAAAACACTGTGGATGAAATCCTGAACGTGGATATTTCAAATACCTCCGGTTTCAGCCAGACCAAAGTGAATGTGGGTAAGCTGCGTAACCAGGGCGTTGAATTCCTGCTGACGATCGTGCCTGCGCGCACCGACGCATTTACCTGGGAAACCAGCTTCAATGGAAGCTACAACATCAGCAAAGTGATCGAGCTGGCGGCTAATCAGCCTCGTTTTGACGTCGGTACTGGCGAATTCTTCGGCATTGTTTCCCATGAAGTGAACAAGCCCCTCGCCTCTTTGCGCGGGTTTGACTACAAAAGAGATGCGCAGGGCCGCATTATAACTTCGGGCGGTTTGCCGCAGCAGGGTAACCTTACCACTTTCGGCAGCGCAATTCCTAAATGGGTGGGTGCCTGGGTGAATACATTCAATATCAAGGGAATCCGCATCGGCACGCAGATCGACTTCAAAGCGGGTCACAAGATTCTTTCCAACTCCAACCTCAACTTCCTGCGCGAAGGTTTGTCGAAACCGTCGCTTGTGGGACGCGAAGGCGGCGTGCTGCTGGACGGCGTCAAAGCTGACGGTTCGCCGAATGATAACCGCGTAGAAGCAGAGCAGTTTTACACGGCTTACCGCAGTACCAACCTGGCGTCGCCATTTGTGTACAACGGTGCATTTGTAAGATGGCGGACAGTGTCGCTTGGTTACGATCTCTCCCGTTTTGTGAAAGACAAGACCTTCATCAAAGGCCTGACGATTTCTGCGATGTGCAACAATGTGTGGCTGATCAAAAAATACATCGACAACCTGGATCCCGAAGCACAAGTATCCGCATCCGACAACCTCCAAGGTATCGAAACCCACACACTGCCTACTACGAGAAGTTACGGTATCAACTTGAATGTTAAGTTATAAGGGAGGAAACTCATTCATCGCACCGGCGACCCGGTCATTCAGTCATACTATCATTCAATCATTAATTATGAAGCAAATATTCCTATACGCAGCAACCATCGCCATCCTCGCAGGGGCTAGTTCTTGCGACAGTGGTTTTGAGGAGGTTAACAAAAATCCGGTTCAGGCAACCAGTATTGATCCGGTGTATCTCTTTTCCAATGCCGAGTTTTCGTCCGCCATTGCGACGCAGCATTATCAGATGCAGATCGTGCAGCAAATCAATACGCCATTTACGGGCGTGGTGGAAGGCGGTAATCATAATGTGGTTTCCGATCCGAATTCAAATGCCAATTTCAATTCATTATACCTGCAAAACGGCCCGGTGAACCTGCTGACAACCGTAATTGCGCAGACCAAAGACAATCCGACGCGGTCTAATCTGTACAATATGTCGCGCGTCTGGAAGGCTTATGTGTTTATGGTTTTGGTAGATACTTACGGTGATGTTCCCTACTTCCAGGCGGGAAAGGCATTTCTGGAAGGCATTAACCTGCCTAAATACGACGACCAGAAGCTGATTTACGACGATATCCTGAAAGAACTGGTAGAAGGTACCAAAGCATTGGACGCATCGAAACCGATCGAAACGGGCGATCTTTTCTTCAAAGGCAATATCGCGCAATGGAAAAAGCTGGGTAACTCCCTGCTGCTGCGGGCTGCGATGCGCTACTCGAAAGTAGATCCGGCCAGGGCAAAACAATACGTGGCGATTGCAGTGGATCCGGCCAATGGAGGTTTGCAAAGCTCCAACGCGGATAATGCTTTTATCGCATTTAACAGCACATTCAACCACCCACTCGCCGGCTATTTTCAGGGAACAGAGCGTGGGAATGTGTACATGGGCAAAGCATTTATCGATTTCCTGAAAACATCAGCTGATCCGCGCCTAAAATACATTGCTGTCAAATACGAAGCGCCGGGAAATCCGCTCGCGACCGTCGGTGCCGAGGACACAAACCCTGCGAATCAGGAAGGCATGCCTTACGGGTACAATGAATCTACGATCACCACCATTCCTGGCTTTCCGGGAAAAATCGGGTCGGCATTTAAATATTCGCAGATTAACCGCCGGACTGTCGGCAAAATCGATGCACCGGAGTTTTTTATTACTTACTCCCAAACTTCCCTCCTGCTGGCCGAAGCCGTGCAGCGCGGGTGGGCAACGGGTGATGTGAAAGCATTGTATGAAGCTGGTGTAAAGGCACATATGTCGCAGCTGGCGACTTACGATGTATCGGCGACGATACCCGAAGCGACTCAAACAGCTTACCTGGCGGCCAATCCTTTTAATCCGGCAAAAGCATTGGAACAGATCAACAACCAGTACTGGGTCTCTTCCTTCCTGAATGGTTCCGAAGCGTGGGCCAATTTCCGCAGAAGCGGCTTTCCTACGCTCCCGATCAACAATTATCCGGGCAAAGATCCGTCAGTGAAAGACTTCATCAGAAGATTGGTGTATCCCGTCCGCGAGCGTTCGGTGAATGAAGCCAACTACAAGGAAGCAGTAGCCAGAATGGGCCCTGACGAACTTGGAACACCCGTTTTTTGGGATAAATAAGAATATTAACTAACCCTTAATTGTTTTTTTATGCTTAAACAAACCTTGCTGGTGGGAGTACTGGCTTGCTGGGGACTGGCGTCCCAGGCACAATCAATCTCTCCCAGCCCCGACCAGATCAAAGCGTACACTGCTGCCTGGAAAGGTGAACGCCTGCCCGACGGCCGACCGAAGGTATCTGACGCGATTCTTGCCCGCCTCAAAAACATCTCGATGGAAGAAGCCTGGGGTGTACTGCGCAACAAAGGCTACCACAACCAGTTTGAAGGCGAATGGCAGCTGATCCACAACGACAGTACCATGACCGGCCGCGTGGTGACAGCGCAATACATGCCATCGCGCCCCGATTTACAGGATCTCGTAAAGGAGACCGGCAAAAAGGAAGGCCGCGTGCAGACCGGCGGTACCAACTCCTGGCCCATTGATGTGCTGAAAGAAGGTGACGTGTACGTGGCCGACGGCTATGGCAAGATCGCCGACGGTACGCTCATCGGCGACAACCTCGGGAATTCCATTTATGCTAAATCCAAGCGCGGGGTGATCTTTTACGGCTCAGTGCGGGATGTAGAAGGTTTGAGTGAAATCAAAGGTTTCAATGCCTGGATCAAAGGCCAGGATCCTTCTTATATCCAGCAAATGATGCTGTCCAATATCAACACCCCGATCCGCATTGGTCGCGCCACGGTGCTGCCGGGCGATGTGGTACTTGCCAAGAAGTACGGTACCATCTTCATCCCGGCGCATTTGGTGGAGGAGCTGGTGATCACCTCGGAAGTAACTGCATTACGCGACGAGTTCGGGCATCTGCGCCTCCGCGAGGGCAAGTACACGCCCGGTGAAGTCGATACGAAATGGTCTGATGCTATCCAGAAGGACTTTCTGAACTGGGTAAACAACTACCCCGGCAAGCTCCCGATGACGAAGAAGGAGCTGGATGATTACTTGAAGGAGAGGAATTACTGACCCAACTTTTGTCACCCGGAGCGCAGTCGAAGGGCCTTCTTTTGTCACCCTGAGCGCAGTCGAAGGGCTACCATGAAAGCGTGGCCGCATTGTGCTTCGACTGCGCTCAGCATGACAAAAGTGACTACATCAAAGTGACACGGCGATATTTCAATTTTACACTACTCAAAAACCAATAAAATGAAAGACATTCTCAAACAAATCATAGCAGAAAACAAACAACAGGAAGAAGCCGAAAAGGCAGCGCGGATTGTGGAAATCAATGACCCGGCAACTAAGCCCAGCAGGAGAAACTTTTTGCGGAACTCTGCTTTGGGAGGCATTGCGCTCGGCGGGTTTATGTCCATGTCGGCCGAGGATACCATTGCGCAGGCTACTTCCAAGGTAAACCGCGCTTCGAAGCCTTCCGAACTCAAAATCACAGATTTGCGCTATTGCATTGTACAGAATGTGGGCCGCACGCCGATCATTCGCATTGATACCAACCAGGGAATATACGGGTTGGGTGAAGTGCGGGACGGGGCTGATGAACGCTACGCGCTGTTTCTGAAAGCGCATTTACTGGGTCAGAATCCCTGCAATGTGGAGCAGCTGTTCAAGTCCATCAAGCAGTTTGGCTACCACGGCAGGCAGGCTGGCGGTGTTTGCGGGGTCGAAATGGCACTCTGGGACCTTTGCGGAAAAGCATACGGCGTTCCCTGCTGGCAGCTGCTCGGCGGCCGGTACCGGGATAAAGTTAGATTATATGCCGATACGCCGGAGTCGAATGATTTGAATGAATTTAAACAAAAGATCAAATTCCGCACGGTGGATCAGGGCTATACCTGGCTGAAAATGGATGTTTCGATCGGCATGCTGCGTAACAGCGAGAATGCGGTGGTCAATAACAAGTTCTGGGGTGGTGGCTTTTCGCAATGGGCGGGAGATTTCCATTCCTATGCCAATACCAAGCATCCTTTTACTGCCATTCAAATCACCGAAAAAGGCCTGGCCGAAATGGCGCAGGTTGTGGAAGATGTAAGAAGTGTAGTGGGTTATGAAATTCCACTTTCTACGGATCATTACGGTCACTTTGATCTGAACAACGGGATCCGCCTGGGCCGCGCGCTGGACAAGTACCGCCTTGCCTGGCTGGAAGATATCGTGCCCTGGGAGTATGTGGATCAATGGAGGACCATTACAGACGCACTTGAAACACCGACTTTGACGGGAGAAGATATTTACCTGAGAGAAGGCTTCAAATCGCTGATAGACAAGCGTGCTGTCGACATTGTACACCCCGATCTGGCTTCCTCGGGCGGTTTGCTTGAAACAAAACGCATTGGCGATTATGCAGAGGAAAACGGGATCGCGATGGCCATGCACTTTGCTGGAACGCCGGTGAGCTTCATGGCAAATGTGCATTGCGCCGCCGCAACCCAAAACTTCCTGGCGCTCGAACACCACTCTGTGGATGTTACCTGGTGGGAAAGTCTGGTGAAAACGACGGACGGTCGCAAGCTGATCGACAAAGGCTACGCGCCGGTACCGCTCGAAGCGCCTGGGCTAGGGATTGAGCTGGTAGACGATGAGGTGAAAAAACACCTGAACCCGAAAGACAAAAGCTACTTCGCTCCTACGCCCGACTGGAACGAAAAGCGCTCGCACGACCGTCTCTGGAGTTAGCAGACTACCGTGGTAAGTCCGCCAGACTTACCACGGTTACAACCCGTGAATGCCCTCCCGGACGCTAGCACACGTAACTGTGAAAGATTTTTTTGGTATTTTGCATATCGTCACTCCCATATGTAACCATGAAAAACTTACGCAGTGCACTATTTTATACGCTGACAATCGGGATATTTTCAGTCTTTCTGTACTTCTTTATCCGGCAGGGCACTTTCCTGGAAACGGCTGCCACCAAATTACACAGCCACGTCAGCAGTGCATCTTCCTGGGAGCAGTTTACGGATACTTTCGGGCATAACCTCACGCACCCGCTTGCCACACTTTTACTGCAGATCATCACCATCATTGTAGCCGCGCGCCTGTTCGGGTGGCTCTGCAAGCTAATAGGACAGCCGACGGTGATCGGTGAAATTGCGGCGGGTATCTTTCTCGGGCCTTCGCTGCTGGGCATGTTCTATCCCGAATTCTCCAACTTCCTTTTTCCAAAACAATCCCTCGGTAATCTCCAATTCCTGAGCCAGATCGGTCTGATACTCTTTATGTTTATCATCGGAATGGAGCTTGACTTGAAAGTACTCAAAACCAAGGCGCAGGAAGCTGTTGTCATCAGTCACGCCAGCATTATGCTTCCATTCGCATTGGGTGTGGGGCTGGCTTTGTATATGTACCAGCAATTCGCGCCCGACGGGATCAGCTTTCTTTCTTTTGCTTTATTCATCGGAATTGCGCTGAGTATCACAGCGTTCCCTGTACTTGCCCGCATTGTGCAGGAGCGCGGATTATCGCGGACAAAGCTTGGTATGATGGTGATCACCTGCGCGGCGACGGACGATATAACTGCCTGGTGCATTCTGGCTGCCGTGATCGCGATCGTAAAGGCAGGCTCGTTTGTAAGCTCCATTTACACGATCATCCTTGCAGGCGCCTATGTATTGTTCATGCTGAAAGTACTGAAACCAGTTCTGAAACGGGTCGGCGACCATTATTCTTACAAAGAGGGATTGACCAAACCTGTAGTCGCTATGTTCTTTGTGGTGCTGCTGATCTCCTCCTACACGACCGAGGTAATCGGCATTCATGCATTGTTTGGTGCATTTATGGCGGGTGTGATCATGCCTGCTAACCTGAGTTTCCGCAGCATTTTTATTGAAAAGGTAGAAGATGTATCCCTGGTACTGTTACTGCCGCTCTTCTTTGTTTTTACGGGTTTGAGAACGCAGATTGGCTTGCTGAATGATCCTTATCTGTGGCAGGTTACTGGGCTGATTATCCTTGCGGGCGTCGCCGGGAAGTTTGCCGGCAGTACCATTGCCGCGCGCTTTGTCAAGCAATCATGGCGCGATAGTCTGATTATCGGTTCATTGATGAACACACGCGGACTGATGGAGCTCGTCGTGCTTAACATTGGCTACGACATCGGTGTGCTATCTCCCGAAATCTTCGCGATGATGGTCATTATGGCGCTGGCTACAACCTGCATGACGGGACCTGCGCTCGATCTGATCGACAAGTTCTTCCCGCAAAAAAAGTGGGAGGCCCTCCGCGACAAGCTTGAACCTTCCCGTTTTTCTGTCCTGATCGCATTCGCCAGTCCGCAGGGAGGTCGCAAGATGCTGCGTCTGGCGGATAAAATGATCTGGAAAGAAGCCGATGACCAGCAAATTACAGCCCTCCACCTTTCGCCGAGCAGCTATCTGAATCAGGTTAACACAGAGGAATACCAGTTTGAAACCTTCCGTCCGCTCAATGAAGAAGCGCAGCAGCTGGATGTTTCATTCACTTCCCTTTTCAAACCTTCGCAGGATGTGGAGCACGATATCATCGAAATTGCGAACAATGGCGACTATGATATGCTGATGATCGGAATCGGCAGATCGGTATTTGAAGGGACTTTCCTGGGCAAAATCCTGGGTTTTACTTCCAGAATCATCAGCAGAGAGCGGCTGTTTGATACCATTACCGGCAAAGAAAGATTGTTCCATGAGGATGTCCTGGACGAACGAACTACGCAGATCATCAAGTCTGTGAAGATACCCGTGGCCATTATGATAGAGAAGAATTTGAAGGAAGTGAACGATATCTTCATTCCGATCTTCTCTCCGCAAGACCAGTTCCTGCTGGAATATGCGCAGAAGCTTGTTTCCGCAGGCGACCTCAATGTGACGATCATGGACCCCTCCGAGATGGTCAGCGCGTATGCCGAAGTGCAGGATTCACTCAATGCTATCCAGGATTATGCGCCTGAGAAAGTGAGAATGCACTTCGACAATGCATTGGAAAAAGAGTTTCTGGAACAAAAAGATCTGATGATAATCAGTTTTGAAAGCTGGAAGAAAGCGGTTGAATCTCACAGTGTGTGGCTCGCAAATTCGCCTTCTGTCCTGATCATACGTGCGTAGGTTGCTGTTTTTAATAGAAATAATAAGTGTTTACTTTACGTAAGCGAATCAGCTTTCCGACTTATGATCTCCTTTTTAAAGAATAGATATACCAATTCCTTCAATCCGCAGACAATCCTCTTTTTTTTCCATAATTTCTTTATCAATGTAGGTACCACGCTGGTTTATGTTTCCGCCAACGTGCTTTTGCTCGAAAATCACCCTGAATACTCCCTGCCGATCGCATACATAGCTGCGGCACTGGCCGTGATGACAGCGGGGAAGATTTACGAATACTTCGAGCACCATTTGATCCTGAAACGCCTGAGCCTCGGGACCATGTTCTCGTCGCTATTTATGGTGGCGGTAGTGATGGTGCTGCTGTGGCTCGGTCACGGCATTGCCACGGCCATTTCCGTGATGGTAGGTTACCGGATCATTTACCTGCTTATCAATCTCGAATTCTGGGGCTTGTCCGCATTGGTTTTTGATGTGCGCCAAAGTAAGCGACTATTCAGTGTGATCGGGTCCGGCGATATGCCCGCCAAAGCGCTGGGTGCCGTGCTGGCTGTGCTCATCCACTCTCCTTCCGTACTGATGATCCTGCTGGTGATTTCGTTGATCTTCTTTGCGCTGGCCTTTTACACCCAGATACTTACATTCAAATACACCGAAATCCCCAACCCGCACCACGCAAGACCGCGCCAGGTGTCGGCATCGGATTCGAAGATTATTCAAAAGTATTTCGGCGGGAACAAGCTGCTTACCTCGCTTTGTCTCGGTATGGTCGCCATTGCCGCGACAGCGACGTGGATCGAGTACCACTTTTTCGTGAATGTAAAATACAAATTCCACAGCCAGCACGATGTAATCACCTTCGTAGGTACGCTGCTTGCCGCTACTTACGGGATTTCGACGATCGTTAAATTGTTATTTTCGGGTAAAACGGTGGAGCGTTTCGGGGTAAAAATCACCTTGTACCTGCTGCCGCTGACTACCATTTTCATTTCGCTCGGTCTGCTGATCTCCTCTTACTTCCGGAAAGACGAACCCTCGCTCCTGTTCTATTATTGCGCGGCATACCTGCTTTTTGAATTGGTAAGAAGAACGATTTTCGATCCCGTATTCCTCGTGCTATTTCAGCCGCTTTCCACCAAAACCAGGCTGAAAGGGCACACATTGGCAAAGGGACTATTTGAACCAATGGGGATGCTGATCGCAGGTGTATTGCTCTGGATCGTGTACTCGAGAAACCTGAGCAACATCAGTCTTACGTTCGATCTTTCGCTGCTCTTTGCAGTTGCGGCGCTGATTATTTTCAGGAAAGCTTACGGACATTATACCCAGGAGCTAAAATCGGCAATCGGAAAAAGGTTTATAAAAAGCGGCGAAATGGCCTCCCCTGCCGAGGCGCTGCCGATTATTACTGAAAACCTGAAAAGTGAAAGAAGAGAAGAAGTACTGAATGCGATTGACTGGCTGGCGAAAAACAAAGTGGCGCTCTTCCGCAAAAATGTTGATCTGCTGATCAAAAATCCGCACGTACAAGTGCGCCTGAAAACGCTGCAAACGCTGGCAACGCTGGATCAGCCCGAATTATCCGATGCTTTTTTGAAGTATATCGAGGCCGAACCGGATACAGCTTGTCAGACGCTCGCCGTGCGCATTGCCTGCGCTGCTTCCCGCTTGTCGGATGAGCAGCTGGCAAGGTTCCTGGCCCACCCCGACCTGGATATCGTGAGCGGTTCCGTGATGGGAAGCTGGGAAGCCGGCAAATCTCTGCCGCTGGTGCACGGTACCCTCCGCAAGCTTTTCATTTCCGGACAGGAACAACAGCAACTGACCGCATTGGCATGTATCAGGGTAATCGGGATCCATTCCTATGACGACCAAATCAAAAACAGCATTCAAAACGGTAGTGAAAAAGTCAAAAATACGGCGCTGGAAGTAGCCGCAGGCTCAGGGTCGGCCCAGCTGCTGCGCGAGTTGAAGCCACTGCTTGGGGGCACGCTTTCCCGATCCACAGTCATCGCATTGATCAAGTCCGGTGACGCCGGTATCCGGATTATTGAGGAATGGCTGCAAAATGATCAGTCGGGAGAATGCATTCGTTTGTTCATTAAAGTAGCTGAAAAAACGAAACACGAATTTATACTTCAAATACTTTTCAATCTAATTAAAAGTATTTACCTGAATAAACATTCTGAAAGTAAAGAACTTACAATTAACATTGATAAGATTGATACTTTTAGCTTGTTGGACGCATTGAAAGCGATGTCGAACTACCTGCTTGTTGCTGAGTATAAATTAGTTGTATCAGATTTTGTGGAAAAGGAATTGATTCACGCGTCGCAGCTCCTGGCCGAAATGGAGGACCATGCAATTGATAAAACATGGAATGACACGCTTGAATATGAACTGGAACTCACCGGACAGCGGCTTTTCTATCTGTTTATGATGCAGTATGACAAGGATGCGGTGTCTAATGCGTGGCGCGGAATTCGCCACGCGAGCAAGGAAAAACGGGCGAACTCGCTGGAAATGATCGAGAGCCTTTTGCCGCGGACACTCTACCCTGCGTTGCACGCCTTGTTCGAAAACATCCCTGTCCAGCGAAAGCGGGAGGCACTGCGCCAGTATGTCGGCAACCAGGATGGCGGACTTGCATTGATACCTTACATTCTGACTCACCACGACCGCTCATTTACGACCTGGACAGTCGCAGTGGCGATTAAAAAGTTTGATCCGGCAGCTGGCGAACTTACCTATCTTGAACATCTTGTACACCATCCCGCGCGCCTGATCAGGGAAGCAGCTGCGGAAAAATACAGGGCGCTTGCCTTAAATCCCGAACTCAGATTCAGCCTTAACATTCCTATGCAACATACAGAAACTGCACAGACTATCTCAGAAATGGAGCGGGTGATTGTTTTGAAAAACACACAGCTTTTTTCCCAAACTCCTGAAAACGTACTGAGCTCGATCGCCCCGATCATGAAAGAGGTGACCTACAGTGAAGGTCAGCAGATCTTCGCCAAAGGCGACCTGGGCGATTCGATGTACATTATATATACGGGCTCGGTGGGGATTTACGACGGCAAAAAACAGCTCGCGTTGTTTGACAAAGGGGAGATTTTCGGTGAGCTTGCATTGCTGGATACCGAGCCGCGGTCGGCTTCAACTGTTGCAGAAACGGACGTGCTCGTTTTCCGCATTGACCAGGAAGATTTCTTTGAATTAATGGAAGAACGCGACGAGATTCTAAGAAATGTGCTGCGGATCCTCTGCCAGCGCATCCGCGTTCAAAATGAGAAAATGCGGATGCAAGGCTGAGACAGTATCAATGTGCGGCTTGTTTGAGCTTTTCCAGGTGCAGCGCTTTGGCCGCATTGCGTCGTTCCTGCTGTGATTTGGTCCAGTAAAAATGCGTTTCCAGGAAAGATACCTGCGTCTCGTTCCAGTGACCGGGATCTGATACCAGCTCGCGTGCGTTCAGCTCTTCGAACAATGTAGCAGATATGGTTTCAAAATCACCTCTCCCGAGGTAGTCCAGATCTGCGTCTGCCAGGATCATTTCCATTTTATTTTGCGGCATTTGCGGGATTTTAGTTGCCATAATCATCCCGCAGATCGCCTCCATTTGTTCGTCAGAATATCCATAGTCCGGCAGGATTTCCCTCACAATCCGGCAGCCCTCTTCTTCGTGGCCACGATACACATTCATGAAACCTGAATCGTGGTACAAAGCCGCTGTTTCCAGCAAGATCAGGGCATTTACATCTGTAATTTCCTCCAATGCAGCCAGCTCCATGGCGGCAGCCACTACATCTTTGGTGTGGTGTAAACCGTGGTAAAAAAGGTTACTGTCCAATCGGGTGCGCAGCTCTTCAAAAATGTATGCTCTTGCGGCCTCAATATTCATCGCTATTCCAGTACTTCGTAAATCATCACAGCATTTTCCTTGTTTTTCAAGTTCACCTCGCCGACGGGGTTACATTGAAAAGCCTCTTTAATGCGCTGGTATGCAGATTCCGGCACTACTACCTGGCCGGGCTTCGCCACAGACTGCAAACGCTGCGCCACATTCACCACGTCCCCGATCACCGTATAATCCAGCCGCCGCAATGCAGCCGAGCCGATGTTACCCGAAACCATTTCGCCGGAATTGATCCCGATAGAAACCTTCGGACAATAAGCGGAATTGTCAGACAGCTCTTCCCTGAACTTATCAATGTGATTGCGCACTGCCAGCGACGATTCCACCGCCCTGTCGAGGTGATAGTCCCCGCGGAAAACGGCCATTACTGCATCTCCCATAAACTTGTCAACCAGCCCGCCCTGCGCGATGATCTCTTTGACCATCACATCAAAATACTTGTTGATCATGGTAACGACACGGTCCGCCGGCTCCTTTTCAGATATAGAAGTAAACCCGCAGAGGTCCATAAAAACGACGGTACCCTCGATATTTTCACTCGTCATCAGCGATTTTTCAAAAGTATCCTGCGTCATGAATTGCAGCACAGAGGAGTCAACGTACATTCTCAGAATGTCATTTTCACGCACTGCTTTCAATGTTTCTTTCAGCTGGGCGACGTACTGGAGTGTTTTCTCCATTGTCACTTCAAGGTCTTTGAAATCAATGGGTTTGGTCAGGAAATCGTATGCGCCGCGGTTCATGGCGGTGCGTATGTTATCCATATCCCCGTAAGCCGACACGATGACCGCTTTCAATACCGGACTTACCTCTCCAATGCGGACAAGCAACGTCAGTCCATCCATTTCCGGCATATTGATATCGCTCAAAACCATATCGATATCCTGGTTCTCGGCGATTACTTCAAGCGCTTTCACACCATTTTCGGCAAACAAAAATTCGTACTCCTGCTCACGGATCTGCCTCCTGAACTTTTGCTTGATCAGCAGCTGCAAGTCAGCCTCATCATCCACAACCAATATCCTGGCTTTCATAAGATTGTCAGCAGTTTTTCTTTCAGTTCAACAAAATTGACCGGCTTGGTCAGAAAATCATCTGCGCCAAGCTGCATGGCCTGGTCGTGATTGGCGCTGTCGCCGTAGGCCGTGATCATCATCACCTGGGGCGGTGCAGACGGGTGGTCTCTCCGTATCGTCTTCAAAAGTTCGATCCCGCTCATTCCCGGCATATTGATATCGGAAAGGATCATCACTACTTCCGAAGGATGCGCGGCAAGGTAAGTCAGCGCCTCTTCGCCCGAAAACGAAAAGGAAAACTGGAACTGCCCGCTTCGTATCTCCTTTCTGAACTTCTGTTCAAACAGGGATTTCACATCTTCTTCGTCGTCAACAACTAGTATTTTCATGAAGGTTTTTCGAAAATGTCAGGATTGGCTGATTGGTTCGCTGACAGGTATTGTAATTCTGAATTCTGTTCTCTCTCCGGGTATTGACTCCACGTCCAGTACGCCACCGTGCCCGTTAGTGATAATATCGTAGCTCATCGAAAGCCCCAGACCGGTTCCCTGGCCTGTCGGCTTGGTGGTAAAAAACGGCTGGAAAATCTTGGCTTTTACGTGTTCGGGCATTCCGGTTCCATTGTCGGTAACGCGGATATAAAGCTTATTGGCAAATTTTTTGGTACTGATCTTCACCTCGGGCTTATAGTCACTGCCCAAACCCTCGGCCGCCAGCTTGCGCTTTTTCTCCGCCACCGCGTAAAATGCATTGGTAAAAAGATTGAGGAATACCCTTCCCAAATCCTGCGGAAGTACATTCACTTTGGCTATTGTTTCATCAAAATCAGTGACCAGCGCGGCATTGAATTCCTTGTCTTTGGCGCGCAGACCGTGGTAAGCCAGCCGCATGTATTCGTCGGCCAGCGCATTGATCTCGACGGGTTCTTTCTCACCGGACGAAAGCCTCGAATGCTGCAGCATTCCTTTTACAATGGAGTCTGCACGCTTTCCGTGGTGGGTAATCTTCTGCTGGTTCTGGTTCAGGTCTGCGATGATCTGCTTGATGTAGTCTTTATCTTCCTCCGCCAGCTCCGACTTTTCGATTTCCTCTTCCAACTCCGTACAAAGCTCCGCAGATACCTCCGAGAAGTTGTTTACAAAATTCAGCGGATTCTGGATTTCGTGCGCGATACCGGCTGTCAGTTCACCGAGCGACGCCATTTTCTCACTTTGAATCAATTGATTTTGCGTGGATTTCAGCTCCTCGATCGTACGTTGCAGCTCTTCTTTTTGCATCGTAAGCTCCTGAGTCCGCTCATTCACCAGGTATTCCAGCGATTCCTTTTGTGCGCGACTTGCCTGCTCTTCTCTTAGCCGGTCTTCCCGCTCCTTTTGAAGCACTTTCATCTGCTTTCTTGCATAAAACCACACGAAAAAGCAGAGTACGAATGCAAACGCGACCGCTACCTGAAAAAAGCTGTCATTCTCTTCATAAAACTTCGGGAAGATACCTTTGACAAAATCCCGGATAATCGAGATCGCTACGAAAGGCATAACCGTTTGCGCAGTAGTGCGGAGCGAGTTGAATACTTCGTTCCGGTAAATAACGACGATCAGCCAGACCAGGAAAATGTCCCACACCCAGTTGGTCCAGAAAGGCTCTTCGGCGATGTAGAAGGTGGCGATCCAGGCAATACTGAAATACCGCGCGAAGACCAGCCGCTTATCCCACTCAGGATGGTTGACGGCGGTTTGTAAAGATGTGCGGATGTACTGGATCAGGAAAAAGGAAACTAAAAAATAATCCATGCAAGGCAGGGTTGCTGTTTCTTCTTTTGAATTAATCGATTGTACAGCCAAAGTAAAGATTTTACTTCAAATAACCGATTCAGCAGATGCCAGGCGCGATCGCCGGGATTATACTTTTGTGTAAATCTCGTTTTTAATCAACTTTACATTATTCAGCTGCGGAATTGCCAATACCTTGTTACGCGGTACCACGCCGCGCGAAATCCAGTTTTGTACGCGACTGACTTTCAGATTATGGATGCGCGAATATTCTGAAATAGTAATCCATTCATGCAAATCATACTCTGCACCTTCAACAACAATCCGCACATCTTGTAACTGCTGCAATTCGTTCAGAGCATCCTTAATTTCAGCGATGGTTTGTCTTGCACGATCCTTGATAGCCTTCCAGAATGGTTTGATCTCCTCTCGTTCGGCTTCCGAAAGCCCATAATACCAATCTGCAAATTCTTTACGGATAGCGGGCCTATCCTCACTGCGAGCCACTTTCATGCGCGCTGTATACCGGTCAATGTAAACTTGGAAGTCCTCTCTCATAACTCATCGAAATCTGTTAAAAAACCAAGTGCCTCCCTAAGCCTGACAGCCTCTCTTACCAGCTCTTCATACTCCGAATCAAGCTCGTCAAAGGGCGGCAACAATAATTCTATCTCCAACTCAGCTAGCCGGGTGGTTATCTTTAATATAAGTTCCTCTTTTCGGGACTGTCGTGACATGGAAAAGTGTGTGTTATTTTTTCAAATCTATCTAATGTAAAGTTATTTTACAAAATAACATTTGTACTTACTTTACACTATAATTGCTCTTCGCATTTCCGTACAAGGTTTGTCCGAATCTGAACGAAAGCGAGACAATGCGAAAAGCTAAGATCCTATTTTCCAAATGTTTGCAATTCTGGTACAATGTTTATACATAGAACTATGCATTACATTGTAGTTCCTGTTAGCCATGATATTTAATTTCCCCCGACTTCAACGAATTGCACGATGATCCAAAACTATTTCAAGATCGCCTGGCGGAACCTGCTGCGGAACCGCGCGTTTTCTGCCATTAATATTGCCGGCCTCGCCATTGGACTGGCTTCCTGCATGCTGATCAGTCTGTACGTGATCGACGAACTGAGCTTTGACAGGTTTCATGAAAAAGCCGACCGGATCGTGCGGGTTGTTTTCAAGGGATCCATGCAGGGCGGCAAGTTCAATGAAGCCCACGTAATGCCGCCCACAGCAGCCGCATTGAAAGCCGATTACCCCGAAGTACTCGACGCGACACGCCTGAGACAAGGCGGCAGCCCGATCATTTCCATCGACGATCAGCTATTTACCGACAACAAAATGGCATTTGTAGATCCCAACTTCTTCCAGGTATTTACACTGCCTTTTGCACACGGTAACAGCAAAACGGCATTGGCCGACCCCAATGCGATTGTGATCAGCGAAGCACTTGCCCGGAAATTCTTCGGGGATAAAAATCCGGTCGGTCAGCTGCTTACATTCAAAGGCTCACGCGATAAGGCGAGGATTGCGGGCGTTTTTAAGGATATACCAAGAAACTCCCACTTCCGTTTTGACATATTTGCTTCCCTGATCAACTCCGGCGAGGCGAAATCTACCTCGTGGATGCAATCAGAGTTCTTCACTTACCTTGTTCTCCCCGAAGGCTACGATTACAAAAAGCTGGAAGCCAAATTGCCGGCGACAGTCCGCAAGTACATGGGGCCGCAGGTTGAAAATGCATTCGGAATGAGCTTTGACGAGTTTGAGAAGAAGGGAAACATGATCGGGCTGAAATTGCAGCGGCTCACGGACATTCACCTGCATTCAGACTTCCAGTACGATCTCGGCGACAATGGAGATGTGCGTTACGTGTACATTTTCGGTGCGGTCGCAACGATCATGCTGATCATCGCCTGCATTAATTTCATGAACCTCTCTACCGCAAGCTCATCGAAGCGTGCCAAGGAAATTGGGGTACGGAAAGTAATGGGCTCCGAGAAAAAGGAGTTGATCTGGCAATTTCTGACAGAGTCCACATTGGTGACATTCCTGGCGATGACGATCGCTCTCATAACGGCGATCATCGCATTGCCGCTGTTTAATCAGCTGGCAGATAAAAACCTGCGCATTGACTTACAAACGTTACCTGCATTGTGCCTGTACTTTGTTTTGTTCGGACTTTTCGTCGGGCTCTTTGCGGGAAGTTACCCGGCCTTTTTCCTTTCTTCATTCAAGCCCATCGCTGTTTTGAAGGGAAATATCAGCTCGGGATTTTCGAGGAATTCAGCCAGTTTCAGCATGCGCAGCGCGCTGGTGGTATTTCAGTTCTGCGTTTCCATTGTACTGATTATTGGCACAATGGTCGTATACAATCAGCTCCGGTTTATTCAGAATAAAAAACTGGGTTACGATAAAAGTCAGGTGCTGGTACTGCCGGATACCTGGGCTTTGGGTAAAAATCAGGAGGCCTTCAAAGAGGAAATGCTGGCCGACAGTCGCATTGCGCAGGTAAGCTCATCGGGTTACTTACCTGCTGGCCCCTCCTACAATAACAACTATTCGATATATCCCGAAGCAAAATCGACCGAGCTCGTGAAAACGCTGCGGTACGATGTTGACTTTGACTATATCCCGACGCTGGGCATGCATATCCTGGAAGGACGTAACTTTTCACGCGAGTTCGGGACGGATTCTTCGGCTATCATCATCAATCAAACCGCGGCGCGGATGCTGGGCTGGAAAGAAGGCGCATTGAACCACACGGTCAGCAACAGCGACAATGCAGGAAAACGCTCGACTTACGTGGTGATCGGCGTGGTAGAGGATTTCCACTTCCGCTCTTTTCACGAACCGATCACACCATTGGTGATGGTTTTGGGAAAAGGCTCCGGCACAACGATCGCCAAGATCAAAACCAATGACATACCTGCATTGATTTCGTCTCTCGAAAAGAAATGGAATGCATTCAAACCAGACCTTCCATTTACCTACTCTTTCCTCGACGACCGTTTCAATGAAACCTACAAAGCCGAGCAAAAAACGGGTAAGATACTAGGGCTGTTTGCCGGACTCACCATTTTCGTCGCCTGTCTGGGTCTGTTCGGGCTGGCTACCTTCACTGCCGAGCAGCGGACGAAGGAGATCGGGGTGCGCAAAGTACTCGGTGCATCGGTACCCGGCATTGTGGCACTGCTTTCGAAAGATTTTCTGAAACTGGTTGGCATTGCCCTGGTACTGGCAGGTCCGCTCGCGTGGTGGCTTATGGACAAATGGTTGCAGGATTTTGCTTACCGTGCCGATATCGCCTGGTGGATGTTTGTACTGGCCGGAGCGCTTTCTGTCGTGATCGCACTATTTACGGTTTCTTTCCAGTCTGTAAAAGCCGCACTGATGAACCCGGTGAAATCGCTGAAATCGGAGTAAAAGCTGGAAAATACCTTTGGAATAATTATTTAACGAAAGTCGCCATCACTAAATCAACAACTGCCATGGCGCAAAATGAAGAAGTAATCGAAGCGCTCAACGATCTGATCGTCATTAACAATGACCGGATCGCGGGGTATGAAAAGGCTTACAGCGAAACGAAAGAAATAGAAACGGACCTGCGGTCGATGTTCAATAACCTGGCAGACCAGAGCCGGGCGAATGTAGCGGACCTGAACAATTTAGTAAGAAGTCTGGGCGGAGAGCCTGAAACAGGTACGATGACTTCCGGTAAGCTGTACCGGGTTTGGATGGATATCCGGTCGCTTTTCAGCTGGGATAACAGACGCGCAGTGCTGGAAAATGCAGAGGGCGGCGAAGATGCAGCCAAGAAGGCCTACGACGAGGCTGTCAACGCTGTTGCATTCCCCAAGGAAGTTATGGACCTGCTCGTCAAGCAACAGTCGGCGATCCACAATGCGCATGATACGCTTAAAAGAGAGCGGGACCGGCAAAGGGACCTTCCGCAATATCCTCTTACCACCTGACAAAAGCCGGTTAATAGCCGGCTTTTTTGTGCCCAATGGGGGGATAGAGCTCCACATCAATACTTTTTGAAAAAAACTTTTAATTTCCTGTAACCTTTTCAGCATTTCCCAGTTTCCACGTCAGAATCACCACAAAAAAGAGGCAGTCGCTTGAATACGCTCACAGACAATTCATTGATGCTACGGGTAAAAGCCGGCGATCTGGATAAGATGGGCTTGCTGTTTGAGCGCTATAACCGGCCTCTTTTCGCGTTTTTCTATCACATGACTCACAACGCAGACCGGAGTGAAGACCTGGTACAGAATGTGTTTTACCGGATGCTCAAATACAAGCATAATTTCACCGGCGAAGGCGAGTTCAGGTCGTGGATGTACCACCTGGCAAGAAACGTACTGAACGATTCGATTCGTGAAAACAAGGGGCGGAACAATGTTGATGTAAACGATGTGGCCGATCAGCTTGGCGGAGGTACCTCGGCGGATAGTGGTTTTGAAAAACAGCAGGACAAGGATTTCCTGCACCAGGCAATGGCGGGCCTGAGCACCGAGCACCGCGAAATCCTGATCATGAGCCGCTTTCAGGAGCTAAAATACGAGGAGATAGCCAAAGTGCTGAACATCAATGAAGGGACTGTGAAAGTGCGTGTTCACCGCGCTTTGGGGGAATTAAAGAAAAAGTTTTTTACCAATGAAAGAAGATAAACACATACGTTGCGCGCAGTCCAGGGAACACCTGACCGACTGGCTGCAAAACCGCCTCAGCAAAGCGGAGCAAATGGATATGAACATGCACCTGGCGGAATGCCTGGAGTGTCAGGAAGAGTTTGCGGCAGATAAACAGCTTTGGGATAGTCTGGGTAAAATGTCCGTTCCGGAACCAGGTCCGGCCATGCGGCTGAACTTCTATGACATGCTTGAAGAGTTTAAAGCCGCTGAACAGAAAACACCCCGATTTTCATGGCAGGCGCTGCTGGAAAGGATTCAGGAGCTGGTAGTGCCGCAATGGGCAATACAGCTGGGTTTCAGCCTGCTTTTGGTAGCACTGGGCGCGGCAATCGGGTACAAGGTAACCCAGCGCAACAGCCAGGCTGCCGCTTACCAGCAGCAAATAGAAACCCTGGCCGCGCAGGTACAGGATATGAAAAGCACAATGATGCTTTCATTGATTGAAAATCCGTCGGCAACGGAGCGGCTGCGGGCGGTAAGTTACACCAGCGAGATCGCCCAGGCAGACGAACGCGTGATCGATGCGCTTTTTACCACACTCAATAACGATGACAACGTGAATGTGCGGCTCGTCACGCTCGAAGCGCTTACGCAGTACGCCGACAATCCGCTTGTCCGCAGCGGGTTGGTGAAATCACTTTCTAAACAGGAATCGCCGATGGTACAGGCTGCATTGGCCGACGTGATGGTGAAGCTGCAGGAAAAACGCTCCATCAAAGCATTGAAATCACTGCTCCGGAAAGAGGGGCTCGACAATCTGGTCAAGAATAAAATCGAACAGTCGATCAAGGATTTATCTTAAACATCCATCATCTATTTATCAGCCATGAAACTTTTTGCAATCCCCCTGCTGGCGGGAGCGGTACTCTGCTGTACCCAGGCCCCGGCACAAAACCTGGAATTTAAGGAGCATATCAGCAAGGAATTCGCCGTTCCCACTGCGCCCGGCAGTACGCTCGCTATTTACAACATCAATGGGTTTATCAAAGTGGAGGGATATGCCGGTGATAAGGTGATCCTGGGAGTGGATAAAAAGATTACTGCCAAAACAAGCGAGGTACTGGAACAAGGCAAGAGCCAGTTTAAACTAAGCTATGATCAGAAAGCCGACAGTATCATCGTGTACATCGCCGAACCTTTCGACTCGCGCCCAAACCGCGGACGTAGAAACTGGGAAGGTCCAAAAATCGAGTACAATTATGCGCTGGATTTTACAGTGAAAGTCCCCTACGCAATGAGCCTGCACGTTTCGACGGTTAATGGAGGTGACGTGACGGTGGACAATGTGACCGGTCCGCTAAGTGTCAGTAACGTAAACGGCGCGATCCGCGTCGCCAATGCGAAGGGTACCGCCAGGATGCGGACAGTCAATGGAAATGTTGAGGCCAACTTTCTGACACTGCCGCCCGGGGAGTCCGACTTCAAAACGCTGAATGGGGATATCAGGATCACCTACCCTGCGGCACTTTCGGCCGACTGCCAGTTCAAGAGCTTCCACGGCGAATTCTACACCGACTTCCCCAATGCAGAACAGCTGCCGGCCCGCGTGGTGAAGAATCAGGTTAACGACGGGAACAAAACCGTGTACAAGCTGAATACCGAAACGTATATCCGCATTGGTCAGGGTGGGCCCACTTACAAGTTTGAAACATTTAACGGTAATATCTATCTCAAAAAGCAATCATAAGTAACGATGAAAACCAACCGATTTATAACCCTCGCACTAAGCATTTCACTGGTTATCTCCGGCAATGTGGCTGTTTTCGGACAGGCGAAAGAGACCATTACGGTACCACTATCTGACCCGTCCAAACCCGGCAGCCTGAAAGTAAACCTCCTCAATGGAAGCATCCGGATCAGCGGCTATGCGGGCAAGGAAGTAGTGATTGAAGCCACGGGAAAAGCACCCGAGCAGAACGATAAGCCCAAGGATGAAAACGCAGCAGGAATGCGGCGCATTGTTCCTTCGAGCGGACTCGAACTGACGGCAACGGAAGAGAACAATTCGATTAAAATTACTTCCCGGTTTGTAAACAAACCCATGAACCTGCATATCAAAGTACCCCAGAAATTCACGCTGAAAGCGTCCACTGTAAACGACGGGGATATCATCGTGGAGAATGTAGATGGAGAGCTGGAAGTAGCCAATGTCAATGGGGAAATTTCACTTACGAATGTATCCGGCTCGGCGGTTGCCAACACGATCAACGGGACGCTGAAAGCTACCTTCAAAACAGTCGATGCGAAGTCGCCGATGGCGTTCTCAACACTGAACGGAAACGTGGATGTGACACTTCCGGCAACTGCGAAATTCGATGTAAAACTGAAATCCGACCGGGGTGAAATTTACAGCGACTTCGACGTGGAGGTTGACAAAAGTCAGCCGCAGGCGACGCGCACTTCAAAGGATGGAATGTTCAAAGTTTCGCTTGAAGACTGGGTAAAAGGAAAGGTAAATGGAGGCGGAAGCGAGATCATGATGAAGAATATGAACGGGAATATTTACGTGAGAAAGGCGAAGTAAGCCCGCTGAGATTTTGACGTACGGAAAAGATTTTCTTTCCCGTACGTTTACTCGATCGTAGCGCCCAGCTCGAAGAGCATTTTAGAGAGCTCTTCGAGCTTTTTTGTTTTCACACTGGCCAGTATCTGTTCCGACATTGCCTCGGCAGAAACAGCCGATTCGGTCAGCACTTTCTTACCTGCATTGGCCAGCTTCACATAGCTCACCCGGGCGTCACGGCTGTTGGCCTCCCGGCGTACCATTCCCAGCTTTTCCAGGGGCGACAACATGCGGGTAATTCCCGATGCGGTAAGACCAATTTTCTCCGCCAGATCCGTGCGCCGCAGCTTCTCATCAGGCGCCTCCCCGAGGTGATAGAGGATCATAAATTCATTCAGACTTAGCCCATGTGAACTCAGCTTTGAGTCGAACTTCTTGAAGATCAGCGACTGTACGGTGGTGAGGTTGAGAAAGAATTTCAATGATTGAGAAATTGCCGCCATATACTTGATTTAAACTTGAAATGTACTTGAATAATAATTGATATATACTTGATTACTCAAATATATATCAATTAAATTGAAATCCTATGATCCTATTAAACAATTGATTAAGATTTTGATATTCCAAGAAAATGTTTCACGTGGCACTTCTAGCCTGAATGTGCGCGGAGCAGCTGGCGGTAGCTGTTGAGGATTGCAGATTTGGAAATAAAGCCGACAAATTCGCCGTTTGTCTTCACCACAGGCAGATTCCAGGCGCCCGATTCGTCGAACTTTTTGACGACACTTACCACGCTGTCAAAGTCGCTGATCACGACCTCGGGCTTCTTCATAAGCTGCTTTACTTCGAGCAGATCGTAGGCGCCCGGATTGAAGAAAAGCGGGCGGATATCGTCGAGCGAAATGATACCTGAAAGCTTGTTTTCGGAGTCGGTTACTGCGATGATATTCCGGTGTCCTGAACGCACCATATCGGCCAATTCCTCCCTGCTTGCCTCGCAATGGATGACTTGGATATCCTTATCGATAAGGTCGAGGACGTGGAGCAATGAAAGCAAATTCCGATCGTGCTCACGGGTGAAAATCTTGCCTTGCTGTGCGAGTTTTTCAAGGTCTGGCGACACGGATGAAAACCATTTTGCAATTGAAAAAGAGATCACCGAAACGATCATTAACGGGATAAAAAGATCATAGCCGGAGGTCGATTCTGCAATCAGAAATATGGCTGTCAGCGGCGCATAAAGAACCCCGCTCATTACGCCCGCCATTCCTACGATCACGAGGTTATTTACGGGCACGTCGCTCACTCCCGCCTGCACGCAGAGCAATGCAAATACATAGCCGAGCGAGCCGCCCGCGAAAAGCGACGGCGCAAAATTTCCCCCGTTCCCGCCGCTGAAAATCGTGATGGAAGCAGAGAATGCTTTGAGCAAACAGATCACCGCCACAAACACAATAACGACCCAGTCGCGGTAGCCAATGAACCTGAAAAAACTGTTCTGCATAATGCCCTGCATCTGTCCGTTCGTGATCGCTTTGATGGTATCATAACCCTCACCAAACAGCGGCGGATATAGCACGCAAAGCACCGAAAGAACACCCCCACCAACCATCGCTTTTTGAATGCGCGTCATTTTCAGGTTATGGAAAAATTGGTCGATCGTTTTTGCAATCAACACAAAATACCGGGCGTACAAGCCGCAGAGAATTCCCAGTACGAGGTAGTATGGAATGTTGTGGTAGTCGAAAGGATTTCTGGTCTTGAACTGGAATAATACCTCCTCCTCTAAAAGGATTTTTGACACCAAACTCCCGCAGACAGCAGCCACAACCAGCGGGATAAAATCGGAGAATACAACGCCTGTCAGGAGGATCTCGAATGCGAACATCATCCCGGCAATGGGTGCATTGAATGCAGACGCGATACCGGCTGTTGCACCAGCGGCAAGCAGCAATGTACGCTCGCGGTAATCGAGCTTGTAAGTACGCGCGAAGTTGGAACCAATGGCTGCGCCTGTCACGGCGATCGGGCTCTCCAAACCGGCCGAGCCGCCGAGCCCCACGGTGATCGCGCTTTGCACGATTTGCGAATACATTTTGACGGACGAAACAATGCTGGAATTTTGCGCGATCTCGTAAAGAATGGCGCCGATCCCTTTTCTGTCCTGGCCTTTGAAAAGGAATATAACCACCAGCGTAGTGGTCACAATTCCCAGGAACGGAAACAGTATGTAGAAAAACACCTGCCGCTCGAAGTGGACTTTGTCGGTGATGATGTAGTGTATGTAATGCACCAGCTCTTTCAGCAGCACGCCCGCCAGGCCGCAGGTTACTCCCACCAGGACACCCGACAGGATCAGGAACTGTGTGCGGTTAAGCACGCTTTTTAGCCAGAACAGCAGGATTTCATAACTCTTGGCTTTCCTGAGACTGTACCGGGCAAAATCTCTCCTGTACTTTAAAAAATGATAGAACTTCTTAATGTTGACTTTATTCACTGTTCAATGTTAGGTCTGCGCCCGTGACCTGCGGACAATATGAAGGTGGCATTTAGCCAAAGCAATTACGTGTGTACTTATGCTAGCAAAATATGTTCCTGCAAGCGCCGGATTACAACAAAAAACCCGTCGGGGCTGCCGACGGGCTTTTGCACTTGATAAAGGCTGGTTTAATTAGCTCGTGCAAGCTGCACTTCCAGCCTGATATCTACATTCCTTTCATTGTTGTTATATCGCGAGCCGCCTGTTCCGATACCCACGCCCATTCCGCCGCCCATTCCGATACCGCCGCCCAAACCAATGCCGATCCGCGGACTGAAACCCGACTGGGAAGATTGCCCTTCCACTTTGATGTTTACACCCAGCATGGAAGTTTCCTTTGCATTTACAGCCATCAAACTGAACGGGATCACGATCTGCTCGGTAAGCTCGCCGTTTTTGTCCATCAATATGCGCGACTTAATGCTGCCGTCGGGCACAACCAAGTTGATAAAATGCTGACCGCTTTTGTCTTTCCAGACTGCTTCTTTATTGTATGAATCAAGCAGCAGATCAAGTCCCAGGCTGTTAGGCAGGTCCGTATCAATGCGCTTCAATGCTTTCCTATCTTCTTTCATCACCACCGGAAAAAGCAGCGAATATGCTTCTTTTTTCTGGCCTTCGGGACTGAATGCAATCTTCAGGCCGCTGCTCAGTATATTCTGGATCGTCGAAGGATCTTTTGTTTTAAGGGTAATGTACACGAACTGATCGTCATTGATGATCCCATATTTCAACCTCGATCTCTGATCCTGCTGGTCAGGTTTCACTTCATCCACATACGTAAAAGGTGCATTCCACTTTGACTCGTAGGTCATTGTTTTTGAAGAACTACATCCGAAAAGGGCGGCAAGCAATACGATACTCCAACTGTTCCTGATATTTTTCATTTGTTTGGCTTAATCACGATTTATTTACAATGGATTAACGAAATCCTGCATTTAAACATTACGAAAAAGCGCAACAAATCGTTGCAGATGCGCATTTCAGGAGGCAGGTGAAATGAGCCTGCCGATTTTCTGGTGCAATTTTTCGGGTTCAAATGGCTTCGAAAGCGTGTCGTTCATTCCCGCTTCGAGCGCCTGCTGGATTTCTTCGGGCAATACGGTCGCTGAAAGCGAGAGGATCGGTACAGTTACTTTCAGTTCGCTCCTTACCAGCCGGGCTGCTTCAAATCCATCCATTTCGGGCATTCTGGTATCCATGATCACGAGGTCGAATACCCGCTGCCGGAGCGTCTCCACAGCTTCTTTTCCATTCACCACGAGCGTTGTGTCCAGCTGCCAGGCTTTCAGGTATTTTTTGAGTAAAAGCGCATTGATCGGGTTGTCTTCGGCTACCAGTACTGTTCTGCCGGCAAACGGCGGCAGATTCTGGAATGAAACCACGGGCTTTGCCTCGGCGGCTTTTTCATTCGCATCGGGCAAAATCAATGTAAAAAAGAACTCGCTGCCTTCGTTTGCGCGGCTGTTCACTTCCAGCTCGCTTCCCATCAGCCGCGCGAGCTTTTGGGAGATCGTGAGCCCGAGCCCGGTACCTCCGTACTGGTGGGATATGCTCTCCGAAGCCTGTCCGTATTCGGAAAAAATGTTCGATAGCTGCTCGCCCGACATTCCGATGCCGCTATCCTCTACGCTGAACCGGATCTTGTGCCCGGAACTTGCCTGCGCGACGTGGCTAATTTTCAGCTTAACCCCGCCCTGAACCGTAAACTTCAATGCATTGCCGACCAGATTGAGCAGGATCTGATTGAGCCGCATTCCGTCCACCAGCATGCAGTCAGGCACTGCGTCGTCCACTTCCAGGTCAAGCGAGAGCCCTTTTTCATCGGCCTTGAATTTCATCAGGTCAATGATACCCCTTGCCAATACACGCATATCCGTTGAGGTAGGGATAATGGAGAATTTGCCTTCCTCTATCTTCGAAATATCAAGTATATCGTTCAAAATGTTGAGCAGAGAACCCGAAGATTGCCGCAGCATATCGATCAGTTCCCGCTGCTCTACCGTCAATGCACTTGCGGAAAGCAGGTTACCCAAACCGATAATCCCGTTCAGCGGCGTGCGTATTTCGTGGCTCATATTGGCCAGAAAAGCTTCTTTGCCTTTGCGTGCGCGGTCGGCCTGCTGCTGTGCGTCGATCAATGCGCGTTCGTGGGCCTTTCGCTTTTCGATATCGTGCAGGTTGATAAACAGCAGCCTGTTCTTGAACATAATGCGCAGTTCAAGCCACACAGGCTGGCGCAGGCGACCATAAAAGCGGTCCTCGATCACGATGGTATGTCCGCCGATATAGCTCTTTTCAACCAAAACCTGACGCAGCGCCGACGTATCCGGCTCAACCAGCAGTTCCAGAATAGAAATGCCGACCAGTCCATTTGGTGAAATGCCTAAAATCGTTTCTACTGACGGATTAATCGAGAAGATCTTGCCCGTTTCAGCTTCCACCGTCGCGATGATATCGGGTGAATTGATGACGATCGTCGCGTAGTTTTCAAGCAGCTTGTTCTTATCCCGGATCTCTTTCTGACTCCTCGCCAGGCGTATCAGCGAGTCGACTTTCGCATTGGTGATAAATGGATCCAGCGGCTTGTACAGGTAGTCAATCGCGCCGGTTTTTAATCCGCGTACAGCGTAAGTAGTCTCTTTCGAAATAGCGGTTACAAAAACAATAAGAATTTCCTTTGTTTTCGGATTGGATAAAAGCGTTTCTGCAAACTCAAATCCATCCATTCCCGGCATTTGAACATCTACCAGCGCCACTGCAATATCATTTTCCCAAACCATTCTCAGCGCTTCGTTCGGGGAGGTTGTAGCAAAAATTTCAATGTCGTCCCTGCTGAGGATTGCGCGCAGCGAGATCAGGTTCTCCTCTCTGTCGTCCAGCAGTAATATCTTGGTATCTTCCATGGCTAAGTTGAGTGAGTATGCAGTATTTCTTTGATTGTATTTGAAAAATGACCGCGGGACAGCACCTTATGCCCGCTATATTGTTGCAAAGCCGCTTCCGGCATGCGCTTTGACTCAGCATCGGCAGGATCAAGCACATAGGTTGCGCTGCCTCTTTCAGCTAGTACTTTCAGCCCAAAAGCCCCATCTGCGCTCGAACCGGAAAACAGCATGGCCGCTTTGACAGGAATGCCGGAAAACGCCGCCGATATAAATGTCGCGTCTATCGACGGTCTTGAGAAAAAATCCTTTTCAGAAGAATCATAGTAAAACCGCTTGTCGGGACCAATCAGGAGGTGATAGTCGGGTATGGCGAAATAGATGCTATCGGGCTCGACGGGATCCAGATGCTGCGGTTCACTCATAAATACATTTGTTTTATTTTTAAAAATGCGGGGAAACACAGCTGAGCTGGCTTTTCCCCTGTGCAAAACAAAAACGGCTGCGAAAGACAGCGGGCGTTCAAGGATTTGTAAGATTTCCTCAAAAAGCACCATGCTCCCGGCGGATCCTCCAAAGAGAACCAGGCTCAGCGGGTTTGTTATGCCATGGTTCATTTAATTTTCTGGTAAATATTCAGTGAACTATCTACAACCCTGAAATAATCTTCCAGTCCTGAATATCGCAGCGTTTCCCGCTTTCCGAGACAAAGAAAGCCCAGAACGCTCAAACTTTCATAAAGCAGCCGGAATACGCGCTGCCTCAATTCCAGCGTAAAGTAGATCATTACATTGCGGCAGCTGATAAACTGGAACTCATTGAACACGCCGTCGCCTGTCAGATCGTGTAGCGAAAACACGATATTTTTCCGGATTTCGGGCGAGATCACCGCTTTGTTGTACGATACGTGGTAGTAATCAGATAATGAATGCTGACCGGCTGCCTGCATGTAATTTTCAGAAAAAGTACGCACACTGCTGAGCGTAAAAACACCTTCCCGCGCGGCGGTAAGTACCTTATTGTTTAAATCGGTGGCGTAAATGAGCGAGCGGTCGAGGTACCCTGCCTCTTTCAGCAGGATCGCCATTGAGAAGGCTTCTTCGCCCGACGCGCAGCCTGCAACCCAGAGTCGCAGCGCCGGATAGGATTCCAGGTAGGTGAATACTTCACTTCTCACCTTCACAAAATAGTCAGGATCGCGGAACATCTCCGAGTAGTTGACCGTCATTTCCTGGATCAGATCATATACGATCCCTCCACCGGGTGCAATGTGCGCGAGCAGCTGCTCCATATCCATTCGCTTGCTCGTGAGGTACCTGCTCGCTCTTCTCAAAAGCGACGGACGAGCGTAACCCGAGAAGTCGAACCCGGATATTTTCCTGATTTCCGCAATCAGAATTTCAAGATCTGAATATTCCATTAGTACCATGTTCAACCAGCTTGCAGCCAGACTTTGATCAGCGACAACAACTTGTCAATATCAACCGGCTTGGAAATATAATCGTTTGCACCGGCTGCCATGCATTGCTCCCGGTCGCCCTGCATTGCTTTCGCAGTCACGGCAATAATGGGCAATGTGGCCCAGCGGCTGTTTTTACGTATTATCCGCGTTGCCTCTATCCCGTCCATTTCGGGCATCATCACGTCCATTAGTACCAGCTCGATATCGGAGGAATCTTCCAGCTTCTGAATTGCTTCTTTTCCATTCGCCGCAATCTCAATTTTAAAGCCCGCATCTTCGAGTACCGCGCTTAATGCAAAAATGTTACGCATATCGTCATCGGCCAGCAGAATCTTCCGGCCAATAAATGCATGTTCCGAATAAACCACGCTGCTTTTAAAGGTATCCTGCTTGGGGGCCGCGGGGGTTGGTTTCGCTGGCTGTACCTTTTTGAGGAACAGTTTCACCTCGTCCAGCAGCCGGTCATTAGACTTCTTCGTTTTGATTACCACCGGGTGCGAATACTTCATGACCCGGCTAAGATCAGCCTGCGAAAGGTCTTCGGCTGTATTGACAACCACCGGAATGGATGTGAGCGCAGGGTTCTTCTTGATCTCGTCCAGCAGGTCCAGCCCATTCATATCGGCAAGCCGGATGTCGAGGATAATGCCGTCAACATGTTCGCGGGCCAGAATCGCCAGCGCGTCCGAAGCCGAGTAGGCATAGAGTACGAATATGTTGTTTTCGGCCAGGAACTCGCCCAGATACTTACTCTGATAAGCATCATCTTCAATCAGCAGGATCCGGTGTTTTTCAAGGTCTTTGCCTTCCAGTTTCAACACATTAAAAATACTCAGGGCTGACTTCTGGTCTACCGGCTTTTGCATAAACCCGATCGCACCTTCTTTCAGCACGTCCGAGTCAAGGTAATCGCCTGAGGATATTGTGTGAACAGGAATGAGCCGCGTCTTGGTGTCGGCTTTGAGTTCTCTCAAAACTTCGTCGCCGGACATATCCGGCAGGTGCATATCCAGGATAATGGCTGTTGGGTTGAATGTCTTCACCAGTTCGAGCGCCGTTTTTCCATCGGCGGCAAGCTGCACCTGGAAGCCGCTGTCCTGCGCTTTGGCAGCCATATCGGCAGCAAAAACGGCATCGTCTTCGATCAGCAGCAACCTGTTTTCTTTCAGCTCCCGCGCCACTTCCGGCATCGCAGGTTTGATCTCTACCGCTGGTTCAGCAGGCAGCTTTTCTGCGGCTCCGTTCTGTGCAGCGGGGATTTTTAATGTAAATACCGAACCTTGCCCAGGCTCGCTTCTCAGCGAAATAGAACCTTTGAACAAATTGGCAAGCTCGCGGCTGATGGAAAGTCCGAGTCCCGTGCCGCCATATTTCCGGCTGGTTGAACCATCTGCCTGCTGAAATGCTTCAAAAATCGCCTTCTGCTTTTCTTCCGGTATCCCGATGCCCGAATCCGCTACCTCGAAGTGAATGAAGCCGGCGATCTGCCGGATTTTCAGGGATACAGTTCCTGGTGCGGATGTGAATTTAATGGCATTCGAGAGCAGGTTTCGGATGATTTGCAGCAACCGCACGTGGTCTACAAGCATGACCTCGGGGCAAGATTCTTCTTTTTCCAGGTGTAGGTTCAGTCCCTTGTTCTCGGCTACTTTCTGGAAAGTATTGGCTACCTCCGACAGGATCAGTCCCGTACTTACCTCTTCATGGATTAGTTCAACCTTTCCCGATTCCACCTTTGCCAGATCCAGGATATCGTTGATCAGTGTAAGCAGGTCGTTGCCTGAATTGTAGATTACCGATGCATAACGTTGTTCTTCCTCACTGAGCCGCTCTCCTTTATTTTCACCCAAAATCCTCGAAAGAATAAGGATACTGTTCAATGGCGTACGCAGCTCGTGGCTCATATTCGCAAGAAACTCGCTTTTAAAACGGCCGCTTTTTTCAAGTTCATCCGCTTTAAGCTGTATCTGGTCGCGGGCTGCTTCAATGGTACCTTTCTGTTCTTCCAGCAGAAATGCCTTTTCTTCCAGCTCAGTGTTAATCTGTTTGAGCTCTTCCTGCTGTACCCGCAATTCCTCCTCCGAGACTTGCAGCAGCGAAGTTTGTCTCGTCAGCTCTTCATTGGTTACGCGCAGCTCTTCCTGCTGACTTTCAAGCTCCTCGGCCTGTAACTGCGTTTTTTCGAGCAGCTCGTTAGCCAGCTCTCGCGCCCGTGCAGCCATAATAGACACCGCAACGCTGTCGGATATCATTTCAAGTACCGTCGCTACTTTATGGCCCGGCTCTTTGAGATAACCTATTTCAAGTACGGCTTTGATCTGTCCACCAAATGCGATGGTTTTCAATAGTACTGCGGCCGCATCAGTCTGCCCGCTGGCCGTTTTCAATGCGAGGTAGCCTGGCGCTACGTCAAGCTTTTTAAAGGGGATCTTTTCTTCCACGATATGCCCCAATGTTCCGTCGCCGACGCGGAAAGATTTAGGTGCCGGGTTTGCTTCACTTGTTCCGTAGCTTGCCGCAAGTTCCATTGTATCTCCCGAGCGGGTAACAATGTACATAACAGCCACATGCGCGTCCGTCAGCTCCACCAGCTTGGCAATCAGCTTGCGTGACAGCTCAGCCAGGGTCGGTTCTCCCCTCACCGTCTCCGCCGCCTTGACGGCCGCATCCAGTATCCAGTTTTTCTCCTGATCTACCAGCGAAAGCTGTTCCAGTTGCCGGTTTGCCTCCAGCGTCTGCTTTTCCGACGCTACCTGCGCATTGTAAGTACGCCTTATGAAATAATACAGCAGCAAAATCACAAAAAGGAAAGCCGAAGAGCCCATCAGGATGTATTGCTTTGCCTTTGAAGAACTTACAGTTGCATTCTGCTCGCGTTCGACGAGTAAGCCTTCTTCCAGGTTCTCTATCCGCCGGAAGCTGAATTCAAGCTGGGAAGACACGCTTTTGCCGGCTAGTACCAGCTGCCTGATCGTGTCCTGTGCATAGTTGCCTCCCTGAAGAAAATCATATTGCCTGTCCATCAGGTCCAGCCGCGTTTGCAGCAGCATTGACAGGGAGTCAACCCGCGCAGACTGGACACTGTTGTCGCGCACGAGCTTCCGCAGGTCGTCCAGCTCCTGCCAGACCAGCTCAACGGACTGTAAATAGCCTGTTTGAAAAGAATTGTGTTTGGTGATAGCATACCCGCGCACATTGGATTCCGCGGTAAGAAGCTGATTTTTGAGCGAAGTGCTTGTCCGCATTACTTCTCTCGTGTGGTACACCCAACCTGTATTTTCAAGTTGTATCCTGATTGCATTATAAGAAGTAAATCCTACAACCAGTACGAGTAAGATGGAAAAAGCGATCCCGAGGAAAACCTGTCGTTGGAAGGTTAGGCGCATGGATGAAATATGTTGTGAGAAATCCGAAAGGATATTTTTTGTGAATATCCGCAAAAAATATCCATTTACAGCCTGTCTCACAGACAATATGTAGCCTTTTATAAAGTTTTGTCTACACCTGACAATGGAAGTAATTCGCAGCTTACATTTGCAAAATATTGGCTTTCAATGAGGTATCATTTTCATTATAACTTATCTACCCATTCTGCAACTTGCTTCTGAAGATCTACTACTACACCGCGTGATTGCTTGCCGGTGGATTCGTAAGCTTTGATCACCTTTCTTAAATGCCGTGCCGGTTCCGTCATGTCCTGACCGCCAGCGAATAGCATGAACGCAATAGAACTATCAGGCATTTGTACAGCCCGGTCAATGTGCAGGAGTTTTCCGCCCGGCATCAACAGGTCGCGGTTCATCTGAACCTGGTTCTGATCGCTGTATAATGTACTTAATGCAGGATTTTCCAATAGTTTCAAAGCCGCTGCTCTGATTTCAGAACCTTCTTTTCTTGTAAAAATACCCTCAGTAACAAGTCTTTCCATCACAACCGGCAGCTCGGAAACAGACTTTAATCTGGTAAAAAGATACTTTAACTTTTGTGTGCGATCATTTTTAGACTCAAATGTATCCACATCGAAAATGCGATCGGCCATTCGTCTCAGCCGCATGGAATCGGTTCGGTCGTTGCTCAATACCGCCTCCATTACAAACGGTGTGGCCTCTGAACGTACGTGTGCATGTTTTGGGCTGGAATTGGCTTCCGCTATGGTATAAACGGAAATGTTTTCATCCCATTCCGGCTTGAAATCCTGCTGTGAAAAATAGTCTTTCAGCCAATTGTTGATCTGGCTGCCCACATTCCAGTTTCGTTCTCTTTTGGCCAAAATATACAGGCGCTGTACAGGACGGGTGAATGCAACGTAAAGCAAGTTTAGATTTTCGACCAGCACACGCGTTTTCTCATTCTGGTACTGCTCTGCCGCCTTCGTATTTTCCAGCTCCTTGATAACCGAAACCATAGAAGTTTTCAGGCTTTTCGGATCATAACCCGGCGATTGCGCCAGATGCAGCTCTTCATAATCCATTCCTTCCAGGTCAAGCCACAGCCGGTCGAGCCTTGCATTGGGGGTCACCTTCCAGTTAGCATAAGGAATGATAACAGCCGGGTACTCCAATCCTTTGGATTTATGGATCGTCGTGATCCTCACAGCGTCGGTACCTTCCGGGATTGTAATGGACAGCTTGTGCCTTGCAGTGTCCCAGTAGGTCAGGAAATCGCCCAGGTGGTTGCTTTTACGGTTACCAAATTCCATTACCACGTCAAGGAAACGGAACAGGTATTCGGTTTCAAAACCCTGTTCAAGCAAACCAAAACGTTTCATCAGCTGCTCGCTCAATTCAAAGACGGAGAGCTGCCGCAACCTGAATGAGGTCAGCTGAATGTTCCACCGCCTGAAATATGCCAGGAATGAATCGAGCCCTTTCTCTTCTACCAGCCCGCGGATCTGCTCATAATCGGAAGGAGCGGGCGCCTCTCTCCGGATAATGTGGTGGAACAGGTAGGCAGCCTCGTACCGCGCGAGCCGGTGGTCGGAGCTGTGCAGTACCTTCATAAATGAGATAATGAAATGCACGGAGCGGGAGTAGCTTAGCGAAAGTGCGTCGTCGGAAATCAGCGGGTACCCTGCCTCTTTCATAAAGTTCGCCAGCGCGGTGGCTTCCTTTTTCCGCCGGCACAAAACCGCCATATCCCGCCAATTGTATCCCTCTGATCTGAGCTTTGAGACAATTTCAAGCGTGCGCCTGATCATGTTGTCGACAGCACCTTCTGTATCGGCATTATCGTCTGCATTCTCCGCCAGGTCCATAAATTCAACTTCCACATGCCCGCCCACAGGCGCTTCATCAGGGATTTCCTGCTGGAAGTTCTGATCGTAAACTTCCCTGATCAAAGGATATTCGTCGCCAAGCAAATCGGCCACAAACCCGAAAAATGAATTGTTGAATGCAGTGATCTCACGGTAACTGCGCCGGTTCACTTTCAGGTGATTTACATTCAAATAGTTATTCAGACTGACGAGCCGCTCTGCATGGAATGTATTGTCACCAAAAACAGAGGCCAGCTGCATTACCTGGCTTTGTGCGAGGTTCAGGATCAGGTCCATATCTCCGCCACGGAACCGGTAAATGGATTGTTTCGCGTCGCCGACAACCAAACTGAAATAGCCGCCCGACAATGCATTCTCAATCAGCGGCAGCAGGTTGGCGAACTGCAATTTGGAGGTATCCTGGAATTCGTCGACCAGAATGTGGTTGTATTTTTCACCTAACCTTTCAAAAATAAAGGGTACCGGTTCCCTGGCCACGATTTCGACGATCTTGCGATTGAAATCAGAAATATGTACCTGGTTATTTTGCCTCAGCAGAATATCAAATTCCTTCCTGATCTCTCCAAGCAATGAGAGCTGGTAAATGTGCTTTTCAAGCTGGTTATAAAGGATTATCTTACCTGATTCAGCGGTACGCATGTTCTCGATCTGGTGAAAATAGTTTTCCAGATCTGTTCTTACACGCTCGATTTCATCTTTAATCAGAACAGCCGTTTTAGCACCATACCATACACCCTCTCCTATTGTCTTGTAAACATAGGAATTCGGCTCAGCCCAGAGTTTCTTGTTTTCGGAGCGGTCCCGAAAGAACCCGTAAATGCCGCGCCCGCTCTGGTGGAAGTCTTTTTCTGTCAGGAATGTTGACTGGATCAGCTCAAATGCATGCTGTGCCAGTCGCAGCATCGTCGCCTCTTTCTCGCGAACGTAGCCGCGCATCTGGTTCCGGATTGCGATCCAGTCTTCCATTTTGAGGTTTTCCACGCGCTTCATCTGCAGGTAGCTCTGCTCATTCAGCAATGTGCCCGAAGTTTCGCGGATCTGCATTGGCAGCGTGCCCCAGCTTTTACCTTCTTCGGCATTCTCGCGGTAGTATTTTTCGACTATATCCGTAAGTACCTCCTCGCCCTCCTGCCCGATCCGGGACAATAACCTGTCGACCGCATCGTCAAGCAAATCACTGTCGAGCTGGGTTTCAAAAATGAAAGGGATACCTAGCTCATCTGTAAAACTGCTGATCAGCCTTTGTGTAAATTTATCGATGGTCATCACCGAAAAATCCGAATACCGGTGCAGGATCTGTCCAAAAACAGCATTTGCGCGCTGGCTGATCAGTTTCGACGCTTCGTGGAGCAATTCGGGATCCTGTTCTGTATCGGGATAAAGCTCACTGATCACATCCTGCATCATCGGGTGCAGCTTGCCGTTTTGTGGCTGCCAATCTGCAAAAGTGCGCAGCATCAGCAGAATGCGGTCTTTCATTTCTTTTGCAGCCGCATTGGTGAATGTTACTGCAAGAATGTTCTTGAAATAGGTATCTGCACTGTTGCTTAATGCCAGTTTCAGATATTCTTTGGTCAGCGTGTAAGTCTTACCCGAGCCGGCCGATGAACTATATACTTTAAACACGTGCGAAATCTTTTGAAAAACCGATCAGGAAACTGCCGGGCAAATTACATAAAAAAAGCAGGTATAAACCTGCTCGTTTGACTCTGGAAATGCTTCTTGCTGCTATAAGTTGAAACGGATACCAGCAGAAAGATTAGGACTCAGGTAGAATGGACGCGGTACGAGTTCCAGATAGGTGCCGCCTTCCAGGAAAACAGAAATGCGGTTATCGGGAATGTAATATTCAAACCCGCCCAGTACTGAACCTCCTAGTGAAATGTCCTTTTCGTAATTGCCGCTCAACCTTTTCGGGTAAGCGCGGCGACTGTTCAGCTGCCCGCCCAGTCCGTAATATACGTGCACTGTTTCGGAGTTGAAAACCGGAGTGTGCCACAGGTAATGCACCTGGAGGGAAACGCCCGTATTTTTGTAAATACCCTCGTCGCCGCGGTATTTCCGGTCTTTGGACAACACGCCGCCGTAAGTACCAATGGTAACATCAAGTGCGTGAATGTTGTTGAAATATTTACGGATGTTGACACCGGTTGGCTCGCCTAATTTGAAACCGACTGCCCAGTTGTCATATTGGGCCTGTGCCATTCCGAAACAAAGCGTACAGATAAACGTCAAGGCTAATTTCTTCATAATTGTTTTTGATCGGGGAAATGGATATGCTGAGTATGCTATGCAATAACGTTTTTCTGTTGGAAATTCTTTAAAGATTCGATCAAAACTTCGTTTTCTTTCTTTGTTCCGACCGTAATCCGCAGACAACCTTCACAAAGATGTACGCGTGACCGGTCGCGCACGATGATCGCCTCACTGATCAGGTAGTCCATTACTGCCTTCGCATCTTCGAACTGAACGAGCAGGAAGTTGGCATCAGAAGGGTGAATCTTCACAACCGAGGGTAATTCCAGCAACATTTCCTGCAAAGCGCCTCTTTCGGAAAGAATATCAGTTACCATTTCATCTTTCAGCGCCGGATTTTGCAAGCCTTGCAAAAGGGCATTCTGGGCTGGCAGACTGATGTTATAAGGTGGCTTGATCTTGTTCAAAATGCGGATCAGCTCAGCGGAAGCAAAGCACATACCAATGCGAAGTCCGGCCAATCCCCATGCTTTCGAGAAGGTTTGCAGAACGACCAGATTCGGGTACTCGTCAAGCCGCTGAACCCACGAAGGTTTATCGGTAAAATCAATGTATGCTTCGTCTACTACAACCAGCCCATTGAAGTTTTTTAAAATCGTTTCTATGGCTTCATCCTGCATATTGTTCCCCGTAGGGTTGTTGGGAGAGCAGATCCAGATGATTTTCGTGTGTTCGCCCACTGCATTCAAAACCGCTTCAACATCAATATGGTAATCGCTGGTAAGCGAAGCTTTATCAATGCGCACATCGTGAATGGAGGCGCTTACTTCGTACATTCCATAGGTAGGCGGCATGATGATCACGTGATCCTGCCCCGGCGTACAAGCCGCGCGCGTCAACAGGTCAATCGGCTCGTCACTCCCGTTTCCCAGAAAAATGCGGTTGGGTTCTACGTGTTTAATCTTTGAGATCAGCTTCTTGATTTCGGACTGATAAGGATCCGGGTAACGGTTATAATCTTCGTTTGTGACAGATCCGTAAGGGTTTTCGTTCGCATCCAGGAACACACCTTCGTGCCCGGTATACTCGTCTCTTGCAGAAGAATAAGGGGCGAGCGTGAGGATGTGCGGCCGCAGTATTGTTTTTAGGTCAAAAGTGTTGTTCATTCCAATTGTACGGCGTTATGCCGTTTTTATTTTTTCAAGGGAGATGTAAATAATCTCAGATCAAATTCAAAAGGTTCCTTTCCAACTACCTGAATCGAACTGGCGTTCTCATGCGCAGGATTGATCAGGAAATTGTATTCCGACTTGACTATAATTGATGGTACCCTGCATAAAAGCGAAGTTTTACCCTTTGCCCATTCATCGCCCATATCTTTGGTCCATTGCTGTTCTCCCTGCCAGTCCTGTATCATGTAAGGTACCGTCGAAGTCGCCATTGAATCGGGTACGTACAGCACCACGATCACATACTCAGGCGGCGGCACCGATTTGTTCAAATGCACCAGCACTTCAAGCATAGCGAGCGAGCGATGGGAGGCTGTGTATAACATGTGGTGTCCCGGTGAGTTCCACCTGCCCCCATGCCGGAATGCGCCAATGCCCGTCAGATCGTCCTGGTACTCCACCCGTGAAATCCGAAACAGCTCCATCAGGCAAAAATACCATGCTCAATACGCCCCAGCTCGGTTTTGATCAACTCTATACCTGCGTGGGTTTTGAGAAAATGGATCGGACATTCGTTGCCGAGAGAAGGAACCGGGCTCGTAAGCCAGCTCTTGAAATAGTCTTTTGACAGGACGTTAACCCCGACGGAGAATAGATCTGCCAATGCAATCAGATGATCAGAAACTACATTGCTGAGTAAATCCTCTTCCTCGTAGCGTTGCAGGTTCCTTGAAGTTACCGGCAAAAGGTCGATTATTTCTTTTGGATCCATGCCAATCGAGCTTGCCAAATGCTGAATAGAAGCCTTGGGTACGCCATTGGTGGCGAGATAAGCCAGGTCAAAATCATTGTTGACGCGATATTTGAGAACTCCGTAGCCGCCCAAACGCTCATTAACCATTCGTACTGTCATACGTTCATAAGGAAAAATGTCCCTAAATATACGACATTTTTCCTGCTTCAAAAACAATCATTCAAGACTTTTCAACCTCAAACTAACTGCTTTCCGGTGCGCTTCCAGCGATTCTGCTTCTGCCATTCTTTCTACGGTCGGACCGATATTGCGGATACCTTCTTCGGTAATGTGCTGCACTGTGATTTTTTTCACAAAACTATCTACCGACACGCCACTGTAAGCTCTTGCGTAACCGTTTGTCGGCAGCGTGTGATTGGTACCGGATGCATAATCGCCGCAGGATTCAGGTGTATAGTTACCCAGAAATATAGATCCTGCATTAACGATCTTGTCAGCTACCTTCTCCGCATTTGCCACACTCAATATCAGGTGCTCTGCGGCATATTGGTTCAACAAATCAATGGCGTCACTTTCATTATCCAGCAAAATGGCCTTGCTATGGGTAATCGCTTGTCCGGCAAAATCCCTGCGCGGTAATTCTTCGAGCTGCGAAGCAAGTGCCAGGTTCACCGATGAGAGCAGTTTCTTGCTCGTGGAAACCAGCAATACCTGGCTGTCGGGCCCGTGCTCTGCTTGTGACAAGAGATCAGAAGCAACGAATGCGGGAACTGCGGTATCGTCTGCATAAACCGCTACCTCAGAAGGTCCGGCCGGCATATCAATGGAAATGCCCTGACTGTTCACAAGCATTTTGGCAGCAGTAACGTACTGGTTTCCGGGGCCAAATATCTTATAAACTTTGGGGACAGTCTCCGTTCCGTAAGCCATCGCGGCAATGGCCTGCGCGCCTCCTACCCTGAAAGCTTTGGTCACGCCGACAAGGCTGGCCGCGTATAGTATGGCAGGATTGTCGGAAGGTGTACACAAGATTATCTCCTTACATCCAGCTATTTTCGCCGGTATACCCAGCATTAACACGGTACTGAACAAGGGTGCCGAGCCGCCGGGAATGTAAATGCCGACTTTTTCAATACCCACACTTTTGCGCCAGCAAAAAACGCCCGGCATTGTCTCGATCTTTTGCGGGGCTTGCAGCTGCACTTCGTGGAACTTGTAAATATTCGCATAAGCCTGTGCAATGGCCGTTTTCAGCGGCTCGTCAAGCTGGCTGGCGGCGCTGGCAATTGCCTCTTCTGAAAAAGCAATTTCTTCCAGTACCACCTTATCAAATTGCAGGGTAAGGTCCCTGATCGCCTGGTCGCCTTCCTGCTTTACTTTTTCAAGAATGGGGAGAACCTTGGCTTCAATATCCTTTGTTTCCTGGACCGGGCGGGTAAGCAGAGAAGCCCATTGGTCACGGTCCGGAAATGGAATGATGTTCATAGTCAAATAAATAGTGCAACCGTTTGGCCGGTTATTACTGAATCATTTTCTCGATAGGTATTACCAGAATACCCTCTGCGCCTGCCTGACGGATCTTTTCAATGTTTTCCCAGAATTCGTTTTCATTGATCACCGAATGCAGTGAGCACCAGCCTTCCGTCGCCAGCGGCAGAACAGTCGGAGAACGCATGCCTGGCAGGAATTTGGAGATGGTCTCAACCGCCTCGGTAGGACAGTTGAGCAGGATATATTTATTGTTTTTAGCTGCCTGAACCGATTTGATCCGGAACAAAAGCTGATCCAGCAGGTTTTGCTGCGTCGCCGAAAGTTGCTTGCTCGCGATCATCACCGCCTCAGAGCGGAAGATCGTTTCAACTTCTTTCAGCCCATTGCTCAATAATGTACTGCCGGAGCTGACAATATCGCAAACCGCATCGGCCAGTCCAATGCTGGGCGCGATTTCAACAGAGCCGCTGATCTCATGGATCTGCGCAGTGACGCCGTTTGAACTCAGGTATTTTTCCAGCAGTCGCGGATATGTGGTTGCAATGCTTTTTCCTTCCAGGTCCTGCACACCTTTATACTGATGCTCGCGCAAGACGCCGATAGACAGCCTGCACTTTGAAAAACCCAGCTTGTGAACCGTATCAACGTTTTTATCCGATTCTTCCGAAACATTTTCGCCTACGATGCCCAGATGCGCCACACCGTCTTCCACATAACCGGGAATATCATCGTCCCGAAGGAAAAGAATTTCGGCGGGGAAGTTGGTGGCGTCTGTTTTCAGCTTGCCGGCTCCGTTATCAAACCGGATTCCACATTCTTTGATCAGCTTCAATGAATCTTCGCTGAGCCTTCCTGATTTCTGTATTGCAATTCTTAGAATTTCGTCGTTCATTTTTAATGCAGCTGCCGGGCAGCCAGTGAAAAGTGCCTAATTAGGGTTTTAAATTGCCTGGGTTATTGAAGGTATGATATCTTCCAAATGTAATTTCTGCTGTTCGCCTGTCTTCATATTTTTAAGTGTCAGTAAGCCCGACTGCATTTCATCGGAACCTACGAGGATCACAAACGGGATGCTTTTACGGTCTGCATAATCGAGCTGCTTCTTCAACTTGACAGAATCGGGATAGATCTCCGCATTGATTCCGGCATTTCTGAGTTTGGGTAAAATCGTCAGACCGTACTTAAATGCTTCCTCGTCGAAGTTGGAGATCATCACTTTGGTACTGGTTTGCTGGCTCTCGGGAAAGAGGCCCAATTCTTCCATTACATCATAAATGCGGTCGACGCCGAGCGAGATACCTACTCCTGAGATCCCCGGAACACCGAAAGTACCTGTCAGGTTATCATAACGGCCGCCGCCAGAAATACTACCTATCTGCACATTTTTCGCTTTAACCTCGAAAATAGCGCCCGTATAATAGGAAAGGCCGCGTGCCAGGGTAACATCGAACTCGATCTGCGGGTTTTCCAGGCCAAGCAATTTCACCATCGCCCAAACTTCTTCCAGTTCCTGAATACCTTTTAACCCGATCTCTGAATCAGCAAGCCAGCTTCTCAATTCAGCAAATGGTTCTTTCTCGTTTGACAGCGCGAAAATCGGCTCCAATGCAGTGACACTTTGCTCGGAGAAGCCTCTTTCAAGCAGCTCTTCCACTACCTTTTCCTGACCTATTTTGTCCAGTTTATCAATAGCCACACAAAGTGGTCCTTCCATTCCGTGTGCACCTACTTTGTCAGCAATGCCCGTGAGTATCTTGCGGTTATTGATTTTAACCACAAAATCCTTGATACCAAGCGCAGGCAATATATCATGTAAAAGCGTCACGATCTCAGCTTCGCAAAGCAGTGAATCGGTCCCTACCACATCGGCATCGCACTGGTAAAACTCACGGTACCTGCCTTTCTGAGGGCGATCGGCGCGCCAGACGGGCTGGATCTGGTACCTTTTAAAAGGCATTGCCAGCGTACCCCGGTTCATTACCACATACCGTGCAAACGGAACGGTCAGGTCGTAACGCAGTCCTTTTTCAGAGATTTTAGTAGTCAGCGGCTTGTAGCCTGCATTCCAGTCAGTGTCGGAAAGCTTGCCGCTGAAATCGCCCGAGTTAAGTATTTTAAACAACAGTTGGTCACCCTCATCGCCGTATTTACCCATTAAAACAGACAGGTTTTCGAATGCGGGAGTTTCCAGGGGCAAAAACCCGTAACGTTGAAAGGAGCGGCGGATCGTATCAAAAATAAAGGTCCGCTTCACCATTTGTTCTGGACCGAAGTCACGGGTTCCGCGGGCAAGGGATGGTTTACTCATTATTATATTGGATCAAAAAAAGCCCGCCTGATTAGCTGAGCTGCACATTTAAGATGCAGCCCGGACCAGTGCCCGGCAAGGCGATTTGATAATGGTTTGGCGGCTGGCTGGGTGGCAAAGTTAGCCAGCTTATGCAATATTTGTGATGATAGCCTGCATTATTTAACAGAAAATGATTAATTTCGCGGCTCTTTCACAAAACAATATTTTACAATGGGAGTTACGGAATTGAAACGTAAAGGACGCAGAAACAAGGCGGTAGCTAATAACCGTACTGCTAAGATCAAAGATCTTTTACGTAAACCAGAGGTTCGCAATGTCGATGTGGAGGCAATCAAGGCGCAGTTTGAAGCTAACAAAAAATAAAATTGGCCTCTCCTAAATTATTCAACTAGTCCTGTCAATCTGCTTTGATAGGGCTTTTTGCTTTTTTGGCCGATTTGGATTTCCCCGATGATTTGGTGTTGACCTTGCGTGTGAGCTGACGCATACTCCGGCGGGTCTCGCGGCGGACGTGCAGTAAAATCCGGAAACGAAGCGCCTCGCCGAACATAATCAGTCCGCCATTGATCAAAGCCAGACTGTACAAACCAAGAACAACCCACACCTGAGTAGGCTCGCCAATACGCCGCTCGTGGGCAGCCTGGCTGAGCACGGTAAGACCAAAGCTGAAAAGAATCAATCCGCATGGAGCTAAAATCATCCATTTTGTGCGTGTTGACATTTTCTTTATCAGTCTTTTACCCGGTGGTTTTGGATCAATCGATGGAATCATTCAGTTATTTTGGAAACTTATGATCCTAAAATTATTAATTTTTAGTTAATTGACTTAATGAAATCCATCATTAGTTTAGTATTAAGGTACATTCCCAGACCCTATCTGCAATTGGTCGGACACTGGGCAGCACGTTTTCTGAGTATCTTCTATATCGGCAACAAAGTTCAATGCCCCGTTTGTGATAACCATTACCGCAAGTTTCTTCCCTACGGACGGAATACATCCAGCCGCGAAAATGCATTGTGTCCCGGCTGCCTTTCACTGGAACGCCACCGCCTAATGGGCTTGTACCTCAGACAAAAGACCAACTTTTTCACGGCCAACCTGAAAGTACTTCACGTTGCGCCCGAATACTGTTTTATCGACAGGTTTGAAAAAATGAAGAACCTGGATTACATCACGGCGGACATTGAATCTCCGCTGGCGAAGGTTAAGATGGACATTCATCAGATCCCTTTTCCTGATAACACATTTGATGTTGCTTTTTGTAACCACGTCATGGAGCACGTGGACGATTATGTGTTAGCAATGAGTGAGTTACATCGTGTATTGAAGCCCGGCGGCTGGGCATTGATCCAGTCTCCTCAGGATATGAAGTATGCGACAACGTACGAAGATCCTACGATAACAGACCCGAAAGAGCGCGAGAAGCATTTCCTGCAAAACGACCATCTTCGCCTGTTCGGACGCAACTATAACCACGAGCTCGAAAAAGGCGGATTTAAGGTTATAGAAGACCGTTTCGTAATGGAAGAGCTTTCGAAAGCGGAGGTAAAAAGATATGCGCTACCCGAGGAGGAAATTGTTTATTTCTGCCAGAAGTAATGAGTTTATGAGTCTGGGAGTTCATGAGTCTCGGAGTTTATGAATTCAAAGTATAAAATTCACTAGTTAAGCATAAGTTAAGAGGCAGCTTCCCCGGAAACTGCCTCTCTTTCGTTTACTCCAAACTCATAAACCTTAAACTCATAAACTCCAACCTCCTTTCAGGAAGGATATTCAATGGCAGCGCCGGTTTCCCGGTGGGATTTTTTCTCCCAGATCCGTTTCCAGCCTTCCTGTAAAAACCCGGTCCCATATCCAAAAAGCTGCACAAAAGCGGCCCCTATCGAAAGAAAAGCCACATTCAGCTGTTTTGTTTTGATCAATGCATCAGTAAAAAGCAGCAGCACATAGAAGAGCAGGAATGCAGCTCCGAGATAGAAAAAAGGTTTGAACACAAAAAACCAGACCGGAATGCTGCACACCGCCAATGTAAAAATGAGCGGAAAAGCGTGTACCAGCTTTAATTCATCCGGGTAAAACCGTGCAATGTTAATGCGGGCCCTGCCGAAAAATTTGAGCTGACGGAAAAACGGGATGAACTTCGTCCTGCGCTTGTGGTAAATAAAAGCTTCCGGGATCAGCGTGGACCGAAAACCCAGCCGGATCGCCGCAATGCTAAAAAGGATATCCTCCCCCATTCTGCTTGTCAGAAACCCGCCTGTTCGCTCCCAAACCTGCCGCGAAAGTCCCATATTGAAGCTGCGTGGATGAAATGTGCCGCCCATGTTCGACTTCTTCCCGCGAATCCCTCCCGTTGTAAAAAGCGAAGTCATGGAGTAGCTGATCGCCTTTTGAATGGGTGTAAAAGACGGGTGATCAGTATCTGGTCCGCCGTACAGATCAACATAGCTGGTATTTAAGTGGGTGTCTACTATCTGCAGATAATCCGGTTCTATCAGCGCGTCTGAGTCCAGCAAGATAAAGTAATCGCCCAAAGCACGTTCAAAACCGTGATTCCGGGCGAAACCTTGTCCTCCATTCTCTTTAAAAAAATACTTGATATCAAGCTTTCCTTGAAAGCCAGCAACTACCGAATCTGCCCTAACCTTTGAACCGTCTTCAACCACGATCACTTCAAAATGCTTGATTGTCTGCTTTGCCAGGCATTCCAGCAATTCCTGCAACTCGTCCGGGCGATTGTAAACAGGGATAATGAAGGAATAAAAGCGCATTTCGGAGGTTGTAGTTAGATAGACAGTATTTCTTTCAATGATTCTTCGTTCGCCTGAATGATCAGATCCAGGTGGCGGTCGGTCAATGCAGTGGACAGGAACATACTTTCAAATTGGGACGGACCCAGGTAAATTCCTTTATTGAGCATCGCGTGAAAGTACCTGCCGAACAAAACCAGGTCGGACGTCTTCGCGGAAGGAAAATCAGTTACCTGCTGGTTGGTGAAGAACAACGTGTACATCGAGCCGATCTGATTCAATGTATAGTCCAATCCCAACTTTTGCATGGAACCTCTGAAACCATCAGCAAGCTTCTCTCCTGAATCTTCCAGTTGTGCATATACTTCCGGATGTTCATTGAGGTAGTCCAGCATAGTTAAGCCTGCCGCCATCGCAATGGGGTTACCAGACAATGTACCTGCCTGATACACAGGCCCTGCTGGTGAAACCCAGTTCATGATCTCAGCTCTGCCGCCGTAAGCGCCCACCGGCATTCCTCCTCCTATTATTTTTCCTAACGTTGTTAGATCAGGCGTAATCCCGAACCTTTCCTGTGCGCCGCCTTTCGCGAGGCGGAAACCGGTCATTACTTCGTCAAGGATCAATACAATTCCTTCTTCATCACAAATTCTCCGCAAGCCTTGAAGGAAACCCTCTGCGGGTAGTACACAGCCCATATTTCCTACAACCGGCTCCAATATCAATGCGGATATCTTGTTCTTGTTTGCGTCCACCAGTTGCTGAACTGCTTCCAGGTTGTTGAATGGAGCGGTCAGCGTATCGTTTGCAACCCCGCTCGTCACACCCGGACTGTCGGGAGTACCGAAAGTAGCGGCACCGCTTCCGGCAGCAATGAGGAAGCTGTCCCCGTGACCGTGGTAGCATCCTTCAAACTTGATGATCTTATCCCGTCCTGTAAAACCGCGCGCTACCCGAATAGCCGACATAGTGGCCTCCGTACCCGAGTTCACCATTCTGACCTTCTCAATGGAAGGTACCATTCCTACAATGCGCTCTGCCACCTCAACCTCGCGGCGGGTCGGTGCGCCAAAGGAAAATGAATGCTGGATCGCATCAGAAACGGCCTTTTGGATGAGCTCATTGGCGTGACCGAGGATCATCGGTCCCCAGGAGTTAATCAGCTCAATGTATTCATTTCCGTCCTCATCATATATGTACGGACCTTTGGCAGATTTAATAAAGATAGGCGAACCGCCTACTGCACGAAATGCCCTCACAGGAGAGTTAACCCCGCCCGGAATGTATTTCTGCGCATTCTCAAATAAGCTTTGACTTGTTGAAGTATTCATTCTGGAATCGTTGGATTATCTGTCTACCGGCACCCATTTGGAACCGTTGAACTTCAAAATAGGTGTTATCTGGTTCTCGTTTGATTTTGTGTAGTCAAAGCCTGTCAACAGGTATTCAGTGTCGCCGTATTTTCTGGCTTGAAGCCCGTTGCTGATTTTGTCTTTGTACTTGTGTACCATTCTTGCAAAAAACGTAAGCTGGTCGAATCCCTGATAGGAATATACCGAAGCAAACGTATTCGTTTTGTTCCAATAGCTTTTTTGAAACTGGCGAATGCTCTCTTTTTCACGGTCCACATAATCCGGTTCGATCAGGGTAAGTCTTGAACCGAAGCGTGAAATGCGCGACTGCTGCTGATTGAAGCTGGTGGCTGTGGCGATAACAGGTGTCGCAAGCAACTTGCGGCTATTCAATACTTCAATCAGATTAGGACCGGAAGTACCGTCGGAAGAGAATAATGCAACGTGGGAAGGCTTGCTCGTCTCAAATGAAGGAATATTGTTTTCCAGCCACTCGCGGTCAGACTGGATCTTTGTCGTAGCGAGCACCCTTCCACCCTTCGCTTTCCATTCAGCTGCGTAAGAAGCCGCCATTGCCGAATCTTTGGACGTGTTCCCATAGTAGATCGCGGCAGATAACCCGGGTACTGCTGACTTCATATACTGCGCAGCACGCTGAGTCTGGTACGCAATGGAAGGGTGCCCCAGATAAATGTTGGGAGAAGACTTAAGCAAATTCGCATCGGTCGAAAGCGGGTTGACCATAATCGCATTGCTGGCGGCTATGAATTTCGCGGTCACATCAAACGTATTCGCGTAAAGCGGCCCGATTACAATATCCGACTGCTGAAAATTCTTGTTGCTGACAATGTTCTCCATTGGTTTCGCATCGTTGCTCACGTCGTAAGCCCAGAGATTAACCTGAATGCCCTCCGTAGCGAGCTGGTCTTTAGCCATTACCAACCCCAGGTAGTAATCGTAGGCAAACTGATTTGAACGCCGCTTCGAAGTCGTGAATTCGTCCAGCCGGAATGGTAACAGCACTGCCACGTCGAGGTAACCTTTTGTCCATTGCCCCTCCTGCTTCGGAATGCTGCGCCTGGGCGCTTCCTCTGCGGCAGCTACTTTTTCCTTGTTACTGAACTTGAATTGCTTTTGCAGCTGTGCCGCGTATTGCTGGTCAACGCTGGTTGATTTCGGAGATTTTTCGACAAACTGGATCAGGATCAATGCAAGATCGCGATCAGTGGGATATTGCTTCTGCAAACTGACCAAAGTGGGCAGATCGCCCACTGTTGCCAGGTAATGCTGTTTCAAACCCTGTACATCCTTCGCCATCGAAGTGTCCTTGATTTTCAGCAGCTGTTCCAATCCCTCATTGATCTGGCCCGACTCCAGCCCGATTGCGCCGAGGAGATAATAAACATCATTGATCCGGTTCCAGCCCGGATAGCGGCTTTGCAGCTGGACCAGCATCTGGCGGCTTTCGCGGTACCTTTTTAGCTGGTAAGCCGACAATGCATAATAGTAATGCGCGTAAGGTGAGTAGGAAGTTTTGACACTTGCATTCGTCAGTGGTGCGAGCTTTTCGATGGCAGCAGCATATTTGCCTTGCTTGTAATCGTTAACAGCAGCCCGGTAACGTGTTTCCGACGGAGCAGGCGCCTGTGCTGAGGCAGGGCGCTGCGAGAAAGCAAATACCGCCAAAATCACTAAAATGAAAACTCTCATCAGATTTGTGGGTCAGTGATTGGATCAAACAAAATAAGAAAACTTGTTTGAAGAGAAAAAAACGGGCAACATTCCCGGTTGGAAATATTGCCCATATATTACGATTCTAAAAACCTTTTATTTCTTTTTCGAGCGTTTCTCGAGTTCAGCCTGCTTCTTTTTCGCTTCGTCTGCTGCCTGAAGTGACTTCTCCAGATACTTTTGGAACTTCGTCTGCTTCTTCTCTCCGTTCGCGTTTTTGCGTCTGTTTTCTTCCAGGATTGACCTGATCTTGTCTTCGTTTACAAAGCGTTTGATCAACAACTGCTGTGCGATCGTCACAACGTTTGAAACAAAATAATAGAATGTAAGACCAGCCGGGAAAGAGTTCAGAACGAACATGAACATCAGCGGCATAATGTAACCCAACATTTTCATGTTCACAGGTCCGGGCTGCGTAGGCGTGATCTGGTTATTATAATAGGCATAACCGATACTGGAAGCAGTCATCATCACAGTGAATAAGCTGATGTGGTTACCAACTCCGAAGGGAACTGTAAACGGCAGTTTTATGAATGAATCGTACGTCGACAAATCGCTTGCCCACAGGAATGATTGCTGCCGTAATTCAATGAGGTTCGGGAAGAGGAAGAACAGCGAGAACAGGATCGGCATAGTAGCAAGTACCGGGATACAGCCGCTCAACGGACTTACGCCCACCTGCTGGTAAAGCTTCATCTGATCTTGTTGCTGCTTCGCCAGGTCATCCGGATTTTGTGCGCGGATCTCTTCAAGCTCAGGCGCAAGCAGCTTCATTTTCGCCATGCTGATATACGATTTGTAAGTCAGCGGTGTTAAAAGTGTTTTTACAAACAACACCAGCAAAATGATCAGCAAACCGTAGTTGCTCACAAACTTTTCAAGGAAATTAAAAAGCGGAACAAGGAAAAACTTGTTGATCGGCTTCAAAAATGCATAACCAAGGTAAACGTTCTCGTCAAAATTCTCTGCCTGCACTTTGTCTACCAAATGGTAATCGTTTGGCCCCAGGAAGAACTGGAACTTGGCCTCTCCCTTTTGGATCGATGACATCGGGATACCCGCCGAAACACGCATCGTTTTCACGATCGTTGAATCATTCGGGTTCACATTCGCATTCAATGCGACATTGTTAAATGGATGTTTGTCGGCGATCAAACCAGCCAGGAAGTATTTGTGCTTGATGGTAAACCACTTCACCGGATCAGCTGTTTTTTCCTCTTCGTTTGCAGTAGGGCTGGTGGGCAAGCTCAGCAGTTCGTCCGTGTAGTAGTTGATTGTCACCACTTCACGGTTTTTCTTCATGTCGTTCTCAAGTTGCAAAAGGTCGTTTTGCCAGTTGAAAGTCACTGACTTATCACCCAATCCAAGTCCGTTCGACTTAATGCTGTAATCAATCACATACCCAGCTCCGTGCACCACGTAGGTCTGCTCAACAAACTGGTTGTTTTTAAGGTTAACCCGGTAAGTAACAATTGCCGAATCCTTCTCTGTCAGCTGCTGATCCTGCGCGTCTGTTGAGAAGAACACATTGGTAAGTGTCACATCACCTGTTTGCGTAGGGAAGTCAATTTTAAACTGGTTATGTGCCTCTGAGATAAGATAGAGGGGCTTTTTGTCGTAGGTTTTGTATTTCTTCAACATAACCTCTTTCAAAACCCCGCCTTTGTTGGTAAAAACAACGCGGGTATCCTGCGTTTCAATTACCAGGTCCTTTGCTTCGGCTTTTGCAACAGAATCACTGCTTGTAGAGGTATTACTGGAATCGGAGGCTGATATCGGAGTAGCTGCTGCTCTTCTTACTGTATCTGATCTGGTTTGCTCCACAGGCGTTGGTTCCACCGGTTTCGGAACCAGGATCTGGTAGCCAATCAGCATTAGCATGATAAGTACTAAGCCGATAATAAAATTTTTATCCATTATTTACTTAAATTGTTAAAAGAGAAGTCCCCAAGGGACGGCAAAGGTAATAAGTTTTTCCTTTATCGGTTTGCCGCTCAGCTCATGGAAGGATTTAACGATTCCACTGATTTTTTCTGAAGGGAATAATCCAGCGCCGCCTTCACGAAGTTGACGAAAAGCGGGTGCGGGTTCATTACCGTACTTTTTAGCTCAGGGTGAAACTGCACACCAATGTAAAATGGGTGACTCGGCAGCTCAACCATCTCAACCAGGTCGTTCTCGGGATTGATACCTGTTGCCAGTAATCCTTTTGCTTCAAAATCTTTGAGATACTTGCTGTTGAACTCATAGCGGTGGCGGTGGCGCTCGCTGATATTGGCTTTGCCGTAAATACGGTGGGCAAGGGTATCCTTTTTGATCTTGCAGGCATAAGCTCCCAAACGCATGGTACCGCCTTTATTGGAAATATCTTTCTGATCTTGCATCAGGTGAATAACCGGGTGGTCAGTTGCCGCATCCATTTCAACGGAATGCGCACTCTCCCAGCCCAGCACATTGCGGGCATATTCAATCACCGCCATTTGCATTCCCAAACAGATCCCGAAGAAAGGTATGTTGTGCTCACGGACAAACTGGATCGCTGCGATTTTTCCTTCAATACCTCTCTCACCAAAACCGGGAGCTACCAGTACGCCATCCAGGTTTTCAAGTTTCTCAACTACATTGTCAGTAGTCAGACTCTCCGAATGGATCCATTCGATATTTACCTTGCATTCGTTGGCCGCACCTGCGTGAATAAACGATTCTACAATGGACTTATATGCGTCATGCAATTCCACGTACTTACCTACGAGCCCAATGCGAACGGAGTCAACCGGATTTTTCAGTCTTGACAAGAATGTTTTCCAGGAATCCAGGTCCACATCTTTATCATTATAAATATCCAGCATATACAATGCACGCTGATCGAGGCGCTCTTTGAGCATCAGCAAAGGCACAGCATAAATTGTGTCCGCATCCATTGCTTCGATCACCGAATTCACCTGAACGTTACAGAACAAGGCTATTTTCTTACGGATATCGTAAGGAAGCGGGTGTTCACTGCGACAAACGAGGATATCCGGCTGTATACCCGACTCCTGCAACATACGCACTGAGTGCTGGGTTGGCTTGGTTTTAAGCTCGCCTGCCGAGTTGAGGTAAGGGATCAGCGTGAGGTGGATAACCAGTACATCATGCTCGTTCATCTCGAACTTCACCTGGCGCACTGCTTCGAGGAAAGGAAGTGACTCGATATCACCGACACAACCTCCGATTTCAGTGATTACGATGTCGTAATCGCCTGTCTGGCCGAGCAGAAGCATGTTTCTTTTCAGCTCATCGGTAATGTGCGGGACAACCTGCACAGTCTTCCCAAGGAAGTCGCCGCGGCGCTCAGCTGTAATGACATTGTGGTAAATACGTCCGGTAGTGACGTTGTTGGCCTGTGAAGTACGAACGTTCAGAAAACGCTCGTAGTGGCCGAGGTCCAGGTCAGTTTCGGCACCATCGTCGGTAACATAGCATTCGCCATGTTCGTACGGATTCATGGTACCTGGATCAATATTAAGATAAGGATCGAACTTCTGAATCGTGACTGAAAGCCCTCTGGCTTGCAGCAATTTTGCTAATGAAGAGGCAATTATTCCTTTGCCTAAAGAAGATGTAACACCGCCCGTAACGAAAATGTACTTCGCGGTCTTTTGTGCTTTAGCAGCCATAAGACGTTGCTGTTTTTCTATGATTACGGGATACAAAGATACACGATTATTGAAAGAATCTTAGCCGCACCATTTTAAATGTTCACTCGTACAGACTAATCATTTGTCAGTCTGATGAGTTATGAAATATAAATATTTTACGACAGCTGCTACAATGAAGCAGTTGAAGCGCAATCATCTATGATTTTTCGTTAAATGCATCCGAAATGTTTCTTTATAAAGTAAATTGAAAATTATCCGGAGCACTATTTCTACAAGCGATTCCGGGTCTTTTCGTCCAACCCTTAAACCCATTTCTTCCATGCGAAAAAAATTACTGCTTGCTGCATTGCTTTTGACGGGATCCGCCGTTTCTGCCCAAAATGCACCAGATCCGAAAGCGCCGCTCAACATCATTGTATTCGGTGCACACCCCGATGACTGCGACCTTGGCGCAGGTGGCATCGCCTCCATTTATTCCTCCATGGGACATAAAGTCAAGTTTGTATCGCTGACAAATGGTGACGCCGGTCACCAGGATATAGGCGGCGGTGAGCTGGCGCGGCGCAGGCTCGCGGAGACCAAGGAAGTAGCGAAGCGACTAGGTATCTCTTATGATGTGCTGGACAACCATGACGGAGAGTTGTTCCCTACGCTGGAAAACAGGTTAGCGGTCATCCGGAAGATACGAGAATGGAACGCGGACGTTGTAATTGCGCCGCGCACGAACGATTACCACCCCGATCACCGTAACACGGGCGTGGTTGTGCAGGATGCTGCTTACCTCGTGATTGTACCTAATATACTTAGCAGTGTGCCGCCGCTGACCAAGAACCCGGTTTTTCTATACTTCCGCGATCGCTTCCAGAAACCAAATCCATTCCGTCCCGACATTGCCATCGATATCACGAATATTCTTGCTAAAAAAGTAGATGGACTGGATGCACATACCTCTCAGTTTTACGAGTGGTTACCCTGGACAAGTGGTGATCTTGCTAACGTCCCGAAGGATCCTGCCGAGCGTAAAAAATGGCTGACTTCCTCTATGGAAAAACGCTCATCAGTTACCCCGGAAATCAGGACTTCACTTGAAAAATGGTATGGTGCAGACAAGGCGAAGGATATCCGGTTTGTTGAAGTTTTTGAGATTTGTGAGTACGGCAAACAACCCACGCCGGAAGAAATCAAGCGTCTCTTTCCAATGCTACCGCGGTAGCATTTTGAATGATTAAATGAAAGAATGACTGAATAAATCTCTATTCTATCATTCTTTCATTCAATCAAACAAATTAGAATATTCCACGAAAAGATTTGCGCCAAAATCCTCTTCACGCAATCATTTACTACGATAACCTGTCTTTAAAACTTTCATAGCCGAAGCTCCTGATCAGCTTAAATTCTTGATTTGATTTCCACATACCAATGGAAGGTAAGTTAACACCGTTAAATGTAGTGGTCTTTACCATAGTGTAGTGGATCATGTCCTGAAATATAATTTTATCGCCTATGTTCAATGGCTGATCGAAGGAATAATCGCCCATGAAATCGCCTGCCAGACAAGTCATCCCTCCCATTCTGTAAGTTGGTTTACCTGCTACCGGTTCCTGGTGTGCACCGGTGATAACGGGCTTGTAGGGCATCTCCAAAGTGTCGGGCATATGGGCTGCAAAGGACGTATCGAGGATTGCTACCTGAATTCCCTGACTATCCATTACATCGAGCACCGTTGTCACCAACTCGCCAGTTCGCCAGGCTATTGCAGAACCTGGTTCCAGTATGACCTGTAAGTCGTATTTCTGACGGATAGTACTAACTAATGCAATTAGCTTCTCAATATCGTAACCTTCCCTAGTCATTAAATGTCCGCCTCCCATGTTCAGCCACTTGGCCTGATGCAGCAAATCACCGAATTTTTCCTCCAGAGCGACCAACGTTCGCTCCAAAGTGTCTGATCCATTCTCGCAAAGTGTGTGAAAATGGATACCTTCTATACCTTCCGGCAGTGTATCGGGCAATTTATCGCGTGTTACCCCCAGCCGCGAGCCTGGTACACAGGGATTGTACATCTCTGTTGCTACTTCTGAATACTGGGGGTTTACCCTGATCCCGCATGAAAGTGCATGATTTGGGTTTACAGATCTAAACTCCTCCACCCTGCTCTGGAAACGCTCCCATTGACTCAGTGAGTTAAAAGTAATGTGACTGCTCCTCTCCAGAATCTCTGGAAATTCACTATCCAGGTAGGCTGGCATATAAGTATGCGCCTTCACACCAAGGAAATCATTGATCAGCTTCACCTCATTCAAAGAACTTGCAGTAGCACCGCTCAGGTATTCCTTTACAATTGGAAACGCGCTGTACATTGAAAATCCTTTCAACGCAAGAATGATCTTGCAGCCTGCTGCTTTCTGGACACCGTCAATCAGTTGCAGGTTTTTGCGGAGCAGTTCCTCTTCCAGCACAAAACAGGGCGAGGGTATTTGGTTATAGTCTATCGGCATTTTATAAATGAGTGGATATCGAATCGTAAAAATGTAATGTTTATCTAGTTTTGTACGCAAAATAAGGGCTTTGAGTTTCCGCTTTTACAATCAAATTGATTTTCCTGTAACATTATATATATGTCCTTTCTCGTCCTCGATATAGAAATGACCGGCCCGGAGCCAGGCTGGAATGAGATTATCCAGATTGGTGCGGAGTTTTTTGACGATAGCTGGACCTCCAAAGGCACTTACCTGCAAAACGTGTATCCCGAGAACGAAGAAGCGTTTTCAGTCAAGTCGGAGGAAGTACACGGACTTTCGATGATCGACCTTGAAGATGCTCCGATGATTTACGACGTGCTGCCTGAATTCGAGAAGTGGATCAAGAAAATGAATGCGGGCAAGCCGGGGCTTTCCAATGTGATCATTTGCGGGCAGAGTGTGATCAACGATATCAACTTTCTCCGGTTTGCTTACAGAAGCGAGAAAATGAAATGGTCGTTTTCAAACAAAATGCTCGACCTGCACACAGTATCCTATCTCTTCTTCCAGATCATGGAAAAGAACGGCAAAATGGTCCCGCGCTCGCTGAGTCTGGGTTCCGTGGCAGGATACTTTGGTTTCGAACGCGAGGAGGACACGCACAATGCATTGGAAGACGCGCGTCTGACGGCCAAATGCTTCAAAGAGTTTTTTAAATTGATCGACCGAGTCAAGTTCATATGATCGACTATAATCCCAAAGAGTGGTTTCGCTACATATTCTATTTTCAAAAAGGGGATACTGTCCGCAAGCTGACGCCGCTGATCCTGACCATCGGCGTGTATTCGGCAGTGGTAGCTTACCTGGTGCTGATTTACTTCGACCTCGGCACCAATACCGATCTGAAAAATATCTCGCTCATGCATTCGCTGCTGGGTTTTGTAATCTCTATGCTGCTGGTATTCAGAACAAATACAGCTTACGACCGCTGGTGGGAAGGCAGAAAGCAATGGGGATCGCTGATGAACAACAGCAGGAATCTCGCGCTTAAAATCAGTGGGCTGCTGCCGGAAGGACACCGGGAGGAGCGGCTTTTCTTTCAAAAGATGATCCCGAATTATGCATTCGCACTCAAAAATCACCTCCGCAGCCAGTTCCGCCCGGAAGAATTTCAGGAAACGCCAGGTATGAACCACGAATCGTTGCAAGATAGCGGCCACGTTCCCAATCAGATTGCGGCGGCGATGTTCAGCAAGGTCATCGAGCTCCAAAGAAACGGGACTATACTGCCGGAACATACCATTCTTCTGAATAATCAGCTTGAAGCATTTACCGACATTTGCGGCGCCTGTGAAAGGATCAAGAACACTCCTATCCCATTGTCTTACAGCTCTTTCATCAAAAAGTTTATTTTCACCTACTGCCTTACCCTGCCGATCGGCTATGCATTCAGCCTGCATTTCCTCGTGGTCCCTTTCGTTATGTTCGTGTTTTACATTCTCGCGAGCCTGGAAGTAATTGCGGAGGAAATTGAAGATCCGTTCGGTGAGGACAGCAATGATCTTCCCGTTGATCGTATCTGCAGTGGAATTCAATCCTCAGCCCTGGCACTGCTGCAATGACAATTTGCACGCCTGCTCCACAAATCATTAGAAAGTGGTTAGAAACTCATTAAATTTTTAATGCTTCTATAAAATTTTTCCGGGTGCAGAAAAAACCTGTTTTTAGGATATTTTAAATTTTCTTAACAACCTATTGTTCAGAAGAAACCCATTTTCTCTTTTCCTGCATTTCTACTTAAAAAACGGCTTAAAATTGAAGCTGAATTTCTCCTCGAAGTAGTTTTAGGAGAGTATTAATGAATTTTACAATCATCCTTTAAGGTATTAAATTAGAACAAACCCCAATGAAAAGGGTTGAGTTGAAGTACTTTTAAATTGAATGTAAAATGAAAAATCTAAAATTTCTTGCTGCAGCAGTTGCAGCTATAACTATACTTAGTTTCCAGGCAAAAGCCCAGTCTATCGTTGATCCCGGCATTTCGGTGCACAATTACAAGCATCCAAACAAGGCTGCAGCAGCGAAGGCGAATAGGAAGAACACAGTCGAGGTTGCCAACCTGAAAACTGTTGAGCGCGCCGGCAAATACCAGCGCAGCAAATACATGAGCACCACGCCAAAGTATGCGCCAAGACCCGCTACCATGGTGGTAATGCGCGAATACAAGGTAGAAGGCGTGCAGCTTAATCCATTGACTTCGCCACGTAACTACAAAACCCAGAATGTTCTGGCACCTGTGCGTGACACGGTACAAATGGCTGACAATGTGAACAGCGCAGACGGATCAACATACCCGACAGTAGATTAGCCGCAATAATCCTGTCAGGCAAGGCCGGTCCTCCGGGACCGGCTGCTTAGGTTAACAAACTGTTTCTAAATCCAAAAGGCAAAGAGCCACGCACATCGCGCTGGCTCTTTGCCTTTTATGGTTTTAAAGATTGTTTAAAATTGAAAAAGTATGAAAATTGTAAGTTCTTCCTTCGTTTAATGAATTTTTAACAGGTATCAGTTGTGGTGAATATTTGAATTTCATAATTTCAACACATGATACCGAGCGAGACCGTAGCGCATTTTTACCAGACGCACCCAGCTGCCAAAGGTGTAGAACGCCCGGACAGTACTTCCCGTAACGAAGAGCACATCAACGTTTTCTCCCGTGTATTTTGCCCGAAATACACTTCATATGCGCGCCGGGATTTTTACAAAATATCACTGATCATCGGCAAAGGGGTCATTTCTTACGGAAATCACCAGATTGAAATTGATAAGAATGCATTAGTGTTCTTCAACCGCAACGTCCCCTATTCCTGGCAGGCAAAGTCCCATGAGCAATCCGGATTCTTTTGCCTCTTCAACGATCAGTTCCTGAGCAGTATGAGCAGGTCGGCGACTGTAAATGATTGTCCGATACTCCGGGCAGACAGTATCCCGGTCTACTTCATCAGCGAAGAACAGCAGGATTATCTGTTACGGATCTTCGGCAAAATGCAGGAGGATATCGCTTCCAGCTACGCACACAAATACGATCTGATGCGGAATTACGTGAATGTGCTCGCCCACGAGGCCATGAAAATGCAGCCTTCCGAGCTCAACGACATTCACGCAAATGGGTCGGCGCGACTTTCTGCCTCATTCCACGGCCTGCTGGAAAGACAGTTTCCCATTGAATCGCCTGAGCACAAGCTGCAACTTAAGACAGCCAAGGACTTTGCTGCGCGCCTGGATGTACACGTAAACCACCTCAACCGCGCATTAAAGGAAACAACTGGCAAAACCACCACGGATCACATCATTGAAAGAATTATGGTCCAGTCAAAAGCAATGCTGCGGCACTCGAACTGGAGCATTGCCGAAATCGCATTTTGTCTTGGCTTTGAATATCCCGCTTATTTCAACAATCTCTTCAAAAAACAAACCGGTATCACCCCCAAGTCGTACCGAACCAATGAAAGATATAGTGTTTGAATTTTATAATTTATTGTTTGATTGTAGTACATAATACCTGCGACTGAGATCTGATCCGCAGAACGACGAAAGCATAGCTCCTAAACCCCGGTGCAAACCCGGACCTACTATATGTCGAAACGTTTATTTCACTTACTCCTGCCCTTTTATTTGCTGAATCCCGGCGCACAGGCCACCGCGCAGGTACTTAGCCTGCACGATGCAGTCGAAACAGCACTGACCAACTACGGTACCATCCGCGCGAAAACCAACTATCTCGGCGCTTCAAAAGCCACCGTGGCGCAAAGCCGGAAAGATTACCTTCCCAACCTAAACCTTTCTGCGCAGCAGGATTACGGAACTGTAAACGGACAGAACGGCCCGCTTTACGGGATGGGACTTGCGGTAGCTTCTTCGGGTCTGCCGCTGGGCAGCCAGAACTGGAATGCCGCATTCGGTGCATTGTACCTGACGAATGTAAACTGGGATTTCTTCGCATTCGGAAGAGCCCGCGAGCGGATCAACGTAGCAAAGTCTACAGTTGTGCGCGATGAAAGTGATCTGACACAGGAACAATTTCAGCACAGCATACGCGTAGCCGGCGCTTACCTGAACTTGCTGGCGGCACAAAGGCTGGTCCGATCGTGGGAAAACAACCTTGAACGCGCCAATGCATTAAAGAATGTGGTAGTAACCCGCGCTAAAAACGGGCTGATCCCGGGCGTAGACTCCTCGCTCGCCAATGCGGAGGTATCCAATGCAAAGATCAGCATTACCCAGGCGCGCGACCTGGAACAGGAACAGGCGAATGTACTCGCGAGGTTAATGGGTGTTACCGAACAACGGTTCATGCTTGACAGCACTTTCATCACGAGAATGCCCAGACTGGTGGCGGATACCATACCTAAGCTGGAAAACCATCCCCTGCTCCGGTTTTACACAAACCGGGTCGCGGTAAGCGAGCAGCAAGTGAAGTATATCCAAACGCTGGGAATGCCGGTTTTCTCTTTCTTTGGCGTGTTTCAGGGTCGGGGCGCAGGCTTTTCCTCCAACTATGCGGTGGATCAGCGTGCTTTTACACAAAACTATCTGGAAGGTATCAAGCCTGTTCGATTCAACTATCTGCTGGGTATCGGCGCTACCTGGAATATGACGAACATACTTCGCACGCGGCAGCAGGCGGTGGCGCAGGGATTTATTTCAAATGCATTGAAAGAAGAGTATAACCTGGCTGAACAGCAGATCAAAAACCAGCTGCTTTTATCAGAAAACAAAATCAGGAATGCAGCCGCCAATGCGCAGGAAGCGCCGGTACAGGTAAAATCAGCGTCCGATGCCTATCTGCAGAAGAGCGTGTTGTACAAAAACGGATTAAGTAACATCGTCGACATGACACAGGCACTATACATTCTGAACCGCGCCGAGACTAATCGCGATATCGCATTGAACAACCTCTGGCAGGCATTGCTGCTGAAAGCCGCGGCGGCGGGAGACTTCGGCATTTTTCTGGAACAGTGACATTTGGTCATTGGTTGACCATAAATAACAAACCTTTACCCCTTAACTAATGGATTTAATCCGCTTTGCGCTGCGTAAACCGATCACGATCATGGTTGTAGTGGCGGGTCTATTCTTTTTCGGTATCAATGCAGTACGGAACATCAAGATTGACATTTTCCCCAAGCTTGATCTGCCCGTTATGTACATTGCCCACCCGTTTGGCGGATATACCCCCAATCAGATGGAAACCTTTTTTGCCAAACAATACATCAACATCCTGTTGTATGTCAATGGTATAAAGAGCATTGAGACCAAGAACATCCAGGGACTGACTTTGATGAAGATCAATTTCTACCCGGGAACCAATATGGCGCAGGCTTCGGCTGAGCTGAGTGCATTTACGAACAGGGCGCAGGCTATTTTTCCTCCCGGCTCCAACCCTCCGTTCATTATCCGATTCGATGCCTCCACATTGCCTGTGGGGCAGCTGGTACTAAGCAGTGAAAAACGCTCCAACAATGAGCTGCTCGATCTTGCGAACGTGTACGTACGCTCCACATTTACGTCCATTCCCGGCTTGGTTTCAGCTCCCCCTTTTGGTGGAAATATCAGGACTATTGTTGTAAAAGCCGATCCCGAGCTGATGCGCTCGCATAATATCTCTACCGATCAGCTGGTAGAGGCTTTGCGCGTGAACAACCAGACGGCGCCTTCGGGTAATGTGCGGATCGGTGATAAAAACTACATTACGCCCACCAACACCACGGTTCGGCACGTAAAAGATTTTGAAAACATTCCTTTATTCAAGGGTACTGTTCAAAACCTCTACTTGCGAGATGTGGCAACGATCGAGGATGGTGCGGATATTACGGCTGGTTACGGGCTTGTGAATGGAAAACGTTCGGTATACCTCAGCATTGCCAAAGGCGCAGATGCTTCCACCTGGGAAGTAGTGCAAAACCTGAAAAAGGCGATGCCGCGCATTCAAAGCACTTTGCCGGAAGATGTGAAGATCAGCTACGAGTTCGACCAGTCGACTTACGTAATGAACTCCGTGAAAAGTCTGCTTACGGAAGGTGCGATCGGCGCGGTACTTACCGGATTGATGGTGTTACTCTTCCTGGGCGATCCCCGCGGTGCATTGATCGTTATTTTAACGATCCCAACCTCCATTATTGCAGGTGTTTTGTTCCTTAACCTGTTTGGGCAAACGATCAATATTATGACGCTGAGTGGATTGGCGCTTGCTATCGGGATTCTGGTTGATGAAAGTACGGTAACCATCGAGAACATTCACCAGCATCTCGATATGGGAAAACCCAAGGCGCTTGCGATCTGGGATGCCTGCCAGGAAATTGCATTCCCCAAGCTGCTGATTCTTTTCTGTATCCTGGCCGTATTTGCGCCTGCATTTACAATGGGCGGCATTCCGGGCTCCTTGTTTCTTCCGCTCGCGCTGGCGATCGGTTTCAGTATGATCGTCTCTTATTTTCTCGCGCAGACATTCGTTCCGGTGATGGCCAACTGGATCATGAAAGTCAAGCACCACAAAAAGGCAGACGGAACCGAGATGACCGACTCCGAAGAATTTGCCGCTTCGGGCCTGAGCAGAAATAAAGACGAGCAAAAGGAAACACTCGTTAACCGCGCGGATTTTGACCAGGATGGTAAAATAAGCTTCTTTGAGCGTGTAAGAGCGCGATTCATGCGGTTTATCGAAAGAACTATCCCCTTCCGCAAGCCTATCGTTGTTTCTTACCTGATTGTCACTACCGCACTTGCAGCCTGGATGCTTGGAACGATAGGGAAAGATGTACTTCCAAAGGTGAATGGGAGCCAGTTTCAGGTGCGGTTGCGTGCGCCTGAGGGGACCCGCATTGAACGGACAGAGGAGAAGACTTTGAAGACCATTCAGGCGATCAAAGATATTGTGGGTGCGGAAAATGTCTCGGTTACCTCTGCTTATGTGGGCCAGCACCCAGCCTTATTTTCTGTTAACCCCATTTATCTCTGGATGGCAGGACCGCAGGAAGCGGTGTTGCAGGTTGGCCTAAAAGAAGGTTTTCATACCAATCTGGATGAACTGAAAGAGAAGATCCGGGCCAGCGTTCGCCGCGATATTCCTGATCTCAAACTTTCATTTGAACCCATTGAACTCACGGATAAGATCCTGAGCCAGGGCTCTCCTACGCCGATTGAGGTAAGAATGTCGGGACGTGACAAGAAGCTGAATGAAAAATATGCGCAAAAGGTAATTGCCAGGCTGAGCCAGATCAGTTACCTGCGTGATATCCAGCTGGGACAATCGAATAAATATCCTTCCATTAATATAGAAGTAGACCGGATTCGCGCGGCGCAGCTGGGTGTGGATATGAATGATATTTCAAGATCGCTCACAGCCTCCACGTCGTCTTCGCGTTACACGGATAAAAATATCTGGGTGGATGAAAAAGGCGGGTTCAGTTACAGTGTGCAGGTCCAGATTCCTGAGAACAAGATGAATAACGTCAATGAGATTGGCGAAATACCCTTGCTCCGTAACTCCAACCGGCCTGTGCTCGGTGATGTAGCCACTATCACGCCGGATACCACATACGGTGAAAACGATAACCTTGGTTCAATGCCCGTGCTCTCGGTGACTGCCAACTTGAATAATACCGATCTGGGGATTGCGAAAAAGGACGTAGAAGCTGCATTGGCTGATCTGGGCGAGTTACCCCGCGGACTTTCTGTTGAGCTTGTCGGACTAAGTCAAACGCTGACCGATACCCTGGACAGTCTTCAAAATGGGTTGGTTGTAGCTATTGTTGTCATATTCCTGATGCTAGCCGCCAATTTTCAGTCCTTCAAAGTATCAGCAATTGTACTCGCAACGGTTCCGGCGGTGGTACTCGGCTCCCTTGCATTGCTGATGGTAACCGGCTCCACGCTGAACCTGCAATCTTATATGGGCATTATTATGTCGGTGGGCGTATCTATTTCGAATGCGGTTTTATTGATTACCAATGCAGAACAGCTGCGTAAGCACAGCGGCAATGCCATTGAAGCAGCCAAAGAATCTGCCGGTTTGCGACTAAGACCTATTGTAATGACCGCTGTGGCGATGGTGGTGGGTATGATACCCATGGCGAGCGGTTTGGGAGAAGCGGGTGACCAATCCTCGCCACTTGGCCGCGCGGTGGTCGGCGGACTTGTTGCTTCCACATTTGCCGCATTGTTTATTCTGCCGCTCGCATTTGCCTGGGGACAAGGTAAAGCCAGTACCCAGAGTGTATCCCTTGATCCTGAGGATGAAGAAAGCAAATATTATGTTCCAACAACCCGGTAATCCTTTTTGAACCCGATACATCATGAGAAATAATCAAAAACTAATCACCTCTTTCCTGGTTGCAGCTTCGCTGACTGCCTTTCAGGGTTGTGGTCCGTCCCAGGCGGAAAAGGAAGAGGCGGCGAAGGCAGAGAAACCAGCCGAAGCGCCGGTACTTGAAACTGTTACCGTTCAAAAGAAACAGTTGTCTTCCAATCTCCAAATTCCAGGCGAACTGATTCCTTTTCAGCAGGTTGACCTTTATGCGAAGGTCAGCAGTTTTGTAAAAAAGCTGCATGTCGATGTGGGAAGTGAAGTGAAACAGGGACAACTGCTTGCATCTATGGAAGCCCCGGAACTTACCGCCCAGCTTACGACGAGTGAATCGCGGCTGAAATCCCAGGAGGCAATTTATAAAGCCAGCAAAGCAAATTATGAAAGGCTGCTTGAAACCAGCAAAACGCCGGGGACTGTCTCACAAAACGATCTGGACCTTGCATTAGCTAAACAACGATCTGACCTGGCGCAACTTGACGCGGCGCGCTCCACAAGCAGGGAGATCACCGACACCAGAAATTATCTTGAAATACGTGCCCCTTTCAGTGGTGTCATTACAGCCCGCAATGTGAGCGCAGGCGCCTATGTAGGGCCAACGGGCAAAGGTTCTGAATTTCCGCTGTTCACATTGGTGGAGCAACGGAAGCTGCGGCTCGTGGTGAGTGTTCCCGAGGCTTATACCAGCTACTTGAAAGGCAACAGCGCTGTTCAATTCAAGGTAAGGTCGCTCCCGAACCAGAACTTTACAGCGAAAGTCACCAGGCTTTCAGGTGCACTAGACGCACGTTTACGCTCGCAAAGAACAGAAATGGACGTGATTAACAGTGATAGAAAACTTTTACCCGGTATGATCACCGAAGTTTCCATTCCTCTGAGTGCAGGTGCTGCCTCGCTGGCTGTTCCAAAGTCTGCCGTACTCAATTCCACGCAGGGTACCTTCGTAATTCGGGTAGATAATGGACAAGCAGTATGGATTCCGGTTAAAACGGGCACCAGCAGCGACGATCTGACTGAGGTTTTCGGGGAGATTCAGGAGGGTGACGTGATCGTGAAGGTGGCTAATGAAGAGATACGGAACAACTCCGCAGTGAAGATTTGATCAGCTTTGGGAAAGGAGTTTAAAGCCGCTTTTCATTTAACACAATTCTTAATTTAAAACCGGCAAGATCGGTATTAACTTCCTGGCAGAGACCATTTTTGTATAGATAAACGCCCTGCTTGCCGTCAGGCAGCACCACGCCATACTTTCCTTCGGATATCTTTTTGACACTGCACATTTTCCCATAACGTTCTGAATAGACTTCATTCACATTAACCGGCTCCTTATAATAGAGGCCGGTTATTGTGCTTTTTATGGGCGCATTGAGCTCAATTCTGGGCTTATCTTCCCCGTCTTCTCCCGAAAACAGCACTTCGTACAAGGATTTGGTGCTGCTTTTCGTCTGGGTTTTCTCCTTTAAATCTCCATTCACATGGTGCGAACAAGTAGCAGATACCAGCTTTCCCTGCACATAATTGGTCTGGGTTGCATACTTTCCTTTATAAAACATGATCTTGAAATCAGACTCAATCCGGTGTGTTTCACTGTTATCTGCCGCCTTATCATCAAAAACACGGAGGGAGCCGATGGTGCGGCCTGCTACGATCACATCATATAAAGTTTGTGCATGACAAAGTGAACTTGCCAGCATTGTAAGACCGAAAAACAGTGAACCCAAAACTTTCATCCTCGTATGGTTTAGAACTAATATGGTGTGCGATTGATATATAACAGTACAAAATTTGTTCCTATTGCCCTGAGACGAAAAATAATGGGCCGACTGTCCTCGTTAAAACCAGATTTACCCGGCTCCTGTTAGAAGATACCGAATTTTAATGTCAGGTTGTAAGATATGTTACTAAGATCCTTGTCGCTCAGGCCATTGCCTTTTGCATTGAAGGTCTGCCTGTAAGATACGCCCGGACTAAAACGCATCCACTTTAATAAGTTAAATTCAACCTGCACACCCGGCTCCATTACGAAGAAGAAGCGTGCGTTTTCATCGCCGTCGTGATCATCCCAGTCGTCGTTCCAGAAGTTGTCATTCCAATCATCATCGTCGAAGCGATCGTACTGCAATGTAAATCCTGAGCCCGTAAGCAGGTTTACATTCACATGCACTTTCCTGGTAGAAGCTACCACATATTCCGTCATTAGACCGAACTGGCCATACAGATATGACATTTTATTAGCGGCAAAATTCTGATTTACCAGCGGGACAGGAATATAGTTGGTCGTAGCAGCCCCACTTACGCCGAGCATCAGTTTTCTATTGATAAACCAGCCTCCGTAAATCTCCGGCATACTGGCAAAGCTGCCGTTTATTCTTGTAAACTTGTTAGATAGTGCAACATAACCACCAGACTTGTGAATCCCGGAGTTTTTAAAAATGGTCTGATTTTCCTGTGCCGCAACCTGGTTAGTTACAGCGGTGTACAAAATGATTGCGAGTAGTAAGATTCCCTTTTTCATAAAGATTGCGTTGTTTCCTACCAGACAATCCAGGAACAGCCTCCCCCTATCCGCAATTCAATTTTACATCAGATTTACATCAGATCATTTAGAAAGTGAGAAATCGAGCTGCTGTATCAATGCAGGATTTTCAGGTGATAATGTAAAAAACACCCGGATATCGCCCCGCTCTCCTTTTAACATAAAGCTGCCCCTCAGGTTATTAGCTGCAACCATATCTGACGACCCGCTGATTTTGCCAATCTTTTCCAGCAATTGATCCAGCTCTTTCCTGCGATGCGAAAGCGACCTGTCAGGGAAAAAGTTTTCCGCGAAAATCCCGCTTTGCTCTGCATTCTGCCAGCCGGGCAACATGGAAGCGAGCTGTTGCTTTCGTTGTTTGAGGATATCGGAAACCGGTAACGGAAGTGGTTTCAGACCGGCCAATGTGATGATCGTATCCAGAACAGCCGTATTAATGTTCGCCATTCCCGCGTATGTCCTGTTTGCATAAGCAATGATACCGATACCATAGTCGGGCAGGATCTGCCACTGGCTGCCAAACCCGGGTAATCCGCCGGTATGACCTATTCCGGTACGTCCGGTGCAATCCTGGCTCCAACGCAGCCCATATCCGTAGCCGCTCGTCATGGCGCACGCGCGACCACCCGGATACTTGTAAGATGCATTCAGCCCGCTGAAATTCCACGGCATCTGCATTTCCCGCACATCACTGCGGTTCACAGGCCCAGCCTCCGGCGCAGAACTGGGCGGCCATACGGACAAATGGAATGCAACATACTTACTGAAATCTTCAATGGAGGTGATCAGTCCGCCCATTGCCCCATAAGCTCCGTCGTGCAACAGCTCCTCCTCTTTCCAGGTGTCGTCTTCGTACCGGTAACCGTGGGCGAGCAGGTTTTTGGGAGCTTCGGTGTATTCCCAAATGGTATGCTGCATACCCAGCGGCTTAAAAATCTTTTCATCTATATACTGCTGATAAGGTTTCCCCGAAACCACACTGATGATCCTTCCGAGCAATGCAAACCCGAGATTGCTGTATTCATAGGTAACACCCGGCACATTGGAGAAGGAAATACCGCTCTTGATCAATGCGATCAGATCTTCATCCTTGTCATTCAGCTGGCGGTCGCCCCAGGGATTGTCTTCCGGAAAGCCCGCAGCGTGGGTCATTAAATGTCTGATGGTAATCGGCGGAGCGTCGGTGGTGGTTGCACGCATTGTTTTCAGCTCCGGGATGTAGAGATCGGCAGGATCGTCGAGCTTCAATTTACCTTCTTTCCGCAGTGCCAGAATTCCCATAGCAGTCGCACTTTTCGACATGGACGCGATCCGGAAAAGCGTTTCAGGAGTTGCTTTTGTTGAAGTGGCTACCTCCGAAAACCCCTGTCCGCCCGATAACAGCAGCTTCCCATCTACTACTAACCCGAAAGCAAGTCCCGGGAAATGGTTTTTTTCTGCATAGTCTTTGTAAAGCTGTTCAATCACCGGCAGCGTGGCCCGGATGCTGTTAAGTCGCTCGCCCTGGGTAGACTGTGCGTTGGTAAGGAGGGGTAAAAGGGAGGTAAGTAGACCGAAAGCAGCTTTTTTCATGTGCAACAGGAGTTATGTATGAAGGACAATTTAGCAAATCCTCCTGCTAAGGCACAATCCAATATCAATAAATTACACGTTCTTTCTTTTGTACAACACTTACCTATTTATATCATTTAAAAAGTACAAGAATTCTGAAACTAAATCTGCTGATATACGTTAATTTTGCAGTGTAGATGATGCATTTGAAAAGAGCAGTACAATTTCTGCTACAAACACCCTTTCAGAATTTCCTTAAAAAAGTTATATAAAAAGCAATTACAAAACACCACTGGGCTTTGTCCCGAATGAAAAAAGAAAGTCATGAATTATTCAATTTTTGCACCCTCAGATTCCAGAAAGTATTTGCGCCTTGCGGTAGCGGCTTTCTTCTTTGTTCAGGGGCTGAGCTTCGCCGCCTGGGCAAGCCGCATCCCGGACATTAAAAACATGCTCCATTTAACAGAAGGAGGCTTAGGTACCGTATTGCTTGCATTGCCGATCGGGTTAATGGCCAGCCTGCCGATTTCAGGTTGGATGGTAACCCATTACGGAAGTCGCAAAATGGTGCTCATCGGCGCTATTCTATATGCTACCACATTGGTTTTCATAGGTTTTGTAACACGCACGGAGCAACTGGTCATTGCGCTTTTTGCCTTTGGTTTGTGGGGTAACCTTACCAACATTGCCATTAATACACAGGCGGTTGCCGTTGAGCAGCTTTACGGAAAGTCGATCATGGCCTCATTCCACGGATTGTGGAGCCTTGCCGGGTTTGTCAGCGCGATGATCGGTTCGCTTTTTATCTCGATCAACGTTCCTCCCCACCTTCATTTTACATTCATTGCACTGGCCGCATTCCTAATCATTTTTACGGCTTACAAACATACAATGCCCGAAAGCGAGAAAAATTCAGGCGAATCTCAGCCACTTTTCGTGAAGCCTGACCGTGACCTGCTCACACTTGGATTGATCGGCTTCTGTGCGATGGTTTGCGAAGGAGCGATGTTCGACTGGAGCGGCGTTTATTTCCAGGAAGCGGTACACGTTCCTGCCTCCATGACCACGCTGGGTTATGTCGCTTTTATGGGTACAATGACAGGCGGCCGCTTCGCCGGTGACTGGCTCGCCAACAAGCTGGGAAGAAAAACCATGCTGCAGATCAGCGGCACATTAATGGGTACCGGACTGGCTGTTGCAGTACTTTTCCCCTACCTAGTACCGGCCACTTTCGGTTTTCTGATGGTTGGTTTCGGTGTATCTTCGGTTGTTCCGCTGGTATATAGTGCAGCAGGTAAGTCTACCACCATGTCAGCGGGAATGGCGCTGGCCGCGGTTTCTTCAATCAGCTTCATCGGCTTTTTGATCGGGCCTCCATTGATAGGTATAGTAGCGCAGTTTGCAGACTTGCGCTGGTCTTTCGCGATCGTTGGTGTGCTGGCCTCGCTTACCGCTTATCTTTCAACCAAGGCGAAACTGATCAGCTAGACTGCTGGTATAAAAATTTGAATTGGGATATCGGATAACGGTATCCCTTTTTTTGTGTTATAAATGAAAACTCCCGCACTGCTCCTGATCATATTTTTTGCGCTAATTGGTAATGCTGTCAATGCGCAGAAAGACACGCTACGCAACCTGGATATCAATCTGGAAAATTATGAATATCCCTTTCCGGTATCTTATGTAGAGTTCGAATCGCAGGCGGAGAAGCTCAGAATGGCGTACATGGTCGTGAAACCTGCCCGTGGTAACGGGAAGAGCGTTATGCTGCTGCATGGGAAAAATTTCAATGGCGCGTACTGGGAACAGACAGCCAAAGTGCTTTTGGAGAGAGGGTTTCAGGTCATTATTCCGGACCAGATTGGTTTTGGTAAATCCACAAAACCGCTTCATTTCCAGTATTCATTCCAGGAGCTGGCAGCAGGGACAAAGCGCATTTTAGACAAACTAAATGTTACAAAAACGATCGTCTTAGGCCACTCGATGGGCGGAATGGTCGCAACGCGATTTACATTGATGTATCCCGAAACAGTCGAAAAGCTGGTTCTGGAAAACCCGATCGGCCTGGAAGATTATAAGGTGAAGGTACCCTATCAATCAATAGACAAATGGTACATGAGCGAGTTGAAGGCTGATTTCAATTCAATTAAAAACTACCAGCTGAGCAGTTATTATGACGGGAAATGGAAGGAAAGCTATACCAAATGGGTGAACCTGCTTGCGGGATGGACATTGAATAAAGACTATCCCCGCATCGCCTGGAACTCTGCCCTGACTTACGATATGATTTACTCGCAGCCCGTCTGTTATGAGTTTGCGCAGATCAAAGTGCCAACCCTGCTGATTATCGGTCAGCGCGACCGCAGCGCCGTAGGCAAAAACCTGGCGCCTGAAAATGTAAGAAAAACACTGGGCAACTACCCTGAGCTGGGCCGAAAAACAAAAGCAGCAATCCCCAACAGCGAACTGGCGGAGCTGGATAACAGCGGCCACCTGCCGCATGTTGAGGATTTTGACCGGTTCATAGGCCCGCTTGTGAAATTCATTGAAAAGCCCTGATTACATTAATCTCGCTCAGGCGAAGAACTGCTTTACATAGTTTCGGCTGGTTAGGATTGCACTTTGTACATCCTTGATACTGCCTTCATAAGCTTTGTCTTCCACCTCGATCACCACCGGGCCGCGATAACGTACATCTGTTAATGCAGCGAAGAATGCCCGCCAGTTTACGTCGCCTAGTCCCGGCAGTTTGGGAGAATGGTATTCCAGCGGGTTCGCCAATATCCCTACTCTATCTAATTTACTTTTGTAAACCTTCGCATCTTTTAAATGTACATGATGCAAACGTGATTTATAATTGTAAATTGGGTAAGTTTCATCCATCATCTGCCAGATCATGTGAGACGGGTCATAATTCAATCCGAATATAGGGCTTGGAATAATCTCGAACATTCTGTCCCACACAGCCGGACTGATCGCCAGGTTTTTTCCTCCTGGCCATTCGTCGTCTGTAAAGAACATCGGACAGTTCTCAATAGCGATTTTGATATTATTCTCCTCTGCTACCTTCACCACCGCGGGCCACACATCTGCAAAGCGGGCCAGATTGTCCTTGATACTCTTGGACGGGTCTCTTCCTATAAAAGTAGTAACAACCGGAATGCCCAGCTTCGCCGCTCCCCTGATCACTTCCTTAATGTGTTCGAGGAAGTATTCAGACTTATTCGGATCGGGATCCAGCGGGTTCGGATAGTAACCCAATGCCGACACAAACACGCCGGCTTCTCTTAGGGTATGTTTGATTTCCGAAATGCGAGCGGGAGTCAGGTTGAGCACGTCGATATGCGTAACACCTGCATACCTTCTGGCATCGGCATTGTCTGACGGCCAGCACATCATTTCAACACAGGAAAACCCGTGATTGGCAGCAAACTGCACCACATGTTCAAACCCAAAATCGGCAAGTATCGCGCTATTAAAACCTAATTGAAGCATATTGAAGATGTTTTTGTGGTAAACTTCAGTAAAAAAGCGGCACTGTTCAACAATTCACCCTGAATCCATCCAAATTTTCGGCGCCTTTATCAATTCAGGCTACCACTGGTAATTATCACCGCACCTGATATCCTCCAAATTTTAGTAATATTGACCTGGTAAAACCAATGAATTTTAACCAGTTATACACGATGGCAGACTCTGAACCGGGTATTGGAAAGAAAATACTCAGCTTTTTTATCAAGGAGAGTGAAGAACCAGCCAAAGCTGTTCCGGTGACCAAGCCAGCGGCTGAACAGCCAGGGCAGACCGTCGCACCTACTGTGCCGAATGTGGCGGGCACAATGAACATTGACCGCAAGTTTGTTGAACACTTTGTAAGCCTGCTCGAAAAAGCCAACCTTCCCGGGCCCGACTATTTTGAGTATAAACAGGCTTTACAAAACATGGAAGGCCTGGGACTCGGAGAAGAAAAGCAGTTCCAGGCAGCCTGGGCGAGTTTCAAAGCAATGGGCGGCGCAAAGGAAACTTCCATTCTGCAATCCTCTGCAAACCAGTACCTGTCTATCCTGGATAAAGACCGGAGCTCATTTTTGAAGGATGTAGAAAAAGCAATTAAAGACCGGGTCGGTGCATTGCAGGACGAGCAGAAGCGACTGGAAGAATCAAACGGCTCCCTGGCGCAGCAATTGGCTGACATTCAGAGGAGAATAGATGAAAACAAAAACCGCCTCGGACAAATTTCAGGTGAGGTAGCAGAACAAAGCGCAAAGATCAATGCGAACAAAGACAGTTTCGAGATTACATATCTCAGCTTTGTTGAACAAATTAAATCGGACTTGAACAAAATAAACCAGTATCTCAAATAACCTGACTTCTCGAAAAATGGCAACACCAGATTTTACACAAATAGGCGGATCGCAGGAAGATACTTCGAAGCGGTCTTACTGGAGTAAACCCGAGGGAATTACCTCGCTCCTTTTTATAGGTGGCGTCGGCGCGGCTGCGCTTTACTACTGGAACAAAATTGCCGCATTCCTGATCGAGGTGACGCAAAACACTTTGTACCTCGGCTTTTTAATGGCCGTACTCGCGCTGGTCATCTTCCTGTTTACCAGCAAGGATGTGCGCACTGCTGTTTTCTTCCTTTTTAAAACATTGATGAGGAAAATCACCGGGCTGGTTATCAAACTGGATCCGATCGCGATCATGAAAATTTACATTGATGACCTGAAAGAAAAGCGCGAGAAAATGCAGGGACAGATCAACACACTCGCAGGTCAGCTTGTGAAACTGAACAAGAATATCAATGAGAACAACGAGCGGATCAAGCAGAAGTTTGCAGAGGCTAACAAGGCAGGTACCATGCTTGACAGACCTGGAATGAAGGAAACTGCTTCGCTCGCAACGATTGAAGGTGCAGGCTTGCAGGAGATGAACGAGAAGCTTTTCCCGCTTCAAAGGAATATGAAAACGGTTCTTGAATTTATGGAAAAGGTGAACAAAAGCGCCGATTACATTATTAAAGAGACCGAAATCAAAGTGAAGCTGAAAGAAGCCGAGTACCGGATCGTGAAGGAAAGCTCCAATGCATTGCGCACGGCGATCAGTATCTTCAAAGGTAACCCGGACAAGAAGTTTTATTTCGACGAGTCAATGGAGTATATCCAGGACGATATGAGCCAGAAGCTGGGCGAAATGAAGCGCGCAATGGACCTTTCACTCGACTTTATTAACGGTGTCGACGTGCAAAACGGGCTGTTATCTGATAAGGGACAAGCTATGCTTGAAGCTTACAACTCAGGTCAGTTCAAGCTGATCCAGCTCGACAGTCCACAGGCACCTTCAAGCCGGCCAACAGAGGTACCTAAGGATTCAAGCTACCGCGGGCTGCTCGACTAACCCATTCTATTCAACTATTTAACATTGTTCATCTTTAACACAAACCCATGAAAAGACTCACAGTAGCTGGCCGCCTGATTATCACGGCGCTTATTTTAGGAGCAATATTTGTAGGATATAAGTACCTGGGCGGTCAAAAAGCGCTCACCCAAATGGCCGAAGACCGCGCCGAGAACCCAGAAAGTCAGGCCACAACCGCTGGTGAAGACGAAAGCGCCCCAAGCGAATCCACTGCCGGGAATTCAGAAGCAGTTACCTCCGACGCAGCCGCATTCAGCTATACCGCTCCAGCGCCGGTCGACGGGAAACTGAAAGGGGTTGTTGAGCTTGGCGCAAGCGGATTCAATTCTTTTATTATCAAAGTAGATAAGCAAAAACACTGGTCACTGGAAAAGTCCGAGTTTGGGAACAGCCTGGTGACTGAGAATATGGCCACGGACGAGGATATCCGCGTGGGTCTTAAAAAGTACATTGGCGGCATGCTCGACTTCGGTGTGGGCAGCAAAGACATCCATTTTGTGGTAAGCTCCGGTGCCGCGAAAGCCGAGGTAACTCAAAAGATCACGCGTGTGTTGAAGTCGATCGGTTATGTGGTAAACCAGGTAACTGCCGAACAGGAAGGTCAGCTGGCACTTAAATCGGTACTGCCTGCGGAGTATGCGGATAAGGCATTTGTGGTGGACATTGGCTCAGGTAACACCAAGATCTCCTGGATTGAAGGTGGTAAAGTTTCTGCGCTGGAATCCTATGGTGCGAAGTACTACCAGGACGGAGCCGACGATTCGAAGGTGTACGAAGAGGTATCCTCAAAATCAAAACAGATTCCGGCTGATAAACGTAAAACCTGCTTTATCATCGGTGGTGTACCTTTCGAAATGGCGAAGGAAGTACGTAACGGAAAAGAGCGTTACACCACGCTAAGCGAGCCCCTGGCTTATTCGAAACTGACCAATGCGAAATCAAAAGCAGGAGTTAACATTTACAAAGCTGTGAAAGACGCCACTGGCTGCGACCAATTCGTTTTCGACTGGGACGCTAATTTCACGATCGGTTTTCTTTTAAATCTCTGATTTGAAGGAGGGGGAAAGGGAGGATGGAGGAAAGGGAGGATGGAAAAAGATGGATACTATGAATTACAAATGTAATTTATATTTGTAATTCACAACATTAAATCACAATCTATCCATCGTCCCCTTTATCCTTAGTCCCCTTCTTCCCCTTCCTCCCTTCCTCCCCTTCCTCCATCCTCCTCTAACTACCCCTACCAGACGAACAAAAAAGATGACGCTAACACAACTATTTCAATACATTTCCTCAAATCCCTGGCCTGCTGTGGCCTTTTTTGCTTTAATGCCGGTCCTCGCCTGGTTGGTTGGTGAGTTGGCAAATGGGAGCCGCGATGTTCAGTTCTGGAGTTATGTGTATGCGGTGCTGGTATATGCGGTTAGTATCCCCGGGATTTTCGCATTTACGCTGAATATCTACCTTTTTCTCTTTGAAAGACAGAGTATCTGGCAGGCCAACATCATTTTGCAATTCCTGCCGATCATTTCGCTCGCGCTGACACTAATGCTGATCAAGCGCAAGATACCTTTTGCATTAATACCCGGTTTTGGCAAAATTTCCGGATTTCTCACGCTCATTGCTGCGCTTATTGGTTTGATGTGGTTTTTCGACCGATTGCACTTAGTAGCATGGACTTACGTTCCGTTCTCTGTGATTTTGATAGGCTTTGTACTCACTTTGCTGGCTATTAGATTTGCATGGAGCAAACTGTTCTGAAATCCGGTACATATATCCAAATCTCCGTAAGGGCTGAACAGAAGCTTGCAGCCCGCAAGCTGGTGGAGCATTCGCTGGCGCACCATCGTGTTTCTAATATTTGGGACAAAGCACAGGCGTTACCCGCCAGCACAAGGATGCTCCGCTTCACGGGCACGCTTGGCGAAATCGTTTTTGCCGATTCTTTTCATCTGCCCCGCCCCACCCGGTCTTTCGGAGCGGTCGATGGGCAGGATTGGGGACAGGATTTTCTGATTAGGTCGGACCTGATGGACTTTGCAGTTGATGTGAAGTCCATGAAGCGCCGGGCGGGGAATCTCGCGGGGGACTATGTGCTCAACATTCCTTCTTCTCAGCTGAACAAGCCGGGTTCAAAAACGACGCATTACTTCTGCATTTCATTTCACCAATCTGAAACAGCCGGCACCGTCGCTTCCTTGCTCGGGTTTATCGATAAGTCGGCGCTGCAAATCGGAGAGATCGGCAGGTTTTATGCCGCTGCTACCAGGCGCGTCAGGGCTGACGGAACTGCATTTACATTCAACGAGGACACTTACGAAATCCTGTTCAGCGAAATTTCCCCGGTGACACCAACCGCCTACATCAGATCATTGAAAGGCTTTCGGATTTGCGCTTTGAAATAAGTAGTTTTAAGCACATTCTGTCCCAAAACCTGTCAGCTGGGAAACTTACCAGGATTTTATTCTCGTCAATGGCATCACAGTCACGCACTTACCAGAAAAAAAAGCTCCTTGGGCAAGTTTACACACCAGCACATATTGTCGAGAAGATTCTTGGATTGTGCGGGTTCTATCAGGCAGATTTAACATCGGCATCAATCCTGGACCCCGCCTGCGGAGACGGCCGTTTCCTGGTCCCGATCGCCGCCCATATCATCGCAACTACACCTCCTGAGCTGCTTCCGGAAAGACTCCGGCAAATCCATGGCTGGGACATCGATCCACTTGCAATTGCAGCCTGCAAAACTAACCTGAACGCATTACTGGAACCACTTGGCATTTCCATTGCCTGGAACTTATCAGTGCGTAATGCATTGACACAGAAGGGTAAGAAGCAGCGGTTTGATTTTATCGTTGGCAATCCGCCGTACATCCGGATACAGCACCTGGAACAACAGCAGCGTACTTATATCAAAGATCATTACGCATTCTGCCGCTCAGGGTCCACCGACGCCTACGTCGCATTCTTTGAGCTCGCTGCCACGCTCCTGTCGAAAAATGGCATATGCGGCTTCATAACGCCCAATTCCTTTTTTATTTCAGAAACCGGCAGGCCACTCCGCTCCTATTTTCAGGAACAGCAAAACTTGATTCACATTACCAATTTCGCCGGGATCAGTGTATTTGAAAATGCTTCTACTTACGCTGCAATAACCGTTTTTGGCAAGAAACAGGCTACGGATTTTACCTTTGAAAAATGCACTTCCACTGACTTCTCATACGCTTCCAGGCGCATTGCATTTGCAGAACTGACTGACCCTTGGCAGTTGTCCGTATCTGCTGCCGAAGTGCGGGAAGGAAGGAAATTGGGTGATATCTGCAAGATTTCAGTCGGACTTACGACGCTGGCAGACGCGTACTACCTGTTCTCTATTTTGGAGGAAAATGACGGGATTGTGTATGCAAAAAACAAAAACGGCGAATTCGCATACCTCGAAAAAGCGCTTCTCAAACCGGTTATCAAAGGCTCCAAACTGAAAGCCGCAACAGATCCTGTTACCGAGTACATTCTTTTTCCATATCAGAAAAATGAATCAGGAAAACAGCAGATTATCAACGAAGAAACGCTGCAAACGCAATTCCCGAAAACTTTCTCCTATTTTCTTAAAGTAAAATCCGCGCTCGATCGTCGTGATAATGGAAAGCCCAATCCTGTTGCCTGGTATGCATTCGGCCGCTCGCAGGGTTTGGACAGCTCATTTGGGAAAAAGATCATTTTTTCTCCGATGAACAAGAAGCCGAATTTTGTGCTGTACGAAAATCCGGATGTTACCGTGTATTCCGGCTACTTCATCAAGTACGACGGCGATCATGAACAGTTGCTGGCTCAGCTCAACTCGCAGCGAATGGCCGATTTTATTGCTGTGGCGGGCAGGGATTTTCAGGGTGGATACAAAGGATACAACAAAAAAGCCATTGAAAATTTCATAGTTACTAGCCTGGTACCAGCCTGATATTCAGTCGGGAAATATTGAAAACAATGCATTTTAAAACTCTTAAATAAACGAACGTTCATTTATATTTGCCTCATGAAAACATGTACAGGAATTGAGAACAAGAGACGTCAATAAAGAAGCACTGATCAGGCAAAAAGCGGTCGAAATGATCGTAAATTATGGTTTTGATGGTTTGAGCATGCATAAGCTGGCCAGGGCGGCGGGTGTATCTGTGGCCACTATTTACATTTATTTTCACGACCGCGAGGATCTGATCCAACAGCTTTACACCGACGAAACCAACAAGATGTTCGACGCAACATTAAAGAACTTTGATCCCGAATCGCATTTTGATGAAGGATTAAGGGTACAATGGCTCAACCGGATGCATTACTGTCTGGAAAATCCTTTCAGCCACACGTTTATAGAACAGTTGCGCCACTCTCCGCTGGTCAGCCGCTCCAATGTAGGTACCCGATTTACTGAGGCAATGGGAAGGTTCGTACATAAGGCGATTGAGCGCAAGGAAATTGTGCCGCTTCCCGTTGAGATTTACTGGTCGGTTGCATTCGCCCCTTTGTATCAGCTGGTTAAGTTCCATATCGCGAAGTCCAGCATGCCCGGCAGGCCGCCTTTTATTTTCGATGAAGAAAAAGTAAACCAGACACTCGGACTGGTACTGAAAGCTTTGAAGCCCCAACCTTAGAAGCACTCAGGATCATCCCGAAACAACTACTTAGCTATGAGCCACCACGTTTACAAAGAAGAATACGTCCTCGTTTTCAGGACGAATGTCAAAAACAAGCGGCATGTTAAATCGATATCGCCGCTGCTGGACGGACATACCAGTATTATCAAGTGGAATATAGACCTGGGAGACATTGATAATGTGCTCAGGATTGAGGCCACGCAGCCGGAATGTGCGCCGGTTATCGCGCTTCTGCAACAGGCCGGTTACGCATGTGAAGAGTTAACAGACTAATCGAATTGATACATGACAGAACAAAAAAAGCCGACTTTCACCGGCTATGAGAAATTTATTATCGCATTGCTGGCCTTCTTACAGTTCACGGTTGTACTGGATTTCATGGTACTGTCGCCGCTGGGCTACATTCTTTTGGAAAAACTCTCGATTACAACCAGCCAGTTCGGGCTGGTTGTTTCGGCTTATGCATTCAGTGCGGGAGCGGCGGGCCTGATTACAGCGGGCTTTGCCGACAAATTTGACCGGAAAAAGTTGCTCCTCTTCTTTTATACGGGATTTGTGATCGGGACTTTCTTCTGCGGCATTGCACCTACTTACCATTTTTTGTTGGCCGCAAGGATTTTCACCGGACTTTTCGGCGGAGTAATCGGCTCGATCGGCTTCGCGATTATAACCGATCTTTTCCCAATACAGGTCCGTGGTCGCGTGATGGGGTTTGTTCAAATGGCATTTGCGAGCAGCCAGGTTCTGGGAATTCCAATCGGATTGTATCTCGCAAAAGAGTACAGCTGGCATGCGCCATTCCTGATGATCGTCGGGCTGAGCATTATCGTTGGTGTGCTGGTCGTATTTTATATGAAGCCGATCAATGCGCATTTGAAGTTGCAAGCGAAGACGAATGCATTCCAGCATTTGGGTAAAACTTTGGCGAAACCTTCCTACCTGCAGGCTTTCGCTGCCACTACCCTGCTCGCCACCGGCGGCTTTATGCTGATGCCTTTCGGCACTGCTTACGGAGTTAACAACCTTGGCATTCAGGAGGCGCAGCTTCCTACATTATATATGGTGACCGGCTTGTGCATGCTTGCATTCAGTCCACTGATCGGGAAGCTGAGTGACAAGATCGGGAAGTACAAAGTGTTCCTCTGGGGCTCCGCCATTGCGTGCGTGATGACACTCATTTATTGCAATCTTGGAGTTACCCCACTTTGGATTATTATCATATTGAACATTCTGCTTTTTGTTGGTATCACAGGCCGGATGATCTCCGCCTCGGCGCTGATGAGTGCTGTTCCCGAGCAGCAAGACCGGGGCGCTTTCATGGGGATCAACTCCTCGGTGCAGCAAATTTCAGGCGGGATTGCTTCCCTGATCGCCGGGTTCATCGTGCACGAAAGCAGCACCGGCTTTATTGAAAATTACCCTTTGCTCGGAAATGTGGTTGTATTCGCCATCGTTGTTACCGCTTTTTTGATGTATCGTATTCATAAGTACGTTACCCACAAAGTACAGCCTACTGCTGCACCGGGATCAGCCATTTAGCTTTTAGCAAACAGTCCACCAGCTCGGCGACATTGTTTTTCCAGTTAACGGAACATCAATAGCCAGCTGGTGGATTTTTTATGTAAAAACTATTTGGATCTAGCGCATTCTTTTTCAGTGAATTGTACTCAGCAATCCAGGATCTTCAAAATAAATTCTTTTTATACTTTTCAATCTTTTAAAAAGATTTATACATTTACAAAGACAAAAACTTTTGAAGCATTTTATTCATTCAGATTAGTAGTAAAATTATTTTACGTTTATTTACGTATCCGATGTGAAATAAACGACAATCATTTTATACTAATAATACTTTTTAAATGAAAATCATCAGTATTGTCAACAACAAGGGTGGTGTGGGAAAAACTACGTCTGCTCAGAGCATTGCTGCCGGTCTCAGCAAATTTGCGAATGCAAGAGTGCTGGTTATTGACCTGGATGCACAAGCGAGTCTTACAAAAAGCTTCGGCATTCAACACGCCGGCTTGAAGAAAGACAGTGGCTCGTTCATCACCGGTGAATATGAATTTGACGAGATTGTTAAGCGTGTTGGCGACATTGATGTATTGCCCGGATCGGCAGAAATGATCCACCGTGAGGACACGATCAGGTCGGCACCCGTTTTTCCATTCAACCTGAAAATTGCATTGGAAAAAGTAAAAGAGTTGTACGATTTCGTGATCATCGACTGCCCTCCTGCCCTGTATGGTAACACGAGGCTGGCGCTTGTTTCCTGCCACCAGTATTATGTTCCGCTGCAGGCTGAGTTTTTAAGTTACGAGGGTTTGAGAAACTTCCTGGTTTACTCTGCCGAGATCAAAAAAATAAGTCCGAGTACAAACCTTGGCGGAGTTTTCGCAACGCGTTACAACCCGAAGATCCGCAAGAAGATCAGCCACGAACTGATCAATGCGACCAGGGAGCAACTTGGTGAAGTATTTATGGATTCGTACATTCGCGATAACATAGCCCTGTCTGAGGCTCAGGCAAACGGCACAACGATATTCGATTACGCGCCCGACAGTAATGGCGCAGAAGATTATTACAAGCTAACTAAAGAAATACTCGAACGAATTAATAACTGACACTTATGGCAAAAGAGAGGAAATTTGATTTTGCGCCACTTCCGCTGGTAGCTGATGTCCAGGAAGAGCCAAACAAACCCACCGAGGTGATTGAGGGAGCGCCAACCAAAGTTACATTCGATTGTGACTACATTCTCATGGAAAACATGAAGGATTACGGGTACTGGGAAGGGCTTACGCAAAAAGACATCATCCTTGAATCTTTAAAGCTGTATTTTCAGGATAAAGAGATCCGTCCGCGGCCAGACAAAATCCGCAACCGCACAAAGGTGGGACGGAAGCCTAAATCACTTACCGACTAGCATTCATAAAAAGTCTCCTCCCGGAGACTTTTTTGTTTTTACTGGACAGCCAGCTTACCCGAAAACTCTCGCTCGCCATTCGTAACCTTATACAAATACACACCAGCCTGAACCGGCAGCTTTAATTCAGTTTCCCGCGTGAAAGTTTTTGTACGGATAATCTTACCTGAGAGATCCAGAAGGGTAAGGGTCGATTTCCCGGAGATATTCGTTGCAACCTTGATAAAGTCACTGGCTGGATTAGGCGAAACACGGACCCATTCTTCCGGATCATTTCCTACCGCTAACAGCCGCTCGACCAGTAAGTCCGTCTCTGCGCTGGCTGAACAACCGCAAACATCAGTTCCTTTCACCGAGTACTTCCCTGAATGTTCCTTGATCGCCAGTGGAATGGTAATCTCTGCACCGGTCGCGGTGAATTCACGTGGCCCTTTCCAGGTGTAGTTACTCGCACCTGTCGCATTCAGGACAACGGTACTTCCTTCGAGATAGGGACCATTATTTGTCACCTCAATCACCGGGAGCGGCAGAACGGTGATCGTAATACTTGCTTTCTGGTCGGTGGCCACGCAGGATGCTGTGTAGGACGCTGTTTTGTCCGGCTGGATCCGGATCGAATTGGCAGTATCGTCGGTTGACCAGCTTACTTCACCCGGGCAGCCGGAGGCAGTAAGCGTTACAAATCCACCCACGCACAAGCTGTCGTCACTTGCATTGATCTTCAATATGGCCGGTGAATTGGAATTCAGGTTCCATTCGATCTTCCTCACGCGCTGCTCCGCTAGCTCTTCCGATCTGCTCATGTGCGTGGAGTCAAAAACGGAGGCTGTCAATTTCCCAGTAGCAGGCAGGTCAGAAGGCGCGAGTGTAATTTCATCGACGCCCGCAGCGATTTTCTTTCCGTCCAGGTCCCATTCAACATGCAACGAATTGGGCGCAGGTTTCAGCAAGCCGAGTCTGAATTTGGCTGGCTCTGTAACCAGGTATTCCGATGCATTGCCTGGCTCTATTTTCTCAACCGGATTGACCAGCGACAGGATCGTTTCAGTTGTCGCTTCGCGGCACACGACACAAAACTGCTGGTTCAGGTATTCCATTAAACAGGTCGCATTCGAGGGCTTATGCCAGGTGGCAGCAGGGCCGTCTTCCCCGTGCTTATAAATCCCTATCCCGGGTATATCAAGCCAGTTTTTCCATTTCACCCGGGAGCGATCGGTTACAGCTGTCATATTCGGCGCTTCCCTTCCATATTGCGGGCCGGCCCAATACTCGTCATTTAATGCAGCAAATGTGTGTCCGATTTCATGCGCACCGATGGTATTGGCGCTTTGGTTCAATGTATGTACCGCAATGGAACCGCCCGAGCCGCCGTAAAACTCTGTATTTACCAGCATTACCGTCAGGTCGTAAGTAGGAAAGTTGGCGGCAAGTACATTGAATGCGACGCCGTAATTAACAGTGACCAGCCGGTGTATTGAGGATCCGAATGTACCGCCGTAGAATGTTTTCTTCTGTGTGACCGGCTGGTCCGGGTAAGCATCGGGCGCAGTACCCGGGTTCGTCACCCCGCTTTCTTCTGAGGGCGTTGGAATGGAGAAAAAATTGAAGTAGTTCCGGTACTTATTATAGGGCGCATAATCGAGAAAAAACTCGGCAAATTTACGCGCCTCCTCGTTGAACTTTGGCAGCTGCTCTTTCGTAAAACCGTCACCTAGTATAACAACATTAATACGATTGTCGACCGGCCCCGATTTGTATAAGGTATCGACGGGGAAAGTTTGCCCGAAAACCCGGGATAAAAGCAGGGTAAATAATAGTGTGGTAAAGGTTCTTTTCATTGTTTCAAATTAAGTGTATAAATCTTGACTGGTTGCTGTCCTGGTTTTACGCTATAAAAATCTAACTTTTCGATATTAGGATCGGCTTGCATGCGCATGGTAAATGAACCTTCCGACGCAAATTGCTTCTTACGCGTGATCGTTCCGGAGGGATCAGGCACTTCCACTTCTCGAAAAAGCGGATGCTCAAAAATCATCGGAAACTCAAATGCGCTAGTCCGGTACCTGGGAACAACCTGTATCTGATAAGGGTACTCCGCCGAACGGCGCCGGTTCTTCAATTTTCCTGTTCCTGACACAGAGCTCACCAGACTGATCTGTTCCAGACTCCCCTTCTCCGGCTGACTGACCAGAAATTCAAGAAAGAGTATCTGATCTGCGCTTTCCGGGTTAAACATCCTCACATCATTTAAGTCCAAAACCGCCGCTCGTTTGCTGCAACCGCCAAAAAGCGAGGCGATGATAAGTACGTATATAAAAGAGAATTTAAGCTGCATGCAAACGTGTGTTCTGTCCTGCCTTAGTAAACTTACATCTTTCCAAAGCAAATTCACAATGGATCAAATGCCGATTATCAAACGTAGGACTCCAAGGCTGATCTAACGGTTGCATTAGCCTGCAACAACATTGCAATTACTTGATTTTCAGCACCTGAAACCCTGTTGCACGCCTTTCAACCCTATCTTTGGAAATCAAACAACGAGTAACCAATGGAATTAGAGAATAAAAATAAGGCACAAACCGAGGCAGATGATTGCTGCTCAGGGCCGAACGCACATCAACACAAAAAATTACACGAACACAGTCACGATCACGATCACGATGGCCACGATCACGGAGATAGCGGTGATACGGGATTGCTGCAAAGTCGCTGGATGCTCTGGCTCAGCCTGGCAATACTGCTCGGTACGCTGTCCGCCACATTCATTTTTAAGATTGAAATTATACGCCCGGTAGAAATCGCATTGATGCTGATCGCCTACCTGCTCGCAGGAAACAAGACCATCCTCACAGCCGGACGAAGGGTAATGCGGGGCGACTTTTTCAATGAGTTTACATTGATGACCATCGCTACACTGGGCGCGTTTTACATTGGCGAGTTCAGCGAAGGTGTGGCGGTAATGATCTTTTACGAGATTGGCGAGCTCTTTCAGGACCTCGCTGTCAGCAGGTCGAAAAACTCCATTAAAGCACTACTTGATATCCGCCCTGATTCGGTTACGGTGATCAGAAATCTGGAAAATGTACAGACCACACCCGGCCAGGTCCGCATTGGCGAGTCAATTCTGGTGAAAGCCGGCGAAAAAGTAGCTTTGGACGGAAGATTGCTCTCCGAATCAGGCGTTTTTAATACCGCCGCATTGACCGGGGAGCCGCGACCGGATGTAATTACGTCGGGTAAGCCGGTGCTTGCCGGCATGATCAATACCGAAAAAGCAGTTGAAGTTGAGGTTACTGCGCTTTTTAAAGACTCCAAATTGTCACGAATCCTGGAAATGGTGCAGGATGCAACTGCTAGAAAAGCACCTACTCAATTGATGATCAGCAAACTGGCTAAGATCTATACTCCGATCGTATTCCTGCTGGCTGTACTGATCATCTTTGTCCCCTATCTTTTCACACCGGATTACAACTTTGATCAATGGCTGTACCGCGGGATGGTTTTTCTGGTGATAGCCTGTCCCTGCGCATTGACTGTGTCCATTCCGCTTGGATACTTCGGCGGGATCGGTCTGGCTTCGCGAAATGGTATCCTTGTAAAAGGCGCCAATTTCCTGGATGTGATGACGAAAATCGATACGGTGGTCTCAGACAAAACGGGTACCCTTACCAAAGGTGTATTTCAGGTCCAGCAAGTGCAAACCACAATGTATGAGGCCGATTTTGTTCAACTGGCCGCCTCGCTTGAAAGCTACTCCACGCATCCCGTCGCCAAAGCAGTAGTTACCTTTGCAGCGGAACAGCGTCTGGACAAACCCGCGCAAGTAGAAGAGTTGTCGGGGCTTGGGTTAAAAGGAGTTGTAAACCAAAAGCAGGTACTTGCCGGCAACCTTCGATTATTAGAAAAATTCTCTGTCACCTTTCCCCCGTCACTTTCGGATATCCCTGAGACCATTGTAGCGGTGGCAGTTGACGGCACCTATGCCGGGCATTTTATTATTGCTGACGAGATCAAGGAGGATGCAGCCGCTACTGTGAGTGAGCTCGCCAAAATGGGCATTGAAACCATTATGCTTTCGGGCGATAAGCAGGCGGTAGTTACCAGTACGGCCAGCCGGCTGAATATAGCCAAAAGCTACGGCGGATTACTGCCTGAAGACAAGGTACGGGTAGTTGAGCAGCTGAAAGCAGAAGGCCGACGCATTGCATTCGTAGGCGACGGCGTCAACGATGCTCCCGTGATCGCATTGGCTGATGCGGGAATCGCCATGGGCGCGCTTGGGTCCGATGCTGCGATTGAAACCGCAGACATTGTGATCCAGAATGATCAGCCTTCCAGGATCGTCTCGGCGATCAGGGCGGGAAAGGTGACACGCAGTATTGTGTACCAGAATATTACGCTGGCAATGGGCGTCAAACTCGCCGTCATGATCATGGGCGCAGGCGGCATTGCCACCCTTTGGGAAGCTGTGTTCGCAGATGTTGGCGTGGCGCTACTTGCAATCCTGAATGCTTTCAGGATCCAGGGCAGGAAAATTTAAGAATGCTGCCGGAGTCAAATGCACCGGCAGCAATCAAACGCCTTTTTACAAGGAATCAGACAATCGGCACAGACCGGATACCCGCCGCTTTTTCAAGCGCCAGTGTGACGCGCTCGATGCGGTCAACATTACCGCGGCTACTGTCGGACACCGCCTGCGCGACGGACGTCAGATAGTCGCCTCCCAGCTTCGTGTTAAAGAAAGGATCATGCGCCGCAAGTACGCCGCGCCAGTTCTTCCCGACAATGTTCCTTGATTTTACAAAACGTATTAAAAGGCGCTCTTTGATGGACAATCCACCATACTCGGAAACTCGTGTCTGCAGTTCGCTCATTTGATGTGAAGTTGTGTGTGTTAATTTTGTAATTTCCGCATTACTAAAAACGGTATATACAAAAGTATATATTTCTTATTACAAAGTCAAGTATTCGTATACTTTAAGTTAAGAAAATGTCAATAGTTGGTCAGAGAATTAGAAAATACCGCAAACTAATGGGATGGAGCCAGGATCTGCTGGCAGAGAAAATTGACAGGAAGGACAAGCAAACTATCTCACATTGGGAAACCGGCAAGAGTGACCCTTCTCTTAAAGAGTTGATCAAATTGGCAGAAGTCCTCAAAGCCACTGTCGCCCAGCTCGTGGGCGAAGCACCTATGTTTGAAGAGCCCAGGGAAAATTATGTGATGCTCAAAAAAGATGACCTCATTGAGTTGCAGCGGAAAGCACTGGAACTTGAAGACGAGCGCATTAAAAACCTGACAGATCAGATTAAAGCATTGAAGCCTTCTGAAACGGAAGAGCCTGAGTCAGCTGAGCCGGACAGTTCTTTGGAATAACATCTTGAATCCCAGCGCGCAGGTAGCATTAACTACTATCAGCGCAAGCCAAAGTACCTGGTAACCCCACATTGCAGCGACATAGCCGCCCAGCGCGGGACCTATGATTTGAGCCACAGCCTGTGCCACAGAGTAAGCAGCGGAATACTTTCCCCTGCTCATTTCGCTTGCGCGGTTCATAACAAAAGTGCTGATGTAAGGAATTGCAAGCATTTCGCCGATTGTAAACAGCAGAACTGCGATTCCTGCAAGGACCACGGGCAACACAAATGGGACGACCAGCGCAAGGAAAGACAATGCACTGAAAACCACGCCGGCCACAATGTAAGCTGAATCCGACCACCGGTCTCTCAGGTTTTGTATCAGGATCATTTCGAACAATGCAATAACTAACCCGTTCATTCCCAGCAGCAACCCGATCGTTGACTCTCCAATGTGCATTTGTTCTTTCCAATACACAGGTACCAGTCGGAACAAAAGCGAAAAGCAAACCATATACAGGGTTACCATAATCAGGAAACGCAGGAAGAACCCGTCGGTCCAAGGTGATTTCCCGAATACCGCGTCAGCTTCGTTGACCGTCGCCTCCCGGTTGATCTTCGCTTTTGGCAGTAATATAATGATCAACACACCGGCAAGCATATACACGATACCGTCAACCTGGAATAGTAAATGGTAATTAATGGCAGCAAGAATGCCGCCCATTGAAGTACCGAAACCAAAACCAATGTTGGTTGCCAGGCGGTTCAATGCATAAGAGCGGGTAAGATTGGCGGTGGTCGAGTAAGCCGCAATGGCGGTACTATTGGCTGGTTTAAAGGCTTCCACAAAAAAAGCGAGCACTATTACCAGCACACAGATCCAGAAAAAACTGGTAATCAGACTAAAAACAATAAAGAAGACTCCGCTGAGGATCAGGCTGAAAATCTGCACCGGCCTGAAACCCCATTGATCTGTAAGGTAACCGCCTGCCATGGCGCCCAACACCGACCCTACTCCAAACAAAGTAATGACCAGCCCGGCCTCGGCGATGCTCCGGTGCAGGCTCTGGGTAATGTACATGCTCATAAACGGAACCGCCATATACCCACATCGATTGACGAGTATGACGACACTTAATAGCCAGGTTTCCCTGCTGAGCCCGCTAAATGCGGTACGATAACTTGCGGCAATTTGACGGTACATAAACTCACGGCATTGATCCTGCAAATCTCACAACAAATCCCTGATAATCGAGACACTTTCTTCCAATTCATTCAGGTTGGAAGATGCAAAGCCCAGCCTGACCATGTTCGCGAAGTCTTTGGACTGGCTGAAACCCGAAGAGAAATACAGGTCTTTCTGCAATGCTTTTGAGGCAAGATGGGGTAAGTCAATGGCGGGATGAAATTTTGCCCAAACTGCCATTCCACCATCAGGAACGTCAAATTGAAGGTAGTTACCGAGCTCAGATTTCAATAATCCGGTAAAATGATCGCGGCGTTGTCGGTATATCCTCACCGACTTTCTTAAATGCCTTTGTATAACACCCGTCTGCATCAGTTCAGCAATTGCATTTTCCAGCATCTGATCGCCTTGCCTGTCAACAATCCGCCTGAGCAGCGCTAATTCAGAAATAATATCCTCCGGTCCCACCAGAAACCCCACCCTGAATGCAGGTGAGATTGTTTTGGTAAACGAGCCGCAATAAAGTACCATCCCATGCTGATCCGCACCCGCGAGCGGCAGTAAGGGTTTACTCAAATAATGGAAATCGTAATCGTAATCATCTTCAAAAATGGCGAACCGGTATTTCGCGGATAACTGCAACAAGGCAATCCGTCGATCGGCACGAAGCGCTACCGTTGTCGGATAGTGGTGGTGGGAAGTCACGTATACCAACCTGACAGGCTTCTCGGCACAAAGCATCTCCAATGCTTTCACATCCAGCCCATACTGATCAACAGGGATCTGCACAACACTCGCCCCAGCGTGAACAAAATTCATGTTAGCCCCAAACCAGCCGGGCGCATCCACGGCCACGCAGTCTCCCGGCTGCAACAATGCGGTACTCACCAGATGTATGCCCATAATGACGCCACGGGTGATCAGGATGTTTTCTGCACTGGTTTTTAAGCCGCGGGTTTCATTGAGGTGCATTGATAGCTCCTGCCGCAGCCAGGCTGAGCCTTTGGTATCCCCATAACCTAATCTCACATACGGATTTCCGTGGAGCAGCTGGCTCCGGTAAGCGCGTGAAAGATCCTCTACCGGGGCAAGTCGCGCGTCGGGAAAACCATCATCCAAATGCAAGCGGCTGCCCGATTTTAACACAGCGCGGTTCAGGTGTGTCAGCTTTCGGAAGGTAAAACCGGCTTTTCGGGAAGTATTGCTATTATCGTGTTCCGGCCTGGCAGGTTTTTCAGGCGCCATTTCGGGCAAGCTGCGCGCGACGAATGTGCCACTTCCGGTTTGACTTTCAAGCCAGCCTTGAGCCAGGAGTTCGTCATAGGCCTGCACGATCGTTCTGCGATGCACTTGCAAAAGCGACGCCAATTGCCGGGAACTTAGCAGCCTGTGTCCCGGCTGCAAAGTCCCGTTGCGGATCAATGCAGTGAGTTGACCGGCGATTTGCAGGTAGAGCGGGCTCTTGCCGGATCTGTCAGGGATAATAAGAGATGAAAGCGGTTGCATAAATTGGACTACCTGAATTCTATATATTGGATCTTTCCAAAAGTCCAATTAAGTCGGAATTTTGAAGAAAAACAAGATCATGAACAACATACCATCCCACCTCATTCCCAGCAGACAGGCTAAAAAAGCCGGCTACGACCGCGCAACGATTGATCCCATTCTCGACGAAGCGCTATACTGTACGATCAGCTTTGTGGTTGACAACAAACCTTTCGCCATTCCCACTGCATTCGTCCGGTATGAGGATAAAATTTACATTCACGGTTCCGTCGGAAGTCATTTTATCAGGGAAATCGAAAAGGGCATTCCGGTTTGCATTTCAGTGATGCTGACCGACGCGCTGGTAGTTGCAAAATCTGCATTCAGCCACTCTGTGAATTACCGGTCGGTGATCATTTTTTCAAAAGCGGAGAAAGTGGAAGATCTTGACACGAAGAGAGCTGCATTTGAGTGGCTTACCAATAAAATAGTCCCTGATTCTTGGGAGTATCTACGGCCGATGACAGATTCGGAAGTTCGCAAAACAACCGCATTGGCATTTTCTATTTCCGAAGCGTCTGCTAAAACGCGGACTGGTATGCCAAATGATGAACCGGAGGACCTGGATCTGGCGATATGGTCTGGCCTGATCCCCACACCTACCCTCCGCCAGGCACCGGTACCTGATGAGAGCAGCAAATTGATTCCACTTCCTAAACATTTGAGATAGGCGTGCAACCTTGGGCGCAGATCGGTCATCTTTCGGAAAAAGGAAGCCAGATTTAAACAATGCAAACCATGTCAGGAAAGGAACTATTCGACCGATACCAATTGGCTGCACTTACGAAAGGACTTGGATCTCAGGAATTTCACTACGGCAACGTATTATATCAGGCATTGAAAATAGAAGGAGAAGAGAAGGTTTTCCAGTTGCTTGAAGCAGCCGAACAAAGCGGAAAGCGGATTATGCTCAGCTATTCAGCGTCGGATCAAACCAATTTAATCGAACCCGACATCGCCATAATCGGCTAAATTCAGAAAAGAGGCTGTCGCAAGGCAGTCTCTTTTCATTCGAATGCAAGAAAATTCTTTTCATTTTCAAAAAGGCATGTTTCTTTTGATCCCGGTTTTCTCTGGGCTGCCTAATTGCGCGAAAATGGAATTTCTTATTGTTATAGCTTTTTTTGGCTACATATTTTACCTCAAAAACTACGCTGATCTGCGTTCCAAGTCGGAGAAAGAGGAAGCCATTCTGTCGGCCGGGATCGGGCTGTATAAGAATGGGAAAAGCGAGGAAGCTTTTCAATACTTTGATCGCAGGTTAGCTGAAAAGTCTAAATCTGCGGTTGCTTACCTTTATCGCGGGCTTTGCAATGAACGTTTAGGTTATCCTTCTCAGGCAGTTTCCGATCTCGAAACCGCGGTAAGTCTTGATGACAGTTTTTACGACATTCAGCTTGAACTGGGCAGATTGTATCTGAAAAACGGGCGTTGGGAAGACGCGCAACTGGCATTCACGAAGGCGATCGCGATATCCGGCGGCGACACTGCCGAACCGTATGAACTCCGCGCCAGCTGTTATTTGAATTCCGGACGAAATGAGCCTGCACAATCGGACCTTCAAAAAGCCCTGGAATTAAAAGCCCGACCTGCTACGAAACATTCAAAAAGTAAAATAAAACAGCCGCTCTTTGATAAACGCCTTCTGGCGAGTACGCTGCTTGTACTGGCGACCAGTTCAATTATCGTATATGTAATTGAAGATGCAGAGGGGATTCACCTTCCGTATCTCGTGGCTGTGTTTTCTGCCATATCAATCGGTTTTGCAGAACCTTACCGGGGCTGGATGCTGGCGATCCTGCAATGTGTGCTGATTTACCTGGGCTACCATTTTTTTGCCACTCCACCGGAGGGAAATGCATTAAAAGAGCTGCACAATTTCAGTCTGTACGGATCGATGATCCTGACATTCGCCGGCAGCTTCCTCGGCGCATTCATGAAGCGAGCATTGAGTATGAAGTAGATACCAGACCTCCTCATCAGCCTGGTATCTCTTTACGTCTACCTTGAAATGAGTATGCTGTGCGAGCTCTGACTTCCATCCACTTTCCTTACCAACACAATGTACTTCCCGGGAGCAAGCTTACTTACGTCCACATCATGCTGTGTATCCGTTTGCAAAACCAGCTTACCATCAGATGTCAGTACTCTCACAAGCGAAGCGTTTCCACCTTCTTTCAGATCAATACTAAACCTATCGCGAGCGGGGTTAGGATACAAGACTACGGATTCACTTGTGGCCACTTTACGCTTTATCGTTTCCGCCATTGGACTAGCTGCGTCGTCAGGCGCAGGCGACACGCCCCCGCCGCCCAGGCTAGAAGACAGGTAACGCCAGGGCCCATACGTTTGCCCGGTAAGAGCCAGTGCGGGATCATACTTCACACGCACCCTGACTTTGGTTGCATTCCCTTGCTTGCTGATTACGTTCTTTAACTCTGTACCCGCCAAGCCTAAACTTGCATACACATTCTGCGAACCAGATGATTGCGTACTGTTGGTGATTACATTGTTAGCCCCTTTCGAAAATCCCTGCCCGGCAGCTTTCGTTTCCCAGACCAACTTACCTTTATTCTGACCCAAGAAGGACTTCGCATAAAGCCCTGCCCCGAAGCTATTTTGAGCAAACTGAGTTTGGTTGATTGGGGTTGTGAGGTCGGTGTTGTAGAGGCGGAGGTTGTTGCGCTCACAAGGGCCACTATTACCATAGCAGACGAATGCTGCGCCGCTTCCAAAATAAGGATCACCAGCGATAATATCACTGTAACCATCAGCATTAACATCACCTGCCCCGGAAACAGACGTACCAAAGGCCGAGTTTTGAACTCCGCTGTTTGCTAAAAGTTTTACGCTTATTCCAACTCCTGTTTTAGAACCGAAGTACAAGTGTGCCGCACCTGTCCATGCCTGCCCACTAAAGTAGGAAGGATTCCCAACAATGATTTCGGCATATCCGTCACTATTTACATCTCCTGCACCTGACACCATTAGCCCAAACTCTGATTGAGGTTGATTTTGCTCAATTAGAACACCTTGGACGCCAAGTCCCTGTGCGGATCCATTATATATAAAAGCGACACCTTCATAATTTTGACCGTTGCTGTAATAGGGAGCACCTACTGCGACATCATTAAATCCATCGCCATTAACATCGCCAACGCAACTTACAGAATGCCCAAAATTGGCATTCGCTTGGTTCACCTCATTCTTGATAAAATTCAATAAACCATTCGAAGATCCGTAAGAGATAAAGAAAGCACCTTCATCAACTTGTCCATTTGAGTATTTGGGTGCACCACAAACTACATCAGAATATCCATCGCCATTCACGTCGCCAGAGGATAATGAAAAGCCAAAAAACGCATTTACGTTATTGCTTTCAACTACCTTTTTCGAATTCTTTACTATACCAGTAGTAGAACCTAAATAGAAAATGACTGCTCCTTCATTAAGTTCAACATTCGAAAATGTCGGAGCACCGACAATAATATCAGCAAATCCGTCATTGTTGACGTCGCCAGCACTTGATACTGCTACTCCCATCCAGGCGCTGGGAACATCTGATTCTAGCCTTGTAGCTACATTGAAAATCCCGTTAGAGGATCCGTGATATACAAATACAGCACCTTCATTAACTTGTCCTCCGTTATACGACTCAGCTCCGACTAATATATCAGCAAATCCATCACCATTTATATCCCCTGCTCCGGATACAGAAATTCCGAAATCTGCTCCTATCTGGTCGCATTCCAGGATTACCTTAGGATTCATCTGAATACCTTCTTTCGATCCGTGATAGATGAAAACAACCCCTTCATCTTCTTGTCCACGATCATAATGCGGTGCACCAACTGCAATATCATCAAAGCCGTCGCCGTTAAGGTCGCCCACTCCCGAAACAGAGTAGCCCATTTTGGAATCTGCTTGACTTTCCATAAGCATGGTGGCTGTAACCAAATCAATACCACCGGCCCCGCCCGTCCAAACAAACACCGCTCCTTCATCATCATGCCCGTTGTCGTAAGTAATCGCGCCAACGATTACATCGCTGTAGCCATCGCCGTTGATATCCCCTGCGCTGGCAACCGAGCTGCCGAACTGCGCGTTGACTTTGTTGCTCTCAAGGGTAGATACAGGGTTGCCATCAAGACCGTTCTTCCCGCCCTGAAACACAAAAGCCGCCCCCTCGTTAGAATGCCCCTTATCGTAATAGTTGGAGCCAACAATCACATCCGCATACCCATCGCCATTCACGTCGCCTGCGCTGGCCACCGAGCTGCCAAACTGTGCCTCCGCCTGGTTCATTTCCAGGATAACGGTTGCTACCGGATTAATGCCCTGGGCTGAGCCGTGGTGCACAAATACCACACCTTCATTAGTTTGCCCCTTATCGTACATATTGGCTGTGACTATGATATCGCTATAACCATCCCCGTTCACATCTCCGGCTGTGCTGATTGAGTGGCCTAAATACGCATTTACCTGGTTGCTTTCCAGGGTAACAGCAGGTACATTGGCATTGATGCCCAATGCAGAACCGTGATAAATGAACACTGCGCCTTCGTCTGTCTGGCCTTTATCGAACAATCTGGCACTGACCATGATGTCACTGTACCCGTCACCATTCACGTCCCCCGCTCCTGACGCCCTGCAACCAAACATCGATTCGGCCTGGTTACCTTCTATTTTCACAGGATTGTTTGCAGTCAAACCCTGAGCAGAGCCGTGGTACACATATGCGACACCTTCGTTTGTCTGTCCGCTATCGTAAGCCTGGGCGCCGATCACTACGTCGCTGTAACTATCCCCATTCACATCTCCGGCAAGGCCCATTGCATTACCAAAGTTGGCCTCGGCCTGGTTACCTTCCAGTATCAGCGAAGCATTCGCGCTGATCCCTGCCGCTGAACCGTGGTACACGAACACAGCGCCTTCGTTGGTCTCCCCTTTGTCGTAAAAAGGCGCGCCTACCAGGACGTCGCTATATCCATCCTTATTGACATCCCCGGCAGTGGATACAAAGCACCCGAACCTTGCACTGGTCTGGTTACCTTGCAGCATAACTGCGTTGCCCAGCTTCAGTCCCGAGGCGCTGCCGTAGTACACCCACGCTGCCCCTTCATCAACCTCACCATTGTCGTACTTGGATGCAGCCACGATCACGTCGCTGTAACCGTCCCCATTGACATCGCCGGCAGTCGAAACCGAGCCGCCCAACCAGGCCTGGGTCTGGTTTACCTCAGGTACCAAAATTGCATTTGCAGGGTTACCATTCGCTATGATCGGGTCGATCGTTACGGGGAATGTGGCGCCTTTTACATCCACTAAAATCGTGATCAGCTCATTTTGACTGGACATTCTGGCTGCAAGCTCATTTCCGTCTGCATCCCAGCATTTCAGGTCTTTGTAGGTTAACGTATTCCCGGCAGCGCCCTCTGGGGATAGTTCCAGCTCATTGTTTCCCAGGTCTGTTACGGCTGCCCCTTCGACGGCAAGCTGCACTTTGACTTGCTCACTTCCCTCCGCCGGTTTCCCGATGATAAAGTTTTGCCGGATACCTGCTTCGCTATTGACATATTGCTCAACAACAGCATCGTACCGGATTTCCGCCGTATTTGCTTCAAGCACAAACCTGGGGCTTTCCGGTTCTATTTGGATCCGCTTACCATCAAGAAATATCCCTTTGTTGACAATCTTGAATTTAAAGTTGTGGCCAACAGAATCTTTCCTGTTGCGGACTGTCAGCGTGCCCGGCTCATAGTAGGCCCGCAGGTTATGCTGCCGGTTAGGACTTTGATAAACATGCTTTTCAGCATCGTAGCTAACGTGGTACTCTCGCTTCGCAAGGCTTTGTTCAATACTGCTGACTGCTGTATCGGGCAGGGAAGAGTTAGCAATAGCCTTAATGGAAGGGCTTTTCGTAGAAAGCGGGCCCGGAATTAAAAAGGAAGATAACCAGGCAAGCACTGCCAGAGAAGGCAGCAGCAGCCAAATTTTGTAGCTGTGTTTCATGTAACGGACGGTTTAAAAGATCGAAAACCAAATAGGTTGACCAAATCTTAAAACCGTAACAACAACATACAAAAGCAATTATCAAAAGGCCAGTTCAATGAGCAGAAGGCAACCTAACTGTTTGGCCTGGTTTTTTCCTACCATTATTTTAAAACATGATTGAAAATGAACGAACCGCTTAGCAGAAGAGACCTGGAAGAGAAGATTTTGTCTAAAAGACAGCAGATCGAGTTTGAGGCAAATAGCCTGAGGTTTGAGAGGGATACGTCTTCCGATAACAGGGAAAATCCGGATGTAATGGAGGAGTCTAAGAACTTTGATGACCCGGCAGAAAATGCCGTCGAATCTGCTGATTTGAAGGCATTAAGATCTGCGGAAAATGACTTGAATGAGCTATTGAAACAGCTTAAAGATCTTGACGAGGATTAAAGAGCCTGGACTCGGTTTTCGAGTTCACGCTTTGTGTGCATCAATGCAGATACCACTTCGTTCCAATTGCCGTGGTTCACTTCAAAAGGATCGTAATTAACCGGCAACCTGCCGATCACATTGAACGATTCTCCTGACTTTAAACGAATTCGCGAATTGAGCCCTACGAGGTTAAATGCGTCAAGCACTTCATGTGCTGTGGCATATGAATATGATTTTGTTGTGCTAAAAACCAACGACCCGTCTTTGTAATGACACTCAATATTTTTCATGGCTTGTAAATGATGCTTTCAAATTTCTCAACAAAATATCATACCAAGGTTTGTCACCGGGCTATTACAGGTACAGAAATCTCCACAGTTGTTGAGTCTGACTCTTTTCCATTGACCTTCCCAATGCCGAAATCTCCCCGGTTTACTTTCAGAATTCCGTAAAATGCAGGTTGTGTTTCCTTGAAAATGAATGGGATAGCAACACGTTTGATGATCCCGTGCATGTTCAGGTCTCCTTCCACGACATATCCGCTGTCAGCTTTAAAAATCTTCACAGATGTGAACCCGATAGTAGGAAACCGCTCCGCGTCAAACCACTTTTCACCTTTTGCGTGTTTATTTTTCAACTCAATCCCCGTATCAATGGAATTTACATCCACAGTTACATCAAACCTGGCACTTTCCGGGTTTAAAGGATCGAAACTGATATCGCCCGCAAGCTGGTTGAATTTTCCGTGCGCGTACTTTCCGTCAAACCGGATCATATATCCTTCTGCAATCTGCCAATCCTTGGAAATGAGGATAGTAAAGGAGCAGAACACTAGGAAGACCAGTAAAACACTTAAATGTTTCATACTTCTTAATAATTTGTGTCAGCCGCTTTCCGCGCGTGCAGGTTAGAAGGACTTATTCCTTTGAATTTTCTAAATGCCGTGGAAAAATGGTGTGCGTACTCGTATCCCAGTTGTGAAGCTACTTCTTCCACAGTGTTCCCCGAATCGAGCAATAAGCACTCTGCATACTCCATCCGCAGCTTACGCAAATACCCGAACACGGTGTCACCGAACAATTCCTTGAAGCCCTTTTTTAGTTTGAATTCATTCAGCAAACAAATCCTGCTCAGCTGTGAAAGCGATAGTTCATCCAGAAAATGGGTGTCCAGATATTGTTTGAGCATTCTCAGTTTTTCAATTTCATCCATGCGAAGTCCGGTACTCTGACCAACCGGCCCGCGGAATTGTCCGATCTGTAATGCAAGCAGTTCCAGCAGTTTGGACTGGATCAAAAGCCCGCTCATAGGAGTGCGCACATTGGAGTTACAGACTTCGTTGATCAGGTTCATCATCAGCGGCGTAATGTCGCGGGTACCTTCTACGGCGACAAACGGCCTGTTATGTACCAGATCATTCTGGATCCTCTCACTCCAGTGATCGTCGCAGCCAATGGAGTCAATGAAAAAACCCTTTTCAATGCTCAGGTGAAACATCTGCAAAGACGAATGAGGCGCGATCCTGTTGGTAAAACCACCTTCCGGCGCATACACAAGATTGTGCTTCCGCGGTCTCATATTGAGTTCATTTCTGATCCCCGAAAAGCGTGTATCCAGATCGCCGGACAGGTGAAAATTAATGTTGATCGTATCAGAAGAAGCCGTGTCCGCCAGCTCCACCAGCTCCTCACTTGACCATTGAATGTTCATCAGATGCATGTGCGGGAGCAGATTGCTCCGGAATTTCAACGCGCCGATTCGGGGATAGTAGCAATCTACAAAACCGTCGGACTGCCTGCCTGATGGCGCCCGCTCCACTAACTGCGGTTTTGGAAAATTGTTGAGGTCGAGGATGTCGTAGGAGTTGTTTACCATAGTAAAAGTTATAATGCTGATTTCATGACTATTTGCCCGCAAATCTATTTTTTTAGATGAACCAGTATTCTAAAAGTTACTAAACGGATCACGTAAAAATCCGTTTTGCGTAGTTATAAATCCGCCTTGCGTAGCCTTCCCGGCCATTTAGAAATGGATCTTTGCCGAAAACTAATTAGCAAAGCCATGATATTGAAGATTTTAAAATGGGTCGGAATTGCCCTGGGAGTGATCCTCGTCGCATTGGTGGCAGTGTACGGTTATATTGCAGTGAACATGAATAACCGCATGGAGCGTACCTACAACTTTGAAGCCGAGCCGCTCCGCATTGCGAGTGATAGTGCAACCCTCGCGCGCGGCCGTCACCTTGTTGCGATCAAAGGGTGCCAGGACTGCCACGCAGCGGATTTAGGCGGTAAAATTATGAACGACGACACGCCTGTGGGGAGACTGGTGGCCAGTAATCTTACAAAAGGAATGGGCGGTTTACCAAAGGATTACAATGAAGCCGACTGGATCAACGCGCTCAGGCATGGGATCGGAAAAGACGGTAAACCACTCATTTTCATGCCTTCCCACGAAACAACGCTGCTTTCCGAGCAGGATATGTCGGCGCTGATTGCATACTGCGGACAAATACCCGCTGTGAACAGGTCTTTACCAGGCAATGCAATCGGGCCTGTCGCACTGGTAATGAGCTTTATGGGAAAAATGCCGCTGCTTTCAGTCGAGAAAATAGACCATCAAAAACCGATGGTAGCAAGTGTAGATTCTGTTGAAGGAATTGAGTTGGGCAAATACCTGGCCGTATCCTGCTCAGGCTGTCACCGTTCGGATATGAAAGGCGGCGAACCGCTAGCTCCCGGCTTCCCGCCGGTTCCTGATATAACCAGTTCGGGGCATGTAGGTAAATGGTCTGCGAAGCAATTCATCACTACACTTACTACCGGCAAAACACCCGAAGGACATGTTCTGAAAAATGAAGATATGCCCTGGAAAATGACTGCACAATATACACAGACCGAGCTCTCGTCGCTTTATAAGTACCTGCGCTCCATTTAAACAAATGCCGGACAAATTCACCTTTGTCCGGCATTTTACTAGTTATTTCCGAAAGCAATCGGCTTGTTATTCCGCGACCATTCGCTCCATGAGCCTACGTAAAGCGCGGCGCCTTCAAGTCCGGCCTCTGCAAGCGCGAGTAAGGTGTGGCAGGCAGTCACCCCTGAGCCACAATGCACTACCACTTGCTCGGGGCCTCGGTTACCGAGCGCTTCCTTGTATTTTGCAGTCAGTTCCTCTACCGACTTGAATTCCCCGTTTTCATCCAGATTGCTCGTATAAGGAATATTCACCGCGCCGGGAATATGGCCGGCGACAAGATCAATCGGCTCACTTTCACCTATATACCTGTAATGCTCCCGCACATCGATTACCATAAAGGCCGGGTCAGTAGAAATTTGGGAGATATAATCAATATCTACAGTAGGCAGCTGCCAACCTGATACGGGATAGTTTGTTGGAGCTGGCTGTTCGGGTATTTTGTCGGTTACGAGTACGCCTGCCTCTTTCAGCGCGTCCAGGCCTCCGTTTACAACATATACTTTGTCGTGCCCGGCAGCTTTCAGCATCCACCAAAATCTTGCAGCTGCATTTGCTCCTTTTTTATCATCATAAACCACAACAGTTTGCTCCGGTGAAATGCCCAGGCGCTCAAGTAATTCGCTAAACTTACCCGGTTGCGGCAGCGGGTGCCTGCCTCCTTTTGCTGCATCTTCGCCTTTGTCCGACAAATCCGTTTCCAGATCAACAAGGAATGCATTTTCAAGATGCCCGGCCTGGTACCTTTCGGCAGCGTCGGCTCCTCCCCTGGCGTCGATCAGGGTCAATGCCTCACCGGCGCGCATTGATTTAAAATTGTCAGCTGTGATGATGTTCATAATGGATTCTTTTAGGAGCAGTAAATAAAGTAGATTTTACTCAAAAAAGTCCAAAAGCGCAATGAAAGAAAAACCGGCGTGTATTTTTGATCAGATGCGGATTTTTAAAGATGTTTACCAAGTCAAGTATATAGTCCTTTATGATCACCACTTCCGATTTTTTGCTGAAAGACCTGGACCAGCTACCGCATTTACAACCACCTGACTGGGGCGATCTCGCACCGCGGTTCCGCTATTTTATTGAATCACCGCATTGTACACCTTTGAAGATCAGCGAAAACAACCAAATCGTGGCCATTGGTACAACCATGCGACATTCCGATTCGGTCTGGCTTGCGTGCATTATCGTTCATCCCGATCACAGGAACAAAGGTCTGGGTAAGCTGATCACCCAAACGCTGATTGCGTCCGTAGATCCGAAACGGTACACAACAATTTACCTCGATGCGACTGAGTATGGATATCCGGTTTACACAAAGCTGGGGTTCACCCTGGAAACCTGCTACGGTCATTTTGTCCGCGAAGACAATGCGCCCATTGAAGATATATCGGCGAACATCATCCCATTCAACACTGGACTTAGCCAGCAGCTATTTCATCTTGACCGCGAAGTAAGTAAGGAAGACAGATCGGGTATCATAAGCGACTTCCTGCAATCCGCAATGGTGTACGTCGAAGCGGACCGGGTACTCGGTTACTACATCCCCGGCTGGGGCGACAGCCCGATTATCGCTTTGGATGACAAGGCAGGTGTCGAGCTGATGAAGCTGAGGTTTCAAACAGAAGCCAAAGCAGTACTCCCGCAACATAACCTGCTTGCGATAAGCACGTTAGAACAATACAATTACCGACAGCGCCGCTTTTCCCGAAGAATGTACCTGGGCGAAAAAAGAGAATGGAGAGCAGATAAGATCTTCAACCGGATCAGCGGCCAATTAGGATAATTATCTCAGCACCAAATCGCTGATCTTGGAGAATTCAGTATGCGGTGCCATAGCGCGTATAATTCCTTTTTTATCAATAAGGATGAAATAAGGCGTTTCGCTGATCTTGTAGCGATGGTTGAAACCAAATGAATCGGGTACCGGAACAAACCCGCAATTGCGTTTGGGAATCGCCTGCAGGCATTCCTCTTCGGTATTCAATGTGGTACCCAGGGAAACGATCTCCACGCCCTTCTTTTTATTCTCGTCAATAAAATCGGAGATCACTTTCGTTGCTGCAAAAGAGTAAAGCGGTTTTTCATATTTCACCCAAAAACCCAGCAGAATATACTTTCCACGCAGCTTTTCTGAATTATATTCCTTCCCGTCCAGGCCTCTCATGATGAATGGGGAAATTGGCTCGCCTATCTCGGGCATGAGGTCGGGGTTATTCATTACGGAACCATCTTCCTGAACATAAATCTGGCTTTTCTTGATCAGTTCAAAGGACGAAGGCTTTCCGTATTTGTCAAAAAACGGGAGCGTCTTGTACATTCCCGGATTTCTTTTCAGCTTTTCATCATACTCCGTGTAAGAAATGCGCTTACCGGTTGCATGATCAATGATTACCGTCTCGCGGTTCATCACGAACTGCTGACTTACCTTTCCATTATAGCGCGTCACCTTTGGCTCCTGCGCCTGGCTGAAACCTGCAACTAAAAAAGAAAAGAAGAGTGTAAATGTAAATTGGACTTTACGGAACATGAAGAGCGTCCTTGCAGTACTTTGATTTAATCAGTATCAAAACTTTGATATTACCAGAAACAATTCCGATATTTATACCGTTCTAATAACTGCCGAACCCACCTCAATATTTTAGATTAAAATAAATTATTGACTGAATTATGTACGAGAGGATCCGAGAGAAGCTGGGAATTTTGGCAGACGCTGCAAAATATGATGTGTCCTGTTCATCGAGTGGAAGTAACAGGAAGAACGAAAACAAGGGACTGGGCGACGCGGAAGGAAGTGGGATTTGTCACACTTACACCGAAGACGGTCGCTGTGTTTCATTGCTCAAAATCCTGCTGACAAACCACTGCATTTTCGATTGTGCTTTTTGTGTTTCCCGGCGGAGCAATGATATCAAAAGGGCTGCATTCACAGTAGAGGAAGTAGTCGAGCTCACGATCAACTTCTACCGCAGAAATTACATTGAAGGGCTTTTCCTAAGTTCCGGTATCTTCAAAAATGCCGATTATACCATGGAAAGGCTCGTTCGCATTGTTAAGAAGCTGCGGACTGAGGAGCGGTTTAATGGATATATCCACTTAAAAACAATCCCGGGAGCGAGCGAGGAGCTGTTGAAGGAAGCAGGAATGTATGCAGACAGAATGAGCATCAATCTTGAAATGCCAACTGAAACAGGGCTGAAAATCCTGGCGCCCGAGAAGTCGCACGAAGAAGTGAAGAAGCCGCTGGGGTATATTCAGAAAAGTATTGCTCAATTCTCGGACGAAAAAGCATTGATCAAGAGTGTACCGAAGTTTGTTCCTGCCGGCCAGAGCACGCAGATCGTCATTGGCGCTACTCCGGACACGGACAAGGAGATTATGCACACAGCCAATACGTTTTACAAGAATTTTTCGCTTAAACGGGTTTACTATTCCGGCTATATCCCGATCAGTAATGACAGCCGCTTACCTATAATCGGCTCGCAACCTCCATTGATCCGTGAAAACCGGCTCTATCAGGCCGATTGGCTTATGCGATTTTACGGGTTCAATGTTCAGGAAATAGTAAATGATACCCATCCTAACCTGGACGTGGACATTGATCCAAAGCTAAGCTGGGCACTTCGGCATTTGGAGCAATTTCCCGTAGATGTAAATACGGCGGATTACCGGATGATCTTGCGCGTGCCGGGAATTGGCGTTACTTCTGCATTAAAGATTGTACAGGCCCGGAAGTTTGGCAGACTTTACCGCGACCATCTGAAAAAGATAGGTATATCCTTTAATAAAGCGCGGCATTTTATCCGCTTTGCCGACAGTCCCATGCAGCTAAATGACTACGAGGCAGGGCATATCAAAGGAATTATTTTGTCCGAAAGTCACAGTAAATACCAGAAAACGGCGCATAGCCAGCTTTCACTCTTTTGATGGAAACATTCGTTTTTGACGGTACGCTGGAAGGTTTGCTGACTGCCGTTTTTGACTGTTACCAGAAAAAGAGCGCGAATGTCAAACTGGTGAGCGAGCAACATTTTCATCCGGATGTTTTTCAGCAGCATTTTACGGTAACAAGTGAGGATGAAAAGGCAAAAAGGGTGTGGGCAGGATTGCGTAAAAAGCTTGATAAGGAGTGGCTGCTGAACTTCTACAAAACTTTCCTTTCCGAGCAGCCGGAAGCGTTTCAGCATTTATTGATTTTCGCCTGCTATATCATTGACAATCCGCAGGGTGCAGAGGAAAATTATGGGCATCCGTCTGTGCTGGCAGTCTCCCAATGGGCGCGGAAAGTGCATCGTGAAAAGCATCGGATGGAGGCATTTATCCGGTTCCAGAAAACTTCTGATGAAATCTTCTACTCGCATATCGAGCCTGATTTCAATGTGCTGCCTTTACTGATCACCCATTTCAGAAATCGTTATGCCGATCAAAAATGGATTATTTATGATTTGAAAAGAAAGTACGGGCTATCCTATGATCTTGAAAAGGTGGAAGAAATTGTGTTTGACTTTTCGGAAGAAATGTCGCCTAGCCTGAATGCATTACCTGCCCAGCTTTTGAATGAAAAGGAAGAGCTTTATACAATTCTCTGGAAGGATTATTTCAAAAATGTAAACATTCCGGCACGCAAGAACATGAAGCTTCACATTCGTCACGTGCCGAAAAGATATTGGAAATACCTGTCTGAAAAACAGCCTTAACCTACCTGATCTTGCTGCTCAGCCAGGCATTTCTGAACTGTTGCATTTCGGGAGTAACAGGCTTGCCGACTGTTTCATTGGTAACAACAAGCAGTCGCGGGTTTTCAGCCAGTGTGATTTCTGTCATTTTTGTTTCTTCCCTGTGCTTGTATTCTACATTGAGTTTGTCTCCTGGCCTATGCGCTTTCAGGATGTTGCCCAGCTCATTCTGAGAACCAACTGCCTTGCCTTCGATTTTCAAAATCTGATCGTCCACATCCAGCCCGGCTGCGTAAAGCGGCGAGCCGATCAATGTGTTACTGGCAATCGTGAGCTCATTACCATCCTTATACCGCATATCCCCGATCCAGGCTTGCCCTTCCGACTGCTTTTTCAATGTCAAACCTGCCTTTGCCAGCAATGGCGCGTAATCCATGGATTCGTGTCCGTTGACATACTTCCGGAAGAAGTCTGCTGCGAAACGCTGATCTTTGGAGTAGGCCGCAAGCACCGCTTCAAGATCAGAAACCACGTAGGGTATCTCCGGCTTTCCGTGCTTGGCCCACACCATCTTCATAAAATCATCCAGGTTCAATCCTCTTGACCTCAGTTCCAGATCCAGCGCCAATGCAATGGACGCGCCGTAAGGATAGTAGGAAGTGTAAAAATTGGGATAATTGGTTTTGTCAATAGCCACACCTGCGTCCACAAATACCGCCATGCAGCTTGCTTCCACGGGAGATATCCGCTTTGCACCTGCTGTATTTTCTTTGGTATTTACCAGAAAAGTAAGTGTCTGACAATAGTCATTCAATGGATCAAAACCGGCGCGGGCGAGGATCAGGTCGCCATAATATTGCGTGAATCCCTCCGCAAACCAAAGCTCGAAGCTCATATTGCTTTTCTCGAAGTTGAAAGGTTCCAACGTTTTAGGCCGGATACGCTCCACATTCCAGGTATGGAAAAATTCGTGTGAAAATACGCCGAGCAAATTATCCGATCCATTGAATGCCACGGGAATGCTGATCATCGTACTGTTGCGGTGCTCCATTCCGTCGCCTCTCACATACGGATTAATGCTTGCCAAAAAAGTGTATTCCGGAGAGTCGAAAACAGGATATTCACCAAAAACCATTTTCGCCTCCTGCGTTACCTTCTTCACCTTATTGGCAAAACTGCTTGCAAGCGAGTCACTTGCATTGGCTTCGAGTGCCAGCCTGAACTTGGATTGCTTACCTCCTGCATTGTCGAGTGTCCATTCTTTCCAGATCAGCTTTCCGATCTTTGTAGGCGAATCCATGAAGTATTGCAAGCCCGGCGCTGTAAATGTATTTGGCTCTTTACCCTTTAATAACTGCGTAGCAATGGTCCATTTGGAATCCTGTGGCAAATTGAATTTAACTTCAATAGGCGCATTTTGCAGCTCTTTGACCCACATGAATGTAGCCGGCATATTTAGGTGCACGCTCGAAGGATCCAGCCCGGCGTAGGTTCCGTCTGCGTGGTTGGCGTAAAGGGTATATTCAACCCGCGCAAAACCGCTGATTCCTGAAACCTTGTAAACATCACCGTCGATCCGCTGCACCGGCAGTGCTTTCCCGGATTTGTCGGTCGCTTTCACATCGTACACGTTCTTGCCGTACTCGTGGGTGGCATACCTGCCCGGCGACGACCGGCTCATTCTGAAAGTCAGTTCCTTTTGGGCTACATCCGAAACGCTGAGCCTGATATTGGCTTCGTGGTGAACCAGGTTGGGAAACGAGACATCGTAGGAAAGTTTTTGTGAAAAGGCATTCCATGCAATGAGCTGCAAGGTCAGGAGAGAAAGTAATTTTTTATTCATAGATCAGAAAGTTGCTTTAACAAAGACCTTCAATTTATACCATAACTTCCATATTTTACAATCTCCTGAATGCATTCAGATTTTAATTACTTAATTTTTCCATCTCAATTCTACTTAAACCTAAAAACATCCTGAAATGATGAAAATTCTGCTGGCGCCAGCTCTTGCCCTCTCCCTCTTGATCTCACAAAATAGTTTTGGTCAGTCGAAAGCAATGTTCAACGGCAAGGATTTGAAGGGGTGGCACGCGGACGTTCCGGAAATGGACAAAAACCCGGATGTAAAATCACCTTTTCTGATCAGGAATGGAAACCTGGTGAGTTTAGGAACGCCCGGCGGACATTTGATCACAGACGATCAATATGAAAACTTTCGTTTTACTTACCAGTACCGCTTTGTAGGCAAGCCTGGCAACTGTGGCGCATTGGTATTTGTATCCAAGCCGCGCGACTTGTACGATATGTTCCCAAAATCCATTGAAATTCAGATGATGCATCAAAATGCAGGAGATTTCTGGTGTATTCAGGAAGATATTACCGTTCCCGATATGGAGAAGCGCCGAGGCCCCAAAGAGAAATGGGGCGTAAACGGAGATAAGCTCCGCCGCATTCCCAACCTGACTGACGGAACAGAAAAGCCACTTGGCGAATGGAATACAATGCGGATCGAATGTGTGAAAAACTCGATCAAAGTGTGGCTCAATGGTGTTATGGTAAATTATGGATACAATGCCACAGCACAAAAGGGGCAGATTGCGCTGCAATCAGAAGGTGCAGAGGTTGAATTCAGGGATGTGATGGTCACTTCTATCAAAACGTTGTCAAAATAATGTCAAAATTCAGTACCAACAGGGTTTTTAGAAATACAGTCATTTTGCTGATTCTTGTCGCCAACATTGGCTGCGACCAGATCTCCAAAGAAGTGATCCGCAAAAACGTGGGTTTCTACGAGACGCGGCGCGTAATCAAAGACTATTTCGTCATTACCTATGTGGAAAATTCAGGCGCATTTTTGAGCATTGGCAGCAACTTGCCCGCCACTATCAAGCTGATCGTACTTTCAGTTATTCCATTGATCGCACTGCTTTTTGGCGTCTATTATATACTTACAAAAAGAAACCTGACCCCGCTCAGCGGACTGGCATTGAGCTTTGCAATCGGAGGCGGTATCGGCAACATCTACGACCGCATGATCCACGGATCAGTAACCGATTTCATGCATATCAACCTGGGTTTCGTACAAACCGGCATTTTCAACATGGCAGACGTGTCCATTATGACAGGAATGTTTATCTTTTTGTATCAATCGTATAGCAGGCAGAGGGAGAGGATGTTGGGGTGAGGTTTTACTTCAGCTGTCGGCTGTCGGCTTTTTGATGTGGGGCTGTTGGCAGTTAGCTATTGGCTTTTAGCTGTTGAAGTACACTTTTATATAGAGTCGAATAAAAAAACGCCGATTGCCGACTGGACTGAACCCCAAAAGTTGGACGAGTTTAGAACTTAACGATCAGTGTGATGAGCCCGGTATTGTGCCGGGCTCATTCCATTTAGATTGAGTCTGATCCTGTCGTTGTTGTAATAGTGAATGTAATCTTTGATGTCTTTTTTGAGCTCATCGATGCTTTGGTATTTGTTCAGGTAGAACAACTCTGATTTAATTGTTCCAAAGAAATTTTCTATAATAGCGTTGTCCAGGCAATTACCTTTTCTGGACATACTTTGGGTGATGCCTTTTGATTTGAGCATTTTTTGATATTCGCTCATTTGGTATTGCCAGCCCTGATCCGAATGTAGCACCAGGTTTTCTGGCTTATTTATCTTTTTAAATGCAGTTTTGAGCATTTGTATGACTTGCTTAAAAGTAGCCGATTCGGACAGGCTGTAACTAATGATTTCTCCGTTAAACAGATCAATGATAGGGGACAGAAAAAGTTTTTTGTCTTTCACCCTGAACTCAGAAACATCCGTTGCCCATTTCTGTAATGGTTTTACAGATTTAAAATCCCTGTTGAGAATGTTGGGCGCAACCCTGCCTATCTGGCCTTTGTAAGAACGGTACCTTTTGAGACGGATTAACGATTTTAGGCCCATAGTCTTCATCAGCTTTAAAACCGTTTTGTGGTTGAGGCTGCTGCCCATCTTCCTGATAGTAATAGTAATGCGACGGTAGCCGAACCTTCCCATATGCCGGTCGTAAACTTGCCTGATCTGCTTTTTTGCGTCCTGGTACTTGCTGGCCTGAGCGCTATTTTTGATATGATAGTAAAAATTACTCCTGGGCATTTCAAAGAGCTCCAAAAGCAATTCAAGCGGATATTTCTGCCTTAACCCATGGATTGTCAACGCTTTCTCTTTTGCGCAGCTTCCTTCTGCCGGATTAAGGCATCCAGCTTTTTTAGCAAGTCATTTTCTGCCCTTAGGCGAAGGTTCTCGTTTTCGAGCTCCTCTAGTCGGGTCAATGGACCGTATGTTTTAATGATCTTGGGTTTGTTTTTCATAGACCTTGGCCTGCCACGGGCCGTACTAAAACCATCTATACCAAACTGCTCATACTGCTTGGTCCAGACATGTAAAGTACTTACACTGGGTATTTGAAATTTGAAGCAGCACTCATTCAAAGATAAACCCTGCTTTTGATAAGCATACACGACTTGTTGCTTAAATTCTTTTGTGTAAACGCGCCCGTACCGGGGCAAAAGGCTTGAACCGCCGAACTGCTCGTAATGGCCCACCCATTTCTGTATACAAGACCTGGCAATCCCAAAGCGCCTGGCCAATTCATTGATACCACCTACCGCTTTATAAGCTTTCACAACCATCAGCCTGAACTCTACACTATGCTTTCTGTTTTTACCCATAAAAATGCCCCCAAGAAGTGTCTAACTTTTTGGGGGCAGTGCAGATATCTGCGCGACTTTTTTACTTTTGGAACTTCTTTTTATGCTCCCACTGACTTGCGAATGATATTCAGAGCTGAGCCTGCTTTAAACCATTCGATCTGTTGCTCATTGTAAGTGTGGTTTACCGGAAATTCATCGGTGGTACCATCATTGTGATGCAACACGATCGTTAGTGGCTGGCCTTCGGCGAACGTTTCCAGTCCTGTGATATCAATGGTATCGTCTTCCTGTATCTTGTCGTAATCGGCATTGTTCGCGAAAGTCAATGCAAGCATACCTTGTTTTTTCAGGTTTGTTTCGTGGATACGGGCAAATGATTTTGTCAAAATTGCACGAACTCCCAGGAAACGAGGCTCCATTGCTGCGTGCTCGCGGGACGAACCTTCACCATAGTTCTCATCACCAACAACGATCGTACCGATTCCGTGCGCTTTATAGTCGCGCTGAACTGCGGGTACTTCGCTATACTGGTTACTTAGCTGGTTTTTTACTTCATTGGTTTTCTCATTGAAGTAGTTAACCGCGCCAATCAGCATGTTATTGGAGATATTGTCAAGATGGCCACGGTATTTCAACCACGGACCTGCCATTGAAATATGGTCAGTTGTACATTTACCTTTTGCTTTGATCAACAGCTTCAATCCTTTCAGATCTGTTCCTTCCCATTCAGGGAATGGAGCAAGCAATTGCAAACGGTCTGAGGTCGGACTTACCAGCACTTGTACCTGGCTCGGGTCCTCTGCCGGTGCCTGGTAGCCTGCATCCTCCACCGCATAACCTTTGATCGGCAGTTCCAGTCCGCTTGGTTCGTCCAGCATCACTTCTTCTCCGTTTGTATTCACCAGTTTATCGGTGCGGGGATCAAAAGTAAGGCGACCTGCGATCGCCATAGCAGTTACAATTTCAGGTGAAGCTACGAAAGAGTGCGTATTGGGGTTACCATCGGCACGTTTTGAGAAGTTCCTGTTAAATGACGTGATAATGGAATTTTTCTCCCCTTTCTCAGCACCGTGGCGCGCCCATTGACCGATACAAGGCCCGCAAGCGTTTGCAAGAACCACACCGCCGATCTGCGCAAATGTATCCAGGTAACCATCGCGGTCCACTGTATAGCGAACCAGCTCTGAACCCGGCGTGATTGTATATTCGGAACTTACTTTGAGCTTTTTGTCAACAGCCTGCTGTGCAAGCGAAGCCGCGCGGCTTACATCTTCATAGGAAGAATTGGTGCACGATCCGATAAGTCCAACGGAGAGTACCTCAGGCCAGCCATTTTCCTTTACCGCAGTCGCGAACTTAGAAAGAGGCCAGGCCAGATCCGGCGTAAATGGTCCATTGATATGCGGTTCCAGCGTAGACAGATCAAGCTCGATCAGCTGATCATAATAGTTGGCTGGATTTGCATAAACATCATCATCAGAACGCAAATGCTGTTGAACTGCATCGGCAGCGTCAGCAACATCAGCTCTTTCGGTAGCACGAAGGTACGCGGCACTTCTTCTGTCGTAAGCGAAAATCGAAGTGGTAGCGCCAATCTCGGCTCCCATATTACAGATCGTTGCTTTTCCTGTAGCTGAAATGCTTTCTGCACCATCTCCGAAATATTCTACAACGTATCCGGTACCGCCTTTTACAGTCAGCTGACCCGCAACCCAGAGGATCACGTCTTTCGCAGCTGTCCAGCCGCTCAGTTTTCCGGTCAGCTTCACACCGATCAGGCGCGGCATTTTCAATTCCCAGGCAAGTCCGGACATTACATCGGAAGCATCGGCACCACCGACACCGATCGCGATCATTCCCAATCCACCTGCATTAGGTGTGTGAGAATCCGTACCTATCATCATACAACCCGGAAATGCATAGTTTTCAAGTACTACCTGGTGAATAATACCCGCACCGGCGCGCCAGAAACCTAATCCGTATTTATTGGAAACAGAGGACAGGAAATCGTAAACTTCCTTGTTCTTGTCAACCGCATTCTTCAAATCCTGTGTTGCGCCTACTTCCGCCTGGATCAGGTGATCGCAGTGTACAGTAGAGGGAACTGCGACCTGTGGCCTTCCGGCCTGCATAAATTGTAAAAGGGCCATTTGGGCAGTTGCGTCCTGCATTGCTACGCGATCGGGAGCAAAGTCCACATAAGACTTCCCTCGCTCGTAGCTCTGAGAAGGCGTTCCCTCCCACAAATGAGAGTACAAAATCTTCTCTGCCAAAGTCAAAGGCCGCCCTACAACTTTACGGGCAGCTTCTACTCTTTCTTCCATGCGGGCGTAAACGCCCTTAATCATATCCAAGTCAAATGCCATATCTCTTATATTATTGCTTATACATTCACAGTTCTCAACAATTGTACCACAAATGTTATCTGCTCAACTGCTTCACCGGAGGCGCAAATTTGGTGAGGTCAATACCCACAACTGCTGCCTTATATTCATCCACATTCGGAATGCGGCCCAGGATTGCAGATAGCACAACCACCGGCGTGGAAGCAAGCAGTGACTCTCCTTTCTTACGTTCTGAATCCTCAACAACCCTTCCCTGGAACAGACGCGTTGACGTCGCCAGTACCGTATCGCCTTTCGCCGCCTTTTCCTGGTTACCCATGCAAAGGTTACAGCCCGGACGTTCCAGGTACATCATATTTTCATACTCTGTACGCGCCGCAACTTTCGGTGCATTGTCGTCGAATTCGAACCCGGAGTATTTCTGCAATACATCCCAGTCCCCTTCTTTTTTCAATTCTTCGATAATATTATAAGTAGGCGCTGCTACCACGAGTGGTGCATTAAACTCAACTTTGCCTTGCTGCTCTTCCAGGTTTCTGAGCATTTGAGAAACAATCTTCAAATCACCCTTATGCACCATGCAGGAACCGACAAATCCAAGGTCAACCTTTTTGTCATCTCCGTAGAAAGAAATCGGGCGGATTGTATCGTGGGTATATCTTTTCGATACATCCTTATTATTCACATCCGGATCTGCAATCATCGGTTCAATGATCGCGTCAAGGTCGATTTCCACTTCGGCGTAATATTTCGCATTAGCGTCGGGTACCAGTGCCGGCTTCTCACCTGACTTGATCTCCGCAATGCGTTTATCCGCTTTGTTGATCAATCCCTGTAAAACCTGCTTGTGGTTCTCCATTCCCTTATCGATCATGATCTGGATCCTGTTTTTCGCTATTTCCAGTGATTCGATCAAAGTATCGTCTTCCGAGATACAGATAGAGGCTTTCGCTTTCATCTCTGCAGTCCAGTCTGTAAACGTAAATGCCTGGTCAGCTGGTAATGTGCCAAGGTGCACTTCGATAATCCGGCCCTGGAATACGTTCTCGCCGCCAAACTTCTGAAGCATTTGCGCCTGTGTGGCATGAACCACGTCGCGGAAGTCCATGTGCTCCTTCATTTCTCCCTTGAATGTCACTTTCACTGATTCAGGGATCGGCATGGAAACTTCGCCGGTAGCCAGCGCAATCGCCACAGTTCCCGAATCAGCTCCAAATGCAACACCTTTCGACATCCTTGTATGAGAATCACCACCGATGATGATCGCCCATTCGTCCACGGTAATGTCGTTCAGTACCTTATGGATTACGTCGGTCATCGAGTGGTATTCACCTTTCGGGTCGCGGGCAGTAATCAGGCCGAAGTCATTCATAAACTTCATCAGCTTAGGAATATTCGCCTGCGCTTTCTTATCCCATACCGATGCGGTGTGGCAGCCGGACTGGTAGGCTCCATCTACAATCGGAGATATCGTTGTCGCCGCCATTGATTCAAGCTCCTGTGCCGTCATCAATCCCGTAGTATCCTGCGATCCCACGATATTTACTTCCACACGAACATCAGAACCGGCGTGCAGCACTTTACCCGGAGTAGTACCCACCGCATTTCTGTTGAATATCTTTTCAACGGCAGTCAAACCTTGTCCTTCATTCGAAATTTCCTTTGAAGGAGCGAATACCGGCGTAGGTTCAATTCCCAATATCTTAGCCGCTACGGTCTGGATCTTTTTACCAAATACAATGGCGTACGATCCTCCGGCGCGGATAAATTCCTTTTTCTGAGGCGTAAGTGCTTTTGAAATATCAATCAGCTCCTGATCACCATTATAAAGTTTCTTTGTCTTTGTATTAATGGTCAGAACAGTGCCGGTAGCCACCGAGTATACTTCTTCCAGAATAGGGTCGTTGTTCTCATTGCGAACCACATTCCCATTCTCGTCGACTTTCTTCACCCAGTTTTTCAGGTCAATACCAATACCTCCTGTCACGTCAACCGTAGTCAGGAAGATCGGAGAGATACCATTAGTACCGCCCACGATCGGAGCAATATTCACAAATGGAACATACGGGCTGGCCTGCTTGCCGGTCCAAAGCGCCACGTTATTCACACCCGACATCCTGGATGATCCCACGCCCATGGTACCTTTTTCGGCGATCAGCATCACGCTCTTGTCAGGGTGCTCTGCCTGCAATGCTTTGATCTCACGCTGAGCTTGTGGTGTGATCATGCATTGGCCATGCAGCTCACGGTCAGAACGCGAATGCGCCTGGTTTCCGGGAGAAAGCAAATCTGTTGAAATGTCGCCCTCGCCCGCAATAAACGTTACAATCTTGATTTCTTCCGGTACTTCGGGAAGTTTGGTGAAAAACTCAGCTTTCGCGTAGCTTTCCAGGATTTCTCTTGCAATCTCACTTCCGCTTTTGAAAGCATCTTTCAAACGGTCTGTGTCCGCATCGTACAGATAAACCTGCGTTTTCAGTACCTCAGCAGCTTGTTTTGCGATAAACAGGTCTTCACCTAATGCAAGGTCGAGCAACACACCGATAGACGGCCCGCCTTTCATGTGCGACAGCAGCTCAAATGCAAATACAGGTGATATCTCCGCAACTATGGATTCTCCGAGAATGATCTCTTTCAAGAACCTGGCTTTTACGCCAGCTGCACTAGTGGTACCTGGTAATGTGTTGTAAATAAAAAAGTTAAGTGAATCAGCGCGGTGCTCATTTTCTGAGTCTTTGATCTGGGCGATGATCTCTCCCAGCAATTCTGCGCCATCAATCGGCTTCGGATGAAGCCCCAGGGTTTTTCTTTCTTCAATCTCTTTAATGTAATCCTGATAGATATTCATGATGAAATCTTTTCAATGTTAAAGGCAGTATATGATGCTTAATAAAACGGGCGAAAGTACGAATTTACCCAATATACGCAGGGGCGTCAAGCGATTTTCGCTGCTATTTAGCATTATTATATACTACTGGTACATATTGATAACCCGGCTCCATTTCTTTTTGTTCTCACCGTCTCTTTAATTCATTCGTTATTTAAAACATCTGACAGGATTGCTTCACTCCTACCCTTATATTTTGCCCCTCCTTTTCCCGCAACTTTGATTTTTTGTTTGATTGTACCCTATATTTGGACGTTCAAAGTGCTACCAGATTCCTTAAATCCAAAACTATGTCGAAAAATCTGGTGATCGTAGAGTCACCGGCGAAGGCCAAAACCATTGAAAGTTATTTAGGGCAGGATTTCACGGTCAAGTCCAGTTTCGGACACGTCCGCGACCTTCCCGAACATGATATGGGCGTGGATGTTGAGCATGAATTTCAACCATCTTACGAGATTTCGTCGGACAAAGTCAAAGTCATTTCCGAGCTGAAAAAGCTGGCCAAAGACGCAGAAGTGTGGCTGGCAACGGATGATGACCGCGAAGGAGAAGCAATTTCATGGCATTTGAAAGAAGCACTTGGCCTGCCTGATGATACTAAACGTATCGTGTTCAGGGAGATTACCAAAACTGCATTGCAGAATGCCATCGCAAAACCGCGTGTGATTGACGCTGACCTTGTTGATGCGCAACAGGCACGAAGGATACTCGACAGGCTTGTAGGATACGAGCTGTCACCGGTACTTTGGAAAAAGATCAGAATTGGGAAATCTAACCTTTCAGCGGGACGTGTGCAGTCTGTTGCAGTGCGGATCATTGTTGAGAGAGAGCGTGAAATAGATGCATTCAGAACAAAGAACAGCTACAAGATAACTGCCCACTTTGACCTCGTAAACGGCAAGGTGCTCAATGCAGAACTTCCCAAAAGCTTTTCTACCGAAGAAGACGCCGTCAAATTTCTCGAAAGATGCATTGGCGCAGAATTTTCGATCAAAAACCTTGAAGTAAAACCAGCTAAAAAAACACCGGCTCCCCCATTTACTACTTCTACATTACAACAGGAAGCTTCAAGAAAGCTCAGCTTTTCAGTTGCACAGACGATGACAGTTGCACAGCGGCTGTACGAAGCTGGTAAGATCTCCTACATGCGTACCGACTCTACCAACTTATCGGAAGAGGCTTTGGAAAAAGCGCGTCAGCAGATCACAAAGGAATACGGACCGGAGTACTATAATAAGAGGATTTTCAAGACCAAATCAGAATCGGCGCAGGAAGCGCACGAAGCTATTCGCCCAACTGATTTTTCAACCTTGTCGGGAAGCAGCGACCGCAACGAGCAGCGCCTTTACGAGCTGATCTGGAAGCGGGCAATCGCATCCCAGATGTCGGACGCGCAACTTGAACGTACTACGGCTACGATCGGCATTTCAAGCACGTCGGAAGAGCTGGTGGCTCAGGGTGAGGTGATTAAATTCGAAGGTTTCCTGAAAGTATATATGGAATCCAGCGACGAGGAAGGTGACGAAGAACAAAAAGGAATGCTACCTCCATTGAACATCGGACAAAAGCTGAACCTGGCAGATATGAAGGCAACGGAGCGTTTTACGCGCAACCCGCCGAGATATACCGAAGCAAGCCTTGTTAAGAAGCTGGAAGAAATGGGCATCGGTCGCCCGTCCACCTACGCGCCTACGATCTCGACTATCCTGAAAAGAGAGTACATTGTGAAGGAAGACAGACCGGGTACAGAAAGAGAGTTCAAGGAGTTTACACTTGCCGCTAACCAGATCAAAAGCAAGGTAAATAAAGAAATATACGGTTCTGAGAAAGCCAAGCTTTTCCCAACGAGCACCGGAATGGTCGTAAATGACTTCCTGGTAAGCCACTTCCAGGATATTATCGATTATTCTTTCACTGCGAGCGTCGAAAAAGACTTCGACCATATTGCCGAAGGACAGCTCGCGTGGCGTCAGATGATCAAGAACTTTTACACGCCATTTCAGAAAAAAGTAGCTGAGGCACGTGAAGAGGCGATCGATAAAAGCCTGACCTCCCGTGATTTGGGTGAAGATCCGACCACCGGTAAAAAGGTATCCGTTCGAATTGGTAAATACGGGCCTTATGTGCAGATCGGTGATGTGGAGGATGAAGAAAAGCCGAAGTTTGCTAGTCTGCAAAAGGGCCAGTTGATGGAAACAATTACGCTGGACGAAGCTTTTGAACTGTTCAAACTGCCGCGCACAGTGGGATTATATGAGGACAAAGAACTGATCGTGAACATTGGAAAGTTCGGCCCATACGTAAAGCACGATGGTAAATACTACTCGCTGCTGAAAACCGACGATCCAATGGCAGTGACCGAAGACAGACTGGTTGAAATCATCATCCAGAAACGCTTGCAGGATAGCAGCCGTACCATCAAGGAGTTTTCAGAAGACCCGGATTGTAAAGTACTGAATGGGAAATACGGACCATATATAGCATTTGGCAAAAAGAATGTAAAAATCCCCAAAGGAACAGATCCGGCTGCATTGACCTACGAAGAGATCGTGAAGCTAGCCGCTGAAACACCTGACAAACCCGCCGGGCGAGGATTCAAAAAGGCAGCACCGAAAGCAGCAGCAGAGAAAAAGCCAGCCGCAGAAAAGAAGCCAGCCGCCAAAAAAGCGACAGCTGAGAAAAAGCCCGCGGCAAAAAAGGTAACCAAAAAGGCTTCGTAAAAGCGTTCAGCTGACATTCGTGTCCATTCGTGCATTCGTGGCAAAACAAAACACACATTAAAACCGCCAAAAGAATGAAAAAGCTAGTAGTACTCTCCGGAGCGGGAATCAGTGCAGAAAGCGGTATCAGTACCTTCCGCGACAATGGCGGCTTGTGGGACAACTATCGGATTGAAGATGTAGCCACGCCCGAAGCCTGGGCAAGAAACCAGGAACTGGTGCTGGATTTTTATAACCAGCGCAGAAAGCAGGCGTACGAAGTGAAGCCGAATGCGGCGCATTATGCATTGGTTGAGCTTGAAAAGCATTTCGACGTCAGCATTATCACCCAGAATGTAGATAACCTACATGAAGTGGCGGGCTCCTCAAATGTGATCCATTTACATGGAGAGTTGTTCAAATCGCGCAGTACCAAAAATCCTGAGCTGGTTTACCAGATGGATTCCTGGGAATTGAAGACCGGCGATTTATGCGAACTCGGAAGCCAGCTTCGTCCGCATATTGTATGGTTTGGCGAAGAGGTACCGATGATGGAGAAAGCAATCGATGTGACCGAGACTGCGGACATTTTCCTGGTAATCGGGACTTCGCTGGCTGTGTACCCAGCCGCTGGCCTGGTACATTACGTGCGGCCTGGGCAACCCATTTACATCATTGACCCTGCCCAGCCTGATATCCGAATAAAACCGAACATGGTTTTCATTCAGGAAAAGGCGTCGACGGGAATGGAAGTTTTGACAAAGCAATATTTATTATCAGATCAATAGCGAATGCAATTACTTGACGGGAAGGCTATTTCCTCCCAAATCAAAGCTGAAATCAAAGAAGAAGTAGAAAAGTGGGTGGCCGGTGGCGGCAAAAAGCCCCATTTAGCTGCTATACTCGTAGGAACTGACGGCGCAAGCGAAACTTACGTGGCTTCTAAAATCAGAAGCTGCGAAGAAATCGGCTTCTCTTCTACCCTCCTGCGCTTCGAACCCACCATTTCGGAAGCAGAGTTGCTGGAGGCGGTAGCGTCGCTCAACAACGATCCCGATGTGGACGGATTTATCGTGCAACTCCCATTGCCCGCACATATCTCGGAAAACACGGTAATGGAAGCGGTAGACCCGGCCAAAGATGTAGATGGTTTTCATCCGGTCAATGTCGGCAAAATGTGCAAGGGACTTCCTGCGTATATTTCGGCAACACCTTTCGGTATACTTGAAATGATCATCCGCGCCGGTATCGAAACGAGCGGAAAGCATTGCGTGGTAGTTGGCCGCAGCCAGATCGTGGGTTTGCCGATGAGCATCCTGATGCAGCGTAACAGCTATCCCGGAAACTGTACCGTGACTATCACGCACAGCAAAACGCAGAATTTGAAAGAGATCTGTCAAAGCGCAGATATCCTGATCGCTGCACTTGGAAGAGCCGACTTTATCAAAGCGGACTACGTGAAGGAAGGCGCAGTGGTCATAGACGTGGGCATTACCCGCGTAGTGGACCCTGCCAAGAAAAGCGGATACACGATTAAAGGCGACGTGGATTTCAACGATGTGGCGCCAAAAGCCAGCTACATTACGCCGGTACCAGGCGGTGTGGGATTGATGACGATCTGCGGCTTGCTGACCAATACATTCAAAGCTGCGAAAAAGGAGATCTATTCCTGATCGATTTCACATAACTATTTTTGAACCGGATAATGAATGCGTCCCGCACGCTGCATTATCCGGTTTTTTGTTGTGCTTTTTGTTTTTTGCTAAAAGATTTGTCAATTAGTAGCAGATTTCAAAGCAGGGATTATGAGCATTGTAAGCAACAACATCAAATATCTACGCAGACTTAACGGACTGACGCAGGAACAATTTGCGCGCAAAATCGCTATCAAAAGATCATTGCTGGGCGCATATGAAGAAGCCCGCGCCAATCCGAATTTGACTAATCTGAAAAATATTGCAGCTTCCTTTGGCATTACGGTCGACAACTTGCTAAAAAACGATCTGAGAAAACTAAGGGAAACACCGGATATGTCGTTGCCACTTGCACAGTCCAAACCTATGACGGTCTCGCATTCAGGCAATGTAACTCCGCCTGCTCAGCAACGCGCTGCCACTTATGCAGAACCGCAGCCTCTGGCCAAAGTAATAGAACAATTTCAGCAGCCCGAACAGCCTTTGCGGATGGTATCCCGGCAGGTTAACCTGAAACCAATCAGCGGAGAAGCTCCACCGCAGCAGCCTGCGCGTAACATGCACTACAAGCAACCGGAACCGCAGCCCGCTTTCAACAGCGCGCCTGCTAATCAGCTGCCTGTATTTAACAATCAATTCCAGACCGGTCAATTTAATGCGCAGCCCGAAGAGCGGCCGAACATCTACCAGAATGTGCAGTGGATTGCTTTGAATATGCAGCAGCATTATCTAGCCAATTTTCAGAATCCCGCCTATCTGACCAATCTGCCTTCTTTTCAGTTGCCCAATTTACCAACAGGCTACTATCGTGCATTCGAGGCAGGTGCGGATTACACTTACCCTGGTGCATTACTGATCGGTACCTTCGTGCGGAACTGGTATGATATTCACGATGGAATGCAGTACGTTTTCGTGCTAAAAAGTGCCGGTATTATCTGTCGTACTGCATTCAATCATGTAAAAACGTCCGGCTACCTGTTGCTGACTTCTGACAATGGAGCAGCTCCTGAGCTTGAAATCCCGTTACAGGATGTACTGGAAGTTTGGGAAATAAAGGCGTTTGTCAGTCTGCAAATCCCGGCACCACAGCCTTCGCTCGAACGCATTTCGCAGCTTGTCGACGAACTCCAGCTGGAACTTAGTCAATACCGCCAGCAGGACATTTAGCAATACACTAAATTTTGCTTGCCAGTGTGCTAAACAGCGCATCTATCTTTTCAAGATCCCTGCTTTTCGAAGTAGTTTCCAAAACAGCTACGCCCATTTGATACCACAAACCGTCGCCGGCTGTGAGGTACTTGCCTCTTTTCGAAGGCTTTGACTCCGATGCATTGTCAGCAACGAATTCCGCGCGGTATACAGTATCCATTATTTTTTGAAGCTGGTCCCATTCAAGCGGGTGAGCAGCGCCGCTGTCTTTGCTAATTGTAAATGTTTTGTTAGCAAACGATGCTTTCAGGTCTATGCGGCTTTTATGATCGCCGTCTATTTCGAGGTATGTAAGTTCAAAAGGCTTTTCGCGGCCGCTGGCTTCGAAGATCGCCTGCATCATTTCCTGCAAGAAGTAAGACCAACGCTCCTTGTCAACAGGATAAATGGTTACCCGCTTTTCATTTTCTTCCAGCTCTATCTCGACGAAATCCTCATACTCGTTTTCTTCACGCTTACGGATTGTTTTGGAACTCGTGAAAATTTCCTCAAACTCTTTCAACCAGATTACCGGAACATTCCCCCTCCATTTATAATCATCGTCGGTGGTAAAACCCTCGTCGTAAATTTCGTCTTCCGAGATCTCGTTGCGATCTGTGTACCGGAGCTCAAAATCGACATCGAGCTTTGTTTCTGATACAATATGCAGTTTTAAAGCATAGTAATGCGAAAAAGGAGCGGGTACCACGTCGGCGGTTTCGTACCTGATAATGTACAGTCCTGGTATTTGAAGATTTTTATCCATTTAAGATGCTGAGACAGTTGAAAAAGACCGGCGTTTGTCAACCTTGCCGGTAGGTGTTTTCGTAAATTGTTGTACAAAGTAAGTATGTTTCGGAGTTTCATAAGCGGAAACCTGCTTCCTTATTTCTTCCATTATGGTGTTTTCGCTGATAGATTGCAATTCACCTTCTATGACCAGCACCAGTTTTTGCCCCAATTTCTGATCAGGCTGCCACCAGGTAAAATGGGCATTTGCGACGTCCAAACGGGCAAATGCAGCTGCCACTGCGGCGTCTATCTTATCGAGTACTATTTTCACGCCGCCCGAGTTGATCACATTATCAGCCCGCCCGATCCATTGAAAAGTATTATCTTCCATGTCTACAAGATCGTTGGTCTGAATAACCTCGCCATTTGTTACGTCACCGGAAACAAAAAGGCATCCCCGGTCATCGGTACCTGCAATGATGCCCGGCAGGAATGTATATTTGGTTTCCTCTTCCGGACAATTCAAACGGCGTAATGCAATGTGCGAGACCGTCTCCGTCATCCCGTAGCTTTGATAAACGGGTACTTTCAATGCGGCAATCTGCATTTGCAAACCCGCATTGACCGGCGCGCCGCCCAGGAGGATTTTACCCAGACTACTTACCTTATCACTGGTCGCGGGGTTTTCGAAGATACTCGCTAACTGCATGGGTACTAACGCGGTGAAGTCAAACTGCGCACCCTCTTCTGTGAGCAGAAGCGGATTGGCGGCGGGCTCTATGATACAGAGTTGCCAGTTCAGTTCCATTCCCCGCACGAGCATCATCAAGCCGGCAATGTACTCGATGTTCAGGCACACCAATGCGCGTGTGCCGGCACTCAGGTCCAACGCTGCTCCGGTGGCCAGTGCACTGGTAGTCATTTGCTTTCTGGTTAAAACAATCGGCTTGGGTGTACCGGTTGAGCCGGAGGTATGCAGGGTAAATTCTGTCTCTCCTGATTTCCATTGACGCATAAAATCATGTGCTTTGCCCAGGTAAACATCCTGCGGCCGCGGCCTCTCCCAAAAATCTGCTGGTAGGAACATCTTATTTGTTTGCTTTTTGAAGGATACCCAAACAATCAGTATTTTCGCACTTTCTGGTGCAAGAATATCCTTCTTTCCGATTCTTCTTGCCTTCTTTTATTAAAATTTCATTTCAGATATGTCCAGTCAAATTCAATGGGAAACCATTAAAGAATACGAGGAAATCCTTTTTACCATTCACGAAGGGATTGCAAAAATAAGCATTAACCGTCCCCATAAGCACAATGCATTCACGCCGCTCACGGTAACAGAGATGATCGACGCAATGCATATCTGCCGCGAGGATCCACGGATTGACGTGATTATCCTCACGGGCGAAGGCGGAAAAGCGTTCTGCTCGGGCGGCGACCAGTCTGTACGCGGGCACGGCGGCTACATTGGTGATGACCACGTTCCCCGCCTGAATGTACTCGACCTGCAAAGGATGATCCGCTCCATTCCCAAAGCGGTGATCGCGATGGTAGCTGGCTGGGCGATCGGCGGCGGACACGTACTGCACGTGATCTGCGATATTTCCATTGCAGCAGAAAATGCGCGATTCGGACAAACCGGTCCGAAGGTAGGCAGCTTCGACGGTGGCTTTGGTGCTTCTTACCTGGCACGTGTGGTAGGTCAGAAAAAAGCGCGTGAGATATGGTTCCTCTGCGATCAGTACGATGCAAAGGAAGCATTAGATATGGGTTTGGTAAACAAGGTTGTTCCGCTTGAAGAACTTGAAGCTACGACGGTAGAATGGTGCAAGAAAATTCAGGAGAAAAGCCCGCTATCGATCAGAATGCTGAAAAGCGCATTCAATGCAGAGCTGGACGGACAAGCCGGGATCCAGGAGCTTGCGGGCAATGCAACGTTACTGTACTACCTCAGCGAGGAGGCTAAGGAAGGTCAGAAATCGTTTCTTGAAAAGAGAAAACCTGATTTCAGCAAGTATCCTAAGTTTCCCTGATTTGTATCCAACCATTTATCCCGTTAAGAACCTAAGAGACGAACATGAATTACTGGCTTGTAAAATCTGAACCCAGCGCTTATTCCTGGGACCAACTTGTGAAGGAAAAGGAAGGAATGTGGGACGGCGTTCGTAATTATGCCGCACGCAATAACCTGATGGCCATGAAAAAAGGGGACCAGGTGCTTTTTTACCACAGCAATGAAGGCAAGGAAGTAGTGGGCCTGGTGGAAGTTTCGAAAGAACATTACCCTGATCCTACTGCCAAAGAAGGCAACTGGGTAGTAGTGAATGTAGTTCCGGTTGAAAAATTCCCGAATACAGTGACACTGGCGCAGATTAAGGCAGACCAACGTTTGAAAGAAATGGCATTGGTGAAGTTGTCAAGATTGTCTGTTGTACCAGTTCGGCCAGAAGAATTTGACGTTATTGTCGGACTAGCCCATGATTCCAAATAGAAACCGCGGATTGAAAACGACATTTTTCCTGTTCGTTCTTGCATTGATGTATGTGCAAGCCGCCGCGCAGAGCGTGAAGCGGATTGAGCTGCCACTATCAGGCAACACTGCGTACCAGACGGTTCCGCTGGGAGAAAAGGGCGTGCTCCTGATTTCCAAGCCGGACCGTGGTACATTCAATGTACAGAAGTTTGATGCGAATCTGGAAAGAGTCTGGTCCATTGACGGGCCCATTGAATCTAATCTTGATTATGTAACGTCTTCTTACGACGGACAGGCTGTGTTTTTGCTTTTCAGCAAGTACCGGAGCTCGCTGTATCAGATCGTGAAAGTGAATGTGGGTCCCGGCTTTGTGGAAACTTTCACGATCAACACGCTCGACCGTTTTGAGATAACAGACTTCAAAACATTGGGCTACTCCGTTTTTATGGCAGGAATGGTGCGCAACGAACCGGTACTGATTTACACGCAGCTCACGACAGCGCAGACGAAGGTTTTGCCTTCGGCGATCAAAGGCTCCAATGCGATCCAGACGGTGGAGGTAGATACGGCACACCATTTGGTAAATGTATGTTTTGCAGTAAAAAAGGGGCGGCAGACCAAAATCGTAGCGCGGTCCTATGAAGAAACTGGTGAATTGTACACGCAGGTTTCGGTAGATCCCGAGGATGATTTCTCGCTGCTGAGCGGCCGTTTACAGGTTTTGAATGATTCCGTCCGGATTATCATAGGTACTTACGGATACCGCAATATGCAAAGCAGCTCCACTGCGGCTTCGCAGGGATTGTATATCAGTAAAATTGTGGGTGAAGAGACCGTTTTTACCAAATACCACAGTTTTACCGACTTCAAGAACTTCTTCAATTTCATGAATGAGCGCCAGCAGGAAAAAATTGAAAGGCGTATCAGGAAAAAGAAAGAAAGTGGCGACGATCTGAAACTCAACTATCGGCTTCTGGTGCATGATATTGTTCCCAAAGACAACCATTATCTGCTTGTCGCAGAGGCATTTTATCCTGAATACAGGTATAATAATAACAATATGATGGGCGGGTTTGGTTATGGAGGTTTCGGCTATCCTTTTGGAATGGGCCTTTATAATCCTTACCTGTGGAACCCTATGTACGGAGGTCGCGGCTACAATCAGCAGGTTTTCGACGGTTTCACCTACACCCACGCCATTGTTACGGATATTGACCAGAATGGAAACCTTGTCTGGGACAACAGTATCAATTTCGATCATGTAAAAAGCATGGACCTGCGCGAAAAGATCCGTGTACAATCCTTCCCAAATGGAAACTCCCGGCTCGTTTACAGCCACAATGGTGCGATCAGGAGCAAAATCATCAAGGGTAATCAGGTAATCGACAGCGACCATATTATCCCGAATGAAACCAATGTGGAAGGCGACAAGGTCCGTAAAACAAGTACCGACGACATTGATTACTGGTATAACAACTTCTACCTGGCTTGGGGCGAACAAAGAATCATCAATGCAGCTGGCGATCCGCAGACGAGAGGAAGAAGAAATGTGTTTTATTTAAACAAAGTCGCATATTGAAGAGCTATTTTCCGCTATATCTGGCAAATGAAATGTAATCCCGCCGCCCCTTCTTCCGTTGGCTGAAGCCAACGGAAATGGATATGTCGGCATGGCCGACATAGATTTCGATACGCGCCAAAAAAATACATTCCCGTCGGCTTCAGCCAACGGACAAGTACGAATACAACAACAACATATCCAAGAACAAGTACAAACAAATACAATAACAAATACAAGCAAATCCAACACACGTGATCCTACTTACACCAGACCAACATACTGACTACCAGCTAATCGATACTGGTGGCTTTGAGAAGCTTGAACGATTTGGACCCTACATAATAACCCGGCCTGAGCCGCAGGCGATCTGGGATAAGTCGCTGCCCGAAAGTGAATGGGAAGATCGATCCAATGCGGTTTTTAAAAAGGACAAGAATTCGCAGGAAAAAGGCCAGTGGGTCACAAAAGGAGATATGCCGGAGAAATGGGTATTCCAATACCGCACTAAATCCCTTCACCTGCGGAGTAAGCTTGCATTATCTTCTTTCAAGCACGTGGGTGTATTCCCAGAGCAGGCTACCAATTGGGATTATATCTCCAAAAAGCTGAAACAGATTCCGGAAGAAAAGCCGAATGTACTTAACCTGTTTGCCTATACCGGCATTGCTTCACTCGCCGCCAAAGCTGCGGGCGCAGATGTAACCCATGTTGATTCCGTGAAACAGGTAATCAGCTGGTCCCGAGAAAATATGCAGCTGAGCGGACTTGATAACATTCGCTGGGTAGTAGAAGACGCGATGAAGTTTGTACAGCGCGAAGTACGCCGTGGCAACCAGTATAATGGGATCATTCTCGATCCGCCTGCATATGGTCGCGGCCCTGACGGTGAGAAATGGTTATTGGAAGAAAGCCTGAATGAAATCCTGCGGCTTTCTGCATTGCTTTTAAAGAAAGAGCATTTCTTCTTTATCATTAATCTCTACTCGCTCGGCTTCTCGGCTTTGATCGTCGAAAACCTGATCAAAGCGCATTTTGGAACAGATATAAAGCATGAGTTTGGTGAATTGTTCATTCCCGATTCATTTGGTAAAAAGCTGCCGCTTGGTGTATTTTCCCGATTCTCCGACCAAAATGATTGAAAGACGGGAAGATTTTCCAATTTTGTATAATACCCTGCTGCACTGCAATGCGTGGTATTACACACTTTTGCTTGTATGAGATTACCTTTTTTGAACTACCTTCTAGCCTTCTTTTCGATCGCTTTCACCGGCTTGCTGCAATCCTGCCAGAGCGACGCCAGGAATGCTACGCGTATTCCGCCGGTAGTAAAAAAATCGCACGCGCAGTGGCAGAATGACGCATTACTTTCCTTAACCGAACTGATCAACCGGGGTATAGATTCTGATGTGAATTATTTCAAAAGAGCCAGGATCTACTTCGACCGGGAGCAGTACACCGAGGCGCTGGACGATATCAATGAATCTATTTACGAGCAGGATAATGTAAGTGATTACTTTCTGTTGCGGGGAAAAATAAACCGGGAGCTCGGCAAGATCGACAATGCGCTGGAAGATGCGCAGCGCGCAGAGGCATTGCAGCAAAGCAGCCCTGAACTTTACGTGTTGCTCGCCGACATTTTACAAGCAAAAAATCGCTTCGGCGAATCGGTCAGCTATCTGAACCAAGCCTTGAAAATGGCGCCTTATGATGGTTCTGCCTATTATGTAAAAGGTATGTTGCAGGCGCGTCAGGGCGATTCGCTGGCTAGTCTGGCGAGCCTGGATTACGCAATCAACGCTAACCCGAGACTGCTTCGTGCTTACCAGCAGAATATCCTTATTTTACGTAAACTAAAAAACATCGATAAAGCGCTGGTAGTGAATGACAAAGCAATCAAACGCTTTCCTGCTGATCCTACCCTGTATTTTGAACAAGGGGAGATTTTCATGGCACTGGCCAGACCCGATACTGCATTGATCAGCTTTCAGAAAGCGGTAAGCCTCAGTCCGGATTATGAAGATGCGCTCTGGCAGGTAGCGAATACCAGCATTCAGCTGCGGCATTATAATAAAGCACTGCCTGCATTGAACAAGCTTTTGAAAAAGAAACCACAGTCCAAAGAGATCAACAATTTGATCGGGTTATGCTACGAAAAGAGCTTTGACTACGAAAGGGCGCGGGAATACTATACCACTGCATTGGCGTTGAGTCCGGGAGATCAGGATGCGCGTTATGGTCTTTACAGGATCAGGCTGCGTGAGAGCGAGGGGAGCTACGATTCGTATTATCCTCAGGAAAATGCAGGATCGGGTTACAAGCTGCTTGATACTGCCCGTGTAAAGATCAATGTACTGCAACCGCGCGGTACTACAAATATCCGCGTTGACTCAACACGAAAAGCTAAAATTGAATAGCTTTGTATTTTACCGCTTGCCGAAAAACCTTTGAATTAAATCCACAGAATAGATTTTTGAATGAAAGACGAGTCTCAAGTAAAAATTACCCTGCCAGACGGTAGTGAAAGATTTTACCCGAAAGGAGTTACTGCCCTCGAAATCGCACTTAGCATCAGTGAAGGACTTGCGCGCAATGTAATCGCGGCGAAAGTGAACAATGAAGTGTGGGATCCTACCCGCCAGATCACGGAACATTCGCTGGTGAAATTGTTGACGTGGAACGACGAAGACGGCAAATCTACATTCTGGCATTCATCTGCGCACTTACTTGCCGAGGCATTGGAAGCATTGTATCCCGGCATTAAGTTCGGTACCGGGCCTTCCATTGAAAAGGGCTTTTACTACGATGTGGATCTGGGCGAACAGTCGATTTCCCAGGAAGATTTTCCAAAGATCGAGGCTAAAATGCTGGAACTGGCGCGCCAGAAAAATGAGTATGTCCGCAAGCCTATCAGCAAAGCAGAGGCGGTGGAATATTTTACCAAAAAAGGAGATGAATACAAGCTGGAACTGATCGACGGTCTCGAAGATGGTTCCATTACTTTATATGAACAAGGCGGCTTTACCGATTTATGCCGCGGGCCGCATATTCCGAATACCGGCTTTATCAAAGCAGCCAAGCTGACCAACATTGCCGGCGCATACTGGCGCAATAAGCAGGACAACAAAATGCTTACCCGCATTTACGGGATTACTTTTCCAAAGCAAAAAGAGCTGGAAGAGTATGTAACGTTAATGGAAGAAGCAAAAAAACGCGATCACCGCAGACTGGGCAAGGAGCTTGAACTATTTGCCTTTTCCGAGAAAGTGGGCCAGGGCTTGCCATTGTGGCTTCCGAAAGGCGCGATGCTGCGTGAGCGGCTTCAATCTTTCCTGAGCAAGGCACAGTCGCGCGCAGGTTACCTTCCTGTAATTACGCCCAACATCGGCAGCAAGGAACTGTATGTTACCTCCGGGCACTGGGACAAATACGGGAAAGATTCATTCCAGCCGATCAAAACACCAAATTTGGGTGAAGAGTATCTGCTGAAACCAATGAACTGTCCGCACCACTGTGAGATATACAAAACCTCACCTCGCTCCTACAAAGACCTGCCACTGCGATTCTCGGAGTTTGGAACTGTATATCGTTACGAACAAAGCGGCGAGCTGCACGGACTGACGCGCGTGCGTGGCTTTACACAGGATGACGCGCACATTTTCTGCCGGCCCGATCAGGTTAAAGAAGAGTTTATTCGTGTGATCGACCTGGTATTATATGTTTTCAAATCGCTTGGTTTCGAGGATTACAGCGCACAGGTTTCGTTGCGCGACCCTAACGACAAGGTAAAATATATCGGAAAAGACGAAGATTGGGAACGTGCTGAAAATGCGATTGTTGAGGCTGCGCAGGAGCGAGGGCTCAGTACCGTGACCGAACTAGGCGAAGCTGCATTCTACGGGCCGAAGCTGGACTTTATGGTACGCGATGCATTGGGCAGAAAGTGGCAGCTGGGTACAATCCAGGTTGACTATCAGATGCCAAAACGTTTCGGACTGGAATATACCGGATCTGACAACCAGAAGCACCAGCCAGTAATGATCCACCGTGCTCCTTTCGGGTCAATGGAGAGGTTTATTGCAATCCTGATCGAAAACACGGCGGGACAGTTCCCGCTTTGGTTATCTCCTGATCAGATAGCGATCTTGCCGATCTCAGAAAAGTTTGCCGATTATGCTGAGGAGGTATTTTTCAAATTGCAAGACAATGATATCCGCGGGTTTGTAGATCACCGAGACGAGAAGATCGGCAGAAAAATCCGCGATGCGGAAGTTACCAAGGTTCCATTCATGCTGATTGTGGGTGAAAAAGAAATGGCAGAAGGGAAAATTTCAGTCCGCCGGAAAGGTGAAGGCGACCTTGGAAGCATGACAGTGGACGAATTTGCCAGCTATTTCAAGAAAGAAGCAGCACTGATTTGATGTTTTTCGGAATTTTTAGTATAATTCATTCAGGAAGGCACTATTTTTGTTGGCGCACTGTTACCAATTTCGATTTTTACACAAGAATACAAAAAACACCAAACCAAGTTATATGGCATTAAGACCCCCTAGTGGACGGTTAAGAGTTCCCGAAGAACCTTATAAAATAAACGAACGAATTGCAGCAAAAGAAGTGCGTCTGGTTGGAGAGAATATTGAGCCAGGCATAGTGGATATCAATACAGCCCGAGCTATGGCAAAGGCGCAAAGCCTTGACCTAGTTGAAATTGCACCTACCGCAGTGCCACCGGTTTGCAAGATTGTCGACTATTCCAAGTTTAAATACGAGCAGAAGAAAAAGCAGAAAGAGATCAAGGCGAAAGCTCAGAAAGTTGTCATCAAGGAGATCCGTTTCGGCCCGAACACAGATGATCACGATTTCGAGTTCAAGCTGAAACATGCTCAAAACTTCCTGAAAGAAGGTTCTAAGGTAAAAGCTTACGTGCATTTTGTGGGACGTACGATTGTCTTCAAAGAAAGAGGTGTGAATCTTTTAAATAAATTTTCGGAAGCGCTTTCGGAATTTGGTAAAGTTGAAATGGAGCCGAAACTCGAAGGAAAGAGAATGACGATCATTCTGGCACCAGCTCCTGCAAAAAGTACCAAGTAACTCATTTACGAGGTTATATATAGATATTGAAGATCGTGTCCATGACGCCAAGTCGCGGACACGATTTTATTTTATAAACATTTTACCTAATTTTGCGCGCTGTTTTATATTTTATCAATTAACAATTCTTTGAATCATGCCTAAAATGAAAAGTGTTTCAGGTGCCAAAAAGCGTTTCAAGCTGACCGGTACTGGAAAAATCAAACGCAAACACGCGTTTCACAGCCACATCCTGACTAAAAAATCGAACAAGCGCAAGCGTGGTTTGGTTAAAACTGGTCTGATCGATGTGTCTAACCACAAGCAGGTATTGGCAATGCTTGGATAATATCCGAAGCCAATAAAAATTAAATAATTCAGGTTTCTTTGTTCAACCCGGTAAAAGGCTTTTAAGACTCAGCAGAGCGCCAATTATCAAAAACAGTTAAAACATGCCACGTTCAGTAAATCACGTTGCGTCACGTGCAAGACGTAAAAAAGTAATGAAGCTTGCGAAAGGCTATTTCGGCCGTCGTAAGAATGTATGGACAGTAGCTAAAAATGCGGTAGAACGCGGTTTGGCTTACGCATACAAAGGCCGTAAACAGAAAAAACGCAATTTCCGCGCATTGTGGATCCAGCGTATCAACGCAGGAGCCCGTGAGCACGGATTGTCCTATTCTGCTTTCATCGGCAAACTGAGTGCATCAGGCATCGAGCTAAACAGAAAAGTTCTCGCTGACTTGGCGATGAATCATCCGGAAGCTTTCAAAGCGATCGTTGATCAGGTAAAATAAAACAGCAATCCCGCCTCTCCGGCGGGATTTTTTTTGCTCCTCCCAGCCAAGTCCGGCATCTTCACAATTAAATAATCCTCCATAATAGCGAAAGCTTGGTACTTTAGCAGCCCTGTCCGGTATTACAGGAAAGTACTAACTCACCTACCCTATTCAATGGAGTCCAGAAGAGCATTTATCAAAAAGGCAACCATGCTGACCGGTGCCGCCGGGATGTTCAGCGTGTTGCCTGCCTCAATCCAGAAAGCCCTTGCTATAGATCCTCAAAAAGGAAGCACTTACCTCGACGCCGAGCACGTAGTGATCCTGATGCAGGAAAACCGTTCCTTTGACCATTCCTATGGTGCGCTCCGTGGTGTCAGGGGCTTCAACGATCCGCGCGCGATCCGTTTACCAAATAAAAACCTCGTGTGGATGCAGACCAATGCATTTGGTGAGACCCACGTTCCTTTCCGGTTGAATATGCGTGAAACCAACGCAACCTGGATGGGCTCGCTGCCGCATTCGTGGACCAATCAGGTGGATGCCAGAAACAATGGAAAATACGATCAGTGGCTGATTGCAAAGCAGCCGGGGCACAAGGATTATGCTAAAATGCCGCTTACGCAAGGCTATTACAATCGGGAAGATATCCCGTTCTATTACGCGCTCGCGGATGCATTTACCGTTTGCGACCAGAACTTTTGCTCGTCGCTTACCGGTACCACGCCCAACCGTCTTTACCTGTGGACTGGTACCGTGCGTGAAAACCCCGATCCGAAACATTATGCCAATGTCAGAAATGAGAACGTAAGTGACGATGCCGAAGCAAGCTGGACAACTTTCCCGGAAAGACTGGAAGACCACGGTGTGTCCTGGAAAATTTACCAGAATGAGCTGAGCATTCCCACCGGCCTGACCGGCGAAGAAGAATCGTGGCTGGCCAACTTCACTGACAATCCGATTGAATGGTTTACACAATATAATATCCGTTTTCACTCGGGATACCAGAAGTACCTGAAATCGCAGCTGGAAACTCTGCCGGGAGAAATTGAGAATGCAAAGGCAAAGCTTAAAAGCGCGGCGCCGGGTAAGGAAAAAGATACCATTGAAAAAGCACTTGCGGCAAAACAGTCGAGCCTGAAACTTGCGAAGGAGGAACTGATCAAATGGAGCCCGGAGAACTTTGAGAAGCTTTCGCAACGCAGCAAGAACATTCACCAAAAGGCATTTACAATTAATAAGAACGATCCGGACTACCGCAGGATTACAACTGTGAAGTATATGGACGGCGATATAGAGCATGAAGCAAAAGCGCCCCTCGGCGATGTGCTGCACCAGTTCAGGAGCGATGTGAATACCGGGCAACTTCCGGCAGTATCCTGGCTTGTGGCCCCGGAGAATTTTTCAGATCATCCTACTTCACCCTGGTATGGTGCTTGGTACGTTTCAGAGGTAATGGATATTCTTACTGCCAATCCTGAGGTTTGGAAGAAGACGATTTTCATTCTTTGTTATGATGAAAACGACGGCTACTTCGACCACGTACCACCTTTTTCTGTCCCAAATCCATACAAAGAAGACACCGGAGCAGTTTCGGCAGGGATAGATTGCAAGACGGAGTATGTAACGCTGGAACAGGATATGACGAAAAAGCCAGCGAAGGAAAGTCGCGAAAGCCCGATCGGACTGGGATACCGCGTGCCGCTGGTGATAGCTTCCCCTTGGAGCAGGGGTGGTAATGTATGTTCAGAAGTCTTTGACCATACATCCATTCTGCAGTTCCTGGAAAAGTTTGTTGCTAATAAAACCGGGAAGCCGATCAAGGAAACGAACATTAGTGACTGGAGAAGAACAATCTGCGGTGATCTTACTTCGACATTCCTGCCTTATAACGGTGAGCAGATCCAGTTGCCTACTTTCCTGGAACGCGACGAATTTATGGAAGGTATCTTCAATGCGAAGTTCAGGAAGTTGCCAAATGCATACAAAGCTTTGTCGCAGGAAGAAATTGACAAGATTAATCAAGACCCGCTCGCTTCTTCTATTTTACCAAATCAGGAAAAAGGAACACGGCCCGCCTGCCCTGTTCCTTACGAGATCCATGCAGATGGCGCGATCAACTCTGACAAAACTGCATTTGAAATAAAACTGGAAGCCAAAAATGACATGTTCAAAGACAGGTCAGCTGGCGCTCCATTCATTGTTTATGCACCGGGTAAATACAAAAATGAAGAGTTTAAAGTCTGGAACTACGCAGTAAAGGCAGGCGATTCACTGAAAGGCTCGTGGAAGATCAGCGATTTTGAAGGCGGAAAATACCATTTGTGGGTATACGGACCGAATGGTTTTTTCAGGGAATATACTGGTACCAAAGCTTCCGGCTCCGTAAAAGTGGGTACGCGCTATCAGCTGGACAGAAATAACAAATCCCATGCGTCACTTGCATTCAGCTTTGCGAATGGAGATAATGAAAACGATACTATAATCACCATCACGGATAATGTGTATGGCGCTGATAGCAAGACGATTGATATGCGGCATTTATCAGAAGGCAATGAGCTGCTCATACCCTTTGATGTAAGCAGCAGTTCCAACTGGTACGACTTCTCCATTACCCTTTCCAGCGACCCGGACTTTTTTCAGCGGTACGCTGGTCACATTGAAACAGGTACCCTCAGCGAAAGCGACCCGTTTATGGGACAGGCGCTGAGCTAGCAATTCAACAGGTCAGGCTGGAACCCCAATGCAATTCCAGCCTGACACTTTGTCACTTCCATTTTCCCTTCTGTATTCTGGTACGGGGTTTTTAGAAAACCTCAGAGCGACCGCAATGCTGGTCACCAAGCTCAACAGAACGAATCAAATTATACTTAACTTTAATATAGAACAATGGGAAAAATTATTGGCATAGACTTAGGAACAACGAACTCCTGCGTGGCTGTCATGGAGGGTAACGAGCCGGTTGTAATTGCAAACAGCGAAGGTGCCCGTACAACTCCGTCTGTCGTTGCATTCATGGATAATGGTGAACGCAAAATCGGAGCACCGGCCAAACGTCAGGCGATCACTAATCCCAAGCATACTATCAGCTCCATAAAAAGATTTATGGGCAAAAAATACGATGACACAACCGGTGAAATGAAAACCGTTGCGTACAGCGTAGAAAAAGGACCTAACAATACACCGCGTATTCCTATCGGGGACAGGCTATATACACCACAGGAAGTTTCTGCATTCATTTTGCAAAAAATGCGACAAACTGCGGAAGACTATCTTGGTCAGGAAGTAACTGAGGCGGTTATCACTGTTCCTGCATACTTCAATGACGCAGAACGTCAGGCTACCAAAGAAGCTGGTCAGATTGCAGGTCTGGATGTGAAAAGGATCATCAACGAGCCAACTGCTGCTGCACTTGCTTACGGTCTTGACAAGCAGCACCAGGATATGAAAATTGCTGTGTTCGACTTGGGTGGTGGTACTTTCGACGTATCTATCCTTGAACTGGGCGACGGTGTTTTCGAAGTAAAATCTACTGACGGTGATACCCACCTTGGTGGTGACGACTTTGACCAGGTAATTATCAACTGGCTTGCTGACGAATTCCAAAAAGACGAGAACGTCGATTTGAGAAGAGATCCAATGGCGCTTCAACGTTTGAAAGAGGCTGCTGAAAAAGCGAAAGTTGAATTGTCGAGCTCAACGCAGACTGAAATCAACCTGCCTTATATCTTCCCTGTTGATGGTATTCCAAAACACTTGGTTCGTACCCTGACACGTGCGAAGTTCGAGCAGCTGGCTGATACATTGTTCCAGAGAATGATGGAGCCTTGCAAGAGAGCGATGAAGAATGCAGGCTACTCTAACAGCGATATTAATGAAGTAATCCTGGTGGGTGGTTCTACACGTATTCCACGCGTACAGGAAGAAGTTGAAAAGTTCTTTGGCAGAAAACCTTCTAAAAACGTTAACCCTGACGAAGCTGTTGCAGTTGGTGCGGCAATCCAGGGTGGTGTTTTGACAGGTGAAGTGAAAGACGTACTGCTTCTGGACGTAATTCCATTGTCACTGGGTATTGAAACGCTGGGTGGTGTATTCACCAAGCTGATCGATGCGAACACAACCATTCCAAGCAAGAAAACAGAAACATTCTCAACTGCTGCTGACAACCAGCCTTCTGTTGAGATCCACGTACTGCAAGGTGAGCGCCCGATGGCTACTCAAAACCGTACGCTTGGCCGTTTCCACTTGTCGGATATTCCGCCAGCACAACGCGGTACCCCACAGATTGAAGTAACATTCGATGTGGATGCAAACGGTATCCTGCACGTTTCGGCGAAAGATAAAGGAACCGGCAAAGAGCAGAAGATCCGTATCGAGGCTTCAAGTGGTTTGACTGACGCTGAAATCAACAGAATGCGTGAGGAAGCAAAAGCCAACGAAGCAGCTGATAGAGCGGAACGTGAGCGAATTGAAAAAGTAAACGCAGCTGACAGCCTGATCTTCTCAACTGAAAAACAATTGAAAGAATTTGGCGATAAGCTTTCAGAAGGAAATAAATCAAGCATTGAAGGTGCATTGGCTGAGCTGAAATCAGCACACCAGAACCAGGATCTTTCAGGAATTGATGCTGCAATGGAAAAGCTGAATGCTGCATGGCAGGCTGCTTCTCAGGAAATGTACGCACAAGGCGGCGAAGGTCAGCCAGGCGGCGCACAGCCGGGAGCAAATCCGGGCAGCCAGGGCGCAACTGACAACGGCAATGCCACTGACGATGTGACGGACGTCAATTTTGAAGAGGTCAAATAAGGCCCGCTCTTAAAAAATCCCCGTCTGTAAAGATGGGGATTTTTTTTACACCCAATAACGAAAAATGGGGCGCGTAAAACTCAAATTGAAACAGTATTCAAAATGAGCTAACTGGCACCAAATTTTAACTAAATACGATACACGAATTCATCAAATCAAAACCTGTTACTAAAATTCAAGCTAACATATGGACGCAAGGATCGCATTACCTGAACTGATGTACTTATCTCCTACTACCCGCGAAAAAGCGGTAGTGATTGCCCAGGAACTTCTCAGATCTCACAACATTTCACCACGCGACGCTGTAGCAAAAGCCATATTGATAGCTAAAAACTGGGCTGTCAAAAAGGTTAACCGCAGTGTTTGGCAAAAACTAAAATCCATCGAAAAAGAAATCATATGATTGGCAGCGAACTGAAATTCAAAGATCAGGTTGCTATTGTAACCGGTTCAAGTTCTGGAATAGGTAAAGCCTGTGCAGTTCATCTGGCAAGTTTAGGTGCGAAGGTTGTAGTCAATTACAGCTCTAATGCAGCAGAAGGCCAGAAAACAGTGGATGAAATCAAGGATAGAGGCGGAGAAGCAATACTTGTTAAGGCTGATGTAAGTCGCGAAGATGAGGTACTTGCCATGTTTCGCGAGACCATCTCCACGTACGGTCGACTGGATGTGCTGGTAAGCAATGCTGGCTTGCAGAAAGATGCACCGTTTCTTGAAATGACATTGCAGGAGTGGCAAAAGGTGATAGATGTAAACCTGACTGGTATGTTTTTATGCTGCCGCGCCGCTGCAAGACAGTTTCTTGCGCAGGAGAAAGAGGCTGGCGAGACTAATCACAGCGAGCTGTCTATTGGTAAGATCGTAATGATGAGTTCTGTACACGACATTATCCCATGGGCCGGACACGTGAATTATGCTGCTTCAAAAGGAGGTATCATGATGTTCATGAAGTCTATCGCTCAGGAACTTGCCCCTCATAAGATCAGGGTTAATTCGGTAAGTCCTGGCGCAATCAAAACACCTATTAACAAGGAAGTATGGTCTGACCCCGGTAAATACGACGAGTTAATGAACCTGATTCCATACAAAAGAATAGGTACTCCACAGGATGTGGCTAAGGCAGTCGCCTGGCTCGCGTCAGATGAGTCTGACTACGTCAATGGAGAGACCTTATATATAGACGGCGGCATGACGCTCTATCCGGAGTTTTCGGATAATGGCTGATTCGTCACCAGAACGATTATACTTTATCCAAATGCAAAACGCGCGGTTTTCAACCGTGCGTTTTTTTGTTTGTAATAGCAACTTACCCGATAATACATTACATCTAAACGTTCCTACACCAATAGTCGCCACTTGCACATCGATAGCTACCGGCTGCACATCGATAATGTCAATAAGTTGCATTATGACTATATCTCATTGAATTTTTGGAATATTATACCGCACTTTGTTCATGCCACGAAGCTGTACAAATGAGTACTTCAGGAGGGCGGAATCTAACATGCTATGATAATGAAAATCAAGTTTTCAGTGCCCTCATTTTTAACATTAGCTGCATTCATTCTTCTTCTTAGTGCATGCTCTCAAAATGATTTATCAGAACCACCTTCAAACGAGAGAACGAATGACAAGAACAAGTTTTTCGTCGACCAGGATGAAGCGGTTAGCCTGCTCGCCGGTGAAAAAGCTACGAAAATTGAACGTAATGCCCGGACAAGTGCCGATGAAAGGCTGTATGTAAAAGCTGTAAGGCGGTTTGATGACAATGCAGGCAAGACGATGTTCTACATTGTCGAGTACGAAGAAGACCAAGGCTTTACGCTCCTTTCTGCTGATAAAAGGATGAAGCCCATCCTGGCTTTTTCGGAGAAAGGCACCTTTAACGAAAAGACAGATAACCCGGGGATCCAGCTCTGGCTTGATATCATCAGGGAAAACTTTGAAGGTGTTCAAAAGCAGAAGGAAGCGCACGTTGACATTATCAATCTGTGGGAACAGCTCAGACAAAACCCAAACGGCAACCGAACCACAGAGGCACCTGTTAACACCCCGGAAGCGAGCTGCGAGTGGTTTGTAACCCATCCCCTTCCGGCGAATTCCACGATTGCGCATTTGACTCATACGCTTTCCCAATGGCGGCAAGGTACAGGCTATAATGCGTATTGTCCGTCAGGAATTAATACATTGAATTGTAGTGGACAGTATAATTGCGGGAAGGCGCCAACTGGCTGTGGACCTATCGCGGTAGCGCAGGTGTTAAGATACCATCGAAAGCAAATCACTACCAATGGGCATACTTACTCGGCATCCATGTTTAATGCGATGCCCACAACGGCGCCAAACAACTGCGTTCCTGTAAATCCAAACCATATTGATTTAGCAAACCTTATACGTGATACCGGCAAAGATTTGGATGCAGTATACAATACCGTAGTTCCAGCATTAGGTATTCCACTATCAGGTTCCGGCTGTCAGACATGGAATATTCCGGGACACATTGATAATTTCTTTTCAAACCGTGGATACACTTCCTTTGATAAAGATTTCTTCACCAACATCGGGATGATAAGCTCCGAGCTTCGCGCCCTCAGACCCGTTATCGTATTCGGATCGAACTGTGCCGCCTGCGCGGCGAAACAACACATTTGGGTCATGGATGGGATTAGAGATTTGTATGCCATTTTCAATGATCAAAATGGATTTTGTTACGAAAATCATTCAGTATACTATCAAATGAACTGGGGTTGGGGAAGTGATCCTGAAAATGAAATCTGGTTTGCTTATGACGGCATAGTCGGTAGCGGCACTTTGTATAACAGTTCAAATATGAGAGCCTACATTGTTAAACCATAATTCGCATTATTATGAAAGTCATAGCACTAATACTAATCATTGGACTCATTGGATGTTTCCCCAAACGATTCTCACCTGAGCCTACTGGTGACGTTGTCCTAGGCGAAAAGCCCGGATATTGGATGTTAGTTGGTTATCAAAAAAAAGGTAAGAAGGAAGATTTAAACAAGATCCCAGGGAAAGCTCTACTTGAAGTGCAATATATCCTTTCAGAAAAAGACAGCTTGGAAGAGCCTCAATATCAGAAAGGTGTCCCATATTACTTCTTTTCATACTTTAATTCGGCATTACACAGGACAGACTCACTACAAGCTGTGCTATATGGTAGTAGGTATGACAGAAAGCATAAGAGGAGCCAATATTGGTATCACATTAACAAAGGATCAGGTTTCGCTGCTTTTCTGGATGTTGAGCTTGGGAAAGAAACGATAACCCACCGCATCGAGCTCAGCAACATTATGAAAAGTGCAACCTACAAGCCCGAGCTGGATTCATTGCGGTACATTTACGAGCCTACTTCAAAATTTAAATAATCCAGCATTTACAACCATCCTTCACTCTTCTGGGGAGAAACTTGTATAACTTGTTTTGATACATCGCATCTGGATACGCAATAGAGACTTCTAATTATAAGGCTGATCTGTCACCAGAACGATTATACTTCATCCAAATGCAAAACGCGCGGTATCCAACCGTGCGTTTTGCATTTGGATGGGACGATTTGCAGCTAAATTTGCTTTTGACATTTATCAAGAAATTTCTACTATATACGTCGCTCCAAAGCTCAATTTGGCACATCTCAACCAAAAATCGTTGTATTATAAAATTACCGAATTGGATTATACGATTAATTTCTCTCACCTTTGTAGCACATCACAAGGTCTTCCGAACGGATCAGATAGGATGATGGAATCTAACACATACTTGTATCATGAGAAACAAACTATCACCAGCCAAGTGGCCCCTCCTCTTATGTTTGTCAATGCTCATCTTCTTTCAATGCAAAAGAGAAGAACCATTAAATACCCCTTCTTCCCCCATTGAGACTCAAAATGATCCGAATTTATTGTCCCTTGTTGAAGCGACGGAGGTAGCTTCTTCTTCCATTACTTCGATGAATCGGTTGAATGCAGATTCCACTGAGGCCAGGCCGACCGACAACAATGTGATTACAGACCAGCTCACGATCGCTGATTCTGTCAATGGGTCACCCCTCCTTTACATCTTCCAAAAGAAACGAGGCTTTGTAATTGTAGCAGCCGATCTCCGTGTGATGCCGATCCTTGCATTTTCTGAGACTTCTAAAATAGATGTAAGAAATATCCCAAACGGAGTTTCTCTGTGGATTGATATGGCCAAGACGAAAGTGAGGGAAGCCAGACGCCTTGGAGGTGAACCTGATAATATCATAGCCAAAGAATGGCAGAAGTTCTTGTCAAGAAAACTTCGGGTTCAGCATACCAATTGCATTGAATGGTATCAATATGGTCAGTTTCAATGCAAGAACAAGATGACAATAGTCGGGCCGTTGCTATCGACAGTGTGGGGGCAAAGAGCACTGTCTACTACCAAACTCAGTACTGCGGGGGATTGTGATGGATGTGGGAGAAGGAGAGCTGGCTGTGGCCCGGTAGCAATGGCGCAACTTGAAGAATTTTACCACCCCGACCTGGCTCGCCCAAGAGAGTCGGACGTTACTTGTACTGCATCCACTGCCGGTGAACATAGCCTTGGTTCGTTAATGAAAACTATGGGTGACAAGGCCAAAGCGAGCTACAACTATATGGGATCCTGCAATACATTTACCTGGCCGGGAGATGTGAAAAGCGGATTGCAAAGCTTCGGGTTTTCTAGCGGAGGGTCGGGAAATGAAGCTTATAATGTCACTCTAATCAAAACCGAACTAAAGACAAACCATCCTGTAATCTTTTGGGGGTCAACCTGCTTAACCTGTTTTGACAATTATCACATTTGGCTCTGCGAAGGATATCAAGTCAACGATTACAGTGAATTCGACTGCTCCACTAAGCAGTGCAAGGAATGGTCATTTACATATTTAAGAATGAACTGGGGTTGGGATGGAGACTGGAATGACTACTACGCTTTTGGTCAATATAATCCAAAAGGCGAAGATTATAACGGCAATATGCATGTGATAACTGGAATCAGACCTTAAATAAATATGAAAAGCTCCAAAACAACTTCTGTGGGTTTCACTTTGATTCTCTGTTTGATCTGTGCTTGTGACCGTGACGATGGTTGGGATGCGGGTGTGCCTTTTGAATCTCGTTTATTCGTTAACTGGAAATTAGAAAAAGTAGTTATGCCAACCCGCGTTCTGTCAGGTACTCAAATTGGATTCACGGAAATAATGAACATTACCAACAAAGATGGCTATAACATCGAAGAAATTTTCAGAAATGACACACTTTTCACTACATATTTTTGGAGAAGAGATCCACCCCCAATTGCGAAAACAAAGCAACAAACCGTATTGATAACGTACCGTTATGGCTTGAAACGCTTTTACAAACTTTATAGCACAGTCGGGCAGCCGTCAACTCTGGAAGCAACCGACTACTTGCCGGAACTCGGTGGAGCCGCAGATACTGTTAAGTTCTACTATAAGCAAGTTTGGTAGTACAGTTATGCAAAACTTCAAAAGCTATGAAAAATGCAACCACATTCTCGGGAATTTTGATTTTCATGTTTTTACTAATCTGCGCATGCGAGCGGGATAATGGCAAAATTGGCGGTGAACCCATTTCAACAAGGCTCAAAGGAACGTGGAATTTAGAAAGAATAGAGACACCTACACGCTCACTGAGCGGATCACAGATAGGCTATTCAGAAGTGCTTAAAAGCTACCATGAAGTGGATGACGAGGTAGAACGAGTCTTTCGAAATGATACACTCCATGCCAAGCATATCTGGACGAGAGTTCCCGGCACCATTTCCAAAGTAAAAACTATGACTGTCTCAATTACCTACCGTGGGAGTGGGCTAAAACGCCTATACAAGATCATCGAAAAAGTAGGCGAGCCAACGAGATTGGAAGCCACCGACTACTTGCCGGAACTCGGTGGAGCAGCTGACTCGGTTAAGTTTTACTATAAGCAAGTCCGGTAGAAGGTAGTGAATGCAGTACAAACAATTTACCAGACAGCTACATTGAAACGAGTGAAATAAGAGCGAAACAGGCTAAATTTGGGCATCTTTTAAATTGTTGCCTGAAAGTATGAAGCGCTTTGCCTCCCTGTTTAAACGTCCCTGGCTTGCCTGGTTCTGGACTCTATTGATTCTTGTTGCCTGCACCTGGCCTGGCAAAGATCTGCCGTCCGCTCCCACTGTAGGATTTGATAAGATTGTACATGCAGGGTTGTTTATTGTTTGGATAACCTTGTGGCTGCTGGTTTATCCGGAAAAAGCCCGCCTGTTTGTAGTACTCGGAATGGCGTATGGACTCGGGCTGGAATTTTACCAGCAGCTTCTGCCATTCGATCGCACTTTTGACTGGTGGGATGCCGTAGCAGATGCTGCTGGTGTAATATTGGGGTATCTTTTTGTGACTTTCGTCTTCAACCGTTACCGCCAGCGCTTGTATTGATTGATAAGGCTGTTGGTTGAACTATCGTGGTTATTAACCGGCCAGTCATTTTGCAGTTCAGGGTAGATCTTGTTTGCTAGCTGTTTCCCAAGCTCAACGCCCCATTGATCGAAACTGTAAATATTCCAGATAATACCCTGAACAAAGATCTTATGCTCGTACATGGCGATCAGGCTGCCTAGTACTTTTGGAGTGATCTTTTTGACCAGGATCGAATTCGTCGGCCGGTTACCCGAGAATACTTTAAATGGTGCGATCGCATCAATTTCCTCAGCAGATTTGCCCGAAGCCTTCAATTCGGCACGTACTTCCTCGTCTGTTTTTCCATTCATCAATGCTTCCGTTTGCGCGAAGAAGTTGGACAAGAGCATTTTATGATGATCACCCAGCGGATTGTGGCTGATTGCAGGCGCAATGAAATCGCAAGGGATCAGCTTGGTACCCTGGTGGATCAGCTGGTAAAATGCGTGCTGCCCGTTTGTACCCGGCTCTCCCCAAATTACCGGCCCGGTCTGGTAAGCTACCGCATTCCCGTCGCGCCCTGTGCTCTTACCATTACTCTCCATATCGCCCTGCTGAAAGTAAGCAGCAAAACGATGCATGTACTGATCGTAAGGCAGGATCGCCTGCGTTTGCGCGTCAAAAAAGTCATTGTACCAAATGCCGATCAGGGCAAGCAGTACCGGAATATTTCTCTCGAATTTGGTAGTCCTGAAATGCTTGTCCATTTCATGCGCCCCTGAAAGCAGCTGCTCGAAATTTTGAAAACCTACATAGCAGGCAATGGAAAGACCAATCGCAGACCAAAGCGAGTACCTTCCTCCTACCCAGTCCCAAAAACCAAACATATTCTCAGGATCAATTCCGAATTTTTCAACCTCAGTCCGGTTTGTTGAAATCGCTACGAAATGCTTTTTAACAAAGTTCTCGTCTTTCGCTTTCTCTAAAAACCAATTGCGTGCACTATGCGCATTCGCCATTGTTTCCTGGGTCGTGAAAGTTTTGGAAGCGATCATAAACAATGTCGTTTCCGGATTAAGCGACTTCACCGTCTCGGCAATGTGCGTTCCGTCTACATTGGAAACGAAATGCACATTCAATCCAGGTTTGCTGTAAGCTTTCAGGGCTTCCGTCACCATCACAGGACCCAGGTCGCTGCCGCCAATACCTATGTTAACCAGATCAGTGATCTCCTTGCCTGAGTAGCCTTTCCAGGAACCCGAGCGGACTTTACCTGAAAACTCTTTCATCTTGTCAAGTACCTCGTTTACATCGGGCATTACATCCTTTCCATCCACCATCACAGGATCGTTGGACCGGTTTCTGAGTGCAGTATGCAACACAGCCCGTCCCTCGGTCACGTTGATCTTTTCGCCGGTAAACATCTGCTCAATGGCCTCGGCCACGCCAGCTTCCTCAGCCAGCTGTACCAGGTAAGACCGTGTGCGGGTCGAAATGCGGTTTTTGGAATAGTCAACCAGGATATCGCCAAAGCGTACCGAGAATTTCTTCGCACGCTCAGGCTCCTCTTCGAAGAGCGATTTAAGGTGTTTTTGAGAAATGGTTTTATGGTGCGTTTTCAGCTTTTTGTACGCGGGCAGTTTATCAAAGGGTACGTTACGGAGCATCGCTTGTCAGATTAGGTAAGATTCAAATCAATTCTGAGCTGCAAAAATAGGGTTTTGTGGCACTTTAAACCATTTTAACGCATTATACTGCATCACAAACCCCCTTGAAGTACCCGACGGACTCGGCTATTCCGGCAAGCGGATCTTTCATATCTTTCTCATATTCAAGCGCGCACACGCCCGGGTATTTCACCTTGCGCAGCATCTTGACGAACGCAGGAATATCGATCACTCCCCTGCCAAGCTCCACTGCTTTTCCGTCTTTTGTAGCAGCTGTTACATTTTTAAGGTGCAGGTCGAAAATGCGTTTGGAATATTTGTTGAGGTCGGCAATGGAATCCTGGTTGTCACGACGGTTGTGCCCCATATCAAAGCAGATTCCTACACGTGGGTCCAGGTCTTTGATCAGGTTGTTGATAGAAGCCGCATTCGGGTACAGCTTGTCTTCGGGCCCGTGATTGTGGATCGCGTATTTGATATCATACTCCTTTACTTTCTGATCCACGTATTTCAGGTCTTCATGATTGGGGATACCGATAATCAGCTTCACGCCTACTCTTTTGGCATAATCGAATGCATTGTCGATATCCTTTGGAGTTTTTGTGTAAATCGGTCCGACAGCATAACCCGTCACACCCGACTCCTTCAGCTTCTCGTGAAATGCGGTGATCTGCTCGGCTGTGCTGTTGTAAGGAAGGTGAAAATCCTTGATACACAAATAATGCACGTCAGTCCGCTTCATCATAGACAGCGCCTCGTCCAGCTTGAAGTTTACAAAGCTGAAACCGGCTATACCCAGCTTGAACGTATCTTCTTTTCTATCCACAACACTGGCCGCCTTGCTCTCGCGGGTTACTGAAAGCAAGCTTCCGGCAACGAGGCCGGCTATTCCTTTTTGTACGAATCTTCTTCTTGAATTCATTTATCTGAAATTTTGATTAGCTCTACATCTATAAAGACGAGGTACTGCGGTTTTACCACCCACTTTATATTTTCAGTCTGATCCCAATTCGATTGATCAGCCCGGTAATGATGATGACGAGCAGTGAAAAGCATAGCGATTTGATCAGTCCGACGATTCCTGTACGCAGGAACAAAGGCAGGCTAAAACTCAGCAAAGCGAGCACCGCGTACCAGATATAAGGTATCAGGTAGCAGGTTAATGTGGCTGTTCCGGCAGGTTTCAAGATGTTGGCCCAGCTCCTGATCTTTTTCAGGTCTACAAGCCAGAACATGAATGCAAAAGCAAGAAAGCTGATCCCGCTGCAAATCCCGACCCAGGCGGGAGTGGCGCGGATCTTGGATATTCCCCAGAATGGACGCGTGCCAAATCCGTAAACCAGCGCCGCAATCCCGAGCGCTATCAGAATCCATATATAGGTTTGGCCAAGCCCACCGCGCGAACCCAGCCGGCGGTAAATAACAGAAGCAGTCACACCCGCCATCACAAAAGCCGGCATTGAGCCGCTGCCGACAATCCAGACGTACTTTCGCACGGGGTCAAGAAAATCCAGCATTCCCGCGAACGCGGCCAGATTAAACAAGACCAGAAACAACCATCCCGCCACGATCAGCGGCAAATTGTCTTTCATCAAAAAATAAAGCACCGCGCAGATCAGGTACGACCAGCCGATCAGCCCCAGTATCCCGTACCAGTGCGCGCCCATCCACGAAGGATTTTCCGGGTCGCCGCCCTTGTATACCACAGCCAGAGCGGCAAGAATAATGTAGCCGAGTATTTTATAGCTGGTAGTACGCACATCATTCTTACCGTACACATTCCAGATCAGGAAGAATGCGATCACCATGGCGATACTCCACACGTGCTTGCTCACCGGCATTGCACTGCTGAGAGCACTTTCCAGGTTGACCAGGTAAATGCCCATTAATAACAATGCGAAGGTTCGCTCGGCAATGTGAAACAGGATGATCCCGTTACTGTCACCTTTTTTCCTGCGGTTGGAAATTGCGAAGGGAATGGAGAGGCCGACGATAAAAAGGAAACACGGAAAAACGACATCGGAAAGCCCCATGGCATCTTCGCTACCTTTGCTGTGCTCCATCCATTGCGGTACGCCTTTCAGCGTCCAGAAATCGTTTACAAAAATCATCAGGAACATCGTCAGCGCTCTGAAAATGTCGATGGAATCCACACGTGCGGTGGCTGAGCTCGTAGTCATCGTGTAACAGGCAGGGGTTAGGATTCCGAATATATCACGAATTTGAACAAATACAGTGCATTTCACGCCGATAATCGCCTCAGAGGCACTTTTTTCGGTTTGGCCCCTCATTTTTTCCGGTTAGCACAATCAGTCTGGCATTGACTTTGCTGAGTAATTATTTTTATTCGAATTATCCTGCGCAGGCAGGTGATTCCTCAACGAAAACTCTCCTTCAGCTTTGAGACCGGAAACATTTCTGCTTGAAATTTCATGGGAAGTCTGCAATCAGGCAGGCGGTATTTTCACCTATATCAAGTCGAAAATCCCGACGATGGTCGATACTTACGACGATCGTTATATGCTGATCGGACCGTATTTTGCGGAAATGGCCGAAAGCCACTTCCGGCCTTTGCAGGAAATCGACCAGCCTGCCCTGGCGGAAGCAGTAGCATTTGTGCGCTCACTTGGGTTTGAAGTCCATTACGGTTACTGGCTGCTCGACGAAGCCCGTCCCAAAGTGCTGCTGATTAATCCGGTCGTCAGCAGGAATGTTTTAAATGAGGTTAAAGGACGTTTCTGGCAGCGATTTGAAATATCTTCTCTCGAAACTGACGAACTGCGCGATCTGGTACTTGGCTTCGGCGAAGTAGCCAGGATACTATTGAAGAAGCTGGTAGACAAGCTCGACGCGGACCAGGACGTGATCGCCCATTTTCACGAATGGATGTCAGCATCCTGCCTCGCCGACCTCGACTACGAAAAAATCAGGATTGCAACGGTCTTCAATGCGCATGCTACATTGCTGGGCAGGTACCTCGCTGCCAACGAAGAGCCGTATTTTCATCACATGCCGTACTACGACTGGCAGCAAAAATCAAGAGAGTACGGGATCTTGCCGCGCGTAGCACTGGAACGCTGCGCAGCACAATCCGCTCACGTGCTGGTTACAAACAGCGAAGTTACCGCATGGGAATGCGAGCTGTTTTTGTCGAGAAAGCCCGAGTACATTATCAGGAACGGAATTCACAGGAAACCGGAGGGAGGCCACGAGGTATTTGAGCTGCATCTCCAAAACAGACAGAAAATTGACTCGACCGTCAAAGCGCTGATCACCCCGAGTTACCCTTTCAAAACAGATAACACGCTCTACTTCTTCACGTCGGGCAGATATGAATTTTATAACAAAGGTTTTGACATCACATTGCGGGCAATTGCGAGACTAAACGAAATGCTGGCAAGCCAGGATACCGATATCTCCATTGTGTTTTTTGTTATTTCAAAACAGCCTTTTTCAAACATCAGACCTGACATACTCGAATCACGTCAGCGTTTTCAGGACTTACAGAAAATATGCAAAAAGATCAGTAAGCAGCTTGGCCCTGACTTGTACTCCAATGTCATCAACAAGCAAAATGCTGCGTTGCCAAACCTGAACACGCTGATCGACGAAGATCTGCACGTCACGTGGCGTGAGGCCAAGGCGCAGTTCAGGCGCGACGGCTTACCTCCTGTCGTTACACACTTGCTCAACGAGCCTGACGAAATTTCCAATTTCCTCTCTGCCCACCAGCTGGATAACCGCGAAGAGAATAAAGTGAAAGTATTTTACCACCCTGATTACATCGAGCGGGCCACTTCTGTATTTTCAATGGATTATTCCGAATTTGTGAGAGGCTGCCATTTGGGGATTTTCCCATCGTTGTACGAGCCCTGGGGATACACTCCGATGGAAGCTGCATTGCAAGGTACGCCGGTGATTACCAGCGACCTGTCTGGCTTTGGTAGGTACATTCAATCCGTCATACCGCCTGAGAGCGAGGACGGGATCAAGATGTTATACCGCCGCTACCATTCTGACGAAGAAGCAGTTGAAACACTGGCGAATATGTTGCTGGATTTTGCTCAGACCTTTGAGCGGGAGCATTATGTGCCGAGGGTAACCCTGCCAAAAACGGTAATAGATACGGTTTGCTGGACAGAGCTGATGCGTTACTATCGCGATGTGTACCGGCTGGCGCTCATGCGTCACCAGCCGGCCGGTGATTTGTATTAAGAGTCAATGCAATCAGTTGGTCAGGTACCTGAGCGACAGCATGGTGATATCATCAAACTGGTTGGCCGCACCGATAAATTCGACCAGGCTTTCCAAGGTAGCTTCGTTCATTTCACGTGCCGAAGTTTTTGTTGAACCTTCGCCGGTTGTGAAGAAATCCTGCAGGTAATGCAAACCGTAACGCGCGCCTGCGAGGTTGTTCGCGTCGGTTACTCCATCTGTATAAAGTACAAACTTATCCCCCTTGTTCAGTGTGAATGAATGCGATTCGTACTCAAACGACGGATCAAAGCAGAGCGCCATTCCACCCAGTTTGGGAACGAGCTCAGTGGTACCATCTGCACGGATGATGATCGGAGGCTCGTGGCCTGCGTCCACATACTCAACAACTCCCGTTTTTACATTCATAATGCACACAAATGCGGTGACGAACATATAAGTGGAATTATCCTCGCTTAGGAACTGGTTTACGATCTTAACCTTTTCACAAATACTGTCGTCATTCCTGTTTGAAAACTGGCTTTTGAAGATCGCTTTGCAGATCGCCATAAACAACGCAGCCGGCACTCCCTTGTCAGAAACGTCACCGATCATAAAGAACAGGTGCTCGGAGTCCATCATGAAATAATCATACAAGTCGCCGCCTACTGCTTTTGCCGGGTGGATAAATGCATGCAGGTCCACGCCCGCCTTGCCGATGTTGGCAGGTACCGTTTTGGGAAGCATCGACAGCTGTATCTCACGTGCCACGCTCAGGTCATTCTGGATCGCAATCAGCTGCTCACGGCCTTTCTCGAAATTGGCTAGCATTTCAATGTGCTCCACCGTTTTCGAAATGGTAATTTCAAGATCCTCAAAATTCACAGGCTTGGTTACGAAATCAAATGCGCCGCGGTTCATCGCCGTGCGGATGTTGTCCATATCCCCGTAAGCCGACACCATAATAGCCTTTAAAAGCGGGTTCTGCTTTTCATTGATTTTGGAAAGAAAGGTCAGCCCGTCCATTCCCGGCATGTTGATATCGGACAGGATCAGGGTAATATCCTCTGTTTCTTCCAGTTTCTGAAGTGCCTCAATCCCGTTGTTTGCAAATACGAATTCATATTTCTTGTCTCTGATCTGCTTTCTGAACAGTTGAAGAATGAGCATTTCCATGTCTTGCTCGTCGTCCACACTTAATATCCTGATGGCCATTTTTTAATGTTTGTTTTGGTAAAAATCCCGTTTAGGCAGGAATGAGTATTTTGAATTCTGTTTTTTCTCCCGGAACCGAAGTCACACTGATCGTCCCTTTATGCGTATCCACAATGCTGGTGTAAGTAAGCGATAATCCCAGTCCCGTCCCTTTTCCCTGCGGCTTTGTAGTAAAAAAAGGCTGAAAGAGTTTGGCTACAATTTCCTCGGGAATACCTATCCCGTTGTCGCACAGCAGTATCTCTACTTCATTGTCAATCCGCCGCGTGGAAATGGAAATCACAGGATCAAACCCCGCCACCTGTTGTTTACGCTTTTCATTAATGGCGTAGCAGGCATTATTGACCAGGTTCACGATCACGCGCCCGAACTCCCCACGCGAGATGCTGACATTCCCTACCGCAGGATCAAGCACATAGTTCAGTGTCACATTAAATTCCCTGTCCTCTGCACGCACGCTCTGATAAGCCAGCTTGCTATACTCTTCGAGCAGCTGGTTCAGGTCGGTCTTTTCGAAAACAGCACCCTCGGAACGCGCCTGTGCGAGCATACCCTGGATAATCCGCTCAATTCGCTTCCCGTTCTCGTTGATCTTCACCAGGTTTTTAGATAAAGTTTCCAACAACTCCCGCTCGTCCGCCACATCGTCCTCACTCAGCTCGTTCAGCGGCTTGCCTACCAGCTCACGCATTTCGTCGATCAGCCCGTTGGACAGGCGCGAGAAATTGTTTACGAAGCTTACGGGATTCTTGATCTCATGTAAAATACCTGCACTCAGCTGTCCGATCTCGGCTAGCCGGTTGAGTTCGATTATTTTCTGCTGATAAATCGCGATGTCCTTATCAGTAATTGCGGGCTCCATATTCGTGTCTATTAGTAGTACGGGTAACTGTCTGCGGGTTATTTGACAATGGGAAGAGAAATTTCAATCTCAGTAAAATCCCCTTCCTTTGAAGTTACCGACATTCTGCCCTTGTGAAATTCTATGATATCCTTGCTCATGTAAAGTCCGAGCCCGGTGCCTTTTGAAGTAGGTTTGGTGGTGAAGAATGGATTAAAAAGCTGTTCTGTTTCTTTCAAAGGGATACCCTTTCCATTATCCCTCACGAAAATCGAAATAGCTCCGTCTGCGCGCCTTGTCGAAATGCGGATTTCGGGTTCAAATACCTTGTCGAACTTTGTCTTTTCAATGACCGCATAACACGCATTGCTGATCAGGTTGGTGAGTACCTGTGCAAATTCGTAAGGCAGCAGACTGACGCGCACCGGCTCCGCATTCAATGCAAAAACCAGCTTGATCTTCGCGTCCTTATATTCCGCCAGCACTTCCTGGATCGCTGATTTCGACTTCGATTCCAGAAAAGGATTAAGATCTGTTTCAAAGAACTCCGTTGATTTCCCTTTGAGCAGCTTCTGCATATCCTTCACAATGCGCGTGGTACTGTTTCCGTGCTCGTATATCTTTTCCAGGTTTTTTTGCAGCATTTCAAAGCCGCTTTCCAGGTCATCTTTTTCATCTTCCGATAAAGTATCCTGATGTTTATCAGTCACTTCCGTAATTTCTTTCAACAGCTTGCCCGACGACTGCGAGAAGTTGTTGATGTAATTCAATGGATTGAGAATTCGGTCCACAATACCCTTTGTAAGACTACCCACAGAAGCCAGGCGCTCCTGCCGGATCAACTCTTCCTGTGTGGATTTCAGGTTTGAAAGTGTGTTTTCGAGATCTTCAAGAATGTTTGTTTTGATATAAGCCCCGATCAAATGCTCTTTCAGGTTCTTGACCATATTAAAGTCGCGCTCACCGAATGCGTTTTCGCGGTCCATATTTTCGAGGGTAATGTAACTTTTTACGTCCCCATCCACCCGGATCAGGATACTGATCAGTGACTTTGGCGAGAATACCTCGCTCACCGACCGGTTTGTATTCTGGTGCCTGAAATTGTTTTTCAAAAATATATCCTCGTAAACCTCGTCTGCACCGGCTACGTAGCGTTGTTCTGCCTCGGCTGCGGAGAGCTGTACATCTTCCACATCGGCACGCTCAATCACGCCAGCCAATGCGATAAACTGGTAACAGTCAGTGGCTTTATTATATATCAATGCAGAAGCGCCGTCCACATTCTGAAACTCACAAAGCCTGTCGAGTACCAGCTGGAACAACTTCCCGGTATTTACTTCTCCATTGATCGACTTCACAAATTCATCAATCCTTTCCAGCTGATCATTCGTCGCAGACAGTTCCTCGGACTGGTGTTCGAGTTCTTCTTTCTGGCTCACCACTTCCTCCGTGCGCTCGCGGATCAGGTTTTCCAGTTCCTCCTTTTCGCGGATTATGGCCCGCAGGCGCCAGCGCACGACATAGTAAATCATGACCGCAAACACGATGGCGTAAAGCGCGATCATGTACCATTGCCTGAACCAGGGTGTTTGTATAAATAAGGGAAATGCAGCCTCTTTGGAGATGTTACCATAAATATCCCGCGCCCGCACCTTGAAAACGTAGCTTCCGGAAGGCAGCCCGCTGTATTCCTTCCGCGCAATGGTACTCCACTCTGACCAGCCTTTGTCATAGTTTTCGAGCAGATACTGGTAAGATACTTCCTGGTTACTGTGGAAGCTGGGCAATGCAAATTCAAAAATAAGGCTGTTCTGTTTGTGGTCGAGACTTAGCCTGTCCCGATCCGCATCGCGGGCAATGGGAAGGTCGCCGTCTGGCGTGCTTACATTTCTGATCAGCACGGGATAGTTGAGAAGATGCTGTTCACTCAGGCGCATATCGAGCCGGTACAATCCCTGGTCACCACCCAGCCAGGCTACCCCATTGTTATCGGGATAAATCACCTGGAACGGGATAGCGGCAATGGGCAAAAAAGGTTTTTCAATCAGCTCAAATACATTGCTTTGCCCCTTTTTCCTGAAAAAAGTTACCGACTTCTTGTCTCCGCGCGTGGTCCAGATATTTCCTGCACCGTCGCCCTGCACCCGATCAAACCAGGCTTTTTCAGAGAGCCAGCCGGCGCGTACAAAGCGGTCTGCATTGGACTGGTATTCAAAAAGCCCATCCTTGTTGGTAACAATCAGCCGGTCTCCAAAAACGGCCAGCTTATTGTAAAGCGGGCTGCTGATACCCTGCGTGGCGGAGAACTTACGTGCCGAGCCCGTCGCGTAGTCAAATTTGAAGATCCCGTTCGAAAGCGTTTCTAGCCAGAATGTACCAGCCGGAAATTCAGTAATGCCGGTAATCTGTTCAGTAACCGACTTGATCCTTTCCTTTTGCCAGCCGCTGCCCGACTTTTTGTAAACAGCCAATCCATCCTGCAAGCCTACAAAAAGCCTGGTACCATCCTGGGAAGCAGTTACAGTGAGCGAAAAATCATTGGATAACGTCGTCAGCGCGCCGGTTTTACTTAGCTGAAACAACCCTTTATTTGAGGCAATGTACAAATACCCGCCCGCCTCACTGAACCCCAGGCAGCTCCCCGGAAATGCAGTAAAATGTGTAACCCGGTTATTTTCAATGGCGTGAAGCCCGTTCAATGTTCCTACGATCAGCTTGTTATCAAATCGCGTTACCGCAGTCACGGAGCCTTTTAACCCTGAGTTACCGTCGAAAACGGATATGGGAGAAGGCAGATCGAAACGTGCAATTCCGTTGTTCAATGCAAGCCAGAGATTGTGCTCGCGGTCGCTGAACATAGCAGTAACCTGACTGTCTTCGATATCTCCGTAAGCATAAACCGGGTATGCGATTGTCCCGTCCGGGTTAACGATCAGCATTCCGTTTGCCGCCATACTGATCGCGATCTTGCCGTCCTCCATCTTCACCGCGGTGGTGGCTTTGTTGCTGATCAAAACCGGGTTGGCGTTTCCGGCGATGTTTTCAATGCGGTTACCTTTCAGGAGATAGGCGCCCTGACTGGTGGTGAGCAGCATAGCCGAATTTGCGGTAAGCGGCACAACCGCAACCAGATCCAGCAATGCAGCTACGTCGGGCGCGATCGTCACCCCTGAAACTTTACCTTCATTCAACAACAGAAAACCCTTGTTTTTGGCATAAATCACGGCACCCTCTCCAAACGCAAATGCGGATTGAATGGACAGCCCGTGTTTGTAAGCTTTCACATTCCTGCCGTCCCAAAAAAAGTTGGTCTGATCGGAAATAAACCAGGCGCCGGCTTTCGCAGGCAGTATCTGTATGATCTGGCCGGGCTTATCTTTCAGTTTCGCAGAAAGGCTCACAAAGCGGTGCACACCCAGACTGTCATGAGCGAGGTACCCGAATTCTCCATTAGCCCCCACAAGCACGCGGCCTTTTCTGTCGGTTTTCAGGGCAGATACCCGCGTCACATTTTCAGTTTGAATGGTGTTCCAGGAAACGCCGTCAAATTCCAGCACGCCGGCGAAATTGGCAAAATACATCATGCCGGTACTATCCTGCGTAATGCCGAAGTTCTGGTCGTGTGCGTGGTATTCGGAAGATTGGTAAAAGCCGAACATCGGCCGGCCCGTCTCCCGCATAGCCGCGCTTCCGCCCTGCGCCAGTACTGACACAGCACTCAGGCAAACCAGCCAAAATCCAAGCCATAAATTCTTCATCTGATCAAACCTTCGGTCCATGTACTTATTAATGCTAATCCGTTGCCTCCGTTATGCTGTTACTGTTTCCGGTGCCACGTGATGTCTGATGTTCAAATCTTTTAACAGATAGTCTTCTACAATGTAAAACTCCGTTTCCTCCAACACATTAGGGATCATTGCCGCGCCCAGTGCTTTCAGCTCGTCCACGCTCCTGATCTCACCTGCACCGATCACCCCGGCTTTCGAGAAGAGCAGCTTCCCGCAAGTAACCAGCACCGACAAGTCCGGCCGGCTGGTATGTTTCCGTAAATCGATCACCTCGCCTTCATCTTCCTTGAAATACTCCGAATTGAGCAGGATCTTCTGCAATTCTCCATTGAGAAGCTTTTCCAGGCCCGGCGTATCCCGCAGGCGGCGCAGCTTGCAGATCAGCAGATCTTCTTCCGTAGCCAGCCATTCAAGCGGCTTCATGATTTGTATATGAAACTTGTCATTGTCCCGTGTCATCACATGCATCACCGAGCGAAACCGAGGCGGATTAACGATCCTGAGCACGTAGAAAGCAGTTTCTGAGATTACCTTGGAATGTGAAACCGCATTGGAGACCAGTATATCCGTCACATTTCCGGCAGGAAAATGTTTCAGTTCTTTAATCGCAACCGCCTTTGTCCACCTTGAAATGCGCGTATAATCCTTGTTGATCACGTCCTTCAAACGCTCTTCGACGGTGAGCTGCGCCTGCGGGAAAATCTCGTTATACCTGCGGAACATCTCTTCGCGAGAGTCGCTGTCGAGATAAGGCAGCACCTTGTTCTTTACATTCTCCGGCAGCATTAAATCGGAAATCTCCGTGAGATAGTCGCGGGCGTCGGTAGCCTGCTCGCCTCTCAGCAAAGTAATAGCGTGAAATCTTGAACCAAATACCACTTCCAGCACCGTAAATGCCTTGAAAATAATGCGCTGCTTCTCACGTTCCAGGTTCTGCATCATTTGCGAAGACGCGTCATAATCCTGGTCAAGATCAGTTTGCGCTGCCAGCAGCCAGGTGAATGTTTTCAAATGCTCATCGAGCTCGTTCAGCAGGTATGTCCGCTCGGTGGTATTACATACATAATGCAGGTTGCGGAGCGCGTCGAGTACCTTATCTTTCACAAACCGGTTAGGACTTTCAAGATTTCTCCTCAAAAACCGCAAAGCCTCGGCATTGCCAAATTCTTCCACCAGCTTGATCAGGTGAAGCTGCCGGTACCGGTTGTCATTGTTGCTCAGAAAGGTCTTTTCAATGTATTTCAAAAGCGGTGTGCCCGATTTGGCCAGTGCCGCGAATGCAACGGAATAGTACCTGTCTATCTCCATTTGCTCCATCAGATAAGGCCACAACTCAGGCCTGCGTAACTCGCCCGCCGTGTAAATAGCCGCCTTGCGAACAGCAGGACTTGGGTCCTCCAACAGTGGGATCAGGTATTTATAAGACAAAAAACGATTAGACCCTCCGAACCCGACAGCCGCTTCAATCCGCTCCTTTTCATCTTTGGAAAAAACCTGCCTGATCAGCAGATCAAATGGCTTTTCCACTTCCTGTAGCTCAGGTTTGTATTCGGCTGAGCGCTTTGAACGCGTCGGGAATACGAAAGCTTTGTCACGCACCGCTTTCTTGTAAGCATTCTGGCCCGTGAATGAAGCTACTGCCCAACCGATTGCGACGATCAGGAACACAATCGAAAGCTGCAACGCACTCAGATTGGCGAAATTGACCAGTATCAGCAGCAATATCCCCGCCGCCAGTCCGCCGATTGCCTTGGCTCTTCCTTCGATCCTGCCCTGGATATTGAGCCTGAATTTGGCAGGAATGGGCTGGTACAATGACTGGTAAGCCGGCTCGCTGATCGCTTTCCGAATGGCGCTCATGAAAAATCTTGACAAAGCCACACAGGCGAAAAATATCCCGGCAGTATCGTAGCCGAGACCGTAGATCACGGAAACGGCAAAGCTGAAAACCAGGCTCGCGGGCAATATCAAAATACCCAGCTTCAAACCGAACTTGCTGATCAGGCGGTTATAAAGGAAGGTTTTTATAAAAAATTCGAGAATAGAAGATATACCGAAAAACACCCCGAGAAAGCTGGCAAGTGAACCTTTGTCCGTGAAAATTGCCCGGGATTCTGTGAAAAAGATGTACTCCACATAGAACAGCGCAAAAACTGGCAGCAATGCAAGCAGGAAGATATTGCGGTAATAAGACGGGTCCACCGCCGCCTCGCCCGCCTTTTCGACGGTACTTGTCTCAGCAGGTTTTGTGCTTGCATTGGCTACGTATCTCTGATGGATTTTCCTGAGTAAAAAACTGCAAACGATCAGGAATGCGACGGCTACGACGAGCAGTGAGTCCGTAGGAATGATCTTAACCAGGCCAGGCACCGCCAGGTACATGATCACCGAGGAAAATACATCGCCGGTGTTGATCAGCGACGAAAGTCTTTTGGACTGTTGCAAATTGAACAGCTTCACAACAACCGCCCAGAAAGTAACCCCATTCACAAGTACAAAAACGCGGTTCCAGATGAAGAGTACAAAGAAAACCCATCTGCTGCCGGTTAAATGGTATGTAACCAGAAAAACGACAATCGAACTGATCAGAAAAAACAGCATTCTCTCGGCCAGCTTGTCAAATGCCATTAACTTTTGTAGCCGCGTCACACCCAGACCGAGCAGGTAAGTAAAGACGCCACCGACAATGTACACCTGCGGCAGCATGAGCCGGTCGAAGCTGATCAGGAATGAGGAGGCTACTACCGTGTAAAACAAGGCAGTAGCCCCTCCCATGAAGAAAGAGTAAGCCATCAGTAAGGTGACGAGGTTACCCTCCCCTTTTCTGACGTTGAGCATCAGCGATATGTCCGCCAGTCTTTTCAAATTAATGAACCAGTTCTTTGATCATGAAATAAATTTGCCGCTCCGGCATCTGAAAAAGGGGCTTGATTTTGCCCAGGTATATAAATCCAAGATCTTCCAGCGGTTTAATGCGCGACTCGACAGGTTGTGCAATGATCGCCCGCGCGCCTTGCGCCCTGGCAAATTCAATCCGCGTTTCATCGAGAATGGAAGAAAACCCATTGCCACGGTATCCCGGCGCAACTACCAGCCTGTTCAGCGAAGCAAACGGACCCTGCGCATAAGCGCCGAGCAGCGCCTCATCGAACAGATTTGCATGGGGTACCGAACTATAATCTTTATGAAAACTCAACCGGGCGGCCGCAACGATTGTTTTTTCATGCGTAATAATCCAATGGTGTGCACGCAGGTCGTCGTCGTCAAGCCAGGCTTTATGCGAGAAAAAATCCTGACTGATCCCTTTTTCATCTTTCCAGGCGAGCACGCGCAATGCGCCCATTTCATCCAGCCGCTCAGGGTAGTCCAGCTTCGTGAGCAGGAATTCTGAGTTTTTGATTTCAAACCTTGTATTCATTAAAAGAGGAGCGTTTACTATTGCATTCATTTGTTGAGTATCATTTTCGGTTTGTATCGATCAGCAAGCCAATAGAAAAAGTCCTGCGTTCCTGGGGATACCGCGAAGCAGAGGTTACCCCTTCCGCCGCACGAATGCCAGGCACAAAATATTCGGTGTTCAACACATTGGATATCTGCACCTGCAAGCTGAGATGGTTTAGGATATTCTGGTAAGTAATTGCGGAATTGAGCAGGTATATAGCGGGAAAACGCGTGATCGGGTTGCTGCTGCCCGAAGTACCCGCGCCTGATTTCCGCGCGCTGATGTAATTGTTGGTAATGCTGATGCTCAGGTTTTTGACGGGCTCGTACACTGCGCCGAGGTTGGCCGACCAGGGCGCCACGTCGCTGACCGGGATTTTCTGACCTTCCACCTTGCTGAGATCGCGCGGGTTGCTGTATGTGAAATTGCCCCAGATATTCAGGCTTTTTACATCATAACGCGCCTCCGATTGCAGGCCGATAATGCGCTGCTTGCCTAATGCCTGGAACTGGGTAGTACTTCCTCCGCCAGGCGCCTGAGCAGTTGCTAACCCCACCGCATTGCTGTAATTGGCAATGTAACCTGCGATGTTTGCTGAAAGCGCTTTGCTGAACCGGACTGCCACACTACCTTCCACATTCTTCACGCGCTCGGGCTGCAGCGTCGGGTTGTTGAGCAAGCGCTCGCGGCTTGTTGCGTATTTTTGAAGATAAGACGCGTCTTTAAATGCTTCTGCATAAATCCCTTTGAACACAAACATGCCCCGCGAATAGATAAGGCTCAGCCGCGGATTGAATACAAAACCGTAACCGCCATTCGATCGGATCTGGTTATAATCCAGCCTGCCGGCAAGTACCATTTTCAGGTGATCGGACCAGTTATAAGTCCCCTGACTGAATACGCCCATATCAAACACTCGGAAATTATCGCCGCCGGCCAGTGTCGAATCGGGCCTGCCAAATTCGTCGGCACCCTCCACCTGCGAGGTAATGTAGTTGGCCTGAATAATGCTGTTCCTGATTTCAATACCGCTGTTGATATCCAACTTAGGCAGCGGTGTCCAAAGCACACGGAACTCGTTCCTGAGCTGGTTGGAAACACGGTACCAGTATGGCGTCGCGTAAGTAGGTTTTATTTCGTTCAAAAGGTCAATAATCCCATAGCTTCCATTGAAATACCCGCGGTAAGTCGGCAGGTTCGTCGCGCCATTCAGTTCATGAAGACGGTAGGAAGTCAGGTTCAGGATCTGGACTTTGTCAGACAGGTATTTGTTATAAGTCAATGAAAATGCCTTGTTGTTAGCTACCCACCTTGAAAGGTCTTTGGTAACAATACGGGAGCGGTTGGTGTACCAGGGAGTAGCACCTTCATCTGTTTTCCAGGTCAAAAGCGACAGCATGAAATCCTTGAACTCGATCTTCGCCCGAAGGTAGAAATTACGAGAATCATCATTGAACTCAACGGGGTTTCCATTCACATTGGCTTGAAATAGATACTGATTGTCCAGTGCAGCCGCTTTTGCCTTGCCAGCCGGCGTCAGGCTCAATGCATTCACCGCGCCAGCTGCATCGGTTCCCACCTGGTACAAGTCGCTGTTCGGGAAAAGGGTCGATAGCTTGTTATTGTTATAGTAGGTCTGCGCGGCAGCGCCCGATAAATTTTGCTGACCGGGATAACTGTCCACTGTCCTCGGCGAATAATCCCACTCACGGTACTTACTGTAATCCAGCTCATTGGATGAAAAATAACGGGAAGTGACAGAAACTGCGACGTCCTTGGTGCGCATGGTTACCACACCATCTACAAGCTTTGTGTTTAAAGACCCGTACCGCACCTGGCCGGTAGCCGAAACGTCCACTTTCTTGCCTTCCGGCATTTCCCTGTCCAGATACCGCTTCGTGATCAGGTTTATTACCCCCATAAATGCATTGGCACCGTACATAGTCGAAGCCGGTCCGTAAATGACTTCCACCCGCTCGATATCCGACAATGCATACTGACGTGAAATGGGGATATTGTCTGAATTCAGGTCATTTTCTTCTACGCCGTCCACCAGCAAAATCGTGCGGTCATTGGAAGTGGAGCGGTACCCGCGCTGATAGAATGTAACATATGAAGGCCCATTGCCCCGTATCACATCAAAGCCCGGAATGTCGCTCAGCATCTGGGTCAGGTCCTTGTAACCTCTTTTGATAATGTCAGACTGCGTCAAAACTGTTACGGTAGCAGGTACCTGCAACAGGTTTTCCGCTTTTTTCGAAACCGATGTAATCTGGATAATGCGGTCCATCAGGTCCTTTTGCTGTGCCACCAGGTCTTTGAACTGCGGCAAGGCCGAAAACTCAGGTTCATAGTTTTGGTTGGCGATCAGCAGGTTGCGTACAGCCTGTGCCGCCTGGGGAAGCGAGTCGAGCGCCAGGTAAGTCAATGCAATGATCTTGTAGCCCTGCACCTGCGCATTGGGAGAGAACTTTGTTTTCAGACAAGGATTCAATGTCTGAAATACCTCATCGAAATTGCCGGTCCTGTACTTCCTGTCAGCCTCGGGAACGATCACCGACGCGTCGCAGTCGCCTTGCGCGAATGCACTTTGGGTAAGTGCCAGTATGCCGGTAAAAATGAGTAGTAAAAATTGCTTCATCGCGTGCCTATCTGATATTTCGGGAAAGCTTTTCGTAAGGAATATCCTTGCCGATATATTGGTCCCATTCTTCTTCTGTCAAATCCCTTTTAACTTTCCTGGAAACCTCGGCAAACAGGTCCGCGGAATTGATATCCCATACCCGAACCGTTTTGTCGGCACCGGTTGCCAGTAACTTATTTCCGTCGCCGGTAAACCGGATATCCATCACCCAGTAATCGAAATCGTTCAGTACCACCGGTTGCTGCTTCGAAAGATCTTCCCTCGTGCTCCAGATCCGGATCTTCCAGTCATAGCAGGCCGTTGCAATGCGGCTTCCGTCAGGGGTAAATGCAATTTTGGTGATCCCGGAAGTATGCGTTCCCTGCGTTCCCGAAATTGAATTGGCCACAGGTTCGTCTCCCTGCATTCTTGCATTATAAAGCATTCCCGTACTTGTCCCGAAATACAGCTGCTTGCCGTCGGGCGCCAGTGCCATTGAAATCAGCCTTCCGCGCATATTGCCGGTATTGTATTCCGTGGGTTTTGCATCGGCCTTATCCAGGTCCAGTCGCATGATCTTACCGGTTCCCGTACCGAAAAACAGGTACGGACTGCCTGGCAATGCAGCCACGCAGGAAATCTCCGCGCCAAGACTGATGTTTTTAATAATATCCAGCTTTTTATCACTGATATCCCATATTCTCACCTGTCCCGAAGAGCTGGTAGAAATCAGGCGGGGCTTGCTGTTCACTTCCCTGTTTATCAATGAAAGAATGATCCCGTCGTGCGCCACCAGCGTTTTTGTAGGTGCGCTGCCGGGTGCAAAATTATCCCATCGGACAAGCTGCCCGTTTGATGAACCTGTAAATGCGGCTTTACCGTCGGGAGTGAGATAGAGCGAGCGGATACTCTTGAAAGTCTGCCGCGGGTTCCGGAATGTGACCGGCCTGGTGGCAGGTACGAGGTAGTTCCAGAGATTGACAACGTCATCGTCGCCCGCACTTGCAAAAGTCGGGTTACCGGGCCGCGACTCGGCCACTACCCGCACGATATCATTGTGCCCGATCAGCGTAGCCTTCGCTCCCGCTGCTTTGGACAATGCATTAAAAATGTCCGGGTTTTCACGTTCACCGCCATTTTTCAAATTAAAATCATAAGCTTTCAATGCCAGCAATGCAGCCAGATCGTCGCCGGCCGGCATTTGGAAAGACTGAATGGCAATAAACCGCGCAACTGCTTTCGAGCGCTGTTTCAATGCGTCGTTACGTGAAGTTTCAGCTTCCTTTTGCGCGCGCTGCGCCAGTACTTTCTGGCGCTCCGATTCTTGTTGTGCAGTTACTGCATATTCCTTTTGTACTTCGGTTTCTTTTTGTGACTGAACTGCCGCACGCCGCGCATTATCCGCCTGTACCTTCTGTTCCTCAGCCACTTGGCGTGCCGCTTTGGCTGCAATGCTTTCCTTTACTGCCTTCTCCTGCTCTCTTACTGCAATCGATTTTTGCTCCTCTGTCAATGCTTTCTGAAGTTCGGCAAATGTACCTTGCTGCTCGGCGATTTTCTTTTGAGAAATGGCTTCGCGAGTTTGGTCTTCGGCTCTTTTTCTTTCTTCCAGTGCCAGACTTTCCTTTTCCAGTGCCGTTTTCTCACTTTGCTGCGCCTGCGTCCGGAGTACCAATGCCACGATCAGGAACAACAGGGAAACCAGCGAGCTGATCCCCAGTACCGAGGCAAATACCCGCGCCTTCCGCAGTTCCCTTTTCTGACGGTCTTCTTTGAGCCTTACTTCAAGCTCATATTGCTTTTTACTATAGTCGAGAAAATTAATGGCGCGCTCAAAAAACGGATCATACCGCTGCGCCCATTCCAGTGTAGGCTCGCTTTCTTTCAGCCATTTCAATCCCATTGCCAGCTCCGGGTTCACCCATAACCCAGTACGCCCTTCCTGGTAGAGAAGGGCTGAATAACTCAGTTGTTTGTATAGTTTGGCAGATTCCAGTTCCTCCTCAATCCACTTCCGGCACCTGTCCCAGAAGGTCAGGATCTTCTCTACGGAAACGTCGATAATGGAATCGTGATCAATTTTAACACCCGGTTTCGGGGTCAGGAACGAGACGCCGTTTTTCCTAAAAACCATGATCACATCAATGAGCAGGTAGTCGGGTATCCCGGTGATCTGGATAATTTCTTTTAACGCGGTCGGGTGCAGGGACGAAGTGTCACTCGGCCCGAGCACGATCAGCGATTTGAAAAGTTTTGCTGCCGCGATCCGTCGTTTTTCATCCAGTTGCTGGGTGAAAATTTCTTCCGCGTGCATGGTAATGGACTGCTGCATCGTCCCGATCGCCTCATAATCCGAGCGCGACACGGGTACTGCATTGGCTTTGGTACTACGCCAGCGCTCCCAGGTGCGCATCAGCGCATGCTGCAGAATGGGCAGGTAGTCGGGATTTTCGGCAAGTTCCCGCAGCAGAGTGGCTACTAGTTCGGGCTCGATGGTTGCGCCAAAAGCACTCACCGGACCTTCAATCACCTGCTGCAACTCGGCAGGGTTCATTTTCGGCAACAGGTAATAGCCTCTGTTGATTACTTCTGTCAACCCGTTAAACTCCGTGCAGTGATCGAGGTAGTCCGACCGCATGGTGATCACGGCGTGAATAGGCAATTGCCGCTGGTTTATCAAAGCCAGCAGCAATTGAACAAATGCGGCAGTACTGCTTTTCCCGGTGTCCTCATCGGCAAGCTCGTACCTGAAAAGCTCCTCAAACTGGTCTATAACCAGCAAAATCCTGCGATCGCGAATGGTCGAAAGCAGGTTAAGTGCTGATTGCGGATTTTTGGAAAACTCTTTTTCAAGCTGCGCAGGGTCCCGTTCGTCCCATTCAGGATCTTCGGTGCGCATGGCAGCTTTCAAAGCAAGCGCAAAGCTCCTGACCGGATTACCACCCGGTCTGAAAATCACAACTTTCCAAAGCGAGCCACCCGCCTGACCTTCCAGGGAGGGAATAAGGCCCGCCTTGATCAGCGAAGACTTACCGCTGCCAGATGAACCGATTAATGCAAGAAACCGCCCATCCAGCAATTTACCTGTCAGCTCACGGATATGCGAATCCCTTCCGAAGAACAGCGCGTGATCTTCATAGTCGTAACTTCTTAAACCGGGAAATGGATTCGTGAGCGTAGACTTATCAACCATACTTACTCGGTTGCACCTATATTCATAACAAACTTATTTCGGTTCTTTCCATTCACATACTCATAGGAAAAATCATCCACTCCATTGATTGTGAGGAAAATACCCAGGCCGCCGATTTCGCGCTCCTCCAAGGATTTGGTAAGATCGTCGGAACCGGGCAGCTCTTTGGCCAGCGGATCGAAAGGCGCGGCAATATCTTCGAGGGTCACGATCAGCTTACTTTCGGTTATCTCGCTCAGCACATCAAAGTCTGCTTCCAACCCTGCATTCTGGTATCCATACAGGATGATGTTGGTCGCGATTTCATCGATTGCCAGTTTGAGGGCGTAAGTCGGCTTTTTAGCCAGCCCCGCTTTTTCCGCAAGCTCACCTACGTATCCCCGTAATGAATCCAGCGAATCCACATTGCCGGGAAAACTTTTCGACTCCATTTTTTCGGTTGTTAAACTGGATATTGATCAACAATTGTCACGCTGTGCTGCAGACCTGTTTTTGTCAGGGTATCTACAATCAGCTCCTGTGGTTTGACGATGTAGATAGCCAGTTTCGGACCGATCTTTTGTTTGGAGTAAATCAACACGCGCAAGCCCGCAGACGACATAAAGTCGAGCTCTTCCATATCGAGCACGAGTGAATCAATGGGCTGATTAGCGATTTTCTCTATTTCAGTTTGAAATACACGCGCCGAAAGCGAATCCAGCTCGCCATGCAAAGTCAACCTCGCAACCTGATCCTCAATAACTGATTCTATTTGAAATGCCATGATAATGATGTTTTTGAATGTTCTAATTTTTAAGAGTTCTTCTCAATTAATTGACTTTGTCACCCTGAGCGGAGTCGAAGGGGAGAGCGACAACGCCGTCCGGAAGTGCCCTTCGACTCCGCTCAGGGTGACAAAAGGGACTGCGCTCAGGGTGTCAAGCATTTCCTTTCCTCCATCCTCCCTTTCCTCCGTCCTCCTTTTACATCCTACTTCCCAACCAAAATCACCGTCGCCCTGCCACCTACCAGGAATCTTCCCTGATCGTCTAGCTTTGGCTCTTTGCCTATTTCGTAAATGTCCTGGCCTGAGGGCATGTCGGTGTTTACGGAGAGGTACCAGCTGCGGCCGTTTGGCAGCTGCGGGAGCTCGTAATAAAGTGCGTCCCAATAGGAATTGAGTGCAACGTAAATGGTATCGTCTACGATAGTGCCACCTTTGGCGTGCGCACCGTCGAGCATGAATGCAAGGCAGCGGCTTGATGCAGAGAAGTCTGCATGCCAGGCTTGTGTACCATGAAAACTGATATCAGGATAGCCGCTTCCTACGTAGTCGCGGTGCTGGAAGTGCGTCCGGCTGCGTAGTACAGGGTGCGCTCTCCGGAAGTGCATGATGTGTTTTGAAAAATTAAACAAATCCGCATTCTTTTCCAACAGGCCCCAGTCCACCCAGTTCAGTTCGTTGTCGTGACAGTAGGTATTGTTGTTCCCGTTTTTGGTCACGCCCATTTCGTCGCCCGACAAAATCATCGGTACGCCCTGACTTACCATCAGGATCGACAATGCATTCTTGATCTGCTTGTGACGGAGCTGGTTGATGTTCGGATCATCCGTTTCACCTTCTACGCCGCAATTCCATGAATGGTTGTCGTTACCTCCGTCGTTGTTATTTTCCCCATTCGCTTCGTTATGCTTTTCGTTATAGGCAAAAAGATCATAAAGCGTGAAGCCGTCGTGGCAGGCGATGAAATTGATGCTGGCTGTCGGGCCGCGGTAGTAGTACAGGTCCGGCCAGCCCTGAATGCTCTGGGCAATATCGCCGATCATACCTTCATCCCCTTTGAGGAATTTGCGTACGCCGTCGCGGTATTTACCATTCCATTCAGCCCAGCGACCGTATGCCGGGAATGACCCTACCTGGTACAAACCGCCTGCATCCCAGGCTTCGGCCACGAGCTTGCATTTGGCAAGGATCGGATCGTAAGCGAGTGATTCGAGCAATGGCGGGTTGCTTAGCGGCGCGCCGTTCTGGTCGCGGCCGAGAATGGCGGCGAGGTCAAAACGGAAGCCGTCAATGTGGTAGTCAGCAGCCCAGTAGCGCAAACAGTCGAGTACCATGTTGCGCACCACGGGATTGTTACAGTTCAATGTATTCCCGGTTCCGGAGAAGTTGAAGTAATAACCTTCCGGGGTAAGCATGTAGTACGTTTTGTTGTCGATTCCTCGGAACGAAATCGTGTGTCCCCGGTGATCGCCTTCAGCTGTGTGGTTAAAAACCACGTCGAGCATGACCTCGATACCGTTCTTGTGCAGCTCTTTGACCAGCGTTTTCAGCTCATCCACCTGCATTCCAAACTTCCCGGTAGCAGCATAACCTGCTTTGGGAGAAAAGAAGTTGACAGTACTATAACCCCAGAAATTGACGATCAAACCGCCGGTTGCCGGGTTCTCACGGCTGTTTTCCCATTCGTCAAACTCATAAATCGGCATCAGCTCCACACAGTTGATACCCAACTCTTTGAGATAGGCTATTTTACTGCGGATCGCGGCGAATGTTCCCGGATTTTTGACATTTGATGAAGGGTGCTGGGTAAACCCGCGCACGTGCATTTCATAAATTACCAGGTCCTCAATGGGCGTTTCGAGCGGGTGGTCATTTTCCCAGTCGAAATCCTCAAAAACAAGCCTGGAACGATACGGATAAATGTTGTCCCAATTGGGTGTAGCCAGCCAGGTATCACGACCCGCGATCGCTTTCGCGTAAGGATCGCTGAGTATAATGTTTTTGTCAAAACGGTGACCTTCCTCGGGTTTGAACGGACCGTCCATTCTGTAACCGTATTCAAGCCGCTCGTAATCCAGATCAAAAACGATCATGGAATACACGTTACCTGTGCGGAACTCTTCCGGAAAACGGATCTCCGCGAAAGGCTGCGCTTCACCTCTTTCAAACAAAACCAGTGTACAATCGATTGCTTCACTGGAATAGATGCTGAAATTGATCCCGTTGGGCACCATGGTAGCTCCGAAAGGAAGCACGTGTCCCCTCCGGAATTTAATGCCCTGCTGCTCATGGGTCGGGTAATAGTCGATCCTGATATCTGTTGCCATAGCTTAGTCTTGTTTAAGAATGACAAGCGCTTCGTCCACCGTTTCAACGATCGTGAAAAAGTTGATAAAACCGGTAGTCGACATCACGTCCTGGATATCCTCGGAAACACCGACCAGTACCACATTCCCGTTCTGGGCGCGGATGTTTCTGTACACCATCAGCAGCACACGCAGCCCTGCACTCGACATAAATCCGACTTCCGTCAGGTCAATGGCGATCTTTTTACTTGAATCAGTCGCCGCACGTGCGTTTCTCTCAAACTCGGGAGCGGTCTTGCTGTCAATATCACCCGTTACCTGTAGTACCGTAATATCGTCCTGTTCGGTAATAGTTACTTTCATAGTTTGCAGCGGTTAGTTTTGGCTGTCGGCTTTCGGCAGTCGGCAATCAGTAATCAAAGTCTTTTATTCTCAAAAAAGCCGATGTCTGAAAGCCGATAGCCGAAAGCCGATACCCATTTACTTACTAGGACTGATTTGTACTTTCACCCGCAGACGCTCCTCTGTTTCCGGAAGTGTCACCGTCAATGCCTGTGCATCGAAGTTATCGTAAGGCTGATCATTGATAAACACTTCGCTGATGTAAATGCTGCCCTCAGGAAGGATATCCGGTGAAACGCGGAGGATATTGTCCGGCCAGCCGTTTGGATAAGGCTTGAAGTAGAAGTACGTAGGCTGTTTTGTGATCAACAGGTTAATGTAAACCGCTGACAGATAGCATAGTTCCGTACTGTGGTAAGCGCTCATTGAGTGGCTTCCCTTGAAACGCTCTGTACCCAGCAGGTAAGGCATTCCATTCGAAAGCACGTTGAAGTAAACACCGCCATCGTCATTATCAAGGAAGAATGCATTGTAGAATGCAGCTGCTTCGCGTGCTTGTTTTTCATATTCTTCGTCTCCCAGAACCCCGTACATGATCAGGTAAGCAAGGATCGCCTGCTCCTGCTGCCACCACGCTTTACGGTCGTGCCACACAAACTGGTGCTTTCCGCCGGTTTTTTTCACTCTTTCCACCACATCGTACCAGCCGCCGCGCTGCTGATCTGATCCTGCTTCCGGCATCAGGGAAGCGATTTTCTTGGCGAAGTCTACGTACTCATCTTTTGGTGTCAAAGACTGCTGACGCATCAGGTTCCATGCAATTTTGAGGTTGTGACCTACTACTGCGCGGTTTTGCTGCCATCCCCAGGTCTGGTCTTTACTCCAGTCTTCGAAGAATTTCTCCTGAACGAACGGGCTGTTTTCGTAATCTGGGAAATACTTTGTAATAGTATCAAAAGTATATTCCAGAAAGTCTGCATGCTTTTTCTCGCCTGTTGCCAGGTACAGGTTGATCAGGTACGCAGGCGCGTGGTCTCCTACCGAGTTCCAGTTTTTGCGCGCCCGGTTGTGCGCGAGCGATTCTTCATGCGCGTCCAGTGTGATCGGGTGCAGGTGAGAGAAATAACCTTCGCCATTGTGATCTTTGAAGTATTTTTCGAAAAGATCAATGGTCTTGTCGATATCATCGCGGATGCGCTGGTCACCCGTAATGCGGTAAGTTTGTGTTGGTCCTGCCAATGCGTAGATCTGCTCGTACATTGGAAGTGCGTCCAGGTCGTCACCGAACTCGGAAGTAAGCAATTTCGTCTCCTTCTGACCTTCCACTTTGAGTCCGTGGTACCAGTAAACCAGGTCATCGTCCTGATCGAAGAAGCGCATGTGGTCACGCAGGTATTCGGTACCCAGCTCTGCACCTTCGAGGAACTCGTCTTTTCCTGTCAAAAGGTAAGCGGATGCAAATCCGTACACCATCCGTGAAATCGTATCTGTCTCCTGGAGGTAATCTCCTTTTTTAGAACCTCCCAAATGCAACATGGTGCGGTAGTTCTTGTAGTTGATTTCCTCCTTAGGGTAGTCAAACTGCCATTTCAGATAGCTGGAAGCAATGGAGCTGATCTGGGTGATCCACCAGTTCTGCTCCTCGTGGCGGTAAACCTTAGGTTCTTTGCCAGGGAAAATCAGCTGCTGTGCTTCAAATGCAGCTTCGTTTTCACCTGCATTCGGATAGAATGTTCCGTAAGCGAATACATACTGTCCGTTTGTTGAAAGGAATGCCGTAATGTCGCCCGGATCCTGCCAGCCTTCTGTCAGGTTCTGAACACTGCGCGCGTAAGTGGAGGGGATCAGATTTAACTTGAATGGTCTTTTGTCGGAAGTTTCCAACGTGAACCACCGTTCCTCTGCATTATATCCCGTGATATAACCTGCAATGGTATCTGAAAAAGTGAAATCTATATTCATGCTCAAATAGTTAAGGTGTTCTGATTATGAAGTTTAAATGGCGGTCGAAGGGTCATGCGCCCACGCCTTCCTGGTCTCGATACCCTTGGGTGATTTCAATAATGTTTCCTTCCGGATCTTTCAGCCAGACTGTTTTCCAGCCTTCGATTACCTCGTCAAAATGAAGCGGGCCGAGTGTGATCACTGCATCATCACCCATTAACCTGAGCTTTTCGTCGATGTCCTCCACCGAGAATGCAATGTGGCGCAGGCCCGGGTAGTGCGGACCATCCGCTTCCGCCATCGCCATGGGACGTTCTTCCTCGGGCGGAAAGACCTCGAAGTAAATATTGTGGTCATTTTTAAGGAAAACGAGCTCAGCGTCATCGCCCAGACTGATCGTCCTGGCACGTTTAAAACCGAAGTGCTTAGCATAAAACGCTTCGAATTTTACCAGGTTTTTGACGGTCAAAGCCAAATGGAAAAAAGTTGTGTCCATACTGATATCAGTTTGCGGAAAGGGTTTCAATGATCTTTTTGGCAAATAAATGGGCATGTCCGCCCGACCGTCCCGTAATCAGGTCACCATCCACGACCACGTCTTCATTCGTGTAAATGGCGCCGTAGGCTTTGGCATCGCCGATCAGGTTGTTGTGGCAAACCAGCTTTCTGCCTCTCACGAGCTCCGTTGCAGGAGCTACCAGCCAGAGACCGTGGCAAATAATGCCTTTCAGGATACCTGGCTCAGCAAATACGCGTTTCAGAAATTCAGTAGCAGGCGGGATTTTCTCAACATCCTCCGTGTAACGCAGTCTGTCGGAAACCATTCCTGAGGGAACGATAATGGCATCATAAGTCCTGAGCTCTTCATCGCTCATGTTCTCGAATGTCTCCCAGCAATCCATTGGCGCACGGTACTCGTGGCCCATGAATGTCAGCTTGTCCTGGCCCCAGAGACGGGAAAGGAAATGCACTTCTGCACCTTCCTCGGGGAACCTGAACTTGTAGTAGAAGATTTCGTTCTCAAAGAAGTCGGCTTCGAACAGAATACCGATCTTTTTTCCGGCAAGTTTCATAGAGAAACACGTTTAGAGGAGTTACGTAAAATTTAGATTTGGAAAAACCCAGATCCGCCAGGCTATTTCAGACCTGAATAATGTCTGATGATCTTTCCGTCTTTCAGCAACATCGCGTCGTAGATCCTGGTTGGCCCGTTGACTGTGTCAATGGTTGCTTCAAACATGATACTGTCGTCGGTAGTCGCAAATTTTTCTGTTGAAATGAAGCCGCGGTATACATATTCAAGGTAACCTGAAAAGAGGTTCTTGATCGCTTCCGCTCCTTTTGCAACAATGGGCTCCGGTCCGCTGAGCACGATCATTTCTGCATCTGCTGCATAGTGCTTGTCAACCAGTACTTCTGCATTACGATCTGCCAGCAATGCTACCTGCTCGTCATAAAACGCTTTCATATTTTTAAGATATAGTTGAGAATAATGTTCTGAATCAATCGGTTTTTCAGGCCAGCGTTCCGTCCGGATGCTGTACCATTCCCGCGAAGTGGATCGCTATCTTGCCATTTTCAAGTACCCAGCTATCGGCAAAGCGCATTTCGCTTTTTTCGCCGCCTACTGTCATGGTGATCTGCTCGGTGATCATCAGCGTTTCGGGGTTCTCGGTCTCAGCCCAGAAAACGATTTCAGTTTCCAGTCCGTCGATACCCAGAATGCCCTGCATGTGCTCATTCACCTGATCACGGCCTTTGTAAATGACCGGCGATTTGGAGAAGCTGCTGATCAGCGTCGCATCGTCTGTATATTGATCCAGAAGCGCATCGATATTCTTGTCCAGAATGTGCTGGATGTGCTCTTTGTACATTTTACCCAGTTTGGTATCAGGTACGTTCTTCATGATGTGAAAAGGATAAGGGTATGAATGATCGTTTTAAAGTGTAGCTGAACCTTCGTGGTATTCGAGTCCGTCTACGATGTATTTGCTGATGATGACTTTGCCTGCATCATTCAATTTCACTTCCCAGGTCTGGAAAGCATCGCATTTAATGCGTTTGCTGAAAGGCTCAGGTGCATTCCACACGCTTGCTTCCCATTGCACTACCACTTTCACGGTAGCCTTATCACCCGAAATCTCCGACTCCACACTTTTCACGGTATGTACTTCATCGAAGAAAATGCGGATCACGCGCTGGAACCAACCTTCAAAACCGGCATAACCGTATACTGTCGCTTCGGGAAATACCATTTCCAGCTCTGCATCTGCAAGCAAGGGCAATACCTCTACCATGGGAACATGGACGTCCAGTTTCTTGTACCAGTCAATGGCCAGTTCTTTAATCGCTTCTTGTGTCAACATTGTATTTGAATTGAGGTTATGGGTCTTTTTTGTAAATCAATGCGCTGCCTTTCGGGTAGTTCAGCGGTCTGCTGCGAGGATCATATCCGCTGCTTTTTCTCCAATCATAAAGCAAGCTGCTACTGTATTTCCGCTTGTAACCGTCGGCATTACCGACGCATCTGCCACGCGCAGGTTCTGTATCCCGCGTACCCGCAGCTGCGGATCTACCACGGCCATTTCATCGTTTCCGATTTTACAGGTACCGGCCGGGTGCCATAATGTGGAGCACTGGCTGCGGATATAACTTTCAGGATCGGCATCACCGGGCACCATTTCGCCTCCGTTAAGCGGTTCAAACTTGGAGGTACCGGCTATTTTCCTGACAATCTCAATTGCTTTGATAAGAACCTGCACATCTGCCGGCTCACTCAGGTAATTGGGATTGACAATTGCCGCGTCCCGGATATTGGAAGAGCGCAGCGTAACTTCTCCCCTGCTCTCTGCTTGTACGAGGATTGGCAGGAAAATGCAAATCGGTCCGCCAAAATCAGGTAACAAAGGTGCTAGTGGCTGGGGGAGACTGGGTGTAAAGTTGATTTGCAAATCCACCTGTCCTCCCTCCTCTTTCGTACACAGGAAAATGGCATTGCCCGTCAGCAAGGTTGTATTCGGCATCGGTATTTTCGACCGGAAAATCATTGGAAGCTGCAAATGGTCCTGCAAGTTCTTCCCGACACCAGGTAAGTCGGCGATCACCGGGATTTGAAGTGCTTCCAATTCAGCGGCGGGACCAATACCCGAGAGCAGCAACAGCTTGGGCGATGCCAGTGCACCGCTGCTGATAATGATCTCCTTTTCTGCAAGTGCATTCCAGGTAAGCGCTCCGGCTTCAAATTCAACTCCGAATGCCTTGTTTTTTTCAATCAGAATCTTGCTGACCAGCGCATTAGTAAGGATAGTCAAATTAGGTCTTGATTGAATGGGATCCAGAAAAGCAGATGCGCCATTGTCCCTGCGGTTGTTCTTGTCAATATGGAATTGTAAAAGGGCGGCGCCGTTTTCCTGGCGTTCACCATTGTAATCCCAATAAGGTCCGTCGTAGCCGAGCTCTGTTGCGCCTTCCAGGAAATGCGTAGAGCGCATTACTTCGTCAGGACAGTCGCGGATACTGAGCTCCCCGCTGGTGGAATGGTATTCAGAAGCGCCGTTTTCGAAGTTTTCCGATTTTTTAAGAAATGGTAAAACATCCTTGTAAGACCAGCCTTCTGCGCCAAGTTGCTCCCAGAGATCGAAATTGGCAGGATTACCGCGCACATACATCATCGCATTGATCGACGTACTGCCGCCCAGCACCTTACCCTGATTGATGGTGATACTGCGGCCACCCAGACCAGGCTGCGGCGTGGTTTCCAGTTTCCAGTCCATTTCGGATCCCCAGAGACTTACAAAGCCAGCCGGATCTTTAATTGCGGGATTTTGATCACTGCCGCCCGCTTCTATCAGCAAAACCCTGTTAGCCTGATCGGCACTTAACCTGTTGGCCAACACACTTCCGGACGCGCCGGCTCCCACAATGATGTAATCGTAAACTTGATTATTCAACATTTTACAAGTGGAGGTTTAGGTAATCGCTTATTGTGAACAGTTCACTTTCACCCAGTCAGATTTGTGGTCACCTTCCAGGACGAGGTCAATCAGGAATGGCTTATCATCTGCCAGCATGCGTTCGATTGCCGGTAAAATATCTTCTTCTTTTTCAACGCGCACCGCTTCTACGCCCATTGACTGCGCGAGAATGTCAAAACGGATTGCCGGATAAGACAGGTCAAATGGAAGCGGGAATGGATGTTTATCAATTTCGCGCTCTTTCCAGTATTGGTCGATATTGAGCTGTAATAGCTTGTAGGAACCGTTGTTGCAGACTACGAATTTGGCACCCGCATTGTGACGCACAGCCGACCATAATGTCTGGATCGTGTACATACTCCCGCCGTCGCCGGAGAAGCCGATTACGGTTTTCTCAGGATTGGCAAGCTTCACCCCGATAGCGCCCGGAAATCCTACCCCCAGCGATCCTCCGCGGGTTGTGAAATACTGTCCGGCTGCTTTTTGAGGAATGTATCTGCTCACGGCGGGCGAGCTGGTGAGGGCTTCGTCGAAGATAACGGTCTCGTCCAGGTTCAGCTTCTCTGCAAGTACTTTCGAGAACTGCGCCATTCGCAACGGCGATCCTGAATATTGCTTATCCGCTTCTTTTTCCTTCGCTATTTTCTCGCTTTTTGCAGTACCGATCTCCTCTATACGCTGTATCACTTCGGCCATTTGGTCCGTCGAGATCATCGCTTCAAGTACCTCGGCGAGTTCTGCCAGCGAGAGCTTGGGATCACTTACCACGCCCAGGTCAACCCGGTGGTTTTTGGCGATCTCGTATGCATTCAGGTCAAAATGGATCACTTTCGCTTCTGGTGCATAAATGTCACCGAGCTCTGGGAACACTTCGGGTACCATATAAGTACCTACGATGAGGTTCACATCACCTTTTGTTGTGATCGGGTGGCTGTAAGATCCGAACATGTGACCGGTCGTACCCTGGTAAAGCGGGTGCGTATTATCCATCACCACGTCACCGAATTCCACGCCGTAAACTTCTGCGCCGAGCAGCTCTGCCACTTTGGTAAGCTCAGGAATCGCGTCGGAATAAGCTACGCCGTCGCCGACGAAGATCATGGGCTTTTCTGCATTGAGCAATATCTCGGCAGCTTCGCGGATCAGGTCTGAATGTGGTAAAACGCGGGTTGACGGAATGCAGCTTGGAAATACCGGCTCATCGTTGAGCTCGTCCAGCACGTCCATAGGCAAACACACATAAACAGGCCCCATTGGTGCAGTAGTAGCAATCTTGATCGCCCTGCGTAATGTTCTCAGCAGTGATTTGGACGAAGTTGCCATGGTAGCATACTTGGTCACAGGCGCCATCATTGCCACCAGATCGTTGGCCATTTGGGCATCCATATTCATGTACTGCACACCGGCATCGGACCCGATTACAACAAGCGGCGCGTGGCCTCTTTTTGCCTGGTAAATCGCTCCTACTGCGTTTCCGATCCCCGGCGAGCTGTGCAGCTGCACCAGGGTTGGTTTTTGTGTAGCCCTTGCATATCCGTCGCCCATCATTACTGCGATGGTCTCCTGCAGGGTAAGTATATACTTCATGTCCGGATATTCGGCCAGTGCATCAAGGAAACCCTGCTCCACTGTACCCGGATTCCCGAACATGAAGTCCATTCCGTCGGCCAGGAACTGTTCAATAATCTTCTGATTTCCGGTTTTACCAGCCATAACGGGTGAGCCCTTTATCCAATACGTTTACAAACTGTTCTCCGAACTCAAATGAGCATTGCAGCGAGCGCGCGGTAATGAATGGATAGTCGACGATGACAGAAGTTTCCTTACCGAAATTGCCGTGGTACTGTCCGTTCGGCCCTACTGCATCTGTCAGGATGTATTCTAGGACATATGGTGGCGGCCCCATGTTCAGGTCTGTGTGCAGGAAGCCGGTACCGTCGTGGTAATCGTATTCAATGCAGTGACCAGTCACGTGCTTGCCGTTGATGATCGATTTCCTTTCGTTGAAATCCCTTGCGAAAACAAGTGGTGCCACGCCGTAGCAAATTCCTGCCACAGGCATTTTCTTGTTGTAAAAAGCAAGTATCAGGTCGTGTACGCGCTGGTTGTTGACCATGTCGATTATCGGCCCGCTGCCGCCTACGAGCAGCAATGCAGCATACTCTTCGGTTACATTTTCCTGGGCGGTTTTCAGGTCAGCATAGTACTTCTCGAATGCTCTCAGAAAGTCGGGAGTTGAGAAATACGGACGTTGTGGAATTACTTCCGACAGGTTAAGCCTGTTTTCAAGTCTGTTGCTTGCTTCAAACGCTTTTACTTTTTCAGCTGCGATTGGTGTCGTTACACAAACACCTAGAGGAGGGTCTACATAAGTAGTGTCATAGCTTGGCGGAAGGGCTTCTGCCTTTTTGCCATTGGGGGTGATGAATTCAACAGTGTAACCTGCTTCTTCCAGCTTTTCGAGCGGTCCAACCAACTCAATACCCCAATATCCGTATTCTGACAGGACGGCAAGTATTTTTTTTGACATAGATAATGAGTGTTTTTAAGGGTAGTTGTATTAAAACAAAAAAGGAACGTTGAGTAAAATAGTAGCGGCGTGTGTGCTTTCGGTGTACAAATATGTCGACACGGTTAGCGAGCAGGATTCAAATAATAATCGAAACTGAAAAATACCACGGTGAACCGGTTGTTTCCAGACCTCAAACCGCCGGGTATTTGCTGAACCGTTTAAATCGATATCTGAACCTTCTGAAAAGTCTGCGAAGCCGAAAAGTAAAGCATTGAAGAAAAAAGAAGCATTTTGGAGAATTGACTTTTTGCCGCTTTTTTGTGTGGTTATCCGTGAAAACAATAGTAATATTTCTACCTTTATCAGTATACTTGCAAAACACTAGTTTGCTGCGCACTGCGTTGTAAACTGACAGCCCCCACACTTGAAACACACGCACCGGGAAAAATCAGACCTTCATCAAGCGAACCCGGTAATTCTCAGACCGGTACGATTTTGAGAAGATTCAGGCGCGATTGCCAATACAATCTTAAAGAATACACCTTGCTCTAAGTTATGAAACCTTTGAACCTCCTGATCGTTGCCATCCAACGCGAGTGGCTGAATCTCCTGGAAGATTCCCTGAGCTATGCCGGTTACCAGTTTCAGATCAAAAAGGTAGATTCCAAACAATCGGCGATCAAAGCATTCTACGAAGCCAAATACGACCTGCTTATATCTAATTGCGTACTGCCCGACGGTAAGATCACCGACCTGGCCGACCTGCTTGGCAGCCAGCTGCCCTGCCTCGTGATGTCGGAAACGCATTGTCCGGTTACCTCACAGCTCACGCTCGCTGTAACTGACACCAATTATTACATGAACTGTTACGATAAGCTCGGCTGGATCCCGGCTTTGGAAAATACATTGGCCAAATGGCGCAGCAACGCAGAACAGAAGATCAGCCAGCATTTACAGAGCAACGATGATCTTTACAGAAAGGTACTAGCCCGCTGCGCCGAGCTGCTCGACAGTCCGGAGCTGTCAGCCTCAGAAGCCGCTACCAGCACATTTGAACTGGTGACGGAAGTAATGAGCCTGGGCAGAATGTACCTGTGCGTGGCGCAAAATGCCGGCGACGGCGGATTGCATATCGTGAAAAAAGCAGAAGCTGCGGGTTCGGGCGTCTCTCTCAAACATTCGCTTTCCCAAAGCCCCCTTGATATCCCCTACTTTTCCAGGTGGCGACCCCTGTTTGAGGCAGGTAACGTAGTTACTGAACTGGTATCCGAACTGCCAGTAAGTGAATGCAAGTGGCTGAGCCGCCATGATATTCAATCGCTGCTGGCTGTACCGCTGACGCTGGAAGGCAAATGGATCGCCTACATCGCAGTGGAAGATACATTTGATCTCAGGATCTGGTCAGAAGCCGAGATCGAATTGATCGTTCGTCTCGCTGCATTGATCCAAAACAGTTTATTTACATCAAGAAAATCAACTTTGTCGGAAGCAGCAATACTTAGCAACGTGGCATGACCCCCGACATGAATTACCGGAACGGGATGTCTTTGGGCTGGCGTCTCTGTTTCATTTTAAGTCTTTTTGCCACAATTCCCCGGCTGATATTCGTGTGGCCGGCGCTCTTCAATCCCGCGCGGATTGGGAGTGGTCTTCTCGACATCTGCATTCAGTTCATCATCAGCTTCGAGTTCGCCTGGATTTTCATTTACATCTGTCTGCATTACACCTATCAGAAGCCGAGCTGGTTTAACCGGCAAAGCAAGTGGGTACAAGCCGGGCTCCTCGTCTTACTATTCTTTGCGATCAACGAGATTCTCTTTCAGCTGAAACTCGCGCTGGACGAGGATAATACCAATATGATCATTTTCAGGGTAGTTTATTACCTCTATCATATATTATTGCTGCTCGCGATCCTGGGTTACCGCAACTTCTTGCTGACCACCCAGGCAAACCATGAGATCGGGCTGGAAAATGAGCAGCTCAAACGGGAGCAGCTTAAAGCGCAGCTCGAAGCATTGCGCAACCAGCTTAATCCGCATTTCCTTTTCAATGCATTAAACATCCTGAATATCTCCATTGCCACCAATCCCGACCTGGCACAACGCATTGTACTCGACTTGTCGGATATCCTTCGTTACAATCTGAAAGTACAAAACCAGGGACTTGTGCTGCTTACTGACGAGCTGGCGGCGGCGCGTGCTTACCTCGACCTGCACAAGGCGCGCTTTGGTGATAAAATGGCTTTCGATTTCATTGACACCGAAACGGGAAAGGAATGGTATGTGGTCCCATTGTCCCTGCAGATATTGATTGAAAATGCGATCAAGCACAATGTGATCACAAGTACGCAGGTCCTGTTTATCGAAATCCGGCTGAACGAGCAGGAAAAGCAGGTGATTGTAATGAATACGATTAACAAAAAAGCCAATTCGGGAGGAACGGGCATCGGGTTGCAAAATCTCGACAAGCGCTATAAGATACAGACCGGCCAGAAACCCTCCCTGATTGAAGACGAACAACAGTTTACAGTAAAAATTCCTCTGATTGAAGCTCCATGACAAGAATCCTGATCATTGAAGACGAACAACCCGCAGGGCAATACCTGACACAGCTGATCCAAAAGATCGATCCGAAAACTGTAATCCTGGATATCCTGGAAAGTGTTGAAACGGCTGTAAACTGGCTTAGCAACAACATTGTACCCGACCTGATCTTCCTGGATGTACAGCTGGGCGACGGTACCTGCTTTCAGGTTTTTGAACAAATATCAATCGGCTGCCCGGTAATTTTTACTACCGCACATGACGAATATGCATTGCGCGCATTCAAGCTCAACAGCATCGATTACCTGCTCAAACCCATCAGGCAGGAGGCATTGAAATTCAGTCTTGACAAGTACTACCAGCTCAATGAGGAGAATGCGATCAACAAGGTGAAGTATCTTGAAGAATTAATGCATACCCAAATCCTGAACCGGCGAAACCCTCGCAAGAGCTTCCTGGTCCCCTATCGTGACAAGCTGATCCCGCTGCGCGATGTGGATTTTGCGTGGCTTACAATCCGTAACAGCGTGGTAGTAGCTACCCTGCATGACGACCGTAATTTTGTCATAGACAAATCCCTCGAAGAACTCGAAAATCAACTGGACCCCACCAACTTTTTCCGTGCAAACCGCCAGTTTATCATCTCACGACAATGTATCCAGGAAATTGAGCTATACTTCAATGGAAGGCTGCTTCTGCGCACAAACCCGGTTTCGCCGAACCAGATCCTGATCAGCAAGGAACGCGTTCCGGTGTTTAAAAAGTGGTTTGAAGACTGATATAAGGATACAGGAAGCCCGTTTTACACTTGCAATTTGGCTGTTTGATTTGCATTATTTCCGCTTCGCCCAGAAAGTCGGCTCGGCTTAGGAGAAAAAGGGAAAGATTTGCAGCATTACAATTTCTACTAAACTACCATGTATACTGCCCGCGAGATCAAGCTGGGAATCGTCCTTTCCTTCGCCTGGAAAACCCTGGTGTTCTTTTTCCTTTACGCCTCCGCACTTTGCGCGATAAGCTATTTGTCGGGCCACACGCTCGGCGTTTCATTTGTCCCGATTGGTCTGATCGGTACCGCGGTTGCCTTTTACGTGGGTTTTAAAAACAATTCGTCTTACGACCGGCTGTGGGAAGCACGCCGCATCTGGGGCGCGATCGTAAATGCGAGCCGCACTTTCGGTGCAACAACTTGTACCTACATTCAATCCGAAGGGACGGGTAAAGGATCAGTGAAGGCGCAACTGATCCACCGGCACATTGCTTACGTTAATGCAGTCCGCATTCAGTTGCGGTCTAAAAGCGTTTGGAACGATCCGGGCGCGACGGCCAATGCAGTCGTGGAAGAACAGCACATTCCCGCCGACCAGTCGATGCCGGATATGCTAAACCGCTTTTTACCTGCCGACGAAGCCGCCTTCTACCAGACCCGCAAAAACCCGGCGACCCATATTATGAAAGCGCAGGCGAAGCAGCTCGACGACGAGTTCCGGGCGGGGCGGATCAATGAGCTGTTTTACTTTCATATGATGAACCTGGTGCAGGAGTTTTACAACCAGCAGGGCGCTGCCGAGCGGATCAAGAACTTTCCTTTTCCCCGCCAGTATGCATATTTCAGCAAAGTGTTCGTGTGGCTTTTCATTCTTGCCCTCCCATTCGGGCTGATCAATGAATTTGCCAAGCTGGGCGACGGATTGATTTTCCTGGCGATACCAAGTTATGTGCTGATCGCGTGGGTTTTCCATACAATGGAAATTGTGGGAGATACCAGCGAAAATCCCTTTGAAAACGCCATTAACGATATCCCTATGACGTCGATCTGCCGCACGATCGAGATTGATTTGCGTGAAATGCTAAATGAGACTTCCATTCCTGCGCCTATTACGGCGGTGAATAATATTTTGATGTAGTTCAAGTTGACGGTCTGATACAGCCCGTCAACTTACCGCTTGTTATAATGCATTGCAAAAAACAATCGCTTTTTCCAGGTCTGCTGCTGATTCGAAGTTCACCTGGTTTTCCCGGAGGTATTTGTTGACTGCGCTCTTTTTTGATGGGAAAACTTTCAGGAGGTTGTTCCGGTTGGCAACATATAATATGTTGTTTTTATCAATAAAGAAAAAGACTGCGCGCTTGGCGAGCATTACTCTCTCGTTGACATTCAAAAATTGGTATTCACCAGTTGAGTTTACAAAAGTAGAGTAGCTGGAAATCGCGGAAGTAGACGAGTACTGCCCGTAAGCAGCATTTTTTTCGTGATCCATTTTGGCAAGAAACTCTTTTCTGCCCAGCTTCACATTACCGAGATCGCGTTCGAGTCGCACGTGTCCGTGGCCCTTTTGATAGTAGAAAATGTCATTTGCAATCAGAATGTGATTGATGTAATCTGCGTTGGCGAAAAGCATGGTGTCACGTGCCGGACTGATAAACATCACTTCTCCGTGCACCCTGTTGTAATTCATCTTTGCCCTCGAACTATTACCATTCCTGAAAAATACCTCCCCGTCGCGAAAGTCAGGGAACTGGTACCGGCCTTCGTAGGGTATCACCTTATTTGCATCATTTCCTGTTTTTACCTGGTAAGCGTTTTTGCCGGATTGTGCATTTGCGGAAACAGCCAGCAATGTAGTAAACAGAAAAAGCGGGAGGTACTTCATGGCAGTAAGTGACTGGCTATATGAATATTTACGTTTAAATTTAAATAAATCCGATAAACTTTTCACGCCGCCAGCCGGCTACAACCCGACATTTTCTTATTCTTCCCAGTTGTCAATCACCGAACCTTCCTGTGTTTTAACAGAACTCTCGACGGCCGCATTGATTTCCGCCATTTCCTCCTCAGTGAGATCGCGCCACTTACCTACCGGCAGACCGTCAAGTGTCACATTCATAATACGCACTCTTTTCAATTTAGTCACCTGGTACCCCAGGAATTCGCACATTCTGCGTATCTGCCGGTTGAGTCCCTGTGTAAGAATGATCCTGAACACAAAGCTGCCCTCCTTTTCTACGACGCACTTCCGCGTGACCGTTCCGAGTACCGGAACGCCGGCGCCCATTCTTTCGATGAACCCGTCGGTAATGGGTTTGTTGACCGTCACCACGTATTCTTTCTCGTGGTTATTGCCGGCGCGCAGGATTTTGTTGACGATATCTCCGTCGCTGGTCAGGAATATCAGCCCTTCGGAAGGTTTGTCCAGCCTGCCGATCGGGAAAATGCGTTCCTTGTGGCGGATATAGTCAATGATGTTACCTTTTACATTTTTCTCCGTAGTACAGGTAATTCCCACCGGCTTGTTGAATGCGATGTACACTCCTGCCTTTTTCGCTTTCAGGAGTTTTCCATTCACACGTACATCGTCAGCTGCCGAAGCCTTGTCGCCTAGCACCGCCACTTTCCCATTTAATGTAACCTTTCCCTGCTCAATCAGCTTGTCGGCCTCGCGGCGTGAGCAGTAACCTGTCTCGCTGATAAACTTATTTATTCTTGTTAATTCCAATTTGTTGCGGATTTGAATCAAAAAACAACTTCGGTTGACAAAGCAAATTTGGGTTGATTTTGAAAAATTATCATCGTTCAGACAAAGAATTCGTGGTTTTGCAACTTTACCCTTCATCTCTAAATCTATTTACAAATAAGAAAGATCATTTATTATTCTATGAAAAATCGTCTCCTGCTCTGCCAGCTTTTCTTTTGGCTAACCGTCCTGACACTTCAGGCACAGCCCGCGCGCCGGCCCGTGGAAGTAATTGTGAGTACCAATCATGAGGACTGGACTTACAAAACGGGCGAAAAAGTGCAGTTCACCGTACAAGTCCTGAGAAATGGATTTCCGGTCAAAAATGCGCAGCTGCGATATGAAATTGGGTTGGAGAAGATGGACCCGACTATTAAAGAAAGCAAAACTGCTGCCGATGGAAAACTGACCATTGACGGCGGCACATTGAAAGCACCCGGTTTTCTGAGGTGTATTGTTTGGGCCAATGTAGACGGAGGCGAGTTCCGCGGTCTGGCTACTGCCGCATTTGAACCACTGAAAATTCAGCCGACGGTTTCAAACCCGGAAGACTTCGATACATTCTGGGCCAATGCAAAAAAGGAGCTGGCTGCTGTACCAATGGATGCAAAAATGACGCTGCTGCCTGAGCGCTGCACAGAAAAAACAAATGTGTATCACCTTAACCTGCAAAATAACAGACCAGGTGTAAGGGTTTACGGTATTTTGAGTATCCCGAAAAAGGAAGGTAAATATCCTGCATTACTGCGGGTACCTGGTGCGGGAGTCCGTGGCTATTATGGTGACGTCGCCACTGCTGATAAGGAGATTATCACACTCGAAATCGGCATTCACGGGATTCCGGTCACAATGGACCCGTCGGTTTACATTGATCTTGGACAAGGTGCTTTGAACGGGTATCCTGCTTACAATCTTGACGACAGGGACAAATTCGTCTATAAAAAGGTATATCTCGGTTGCGTGCGTGCCAACGATTTCCTGGTTAGTCTGCCGCAGTTCGACGGCACCAACCTTGCGGTTACCGGCGGCAGCCAGGGTGGCGCATTGTCAATCGTAACAGCCGGTCTTGATCCCCGCGTAAAATGGCTGGGCGCATTTTACCCTGCATTGAGTGATGTAACGGGTTACCTGCACGGCCGGGCAGGCGGCTGGCCTCATTACTTTGACAAAAACGGAGTTAGTGTCAATAACACGAATGCGAAAGTGGCGACTGTGGGCTACTATGATGTAGTTAATTTTGCAAGACGCGTAAAAGCGCCTGGATTCTACATGTGGGGCTTTAACGACGAAACCTGTCCGCCTACATCCATGTATGCTGCCTACAATGTAACCACCGCGCCCAAAGAACTGAAACTGTACCAGGATACCGGCCACTGGACTTACCAGGAGGAGAGAGATATTATGAATAACTGGCTGGTGGAGAAGTTGAAGGGGAAGTAATGAGAAATGATTGAATGAGTGAGCATCTTCCAATCCCAACAAATGATATTATAAAATTATGGATCGCAGGAGTTTTATTGAAAAATCGGCCTTGGCGGGGGCGGCGTTTTCTTCGCTGCCGTTATTAACTGCCCTGAGGAGAGCATCTCCGTACAAAACTGCATTGATCGGTGCGGGCTGGTGGGGTACCAATATCCTGCGCTGCGCCATGCAGGCCGGCGAGTCAAAGCTGGTGGCGCTTTGTGACATAGATCAGAACCAGCTGAAAACGTGTGCGGAAGTTTTTTCCAAGCTCTCGCCAGATAAGCCGAAGCTGTACAGGGATTATCGTGAAATGCTGGCGAAGGAAAAGCCCGAGATCGTGATCGTTGCCACGCCGGACCATTGGCACGCACTCTGCTGCATTGCGGCAATAGAGTCAGGTGCGCACGTGTACGTGGAAAAACCCATTTCGCACACCATTAAAGAAGGACGTGCAATGGTAAACGCCACGCGCAAACACGGCAGAATTGTGCAGGTAGGTACGCACAGGCGCGTCTCGCCTCATAATGTTTCAGGAATGCAGTTTCTGAAATCCGGGAAAGCGGGCAAGATTGGAATGGCGCGTGCATTTGTTCATTATGGCGGAGGCCCGGGACAGAAAACGCCCGATCAGGAGCCGCCACAAGGTCTTGACTGGGACTTTTACTGCGGACCTGCGCCTTTGGTACCTTATAATAAGACGATCACACCAAGAGGGTTTCGTAATTACCTCAACTTTGCCAACGGTACGCTGGGCGACTGGGGAATTCACTGGCTTGATCAGGTTTTGTGGTGGTCGGAGCAGAAGTACCCGAAGAAGATATACTCCACCGGAGGTCGCGCAATTCGCCAGGATAATACGGACGCGCCCGATCACCAGGTAGCTGTTTACGATTTCGACGGCTTTACGCTGGAATGGGAACATCGTAATTTTGCCGCAAACAATGCGGAGAAAACCCACCCTCAGCAAGCTGTTGGCGTTTATTTCTACGGAACGGAAGGTACTTTCCACATGGGCTGGCTAGACGGATGGACATTCTATCCGACTGACCCGAAAAAGCCCGTTATCCACGAAGATGCGAAGCTGAATAAGCCCGACGATCAGAATATCCAGGAACTCTGGGCCAATTTCCTGAATTCAATTAAAACCAACAAGCCGCCGATCTGCGAGATCGAGGTGGGCCAGCGTTCGACAAACGTGGCGCTGCTGGGAATGCTGTCTTACAAGCTCGGCAGAAGTATTGTGTGGGACGGAGAAAAAGAAACGATCGAAGGCGATGCAGAGGCAAACAAGCTGCTAAGCCGGGAGTACCGCGGGGAATGGAAGTATCCAGAAGTGTAGAGTTTTGTTTTTGTCATTTAATGACACTTCAATGACAAAACCTGACTATTAACAAACCATTCAAAATCCCAGGATGCACAAAAAACAGGTGACGCTCCTTAGAGAAGCGCCACCTGTTTGCATTTCAATTTGGTCAGTCAATTTTCACCACTTCTGCGGGAATGTTGTACTGGTCAATGATCTCACGTGTGAAACGTACGTGCCCGCGTGGCGCCATAAGATACAGCTTTGCCCCTTTCATTCCTGCCAATTCACTCAGCAGTTTCCATTTGGAGATATTGCCTCTCATCTGATCGCTCTTGATAGAGACTTCCAGGTAGTGTCTGTTGAACATATTCACTCCCGTAACGTCAGGAGTAAACTTAGCATTGTCGGCTGCCCTTTCATAGGATTTCGGGGTTTCGTAGCCTTCTATATTAGCCTGAATGTCCTTAAATCCGTGGGCTTTGGCCCACTTTACTACTTGTGGTATAAACAGTTCTTTTTCCATAATGCTGTGCATAAGTAAATGTCTCTCCCGGTGACCTACAAGGAAAGCTATTTTAAAAAATCGGGCTAAATATTGATGAGGAAGAATTATAAATGCCGGAGAGTCGCTGGCAAAATATAGAACTATACACGAATATAGCGCATTTTAGGGCATTTATCCAAATTTTTACACAAAATAACTCAGTCTTCGAGCTCGTCGAGTAAATTATTGTAAGCACCCTGCAACTCACGTAACGCTTTGGCATTGTTTTGCCTCCGAGCAAGTTCCACACCTTTCTGATAAATTTCCTCAGCTTTTTTAACCTCGCCACTTTCTGCAAAAAATGCGCCAGCGTGATAGTAAGTTGGAAGATAATCTGCGTGACCATCCAGCAGTTTGTTAAAATACACTTCCGCCTGACCTGCATCCGATTTCATGTACTCGATTGCAAGTGCGTAAATGTTAAATGGATCGTTGGGATCCTCCTCGTAAAATGCCAGTAAGTTGGTCAGTAATGTGCTGCTCATTGCAAAGTATTATGCTTGCATACTATTTCTATTTCCTTTAATTTGCCCGTCAAAGGTTTTGTCACAAACATAATACAGGTAACCAAATACTCATGAAAATTCTCGTTTGTATTACCAATGTACCCGATACAACATCCAAAATAACTTTCACCGATAACAATACCCGGCTGAACAAAGCGGGGGTACAATATATTATCGGGCCTTACGACGATTATGCACTCGCAAGGGGTGTTGAATTGAAGGAAAAAACAGGCGGTACGCTCACGGTGCTGCACGTAGGAGAAGCCGATGCAGAGCCGCAGATCCGCAAAGCGCTGGCTATCGGCGCAGATGATGCTATTCGTATCAATGCAGAGCCGCTGGATTCCTACTTCACTGCGGTGCAGATCGCGGCGATTGCCCGGGAGGAAAACTACGACCTGATTTTAATGGGCCGGGAATCCATCGATTATAATAGCGGCGTGGTGCACGGAATGGTCGGTGAAATGCTGGGGATCAACTCCTACTCGCCCGTCATGAAACTGGAACTGGAAGGCAGCACAGCCACGATCACGCGTGAAATTGATGGTGGAAAGGAGATCCTCAAAGCCAACCTGCCGCTTGTACTCGGCTGCCAGGAACCGATTGCAGAATGGAAAATTCCGAATATGCGCGGGATTATGACAGCCAGAACAAAGCCTCTCAAAGTGGTGGAGCCGGTGGCGACAGAGGAAATGAGCGCGCCTGTAACCTACTCGCTACCTGCCCCGAAAGGAGCCTGCAAGATGATCCCGGCAGAAGAGGCTGAGACACTGATTCGGCTGCTGCAATCAGAAGCAAAAGTTCTTTAAGCTTCATCCAAAATCTAAATCAAGAAATCATGTCCGTATTGATCTTTATAGAACTGGATAACGGTTCAATCAAAAAAACTTCACTGGAAACAGTCGCCTATGGTGCGAAAGTGGCCGCTCAGGTAAACGGAAAAGCGGTTGTACTTGCAATTGGCGATGCAAGTTCTGCCGAGCTCGAAAAGGCCGGCCATTATGGCGCTGAAAAAGTGCTGCACGCGGCTGGTGAAAAGCTCGCTCATGAAAACAGTCTGGCCTATGCCGATGTGCTGGTGCAGGCATCTGCTCAGGAACAAAGCCAAATCATTGTTTTACCAAAATCCGGACTAGGTGACGCCATTGCTGCCAGGGCCGCGGCCAGGTTGAAAGCCGGTGTAGTCTCGGGTGTAACTGCATTGCCCGAAACAGAAGGTACATTTAAGGTAACCCGCAGCATTTTCACCGGCAAGGCATTTGCGACAACTGAGATCAAGTCGGAGATCAAGTTCCTGGTGGTAAGAAAGAATGCAATCGAAATAGACGAAGCCGGACTGAATACCGCCGGTGCGACCATAGAGCCGTTTTCACCTGCATTGCGCGATGCCGATTTTCAGGCGAATGTAGTTGATGTAGAAAAAGCAAGTGGTGAATTGTCATTGACTGAGGCCGAGATCATTGTATCGGGAGGCCGCGGAATGAAAGGTCCGGAACACTGGCAGGCGTTGCTAGACCTGGCAAGCGCACTCGGCGCAGCTACCGGATGCTCCAAGCCCGTTTCCGACCTTGACTGGCGACCGCATCATGAACATATCGGCCAAACCGGCATTAAAGTAGCGCCCAACCTTTATATCGCCTGCGGTATTTCAGGTGCGATACAGCATCTGGCCGGCGTGAACGGGTCCAAATGCATTGTAGTGATCAACAAAGATCCTGAGGCGCCGTTCTTTAAGTCGGCAGATTACGGAATTGTTGGTGACGTATTCGAAATCCTGCCCCGGCTTACTGCTGCTGCAAAGGCGATCAGATGAGAATTCGCGCATTTTCAGCGTTTAAATGAATATTTGCCAAAACAGAAATAAAAAATAGCTTCTAAATCAGTCCCTTAACGAGGTATATTTGAGAGCATTCGGTTTTAAGGCCGATGATAACCCGTGCACGATTTTTTTATGCAGCACGGGTTATTTATTTTTGCATCAAAAATTCCGCCCAGGCACAATTCACACAGCTGTTAACCATATTTGCGCATTTAGTTTAACGTGAAAAAAATCAAGTTAGAAATTCTGGGACTTTCACCGAGCCAATCACAGGCCGGATCTTTCGCTCTTGTTCTAGGGGAGGAATTGGGCAACCGTCGCCTACCCATTATCATCGGCGTTTTCGAAGCCCAGGCTATTGCCGTGCAGATAGAAAATATAGTCCCCAATCGCCCGATGACGCACGACCTGTTCAAGTCATTTGCCGATGGAATGAATTATACATTGAAGGAAATCGTCATTTCGGACCTCAAAGAAGGTATTTTCTATGCAAAAATCGTTTGCACGGATAATCTGAGAGAAGTTGAGATTGACGCCAGACCTTCCGATGCCATCGCGATCGGCTTGCGTTTCGATATCCCCATTTTTACCTACGAAGGCATTTTATCCGAGGCCGGTATCGTATCCAGTTCATTATCCGACGAAGAAGATGAGGATGAAGATGCCGTGCGGGAAACCGTTAAACCTTCCGGCTCCAAGGATGTGATCCGGGATTTGTCACTGGACGAATTACAGCGCATGCTGGACGACGCACTTTCGAAAGAAGATTACGAAAAAGCGGCGAAGATCCGTGATGAAATGGGAAGAAGGAACTGATCTGTTACCTGCTCATTTAAGTTAAAAATAGTTAAGGAAAGCCGCTTATCCGGCTTTTTTGAATTATAAATCCCTATTTTTGCCGCTGTCACTTTGTGGTAGCCCGCATTCACAAAAGCGAAATTCAGAGCCGCTATGCCTAAAAAGAAAAAGATTGGAAGTTACCCGAATGCAATGATTGTGATGAGCCTTACGGCCGCCCTGTTTCTCATTGGTTTTTGCGGACTTCTGGTGATCCAATCTAAGAAACTGGTTTCGATCATTCGCCAGAATATTGAGGTTCGTATTTTCCTCGACAAGCAGTTGACGAAAGCCGCAGAAGACTCTATTCTCAATGTTGTGAAAGTGAAGCCTTTCGTTCTCAACTCTGCTGAGGCCAAAGCCATTACTTTCGTCTCCAAAGAAGAAGCAGCCAAGGAATTCATAGAAGGTACCAAAGAGGATTTCGCTACTTTCCTCGGCGAAAATCCATTGCGGAACAGCTACCGTGTCAAGATCCACGAAGACTATTTTGAAGAAGCCAAGCTCGCCCAGATCAAGAAAGACCTGGAACAGATCAAGGGTGTTTACGAAGTGGTTTATCAGGAAGACCTTGCGGATAATATCAACCGGAACGTTACAAAGATTTACATTGTACTCGCCAGCTTTGCATTGATCATGCTGATTATCATCGTGTTGCTGGTAAACAATACGATCAAGCTTGCTATTTACTCGCAGCGTTTTCTCATCCGGAGTATGCAGCTTGTAGGTGCTACAAACGGCTTTATTCAGCGACCTTATGTAGTGCGCGGCGCCATTCAGGGACTGGTTGGTGGCGTTTTAGCGGGCGTTCTGCTGGTCGTGTTGCAGCAGGTTGCAGTGCGGAATGTGGAGGGACTTGCAATGTTGCAGGAGTACGATAAGATTGCGATACTCGTCGGAACAGTGCTCGTGCTGGGAATCCTGATCGGCGTTTCGAGTACATACCAATCGCTGGCGCGGTACCTGCGCATGACGCTGGATGATTTATATTGATAAGAATAAGCTTTCAACAAGAACAAGATATGAACAGCAAAAAGAATGAACTACCGTTCTCAGCGTCCAACTACACGACGATGCTGATAGGTATTGCAGTAATCCTCGCAGGTTTCCTGATCATGAGCTTTGATTCAACGGAATTTGGTTTCGGCTTCCTCGGACTAACCCTAGGCCCCATTGTGACGGTTGTGGGCTTTGTCATCGAGTTTTGGGCGATCTTACGTAAACCGGCAAATTCATGAGTATTTGGCAGGCCATTATCCTGGCAATCGTTGAGGGAATAACAGAATTTCTACCTGTTTCTTCTACCGGGCACATGATCATCGCTTCCTCCTTCATGGGGATCAGCCACCTGGAATTCACAAAAATGTTCACCGTGAATATCCAATTCGGAGCGATCTTGTCGGTATTGGTTTTATACTGGAAACGCTTTTTCCAGACCACCGACTTCTATATCAAGCTTTTCGTTGCATTCCTTCCGGCCGCAGTAATCGGCTTCCTGCTGAATGATTTCATAGATGCGCTGCTGGAAAATGTAGTGGTAGTGGCAGTATCCCTGCTTGTGGGAGGTATCATCCTGATATTCATCGACAGAATTGCAAACGATACAAGCAGGGAAAAGGAAATTACCCTGCCTACTGCATTGAAAATCGGTTTTTTCCAGTGCATTGCAATGATACCCGGCGTTTCCCGCTCGGCTTCTACCATTATCGGCGGAATGTTGCAGGGGTTGTCCAGAAAGCAGGCCGCAGAGTTTTCATTCTTCCTTGCCGTGCCTACCATGGCCGCTGCCGGTGGCTATAAGCTGTTGAAAACGTACGATACGATCAAAGCGGAGGATATTCAGACGTTGCTGATCGGAAATGTGGTAGCATTTGTTGTTGCGATGCTTGCGATCAAATTTTTCATCAGCTTTCTTACCAAATACGGTTTCAAGGTTTTTGGTTACTACCGCATTATCCTTGGATTGATTTTACTGGGTCTGCTTGCTTCGGGTTACAAGCTCGATGTCGTATAAGCCAGGCTCTTCGCCCACCAAAATGATTTTACATTGAATAGTGATACCAATACACCGGATGAAGGAGAAGTCATTTTAGTTGACAAACCTTTAACCTGGACTTCATTTGATGTTGCTAACAAGCTCAAAAGAGCCTGTAAATTCAAAAAGATCGGTCACGCCGGCACACTTGATCCCCTGGCGACGGGTTTATTGATTTTATGTACCGGTAAAAAAACCAAGCAGATCGATACCTATCAGGCGCAGGAAAAAGAGTATACGGGCACATTTGTGCTGGGAAAAACAACTCCCTCCGTTGATCTCGAAACTGAATTCGACGCCGAATACCCTACCGACCATATCAATGCAGAAGTGCTCGAAGCCGCACGTAAAAGGCTGACAGGACTGATCGAACAGGTACCACCTATTTACTCTGCCGTGCGCGTTGATGGCGAGCGGCTTTACAAAAAAGCAAGGCGCGGCGAAGTAGCTGAAATCAAGAAACGTACTGTGGAGATCTCCCTTTTCGAGATTGATGCTGCGCGCTTTCCGGAGATTGATTTTAGGATCATTTGTACAAAAGGTACTTATATTCGCAGTATTGTTCGTGATTTCGGTGAGTGCGCCGGAAGCGGCGCGTACCTGAGTGCATTATGCAGGACCAGAATAGGCGCCTTCGAACTAAAAGATGCCTGGAATCTGACCGATTTCATTCATCAGAAACGAGTAGCTCTGAAGTTAGATGTTGACGAATGAAAATTTATCATAGCCTCGATTCCTTCTCCAAACTGGAATACGGCGTAGTTACAAGTGGCACTTTCGATGGTGTTCACCTGGGACATCAAAAAATACTCTCGCGCCTGCTGGAAATCTGCCGGCAAACTGGCGGAGAGTCCGTGGTGCTGACTTTCTGGCCCCACCCGCGGACGGTTGTTTCCGAAGACAGTCAATCCTTACAGCTTTTGTCGACCGTTGAGGAAAAGATCGAGCTTTTTGCCCAGCTCGGAATCCATCACCTCGCCATTGTTCCATTCACCCGCGCATTCTCCGAACTGTCTTCCGACGAATTTATTCAGCAGATTTTAGTTGATAAAATCGGGACTAAAAAGCTGGTTATCGGTTACGATCACCGTTTTGGCAGGAATCGGGAGGGCAGCTTTGAATTCCTGCAGGAAAACTGTTCAAAATATGGGTTTGAGGTGGAAGAGATACTGCGCGCTGACATTGAAAATATGGCGATCAGTTCTTCCCGCATCCGCAAAGCATTGATCACCGGCCACATTGACGAAGCCAATGAGCTGCTCGGCAGGGCGTATACGCTTTCAGGGACTGTGGTGAAAGGCAAACAGCTGGGCCGCACGATCGGATTTCCGACTGCGAATGTACATCTTCATGAATCGTACAAGCTGGTGCCGATGAATGGTGTTTACGTGATCCGCGCCACCTACCAGGATGTCAGTTACAATGGAATGCTCAACATTGGCGTGCGCCCGACAGTTGACGGGACCGTACGCACGATTGAAGCGCATCTTTTTGATTTTGACAAAGAAATTTACGGAGAAGACCTGAAACTGGAATTGTTACATTACCTGCGTCCCGAGCAGAAATTCGGGGGTTTGGATATGCTCGTCAAGCAGATCCAGATCGACAAAGAGAGCACCCTCGCCTACTTCTCCTGAGCAACTGATTTTACTTAGCTTACCAAAAGCGTGTCTTAACGGCACGCTTTTATTATTTTAAGAGAAAATAACACGCAATTCCAAACATGAAACACTACGACGCGATTGTAATTGGCTCGGGCCAGGCAGGAACTCCCCTATCCAGAAAGTTGGCAGAGTCCGGAATGAAAACAGCTCTCATAGAAAGACGCTTCGCCGGAGGAACTTGTGTTAACGACGGCTGCTCCCCTACAAAAGCCATGATCGCCTCGGCCAAAGCTGCCTGGGTCGCGAACAACAGCGCGGAACTCGGAGTGAATACGCAGCAGGTGAATGTGGATTTTACTACTGTCAGGAAGCGTAAAGACGAGATTGTGAAAAGAATGCGCGGCAACCTGGAGAAGGGATTTGCCAATACCAAAAACCTCGATGTGATTTACGGAAACGCTGCATTCAGCGGGAATAAAGAGGTAAGTATTCAATTAAATGATGGTGAGGAGGAAGTACTTACAGCCGATCTGATCTTTATCAACACAGGTTTGAGCCCGGTAGTACCGGATGTGGCGGGTATCAGCGGCATTGATTATCTCACTTCCACTACGATACTTGACATTGATGAAGTTCCGGGACATTTGCTAATTTTGGGCAGCGGCTACATCGGACTCGAGTTTGGTCAGATGTTCAGTCGCTTTGGTGCGAAAGTTACCATTCTTGAACCTTCTGAAAGGATCCTGAAACATGAAGATGAAGATATTGCCGAAGCAATCACGGACATACTGGAAAAGGAGGATATCGAAATTCTTACAAACACCAAAGCCGTAGAATTCACTAAGAGCAAAAAGGATATTCTGATAACGGTTGACAGCAATGGCGAAAACCGGACAATAGAATGCACACACGTACTTGTTGCAACCGGAAGAAAACCGAACACTGATCAACTCGAACCCGAAAAATCCGGCATTAAGGTGGATGAGAAAGGGTTTATCAGTGTAAATGATGAACTGGAAACCAATGTGAAGGGAATTTACGCAATTGGCGACGTAAAAGGCGGACCTGCATTCACGCACATTTCTTACGATGATTACCGCGTTGTATCCAACATTGTAATCGGGAAAAAGAAAGATTCCATTGCCGGCAGACAGCAGCCTTACTGTATGTTTATTGATCCGCAGCTTGGCCGTGTCGGGATTACCGAACAGGAGGCGCTGGAAAAAGGACTTGATATTCAGGTGTATGCAATGAAGAACGACAGCGTGGCGCGTGCAATTGAAACAGGTGACACACGCGGGATGATGAAAGCTGTGGTAGATACCAGTTCTGGTAAAATCCTGGGCGCGGCAGTACTGGCAGAAGAAGGCGGCGAGATCGTGACTGCGATTGAGCTGGCGATCATGGGAGGACTTACGTTTGACCAGCTGCGTGATGGTATCTTCGCCCACCCCACCTATTCGGAGTCGCTGAATAACCTGTTTACGGAACCTGTTCGCTAATTTGCCTGTATAGGTACATATTGCCGCCCATTGCGGTAAACAACTCAGCTACCCAAGCAGCGAAGTCACATTTATGATCCTGGCCAAAAACATCAGTAAAAATTACGGAGAAATCCAGGCGGTCAGGAACATCTCGTTTGAGGTCAGGGAAGGTGAAACAATGGTGTTGCTCGGCACAAGCGGTTGCGGAAAGACCACAACGCTCAAAATGATCAATCGGCTCATTGAGGCAAGCTCTGGGCAGATCGAGATCAATGGCGAAAGTATTTTTGACAAAAGCCCTGAACAGCTCCGACGTACAATCGGCTACGTTTCCCAGAATAATGGCCTGTTCCCGCATTTCACGGTGCGCGAGAATATTGGGATTGTACCAAAACTACTGAAATGGGATCAGCAAAAAACCAGGCGGCGAACAGAGCAGCTACTGGATCAGCTGCAACTTCCAGTCGGAGAGTTTGGCGATAAATATCCGGATGAGCTCAGCGGAGGACAGAAACAGCGTGTTGCTGTCGCGCGTGCATTGATTGCCGAGCCGGCTGTTCTGTTAATGGATGAACCCTTCGGCGCTCTTGATCCTGTGACCCGTGCCGGTATCCGCCAGGAATTCCTGCGCTTACCTGAGCTGAAAAAAACAACGATCGTGATGGTTACGCATGATGTCCAGGAGGCATTTGAGCTTGGCGACCGCGTTTCGATCATGGATAAAGGGGAGATTGTGCAATCGGGTAACCCGTCGGAACTGCTGTTCAAGCCTGCAAATGCATTTATCAGTTCATTCTTTGATCATCAGCGACTTTTCTTCGAACTAAGTGCTATTAAATTCAGCCAGGTCTGGGATTTATTGCCTGATTCGAATGGAGACAAACAACCACAGTTTGATCCCGGTCAAAGTCTCTGGGAGGGATTAGGCTACTTATCAGATCACAACTTGCAGGAGTTATTTATAGCTGATTCTGCCGGAATTCAGAAGCGGGCCGACCAGGCTGCTATTTTCCGGGTGTTCAATCAAATCAAAAGCGTGCATTAATGGAGCAGCAACAAGGTCTTTGGGATTTTATGACCCAGCAGTCCGACAAGCTGCTGAGCCAAACCGTGGCGCACATTGGTCTTACCTGCATTTCACTCCTGCTATCGGCAGCAGTGGCACTGCCCCTCGGCATCTGGATAGCCCGAAAAAACAAAGTGGCCTGGCTTGTGCTGGGGATTGCCGGCATTTTACAAACAATCCCAAGTATCGCGCTGCTCGGATTTCTGATCCCGCTGCTCGGTATTGGCGCAATGCCCGCGATCACCGCGTTATTCCTTTACGCGTTGCTTCCGATGATCAGGAACACTTATACCGGTATCAGGAACGTAGATCCGGCAGTTACAGAAGCAGCCCGCGCAATGGGAATGCGCGCTTCCGAGATCCTGCTGAGCGTGGAGCTTCCGCTTGCATTGCCCGTTATCCTGGCCGGCGTTCGTACGGCGGCGGTCATCAATGTTGGCGTGGCTACGCTGGCGGCGTACATTGCAGCAGGTGGACTGGGCGAGTTTATCTTCGGCGGCATTGCATTGAACAACAGTAATATGATCCTCGCAGGCGCGATTCCAGCCGCATTGCTGGCAATCATTTTCGACTTCCTCCTATCGCTTTTGCAAAAAGCAAATTTCCAAAAAATGAGATTGCTCCTTTTTGCCTTTCCCGTTCTGCTGGTTACCCTTTCCTCTTTTTACCTGCTTCCTGTTGCCCAAACGAAGCTTTTGGCAGGATTTACACCCGAATTCATGGGACGGGAGGATGGTTATCTGGGATTAAAATCAAAATATGGACTGGATATTTCTACTGTTGTAATTAGCGACGCGGTTATGTACAAGGCTGCATTTGAAAAGAAGCTCGATGTGATCAGCGGGTACAGTACCGACGGTCGCCTGAAAGCTTTTGACCTGATCACCCTGGAAGATGACCGCCACATTTTCCCCCCATATTATGCCTCGCCCCTGATCCGGAAAGATGCACTGGAACGCTACCCTGAGCTGGAAACTGCCTTGAACCTGCTCGCGGGCAAGATTAACGACTCGATCATGACAGAGCTGAATTACCGCGTCGACTACCTGAAACAAGCTCCCGAGCAGGTTGCCGCAGACTTCCTCAAATCCGTTGGATTGTACAAGAGATCGTTGAATGGGAATAAAGGCATTGTGCGGCTAGGTTCAAAGATTTTCGCGGAACAGTACATTCTGATCAATATGTATAAAATACTGATCGAGGGAAATACAATGCTGAAAACCGTCACGCGTACCGGACTGGGCGGGACGAAAATCTGCTTCGACGCACTCACCAACAACGAAATAGATATGTACCCCGAATACACGGGAACCGGTTTGCTGGTTATCCTCAAACCCGACCCGCAAACTATCAAGAGGGTAAGTGGCAACCGGGAAGAAACGTTTCAATACGTAAGTGAAGAATTCGGAAGACTTTACAACATGCAGTGGCTCACGCCGATCGGGTTCAACAATGCCTACGCATTAATGATGCGAAAACAACAGGCACAATCATTGCATATCAATTCCATAACCGCATTAAAACAGTACCTGTCTGATGACCAACCACAGCATTAGGGACGATTTCAACACTGTCAGAAAGTATAGCGAGCAGATTTGTGCTCCTCTTGCAAATGAAGACTATGTTCCACAGCCCGTTCCTTTCGTAAGTCCGCCCAAGTGGCACCTGGCGCATTCCACCTGGTTTTTCGAAACCTTTATCCTGAAACAGTTCCAGCCGGGTTATAAAGAATACGATCCTGATTTCAATTTCCTGTTCAACAGCTACTATAATAACATCGGGGAACGTACAATGCGTACCGACCGCGGCAACATGACGCGACCAACCACGGAGGCTGTGTACGCTTATCGCCGCCACGTAGATGCATGTATGCACGAGCTACTGGAACGCGACCTTGATCAGGATACCCTTTCGCTGATCAGGCTGGGGCTTCATCATGAGCAGCAGCACCAGGAACTTTTGGTCACGGATATCAAGTACATTCTCGGCCACAATCCGCTTTTTCCCGTTTACAAAGGCGGCCACAATCTTGTCGGTTCTGGGAATACAGAAATTGGCTTTTTAACTGTACCTGAGGGAGTTTATGACATTGGGTTCTCCGGCGACGGTTTTTGCTTCGATAATGAATTGGGGAAACACAAGGTATACCTGCACGAATTCGAGATCAGCAAAGGACTGGTTACCAATGCAGAATACCTCGAATTTATGAATGCGGGCGGCTATGCCGATTTTAACCTCTGGCTGGACGAAGGCTGGTCTTGGGTAAATGAACATGCTGTTAATGCGCCGATGTATTGGCATAAAGTCTCTGGCGAGTGGCATTACTTCACACTGGACGGGCTGCAAAAGGTGGATCCGGACGCGATCTTAAGTCACGTGAGCTTTTATGAAGCTTCTGCATTTGCGCAATGGAAGCAGATGCGTTTGCCGACTGAATTTGAATGGGAAATCGCTTCTGTTAACCTTGACTGGGGTCAACGTTGGGAATGGACTAATAGCGCCTACCTTCCCTACCCCGGATTTACCAAGGCACCCGGCGCGGTTGGCGAGTACAATGGTAAGTTTATGATCAATCAAATGGTATTGCGCGGTGCTTCCGTGGCTACTTCGCCGGAGCATAGCCGACGTACTTACCGCAATTTTTTTCACGCCCCTGAACGCTGGCAGTATACCGCGATCAGGTTGGTTAAATAATCGTTTCACACCAGATATGTCAGAGAATTCATTTGCAACAGATATACACATTGGCCTGACCGCCCCTTTAAAACACATTTCTTCCAAATATTTTTACGACGATATTGGCAGCGGGATTTTTCAGGATATCATGAAAATGCCCGAATACTATCCGACACCCTGCGAGTTTGAAATCCTTTCGCTGCAAAGTGACCAAATTTTTAATAGGCTGGGCTTTGACAAGGCTTTCAGTGTAGTGGAGTTTGGTGCCGGTGACGGAGTGAAGACAAGGCAGCTGCTGAAAAAACTGATCGAAAACGGCGCTGATTTCTCTTATGTACCCATTGATATCTCCAAAAAAGCGATTGACGAGCTGGTGGAGAATATGCGCACGCATTTACCCGAGCTGAAAATCGCGCCGAAAGTGGGCAACTACTTTTCGATGATGGAAGAGCTTTCCGGCTCGGATACGCCCAGCTTGTTTTTGTTTTTGGGCGGAAATATCGGGAACTATGAGCAGGAACAGGTAAAGGGACTACTTTCGGACTTCCGCCGCAATATGAAAGCAGGTGACAAGCTGCTCACCGGCTTTGATCTGCAAAAAAATCCGGCTACGATCCGCTGCGCCTACGACGATCCGCAGGGGATCACAAAAGCATTTAACATTAACCTCCTGCACCGCATTAACCGGGAGCTCGGCGGGAATTTCAATACCACGCAGTTTGACTTTTACTCCCATTATAACCCGTTGAATGGCGAAGTGAGAAGTTACCTGGTCAGCTTGTCGCCGCAAAAGATTTTTGTACAGGAAACGAATCACACGTATTCTTTCGAGCGCAACGAGCTGATCTGGACGGAGCTTTCCAAGAAATACAAAATCTCGGAAATCGAGCAGGTAGCTATGGAAAACGGATTTACCGTAGTGGAGCATTTCCTTGATTGCAAGCATTACTTCAACGACAGCCTCTGGACATTATCCTGATCACAAAAAAAGCAGGCTCTTTGCGGGGCCGGCTTTTTCGTGCATTATCAAAGCTTTCTTAACGGGAAACAAATTTGTTGAACCTGCTTTCCTTCCCGTCGGCTGTTTTATCCTGATACAGGAATTGCAGATTGCTCTCGTCAAACTTCTCGAAAAACTCTTCCCACGTAATCTCTTCCAGCTTTCCTTCGCCGCTATATCCCGGAAAATCTATCCGGAGAATGCCGGTATGTTCGTCCTTATCTCCTGTTCCTTTGACAGTTGCAGGTTTTCCGCCGCGTTTTTCAACCCAGGCTTTGATTTCTTTGTGATCTGTTGTGCTCGATGAAGTGCTTTTAGTAGCCATGATCTTCGTTTTTGGTTTGTTCCGAAAAGATCTAAAAAACTGTGCCCCAGCCAGCATTCCTAGTAAGCTATCTGGCATAGCTGCATTGGGCGTCGCAGCAGGTGCGCCGGCGATATTTCATAGATTAATCTGACTGTAAACTTTAACGATAAATAGCCTCGAAAGCCTCTTTTCAAAGCCAGGCATACCAATCATTCCTGTGGCTCCCGTGACTATTATTGTTATTTTCGTTACGCATCAGCGTTCAATCATTTTCCAAAACATAGAGAATGTATCCTCCATGATTTTGTGCTGTTCTTTTCTGGTGAATTTATTTGACGAAAGGTATTGATTTACACCAAATACCTGATTACTGATCAAAATGTACAATAGGTTTACATCTGTGTCAGCGATCTGTTGTTCCCTGATAGCCAGACGAAAAAGTTGCAATACAGGAGCTATCTGAGCTGAAATCTCATCGTTGTTAATTTTTTTCAGATAAGGAGAATTGGAGAATTGCGCCAGAAACAAAAATTCGTTGGGACTACGGAGCGACCATTTAAGTGATTCTTCGTAATACGTCCTGATAGCTTCCTTTGTTGATTTAACTTCTGCTAATGCAACATTTATACTTTCTGCTGCCAATCCTTTTAATTTTAAGTAGAGTGAAATGATCAAGTCATCTTTAGTCGGAAAAAAATAAAACAAAGTACCCGTTGCTATCCCTGCCTCCTTTGCAATTTTACTTGTCGGTGTATCATTAAATCCTTGTGATACAAACAATTCCAATGCGGTTTGAAGTAGTTTTTCCCTTTTATCCATAGGTTAAGATTATTTTGAATGCAATCGAAGTATAAAAACACGTATATACCCCAATTGCATTCCTGGTATTGCTGACTTTTACCTTATATCATCCATTGGGCCGCAGAATAGTTCATTTACCATAATGGTATCCAAATATTCATAAAGTCCGCTAATTAAGCCATTCTTAAAGGTTAAAAGCAACATCACATCGTTTTCGTAAATACGCCCATCCTTTCGCGTTCCCCGAATATGAACATAAAGTGCTGCCCGCTCCTGGTCTGCCGTGATAGATCGAAGCGTCATTTTCATTCCCTCCGGGAATCGTTCTGCTACCGTGCCCCATAATTTTACCTGGTTTTCTAGTGATTGGTAACCGCCAAACGGCCAGGATCCATCACCACTCAACCAATACACACAATCAGGCGTTTTTAATAAGGCCATTTCATCGAAGTTCCCTTCCACCATTGCATTGAAATATTTTTCTGCTATTTCTTTTGTTTCCATGCGTTTGTAATTTAGTGACTGTTTAGTCAGTCGCTACAAATGTACAATAATTTATTTGCCAGCAAAATCCGCAAGTCTTTAAAAAACTTCTTACACCGGATTGCGCTATTCTACCTTGTTACTATTATTTGTGACTCAATGGAGCCACTTCCGGAAGTGTATGATGTGTCAATTGAAACAGTGCAAAACAATTCCAAACCCACAATCTGACAAATATTTTAAGTACTCCAAACGCTGCTGACATACTGCTGTCACTTCGCTGCATTTAGTTTGTACTGTAACAAAAAACCAAAACAAAAACTGCCTTAAACATGGAAACCAACAGCATTCAGACCGGCGAAGTCAACACACAAATTCCCATTTTGACACCGGAAGACCTCCTCGCGCATTGGCAGGGCCACCGCAGGATTACAAGAAGAGCCATTGAAGCTTTCCCTGAGGAACAGTTCTACAATTTCTCAATCGGAGGAATGCGCACTTTCGCGCAACTGACCATGGAGATGATCGTGCTGACCGCACCGGGTATCCGCGGTATAGCAACGGGTGACTGGACTTTTGGTGAGCCTAAAATGGATTTCTCTACGCCACCGCCTGCTACAAAACAGGAAGTACTTGCATTGTGGGACCATATTACCGAATATATCAACCTGCTCTGGCCGCAAATACCGGCGTCTCGCTTCCGGGAAACTGATACCGCTTATGGGATGTATGAAGGCACTGTGCATTCCCTGTTCATGTACATCATCGATAATGAAATCCATCACCGCGGTCAGGGATTTGTGTACCTGCGCGCGCTGGGTATTGAACCACCTGCCTTCTGGGACAGATCGTAGTCTATTAGCCACTTTAATTTTCGCAGCCGGAGATCAGGATTTTGCCGCTCGCAAACCCTGATCTGCCGGTTGGAAAACCAACATAAGAGATCGCATATTTTTCTGGAATAATTTTAGTACTTACCTTCGTACCAGTAAGTTCTACACAATTATTTAAAATCCAGAACAATGAAAAACACACACCTGGTTGTGGCCATTTCCATTGCATTGCTAGCCACTGCCAACGAATCTTTCTCGCAAAACAAACCTGCGCCGACAGGCCAGGTTCCACGCGCTTATTCAGGCCAGCAACAAGGTACCTCCTCTTACTCGGGATACCAGCCCCGGCCCACCGGCCAGATCGCACCAGCAGTAGCAGGTCAGTCTCCTGCAAACTTGCCGCGCCCTGCCAACCTCAGCCAGGTACAAAATCTGGGCTTTGAGCCGGCCAAGGCTGACGTTGCAGCCGAAGGTCAGGTACCGAAAGTAAACTCAAATCAGGATCCGCGGACTTTCCCGGAAAGATATCAGTCAACTACCACCACTCCGGTAGAACAAACCGTGACGGTACAAGGCACGCAGGTAGTGCCGGTTCAGGGGGGGCAGCAGATTATCCCGGGGCAAACCACTCAGACCAGTATAACCACACAAACGACCACTGAACCTGGAACACAGCCGGTAAATGCCCAGCCGGGACAGGTTGTGCAGCCAGCGCCGGCCGCAAATGCCCAGCCCGTGCAGAGATCCCCTAATCAGATCTCTACCCAGCCGCAAACGCAGGCACCAGCAGCGGGTGCTCCTAAAAGAATGGAGCCCTGAGCATCAGGGGGAAGGAATAACTGAAATTTCGCGCAGCTTTTCCCTCAGTGCATTCCCTCTCAGGTCCCGCGCAGCTACGCGCCCGTCGGGACCAATCAGAACAGTAGTGGGATAGCTTTGAATATTATAAGTTTCAACCAGCTTGTTGACGCTATCGGATAAAATCTGCGGCCATTCAAGCTGGTTTTTTCTTAGAAAGCGGTCGAGGCGCTCGCGACTGTCTTCTCCAACGATACCAACAAACTGAATGCGCTGCTTATCAGTCTCTTTATAAATCTCCCGCAATGCAGGCAGGTCTTCCACGCAAGGTCCGCACCACGTTCCCCAGAAATCAATAAAAACGTACTTACCCTTGAAGTCGCTCAGCTTTAATGCATTGCCCGTTTTAAAATCACGCTCTGCGAAAGGTTTGAAGCGGTATCCTTTCTGCATTGAATAGCTATCCATATCGGGGTCCTCCCATTTAAGCTGGATAGCGCCTGTTCGCATATTTACACCCGCAAACCCGTATTTGGACTTACTCAGCCAATTTCCCACCTCAATGATCTCTCCCTGTCCCACGCCCCTGCCCGATAATCGTTTCCCGTTTTCGCGGTGCGCGTCGGTAAAAAGCTCTGATTCGTAGAATGTGGCGCGGTCAAAGTCATTATTTACCAGGATGTCAAATGCTTTGCCGGCCCGGTTCAAAGTTGCCTTTCCGTGTCGTGGAATGGAATACCAGAAGCTAAGCCGCTCTTCATGGTCCACGGCATGTTTGACGAGCATGGGTAATGTATCCTGCACAACTTCCCCATTTTCCACCCGCTCGAATGCAACACGCCAGAGCTTCTTAACGGAGCGCATGGAGTCAAGGCTCATCCCCTTTCCCTGCCCGTAAAGCTTCTCGGGATAAAAAGCTTCTTCGTCACTAAAATCGAGATCGTTATTTGTATCGATCATCACGGCAGCTTTTCCGTGCTTGTCTGTGCCGCGGATGGTATACACAAAACATTTAATCGGCTTTTTGGACAATGCGATTTCATCCGGTACCCATTCCCACGACTCCTGCATTTCCTGGTACATTTCCCTGCCGATCTTTCCCTCATGAAAATTCTGGTATACCAGCTGATATATGTTGAGAAATATCATGGATTTTACAACATGACTCCAATCTGACGGGATACCTTTCACCGGCCGGTAAACAGGGAGCCAACCCGCTGCTCGCGGGTCTTTTCCGGTATGTTCAGCGAACATGACCGAGTACCGCGCTTCAAAGGGACCAAAGCCTTCCTCTATTTTAACGGGAAGTTCGATATCCGCTCGTTCCTCAGCCGCATTGTCCTGGCAGGAGGTCAGCAGGAGTAGCGGCAAACTGGAAAGCAAAAGATTCCGGATCATAGCGGTATATTATAATATCTGAGGAACAATTTGAATAAATTTACGAGAATTCGGCAATCAGGCGACAAAATGCGCATTGTTCTTGTTCAAAATCTGTCACAAATTCACCCGCTCATTGTCCTGTACTGCCTCCTGAATGAGTGACTTGCGGCGGTATCTTTGCCTTAGGAACGAACATAATTGCTATTATGAAAACGTTTTATGCTGTTTTAGCAAATTCCCTGGCTGCTTCCCTGACCAATAACTTCGTCTGGTTTGCAGTCACATTCTGGGTTTACCTGGAAACAAAGTCGGTGATGGCGACGTCGGTGATGGCGGGTGTATACCTGGGTACTGTCGCAGTTTCGGGCTTTTTCCTCGGTTCGCTGGTGGATCGTTACAAGAAGAAAACCTCCATGATGCTGTCCGGCATTGTTACGCTGGGCCTGTACGTGGTTGCATTACTTATCTACATCAACACACCCGAGTCAACCTTCAAAAACGATCATAGCTTGCAGCTTTGGGCATTTGTTACGCTCACGCTATTCGGCGCCATCACAGGAAACATCCGCACCATCGCATTGTCAACCGTAGTGACGATCCTGATCAGCGAAGATGAGCGCGACAAGGCAAATGGAATGGTGGGTACCGCAAATGGCGTTTCCTTCCTCATCGCATCCATTTTCAGCGGACTTGTTATCGGTTTCCTGGGCATTACCTGGATGCTTGTGCTGGCGATTGGTCTCAGTACAATGGTGATCCTGCATTTACTGACCATTCATATCCACGAACCGGGCATTGTACACGCAGAGCCACATACGCAGCAGGTGGATATCAAAGGGACCATCCGCATTGTGGGTCTGGTACCCGGACTTTTCGGGCTGATTTTCTTCAATACTTTCAACAACTTTCTGGGCGGGGTATTCATGTCGCTTATGGATGCGTACGGATTGTCACTTGTGTCGGTGCAAACCTGGGGTACATTGTGGGGCGTGCTCAGCCTGGGTTTTATCGCGGGCGGACTGGCGGTTGCCAAAGTTGGTTTAGGTAAAAAGCCGCTTCGGACGCTGTTTCTCTGCAATATTTTCATGTGGGTTATTACGCTCATTTTCCCCATTCAGCCTTCCATTGTGCTCCTGAGCATTGGCATGTTCGCCTACATGTGCCTGATCCCGGTCGTAGAGGCGACTGAGCAGACGATTTTGCAAAAAGTAATTCCCCAGGAGCGGCAGGGACGTGTGTTTGGCTTTGCACAAAGCATCGAGCAGGCGGCCTCCCCTGTTACCGCATTCCTTATCGGGCCCATTGCCAAATTCATTTTCATTCCTTTTATGACAACCGGAGCTGGTGCACGCCTGATTGGTCCGTGGTTTGGCACTGGCACGGCGCGCGGGCTGGCGCTTCTCTTTATCGTCACCGGCATCATAGGACTGATCGTGACTTTGCTGGCTATGCAGTCTTCCGCTTACCATTCGCTTTCCAAAATCTACAAAAAACCTGAGCCGCAAATGGACACTGATCCTGTTGCATTGCCCGGTTCCTGAACTGTTCACAATCAACCATTTTCAACTATGTTCACACCATCAAAAGCATTCAATGGATTTTCAGTTGACAACCTGGAAAAGGCAAAGGCATTTTACGGCGAAGTACTCGGACTCGAACTCACCACTTCGGAGATGAGAACACTGGACATAACCGCACCAGGCGGAAACCATTTTCTGATCTACGAAAAACCAAACCACTCCCCTGCCACTTACACGACGCTCAATTTCCTTGTGGCTGACATTGATCATGCCGTCGCCGATCTTAAAAGCCGGGGCGTACAATTTGAAAGCTATGATTTCCCCGGGCTTAAAACCGGCGAAGACCACATTGCAAGAGACAACGGCCCCACGATCGCGTGGTTTACAGATCCTGCCGGTAATATCATTTCCGTAATTCAGGAGTGAAGGTACAGTGCATTCATTTGCGTGAAGAGGGTACTTTCACGATGATGCGGAGTTGACTAATTTGTAACTTTATACCGAACATCAACTCCGGAAAAGTATGAAATTGTTTCAAACAGAAATCCGCCTGCGAGAGAAAAGGCGGGGATTCCACCTGATCACCAACGAGATCATTCATGCTTTTCCGGAAATTGCGCAGATCAATGCGGGAATGTGCCAGGTGTTTATCCAGCATACCTCGGCTTCACTGACGATCAATGAGAATGCCGATCCGACAGTCAGAAAAGACTTCGAAATGTTTTTCAATAAATCAGTACCTGAAAACGATCCGGATTATGAGCACGACTATGAAGGTTCCGACGATATGCCGGCGCATTTGAAAGCTTCCTTGCTGGGCAGTTCAGTGATGATACCTGTGAAAAACGGGCGTTTTGCCTTTGGTACCTGGCAAGGAATTTACCTCTGTGAGCACCGCGATGCCGGCGGTCCCCGCAGCCTGATTCTTACTGCCTGGGGCAACTAAGGGGGTTGTCACAATCACCCCCTCTTAATGTCGCAAATCACATCTCTTTTTTAGGGTATTTCGCTGTTAGTTTGTCTTAGGGAAAATGGCTCATCAGAATAGTGACCGGTTCCCGCATTCAGTTTCAGAAAAGCCATGGAAAAAACGCCGGAACTAAACCTGCTCAACAGACTGGCAGGTAAATGGAAAACAACGGGAAAGCTCGGAAAAGAAGCGACTACCAACAACATTGAAGGAACAGATACTTACGAATGGATTCCGGGAGGCTTTTTCCTCCTGCATACAGTGGACGTGATCATGGACGGGGAACGCAAGCAGAGCATTGAAATAATTGGCTATGACCTGCTTTCAGGCACTTACCCGATGCATTTCTACGACGACATTGGCGAGTCCGGTGGTATGTCGGGCAGCTTTGACGGCGACAAATGGACGATCAGTTCTCCGGAAATGCGGTTCCATGGTGCATTCACGCAAAATGATCAGGTATTATCTGGTACCTGGGAGCGGTATGTAGGCAGTTCATGGCGGTACCTGATGGATATCAGACTGGAAAAGATGCAATAACTAACGCTTTTTACAATGGTAGAAGTTTTCAAGACGAACATTTCGAAGCAATCTCAGGCAAACCTGATCACTGCATCCATCGAGCGGACTCTTCCCGACCATCGCGCTTCGTTCGACCTGGAAGATTGCGACAAGGTTTTGAGGATCAAATGCGACGGGATAATCTGCGCTGAAAGGATCCTGAAGCTGGTAAAAGACCTCGGCTACGAAGCGGAAGTGCTTACCGATGAACTGAACTACTTTCCGTCCATGATGGAACTGGGTTTTCAACCTTTTGAAACATCCGAAAGCTGAAAATCAACACACTTTCGAAGCAATTTATTATCAAATCACCTTTACTAAAACACTTGACCCGATGAAGAAAACGACTATCATCTACTGGATCCTCCATGTCCTTCTTGCACTGCTGATGGGTGTAGGCGCTATTTTTGACCTGATTTCTGCGCCTGAGGCGGTTGCCCATATTACCCACATCGGCTACCCTGCCTACATTGTTCCCTTTCTGGGTTTAGCCAAAATTCTGGGCGTGATTGCAGTGCTGGTACCAGGCTATCCGCGGATCAAAGAGTGGGCTTACGCCGGGTTGGCCTACGATCTGATCGGGGCGCTTTACTCGCATATTGCATTCGGTGAAGGAATCGAAACCTGGGGCGGGCTGATCGTGGGACTGCTGCTGATCGCGGCCGCTTACTTTTATTATCATAAAAAAACCAGCGAGGTACCGCTTAGATATTCCCATTAGCTTTAACCAACAAACCAAGTGACACAGAGCGCAGTTACTCAGGCAGTAATTGCGCTTTTGTTGTATTTGTTCCGGTATGCAATGGGCGATAATCCCGTGATCTTTTTAAATGTACTGCGAAAAGCCTTTGTATCCGTATAGCCTACCTCGTACATCAGTTCCGTTACATTCTTTCGGGTAACTTCAAAGCTCTTCTTGGCTGCCTCGATCTTCACGCGCTGAATGTACTCGACTACCGAGTTGGACGTGGCTTTTTTGAACCTCCTTTCAAAACTGCGGCGGCCGATCGCAAACATATCCGAAAGCTGATCCACTGTGATCTTGTCCTGAAAACGTTTTTCTATATAATCCTGCGCTTTTCTGATCACATCGTCTTCGTGCTCCTTTTGTCCGCTGAACATGATAAAGGGCGACTGTGTGTTCCTGTCAATTTCTATCATGAAGAATTTGGTTGTATAAATCGCCATTTCGCGGTCAATGTACTTTTCAATCAGGTACACGAGCAGGTTCCAGAATGAATTCGCGCCCCCGCTGGTATAAACGCGGTTTTCGTCCGTGATCACGCGGTCGTCCATCAGGTTCACATCGGGGAACATCCTTTTGAAGTCGGCCGCTGACATCCAGTGCGTGGTGCAATTGCGTCCTGCGAGTAGCCCGGTTGCTGCGAGCAGAAATGCCCCTACACACAAGCTCGCCACCTCTGCCCCATTCTTGTGCTGGGACGAGATCCACGGAAAGAACGCTTTATTGGCCTCAATCACAGTATCCCTGTCCCCGTTAACAGCCGGAATGATCACCAGGTCTGTTTTGTGAAGTGTTTCAATCGTTTCCTCCGGCGTTACTGCAAAAACGCTGGCGTAGCGCTGCACTTCCGGCGTAATGCCCACCAATTGTATTTTGAATGCAGGCGGCCTTCCCATTGCAGCGAGAAAATCATTGACAAACGAGAAAAACTTAAAGGGGCCTTCAATAGTGCCGAGGGCAACATCACCTCTTGGAACGAGAACAGATATGTGCTTCATGAATCAAAAATAGAAAATTAGTATGTCGTGTTCAACCCTAAACTTGACGGCTTTGCCCCCTTTATTTCTCTCTCCTACCGGCTAAGTTTGCAATATAACTCATTAACAGACACATCTATTATGAACACAAAACGGATTGAAGAATCGATACTGATCCAGGCTCCTGACTACCGCATCTGGCAGGTTATTACGGATAAAAGATACAATGGTGACTGGCTGGTGGTATTTGGTATGGGAAACATTGCTGAAAGTGATTGGCAGGAAGGCAGCAAGGCACTGTTTATGGATGAATCAGGAAACGGGCTAGCCGGTACCATTGATGTGAGCCGCCCCTTTGAAGAGATCAGAATCGTTTATAACGGCATTGTTACAAAAGGTGTTGAGGATTATGAGAGTGACATCGCAAAGCAAATGCGGAATTTTGATGAAGTATATCTCCTCAGCCGAGAAGGTGACAGTGTACGAATGCGCGTTTTCTGTGAGATGGACGAAGTATATTTCGACGATCTGACGCAAGCCTGGAAAAAAGCATTGGAGAAAATCAAAGAGCTTGCCGAGAAACCAATGGACGACAGTGACTTGCTTGACAATGAAATGCTCGCCAAAACACTTGAACAAGCAACAGCTGAATACCTGTCGGCACTTACATCATTTAGCGAAGATCAGGTGAATATTGTTCCTTTTGAAGGAAGCTGGACAGCCGGGCAGGTAACAGACCATTTATTAAAATCTGAAACGGGCCTGCCCAAAATGATGATGGGAAAAACCGCACCGACAACCCGCCCGGTCGGACAAACAGTGCCGCAAATAGAAGATATCTTTCTCGATTTCAGCACCAGACTGCAAGCGCCTGACTTCAATATCCCAGACAATGGGCCCTATGATCTGGATACGATTATAGGAGAGTTTAAGGCAGAAAGAGCGGCCATCGCGGAAATTGCCCGCTCGCAGGATCTGACACTTTCCTGCGCTGAGTTTCCATTCCCGCAAGTTGGTGAATTGACACGTTACGAATGGATCTATTTTGTAGTGTGCCATTCCCGCAGACATGCGCATCAGCTACGCAACATTCTTGAAAAAGTAACCGAAAAAGTTGCGGGCTAGAAGATCAAAAGATTAATATCTTGCAGATTCTTACAAAAGAATCCAGGAAATGATCCAGAAATTAACGCTTAGCTTTTTAATGTTCGCAGCCGTTTCAGCTGCATTTGCACAATCGGTACCCAATAAAATCGCGCCTTTTCAAATGCGGCTGACCAGCGGTCAACAGTACTCATCCGCACAGCTGGCAAAAGGACCGGCAGTGCTGATCTACTTTTCGCCGGATTGCGAGCATTGCCAGGATTTCACCAAAGACCTGATCAAAAATTACCCGGTCGTAGCTGACAAGCAGGTGATTATGATCACATTCCAGTCAATGGACATGCTGAAACCTTTCGTGACGCAGCACCGTCTTGCCAGCTATCCTAACTTCAAAGTAGGTACGGAGGGCACATCTTACCTCGTGCAGCGCTATTACGGGATCCGCTCTTTCCCTTATATCGCGATCTACGACAAAGCGGGTAACCTCGTGAAAACCTACGAAGGCGAGCAGCCGCATGCCGAAATTTTCAAAACGTTAAAGCTGGTCAAGTAGTAAAACCGGCTCAGCCAATTGTTTCAAAAAGGCCGTCGTAATGTGCGGAGGGCGCAAGTATACCGCCGCTCTCCGCATAAAACGATGCGTCAGTAAGATAAACTCCCTTTTTAGTCCGCGTCCACGTGCTTTCGGCTTTCGGATGGTAGCTCATCAGCCGCTCCCAGTTTTTGTAATACTGATGTCCGTTCGTTTCCTGTAAACCCACCGACATGCCCGGAAAAGGTTGCAGCCTGGCAGCCACATTCTTGTTCCAGTCCACCAGGATCGGACTCACAGTGAGGTCGGCGCAAAAGCAGGGTACCTTTTTTTCGTATGCGAGCTGGGTAATTTTCATGGTCATACTCAGCGTCTTAGCGATCGCTTTCACCGCTATCGCAGAGTAGCCCAGCTCGATCCGCCGCGCGGCATCTTCCACAGTGTGTGCACTTTCATCGGCTGCTACTCTCACGCCCAGGTCGCCCACAAATGCTTCATTCGCCTCTTCAAAAGGTTCTTCAATCACCGCTATCTGGTCGAATGCGCCTATCTTTTTGGCATGATCAAGGAACCGCAGCAAGGTTTCCTTTTTCTCGTACCGCCCATTTGCGTCAAAATAGTACGGGATCTTTCCGTCTTTTGTATAAGGTGTTTCAAAATGGCCTATCGCCTTGTGCACCGCGGTTAAAAATGCGATATCTTTTTCGATCATCTCCTGCTGGGTACCCGGCGCGCCGGTTTTCAATTTCATAATAAAATAGCCTTCGTCGGCCGCCTGCCTGATCCGCTCCGCAGTGGTACCCACACTGAAAGAAGGGATACTTGCCACTTTTTCGTGCCGGTACGAAAGTCCGGGTTTGTAAGCTTCGGGCACCAGTTCGTCAAATTGCTTCAAGCCGTTTTCCTGGGCATACAGCAGCCACGCGGCATTATCTACGCAAACGAGCGCATTCAATGCGAATGTTTTTCTCAGGTCCGGGTTGCCTGTGATTTTTTTTCCGTAAGCCAAAACTTCCGGCAACAGGTCGTCGAGCAATGTAACCGGGTTTGTGAATGAGGTACCTTTCAGCATTTGCAGCGCGTGCTCGCTCATCGCGTACATCAATGCATTGCCTGCACTTTCGGAATGGGCGGCAAAGACTTTCGAGTCCGACCAGAGCACACCCTGTGTACCCAGTCCCACTTTCCTTATCCCCGACTCCGATTCCAGCATGGCCACAGCCTGCCAGCTGTCGGTAATTGCGCTGCCTTTAAACCGGTAAGGATTAAGCGGCTCACGTTCAAAATTTGAACTTACCTTGCTGATCTTGATCTTTTTCATGGTTGCAGGTTTAGTATGTAAAGTCGGTACAGTTACCCCGGCGGCGGCCAGCGTAATCGCAGATTTGGTAAACTCCCGTCGGTTCATCTTGTGCAGGTTTAGCTGGGTTCAGTGCTGTACAGATCGTGATATCTGCCCGTACTAAGACTGCCTCTCTCCTATTTCTACCCTTACCGCAAGCCAGAACGATGCGGACAATTTCGGCAGAAAACTGACACAACCGCTTTTAGGTTAGATCATGCAACCGTAAGGCTTTGATTAGAAAAAACGCTTCGACTATTCCGGATATGAAAAATACATTTTACACAATCCTGCTTTTACTCGTTTCCATTTCGGGCATTGCGCAGCATAGCAATGCACCGCGGCTCATCGTGCGCGGTGATGATATGGGATATTCGCATTCGGGGAATGTTGCTCTGCTGAAATGCTCCCGAGAAGGTATCCAAACCTCCATTGAAGTGATCGTACCCTCTCCCTGGTTTCCCGAGGCAGTGAAAATGTTGCAGGCAAATCCGGGTATCGATGTTGGCATCCACATTGCGCTCACCAGCGAGTGGGACAATGTAAAATGGCGCCCCCTGTCCGACTGTCCGAGCATCCGGGACGAAGACGGTTACTTTTTCCCGATGGTAAGAGCAAACAAGAACTACCCTAAACGATCTATACTGGAAAACAACTGGAAACTGGCCGACATTGAAAAGGAAATGCGCGCGCAGATTGAAACAGCCCTGCGCAAGCTGCCAAATATCAGCCACATATCTTCACATATGGGATGTACCGGACTCAGTCCGGAGGTACGGGAGCTGACAAAGCGCCTCGCCAAAGAATACAAAATCCCGGTCGATGCAGAACCTGCCAACCTCAGTTATGCCACTTATGAAGGTCCGAAAAAGACTTCGGCGGAAAAGATCCAAAGCTTCATCAAAATGCTCGGGAAACTGGAAGCAGGTAAAACTTACCTGTTTGTTGACCATCCCGGGCTGGACGATGCCGAGTTGCAGGCGATCAGTCACATCGGGTACGAAGATGTGGCCGCTGACAGACAGGGCGTAACCGATCTTTTTACGAGTGAGAAGGTAAAAACAGCTGTTAAGGAAAAAGGCATTCGTCTGATTGCCTATAAAGACCTGTTGAATCCGTAAGTATCACCCATCGGCGGCAACGCTGCATTTATCCCGTATATTTCGGCTTTCGTCATATTTTATTTTCCGGCGGTAAGTTTCTGTCGCATTTTTATGCTGTTAATAACAAAACCATGAAAATGTCGAAACTTCTGCTCGCTATTACCATCATTCTGGCTTCACTTCAAACTCCTGCATTTGCCCAATTCCCGATAGGCGGAAGTACACAGCCCAAAGCGCTTCCGGGTACTGCCGGTGACCAGGCTCTGAAAGGATCCGCACGGATCAGCGGATCTGTAATTGATTCAACATCATCACAAGGAATCGAATTCGTAAGCATTGCCCTCTACAATAAGAAAAGCGGGCAGGCTATCGACGGGACCGTAGCTGACGAAAAAGGTAAGTTCGCACTGACCAAAATTGTCGAGGGCGACTACAAAGTCCTGCTTTCATTTATCGGTTACGGGGACAAGACCATTGACAATATCAAACTTGGAAAAGGCCAGGAACTGGATTTGGGTACCATCAAAATGAGCTCGAATACCAAAACCCTGAACGAGGTAACCGTAACAGGCCAGGCTGCATTGATCGAAGAAAAGGTTGACAGGCTTGTTTACAATGCAGAAAAAGACATTACTGCAAAAGGCGGCGACGCAACAGACATTTTGCGCAAGGTACCTCTGCTCACTGTTGACCTCGACGGAAATGTGTCCCTTCGCGGCAGCCAGAACATTCGCGTGCTGATCAACAACAAACCGAGTACCATTATTGCCAACAGCGTGGCAGACGCATTAAAACAAATTCCTGCCGACCAGATCAAGAGCGTGGAAGTGATAACCAGTCCGTCTGCCAAATACGATGCGGAAGGTTCGGGTGGTATTATCAATATTATTACCAAAAAGAACAGCTTGCAGGGATTAAACCTGAATGTGGATGCGGGTGTAGGTAACAGAGGTTCGATGCTGTCGCTGAACGGAGGTTACCGCAAGGGAAAAGCAGGTTTCACGATCGGCGGTTTCGGTCGCGGGATGTACAATACAGTTACCAAAACTACCCTGGAACAAACCAGCGTGGTTGAGAATGTAACCTCAGTGACGCGCCAGACCGGCGATGGTAGCAGCCGGGGCTTGTTCGGGAACTACAACCTGGGCTTCGACTATGATATTGCCAAAAACCAGAGCCTTACGGCTGGTGTGAAATACGGCGTGCGTAATTTGAGCAACCAGCAGGACCTGATGACGCGCATTACCAGGAATGGCGAAACGGATTTCAATTCGACCCGCGACGTGGATGCGAGGAACCTCTCGGGTACTGTGGATGTCAACGTGGATTACCTGCATACTTTCAAGCCGCAGCAGGAATGGAGCATTTCGACCTTGTACAGCCGGAATGACCTGACCAATGATTTTGACGCAAATATCCTGAATGGAAACAACGAGCTGACTTCCCGTCAGCGTAACCTGAACAAAAACCTCAACCAGGAATTTACATTTCAATCGGATTACCAGACGCCTATTAAAAAGAACCAGCTCCTGGAATTTGGTGGAAAAGGTATTTTCCGTCAGGTCAACAGTAATTACAACTTCCTGATCGCAGAAGCAACCGGCGATTTCCGCCCGGAAACAGACCAGCCCTCAGGCGAGCTGCTTTACCACCAGAACATTGCGGCGGGTTATACATCCTATACTTATACCACCAAATCGCGCTATACATTTAAGGGAGGCGTGCGTTATGAGCATACATTTATTGATGCGAGTACCAACGAAGGTTCTGTGGGCGTGGGTAACTACGGCGTGCTGGTACCAAGCTTTAATGCATCTAAAACCATCAAGGGAACTACGGTGAAGCTGGCTTATAACAGAAGGATACAGCGCCCGGGCTTGCAGCAGCTGAACCCGAACTTCAACTCTGCCAACCCGCAAAATATCACGATCGGTAACCCTGAGCTGCGTCCCGAGCTGACGAACAACTTTGAGTTAGGTCTTTCCAAAAACATCAAGAAAACATTTGTAAATGCCACATTCTTCGGCCGGATCACCAACAATGCGATCTCGCAGGTACGCCAGCCTTCCGATACTCTCGCAGGCGCCATTGTGACTACTTACCAGAACATCGGAAAGCAGCATGCATACGGTACCAACATTTTCGCGAACGTGGCAGCCACTTCTAAAATCAACTTCGGTGTATTTGCCAATGTTTTTTACACCAAACTGACCGGACAAACGATTGGGCAGAATGGGAAATCCCAGGAGCTGACCAACACCGGCTTCAATGTAAGCGGCGGGATTTTTTCACAGGCTACTTTCAAAAATGGCTGGGGTGCGCAGGCATTTGGGTTTATGCAGGGTAACCAGGTGCAGCTGCAAGGTATGCAGGGTGGCTTCGGCTTCTATACGCTGGGTGTGAAAAAGGAATTTGGAAACAAGAAAGGAAGCGTGGGTATAGCTGCTGAAAACTTCCTGAGCAAACGCTATAAAATTCATACAGAGCTGAACTCGATTCAGTTCAATCAGGTGAATGATGTTTATCTTTATAACCGCGGGATCCGCCTTACTTTCACTTATAAAATTGGTAAAATGACTATGGATGCTCCAAAACGCAAAGCGAAGTCTGTCAATAACGATGACGTGAAAAGCGACGGCGCACAAGGCGGGGGCGGCGGTGCTCCTGCTGGCGGCGGCACTCCGAAATAAGCATTTGCCCGTTCATTCTGTAACTTCAATCAAAACCAATAAAACTTTAAATATGAAAACGAACAAACTTTTCCTGGCTGTTGCAGCGACTTTGATTTCGGCAGGCTCTTTTGCGCAGACTGTCGACGAGATCGTGGACAAGCACGTGGCCGCACTGGGTGGAATGGATAAAATCAAGGCAGTTAATACATTGGTGACAGACCGCTCCCTGGCAGTTCAGGGAATGGAAATCCCGAACAAAACGACGCTGGTTGTCGGCAAGGCGGTGAGAAACGAATCAACTGTAATGGGCAATTCGATGGTACAGGTTGTTGCGGATTCAAAAGGCTGGATGATCAGGCCGACGATGATGGGCGGAACCGGCGAACCTGAAGATATGCCGGCAGACCAGCTGAAACAGCAAATGAGCTCGCTCGATCCTTTTGGCGGGCTGGTAGGATATAAGGAAAAGGGCAACAAAGTTGAGCTGGTAGGCAAAGAGCAGGTGGACAAAAAAGATGTATTCCACCTGAAACTGACTACCCCGGAGGGACAGGTTGTGGACGAGTACGTGGATGCAAACACGTACCTGATCACCAAAGTGAAGGCGACCATGAATGGACAGGAAGGTGAAATTGACTTTTCCGACTACAAAGAGGTACAAGGCGTGAAGTTTCCGAACACAATGGACATTTCAAACCCGCAGATGGGAACGATGTCGTTCATAACGAACAAAATAGCCGTGAACACTCCTGTTGACGAAGCAATCTTTAAAAAACCGGTCAAATAGCTGTTTTCAGATTCATTAAAAAAAGCGTTGCCGAGGCAACGCTTTTTTTATGCGTGAACCATAATTAGTTGTATAATTGCAGAAAGTAATAAAGAAGTTATTACGTAAGTATTGAAGAAATACTACGCACTCCTCCCTCCTTCCATAAGCATTTACATTAGACAGCCCTGAAAGCATAGACTTGTCCGTTCGTACAGATGAAGCAGATTTTACTTGTTGAAGATCACGCAATAGTAAGACTGGCTACCAAGTTCCTGATACAGGATCTTTTAAATCCGGTTACAGTGCATGAAGCAGCTTCATTTGGCGAAACCCTGATACAGGTTGGCGCACATCCGCTTGACCTCATATTGCTGGACATCAGTATCCCTGACGGAGAAGGTTTCAATATGGTGCCGAGGATCCGCGAGATCCAGCCGAAAGTGCTGATCCTGGTTTTTTCCAGCCTGGAAGAACAGATTTATGCACTGCATTACATCAAGGCCGGTGCGAATGGTTTTCTCTCGAAAAGTTCGTCCCAGAACGAGATCAGAAAGGCGGTTACCTCCATGTTTGAAAACGGGAACTACCTAAGTATGGCGGTACAGCAGCAGCTGCTTCGCAATACGCTGGAAAGCAAAACGAGTTCCGAGAACCCGCTTGAACAACTCTCCCAGCGCGAGCTTGAAGTAATGGATATGCTCATAGACGGCTTCTGGACCAAAGAAATTGCGATCCAGCTGAACCTAACCGAGAGCTCCGTCAGCACTTATAAAGCGCGGATCTTCGAGAAGCTGAATGTAACTACCCTGATCGAGATGTTCAAAAAAGTGCAGTTTTACAAAGCCCAGCACGCCGGCTACTAGCATTCACTGGCCATCCCGTTTCCCTGATTTTTCATTTTTATCTAAAAAATATTTCATACACTTGCTCACATCTACGAAAATCTCGTAGATTTACGAAAACGTCGTAACAATGGAGAGATTAACGCAACAGGAAGAGGATGCCATGCAGGCAGTCTGGAAAGCAGGCGAAGGAAGTGTGAAGTCATTTATGTCTGAAATGGCGGCTCCGCTGCCGCCCTATACTACTCTCGCTTCTACCATCAAAAACCTGGAAAAGAAAGGCTTTGTCGCCAGCAGACTGGTTGGTAATGTAAACTTGTACGCGCCGGTGATTACGGAAGAAGCGTATAAACAGAGGTTTATGGGAAATGTAGTCAAAGACTATTTTGAAAACTCCTATAAAGAGCTTGTCAGCTTTTTTGTACAAAAAAACAAGATCTCGGCGGACGACCTCAAAGAGATCATCGGATTGATCGAAAACAAGAAATAGCAGTTTAAACCTTTTCTGCCATGTCGCCTTTATTCGAATATCTCATCAAACTTTCAGCCAGCCTGGCTGTGGTGGCCATTTTCCATTACCTGTTTTTACGCCGGCTTACCTTTTACAACCTCAACCGCATTTACCTCCGGTATTATTCCCTGCTTTGCTTCCTTGTACCATTTATCAGCATTGAAAATACGGTTAAGCACATTCCGGCAATCGGTAATGCGACTATTCTGCGGCAAATCCCGGCGATCTCTACCCAGCCCACGCCGGTTGTCGCAGGAGCAGTGGAGCCTGCAACTGCAGCAGACATTGACCTGGAAGCGTGGCTGGTCAGGTTGCTCGTGGTAGGTATGGTCTTCATGCTGGGGCGCCTCGTGCTGCACATTGTTGCTTATGTGAGGATATTACGGCAGGCACAGCTGGTTTCGGATGATGATGTACGTATTTACCACATAGAGAAAAATATAAGCCCGTTTTCATTTGGCAATGCTATTTTCTACAATCCCGCCATGCACAGCGGGGAGGAGCTGAAAGAGATAATTCTGCACGAGTATATTCACGTCCGGCAGCGGCATACGCAGGATGTGATCTGGGGCGAGATTCTTTGCATTCTCAACTGGTACAATCCATTTGCCTGGCTGATACGACACGAAATCCGCCTGAACCTGGAATACATTGCCGACCAGTGTGTCCTCGAAAATGATGTTGATATCAAACAATACCAGTACCTGCTGCTCAAATGTGCGGGTGGGCCGGATTTCCGGATTTCCAATGCATTCAACATTTCGTCGTTAAAGCAGCGGATTGTGATGATGAACAAGGAACGGTCATCACGCTTTCTTTTGATCAGCTTCCTGTTTGCTGTTCCGCTGCTGGTGGGTTTACTCATCTTTTTCGGTCCGGGTAAGGCACGGAACGAAGGGGATCCTTTTCAGATGTTCTGGCGGGATGGTCAGGGAAAACTAACGCATCCACGGTTTTCGTCAGAGGAGATCCACACGGCCGGACTAATCCTGGAAGCGCGAACCGGCAAGCCACTTGCGAACATGCCAATTGAGATTAGCAGATATGGAAAGCACATCAAATCAGTCAAGACTGACGCGCAGGGGTACTTCTATGCATTGCTGCCAGCCAAAAACTCAAATGCAGGTTTTAACCCAAAGAAGTTTATGCCGAACAGCTATACGATAGCTTATAAAGGCGGCCAGTTCAGTCCGTTTAGTCTAACAGAATTTCCTGTATACGACGATTCCTATATGGGATACTTTCAAGTTGTGTTTCAGAACTCTGAGTCGCAAACACCGGATTTCTATTCCGTCAACAAAAACCCGTTTTTTGAGCAATACAATGGTGAGAACAGCAGAGACGACATCAAAGAATATCTGCTGAACAGTCTTCCCCCGGTTTTGGCAGAACATAAGCTGAAAGCCGAGTTCAGGGAGAAGGTTGCTTACCCCACTGAGGTTCTTACCAAGTTTAAAAATGGCCTTTTCGATAGAGAGAAAAAGCTTGTAGGCTATGAGGACCGCATTAAGCTGTACCTCGATGGAAAGCCGGCCACCTACCAGGAGATCAATGAAGCTTTTCAAAGCTATCCTTACATGCTGGACGACACGAAAGAGCACCGCGACTGGGATAAGAACGAGCTCTGCAAATCTATTGCCTACCTGACATTTGATTTGTACAAAACTCCGCCACCCGCTACGCTGCTCGCGAACAATGTAGAATGGCAGCGCATTGAAGATTTTGATCTGGACAAATTGGAAAAGGAAGCTTACTTCCTGGATGGCTTTCGTCAGACTTACGGAATTGGCAGCAACCTGATGCCGCGCAAAGAGGATATCCGCAAAATTGCGCTGTTCAAAGGGAAGTTAGCCAAATACTACGACCCCAAACTGGAACGTGTCTGGTGGATTGAGACGCGGCCTGAGGCGGAGGTTTTTGAGAGGCCCGATTTGGCGGTTGCACGATAGATTAATGCCCACGAATGCACCGCAGCAGCGCATTCGTGGCATAAATAATCATTAAGGCATCCCAGGCAGCTTCAACCCAGAGCTTCTTAAACCTTGCATAATCTGCTCCTGAATGTCCATTTTGGTATCTACAAAGCCGTCCGCATTCAGCCACACGCTGATCATTACCTTGTATCCGTCCGGCTCGATTGAAGAAATTCCAATGCGTCTTTCGGGAATTTTCAGGGCATTTTGAGCACGATCCAGGACATTGTCAATCGTTTTTCTGACGTCCGTGAACTCTATCGCATTGCTGAATTTAAGCTCCACATCCAGTCGCCTGCTGCCTGATCCGCTGATATTGATGATTACTTCATTGGACAGCTTGCTATTCGGGATTACCACCATCCTGTTGTCAAATGTATTGACGATCGTATAAAAGATCTTGATCGCCTTTACAGTACCTTCCTGCCCTTGCGCCAGGATGTTATCCCCTACTTTAAAGGGTTTCAGCAGTAAAATGAGGATACCGCTCGTAAAATTTTGCAGGGTTCCCGACAACGCCAGACCAGCCGCCACACCAATTGCCCCGATAAGGGCAGCGAAAACGGTCATCTGTATACCGATGATCTGCATTACCGAAATGATCAGCAGCACACGTAATGCAGTGATGGTGAGGCTCAGCAGAAAAGGCGTAAGCGAAGGATCTACATTGCGCCGGTATAAATGGTTGGTCATCCAGCGGGATAGTATTTTGATCAGCCAAAAACCGATGATCAGTACTGCAAGCCCCAGCAGAAAAGACGGGCCTGTACGCAAAATCCAGGCATAAGCCTGGTTATAGAATTGTTGAAGCTTCATTGTTTGTAGCGGGTTCTTTAAAACAGAATACGGCGGGAAGCTAAAAATCCGTTCCAGCGCGGCATATTGCGGCTTTTACAAAGCTCCATTCATTCCAATGGCATATTTTTTGATTCAGGTAGTAAAAAGCATTGACGAAAACAGGTCGTCAGCGGCTGTAACTTAAACTAACAAATCAGGCTATGGAACCCGAAAGAAAAAAAGGGAAGGTTGGAACATACATTATTGTTGCATTATTAATCGCAGCCGTAGTGGGTCTGGGAATACATTTCCTGACACCCAAACCGGTAGATGTTGCCTCTAATGATAACATGACTTTGTTTATCAGAAACAAGATCATTGATATTGACCAGAAACTAAGTAAAGGCGAAGATGAAACGGATATTGCGACAAGACTTTCCTGGCACAAATCCAACACGGCGCTTTATAACGAAGTGAAAGATGCAAAAGATAAAACGATCAATGCGGAACGGGAGGAATTGAAGCAGAAGATCGTGAAAATCCAGACCAAGGAATTTCCAGAATTGAGAAATGCGTATGTATATTCGAAGAAAGAAGTACTAGGCCAGGAGCACATTGACATTTCACTTTCCGGTGATAAAAACGATGTACTGACGTTCAGCGGGGAAATGTTTGAACCAAAGAAAACGCAGAAAGACTTTATGAAAAACATACGTGACATTGTATACGATCTCAGATTTAAGAAAGTGGTATACAAATGGTCGGATAACAAAAGTGATATCGCGGATTATGAAATAGATTCGAAGAACGATACTGAAATTTAAATAGTGAAGAAACCAGCAAGAGCCGGCCTAGTTTGCAACTGGACCGGCTTTGTGTTTTTCAGCAGGTTCGCCGAATTCTGTTTTATAAATTTTTATCAAAAGAAGCAGAATACTGATCATGAGCGGACCGAAGATAAATCCCCAGAAACCAAACAGGCGCAAGCCTACAATTAACCCGAGGATGGTAGTAACCGGATGCACGTCTCCGATCTTCTTTAAAAAAGTAACCCGGGCAAGATAATCAATATTGCCCACCGCAACCATGCAATATATACCCAGACCTATCGCCTTTCCATTATCTCCTTTTGAAAACATAAAAATGACAATTGGCAACCAGATCAATGCAGTGCCCACCACCGGGAAAAAGGCACAAATGCCGGTGACAAGTCCCAGTAACACAAAGTCTTTTACCCCGAAAATCCAGTAACCCAGCACCGCCACGATACCCTGTATGATGGACACCAGCGGAATGCCGATCGCATTGGCACGCACCATACTGATCGTTTCGTCGGCAAGCAGGTCGATATTCCCGCGGTGGAGCGGGATAAACTTGCGCAGATTCTTTTCCAGCGCGTGGCCGTTGGTAAACATAAAAAAGGCCAGGAACAGGATCATCAGCAGATTGCCCAGCATGGTTGCGGAGCTGTTCAGGACGCCCGGAATAATGCTGCCTGCCTTTTCACGTACATTGGTAGTTGCTTCCTTGGTAAGCAGGTCCTGGCCGGTCCATTCTTTGAGCTGTTTTGAAACTGCCTCCACCGCCTGGTTCACCTGCGTCGGATCTTTAATGATCGCCTCGACTTTGGTGTAAACCATTTGCAGCGAGAAGTAAATCGGCGCGACAATGCAGGCGAAGAACAAAGTCATGAAAAGCAATGCCGTCAGACTTTTATTCCAGTTTCTCCTGATGGTTAAATTGAAATAATACTTCCGGCAAAGAATATAAAGGGTAAGCGCACCCAGAAACCCGGGGAAGAAGATGTATAACTGTTTGAAAATGATAACGGCAAGTGCAATTACAACGATCAAATAGAAAACCTGCCTCAGCCTGAAGTTAAAATCCGGAACCATCTATGGTATGTTTAGTGACTTCAATACGCCTTCGATTCCCTCGTTAAAGCAGCGAATCGAAATGAATGGGCAGCTGATTGATACGCTTGCCCGTTGCATGGTAAATGGCGTTGGCAATAGCAGGCGGCATCGCCACAAGCCCTATCTCTCCGACCCCCTTCACCCCCAACGCATTTACAATCTCATCATTTTCCTCGACAAAAATCACATCCAGCTCATGAATGTCCGCATGTACCGGTATGTGATATTCGGCCAGGTTCTGGTTCATGTATTTACCCAGGTTGAAATCCTGGATTGCTTCTTCCCTCAGTGCCTTGCTGATCCCCCAGATCATCCCGCCCAGGATCTGGCTGCGTGCTGTTTTGGGATTGATGATTTTACCCGCAGCTACTGCAGTAATGGCCCGGGTTACATTTACGATACCGAGCTGCTCATCTACTTCCACTTCCACGAATGCAGCACTGTGGGTAGCGCGTGAGTATTTCTTCTGTTTCAGAAGCGAGGGTACCGAGAATTTCGACACTTTGATCGGCTTTCCGCCATTCGCTTCTATGATTTCCAGGAACGAAACCGACTTGCTGCGGTCGCTTCGCAGGAATATCCGGCTGTCCTCAAATACCACCTCTTTCAGATCCGCTTTGCTAAAAACCGAATCTTTCATTTTTTTAGCAATAGAAAACAGCTTTTTCTTCAAAGCAGCACCTGCCACTTTCACCGCAGACCCCACTGTTGAAACAGTAAAAGAACCTCCCTGAATGGGTGCAAATGGCTTTTTGCTGTCTCCGTACAAGAATTCCACGTCCTCAATCTTCATTCCCAGCTCATCGGCGGCAATCTGCGTCATGACGGTCAGCGTACCCGTTCCAATATCCGTCACCGCGCTGTTCACCCGCAGCTTTCCGTCGGTAGTAAGTATCGCATCGGCTTTGGCAGGCAGCTGATTGGCCTCCCAGATTCCCGTCGCCATTCCGTAACCTACCAGCTTGTTGCCCCGCCGCATACTGCGCGGCTCAGGACTGCGCTTGTCCCATCCGAATTTCTCTGCGCCCTGAAGATAGCATTGGCGCAGCTCCTTGCTGCTGTAAGGCCGGTTCAGGCTCACATCATCTTCCGAATAGTTGATCAGCCGGAGTTGCAGCGGATCTATTTTGGTCTTGTATGCCAGCTCGTCCATCGTACTTTCGATGGCGTGCATGCCAGTACTTCCGCCGGGCGAGCGCATATCCAGCGGGCTGTATACGTCCAGCTCCACAAGCTTGTATTGCATCAATGTATTGGCTGCCGGATAAAGCATGTGCGACCAATTTACCACTACCTCGGTATAGTCCTCAAAGCGTGAAGTTTCTCCAATTGCCAGGTGGTTCATCGCGGTAACTTTTCCGTCCATATCCGCGCTGAAACGGGTTTGCTGAATGGTAGGCGGCCGGTGGCCGAAAGTAAACATCTGCTGCCTGTCCAGGGTCACCAAAACCGATTGTTTCAGTTCCAATGCGGCCATGACAGACAGGAAAAGCTGGTACTGCGGCCGCAATGCAGACCCAAACGCACCGCCCACATAAGGCGAGATAACACGCACATCTTTGTATTTCAACCCAAAAATGTTCGATACATAGAGCTGACTGTTGATCGTGCCCTGCGTTTTGTCGTAAATCGTCAGTTTGCCGTCGCCTTCGTAAATGGTGGTAGTAGCAAACAGTTCAAGCGGATTATGATGCTCGGTACCGTGGTAATACTCCGCCGAAACCTGCGCGGGCGATTCCTGATATGCTTTTTCAAATTTGCCTTTCGGCCTGGGTGGCAGGGGCTTCAGCATGGTCGCCATTCCGATCTTCGGAGAGCGCGCTTTTGACGCTTCCTTTCTCAGGTCTGTTTCAAATGCCTCCTCTTCACACTCCACTTCCACCAGCGTAGCCCCGTATCTTGCCAGCTCAAAAGATTCGGCAACAACCAGGCCGATCGGCTGTCCATTGTACAATATCTCCTCATCCTGCAAAGGCCGGAACGGCGAACCCGGAGGCGCGTCCATATCCGCATATTGCAGATCAAACCACGCCAGTGAAGGCCGGTTTTCGTAGGTAAATACTTCCACTATCCCGGGTACCGCTTTGGCCCTGCCCGTGTCCAGCCGCGTAATCTTCCCTTTGGTGATTGTGCTGTTGATCACATATCCGTACAGCAGGCCCGGCACCTGATAATCGCCGGAATATTTGGCTGTGCCGGTTACCTTAAGTTGTCCTTCCAGCCGGCTCAGCGGCTGACCAACTTGTTTTTGAGATGCTTCCATTTGTTGATGTATAAGGTTAAGCAGAAGGTAAGGCGCCCGGAAGTTGTGTTTCAGGGTGCAGTGCCATCATTCCATTCCGGATAATGGCCCTTTTTGCCAGCTCTATTTTGAAGTCATTGTATTGATAGCCCGTCGCGCCACGAAGAATGATATCCGCCGCCTGCGCAAAATTCTCCTCCGAAGCAGCTTTACCAACCAGGAATTCCTCAGCTTCGGGCACGCGCCAGGGCTTATGTGCTACTCCGCCCAGCGCAATCCTTGCATTGCGTATGATGTCGCCGTCCAACTCCAGACCGTTCGCGACAGATACCAATGCAAATGCATACGAATTACGGTCCCTCAGTTTTAGATAGGAATAATTATCAGAAAATCCCTGCGGAGGCAGGTCGATGCTGGTGATGATCTCGCCTGGCAAGAGGTTGTTGTCCAACTCGGGCGTATCGCCTGGCAAGCGGTGAAAGTCAGCAAAGACAATGCTTCTCGGGCCATTTGGTCCCTCCACATTAACTGTCGCTTCCAATGCAGCCAGCGCAATGCACATATCTGATGGAAACACCGCAATGCAATGCTCGCTGGTACCTAATATGGCCATAATGCGATTATAACCCTGAATAGCAGAGCAGCCCGACCCAGGCTCACGTTTGTTGCAGGGAACATTGGCATCGTAAAAATAATAACAGCGGGTACGTTGCAGCAGGTTGCCTCCATTGGTGGCCATATTCCTGATCTGCGCGGAAGCCCCGGCCAGTATCGCTTTCGAAAGCAATGGATATCTCTCCTCGATTAGCGGGTGCCAGGCAGTATCTGCATTCGTGGCGAATGCACTGAGGCGAAGTCCGCCGTTTTCCGTTTCTGTGACTGCGTCCTGCGTTCCTGCGTGGTTGATATCAATGAGTGTGGTCGGGTGCGCGAGATCATACTTCATTAAGTCCAGCAGGTTTGTGCCGCCTGCGATGTACGATGAATCTGTGCCGCTTTTCGACTTGCCGATCGCATCCTGGATGTCGCCGGCTTTGAGATAATCGAAGTTATTCATGAGCGCCCTGGTTTTGAACTTCCATGATCGCGTCGATGATGTTGGTATTGGCGCCGCAGCGACAAAGGTTACCGCTCATGAGCTCTTTTACTTCTTCACGCGACTTTGCTTTTCCCTCCTTCATCATCCCGATCGCGCTGCATATCTGTCCGGGCGTGCAATACCCGCATTGAAATGCATCGTGCTCAATAAATGCCTTTTGTAAAGGGTGCAGGTCGCCTTCCGGCGCAACGCCCTCGATCGTCGTGATCTCCGAACCATCTTTCATGACGGCGAGAGTGAGACAACTCACAATGCGCTTTCCATCGCAGATGACAGTGCAGGCGCCGCATTGCCCGTGGTCGCACCCTTTTTTGGTGCCGGTAAGTCCTGCATGGTCCCGTATTGCATCCAGTAAACTGACCCAGGGAAGCAGGTTTAATTGGACAGGATTTCCGTTCACTTTCAAGCTGACCTGTCCGCTTCCGATCAAACCTGGCTTTTCTAAGATTTCAGTTAACATGGTGATATAGCATTGGTAAACATCAATGCTGACTATAACAATTATGCCAAGTAACTGTGTGCTTCTTAAAAAGAGAAATCCATCTTCAAAACTGAAAATGGATCCCATTACTATCAATAAAATTGCTTGTTTCAGAGCTGCTGTGTTTACTCAGCTGCAACATCTTTCTTCGGCTTGCGGCCGCGTGGCTTTCCGGTATACTCGGGCTTTGGCTCGGCAGTTCCCAACGCGAGTTCATAACCAACTACCCCTTCTTCATAATTGAAGATCGTGATATCGAATGTGTATTTTGTTTTTTCAAAATCCACTCCGCCTTTTTTCAAAATTACGTCCAATGGAATAGAAAATCCACGACCGCTTTTTGTCATTGCAAAAGTTCCTTCTTCGTCTGAGCTGGGTATCAGGTAAAGATATTTCAAAGTTCTTTTACCATCCGGAGCACCAATTTTAAAACGGGTTGACAAAGGTTCAACGCCTAATTCTTCGAGAGTTTTAGGAGGCAATACCAACTTACCTGTTGCTGAAATGTAACCGGTAGGTTTGGTTTGTGCCTTCACTTTCTTCGTAGCTGGCGCATTCTCTTCCGGGGAAAAGAACTTGATAGTGTTTGCTTTCATAAAAATATTCTCTGGGTTATTGTGATTGTTACCTGCAAAAATAAGAATGAAATGTTCTTATTAAAATCTTTGCTATTAATTAACCTAAACAGGAATATGTAATTATCACAAACAGATAAACTCAATTATATTTAAATTAGAATTACGGCCGCATTTTGAATACTTATTTGCACCAAAAAGAACCTGTAAATTCTCCTGCAATGCGACCGTTGGTTAAATTGATTTGCCTGTAAAAACCTGGTAATAAATTGCTTAACCCATCCGAAAAATAAATATCCATTTGAAATGAAAGTCCCGGTATTGTTTATTGTAAATGTCGATCGCTTCAACATTTCAGGAATTGAAGTTTCTAAAAAACCAGGCGGCCCACAGGCACTTATTCCAATATGGATTTCAGTTCGTCCAGGAATGCAGCTTGTTTCTCATTGATTTTCTCGCGCGCATTCTCAATCGTAAACCATTCGGCTTTGTCGATCTCGGGGAAAGTCTGCCTTTTACCTGAACGCGGCGGCCATTCTATTTCAAATGTATTGCTCACTATATTCTCCGTGTCGATATCACCTTCAACTGCCCAGGCTTTTACTTCCTTTCCACCTTTTTGTTTAATCGCGGTCAATGCTTTTGCATCGCCTTTTACTTCATAACCTGTTTCTTCCAGGAACTCACGGCGGGCAGCATCAAGCGGATCTTCGCTGTTCTCATATTCCCCTTTTGGTATTGACCAGCTCCCCAGATCTTTCCTGCTGAAAAACGGCCCGCCCGGATGTACAAGCAGCACCTCAATTTTTTCTTTCTGACGGTACATCAAAATACCAGCACTTTTATTAGCCATAACTCAATCGATTTTAGAAGTACATCACTGTTCAACAAAAACAGGAAGCTAAAATAAGATCCTGTCAGTTTTTTATCAGAATATTGCTATATTACCCGTATACTCTTTCCTGTTATTTTATGACCAGACTTTTCCCATTGAAGACCGGCGCCGGCCGGGTTTTTACAACCATTTCAAAGCTTTCGCTGCTCTTCGGAGTAGCCGCATTCACATTTCAGGACAGTCCGCCCAAACCTGACGACAGCCGTTTCACCCCCATTGTGGTGTCCGATAACCTTGACGAACCGATGGTTTTCGAGGTACTTACCGACGGTTCTGTTTTCATAGCTGAAAGAAAGGGCGCGCTGAAAAAATACAATCCGTCGACCAAATCTACCGATCTCATTGCTACCATTCCGGTAAACACCAAATATACGAGTGCAGAAGGGGTAGTACGTGAAGCGGAAGAAGGATTAATGGGGCTGACAATGGACCCGAACTATGACAAAAACCACTGGATTTACCTGTACTACGCACATCCGAGCGAGAAAAAGCACATTCTGGCGCGGTGGGAGGTTAAAGATGAACAGCTGGTAGAAAGCACCAAAAAAGTGGTGCTGGAAGTCGATACACAGCGCGAAGTTTGCTGCCACACGGGAGGTGGAATGACCTGGGACAAAGCAGGTAACCTGTACCTGACTGTCGGCAACAATACCGGTAACCAGAAGGCGGCGCAAACCGACGAGCGGCCGGGTAGAGCGAGTTGGGACGATCAGGGGCACGCGGGGAATACGAACGATTTGAGAGGTAAAATCCTTAAAATCCACCCTGAGCCAAATGGGACCTACACGATACCAGCAGGAAACCTTTACCCGAAAGGAACACCAAAAACACGTCCTGAAATTTACTCAATGGGGCACAGGAATCCCTGGCGCATTGCAGTGGACAGCAAGACAGGATACCTTTATTGGGGAGAAGTAGGGCCTGATGCCAGTGAAGATTCTGAAATTGGTCCGATGGGATATGATGAGCTGAACCAGGCACGGAAGCCGGGCAACTTTGGCTGGCCGTGGTTTGTAGGAAATGACCAGGCTTTCCCTGTTTACGACTATGCAGCGAATAAGCCCCTCGCCAAAAAAGATCCTAAAAACCTTGTTAACACATCTCCTAACAACACAGGTTTGCGGGAGCTGATGCCTACGTCGCCCAGCTTCATTTACTATCCTTATAATATCTCCGAAAAATTCCCGCTTGTAGGCTCAGGCTCACGCAGCGCCACCGGCGGGCCGGTTTATCACCGTACGGACTTCAAAGCGCCAAAACGCCCTTGGCCTGCCTATTATGAAGGTAAATGGATCGCGGCTGACTTCTCGCGTGGCTGGATCATGGCCATTTCCATTGACAAAAACGGAGAATACGCCGGCATGGAGCGCGTTGCACCTAACTATCACCCTGTTCAGCCGATTGACATCAAATTCGGACCGAACGGAGACTTGTATGTACTGGAATATGGTAGCAACTGGTTTAAGAAAAGTGACAACTCGCGCCTGATCCGCATTGAATATAATGGCGGAAACCGCAAGCCGGTGGTTCAGGTTTCTACAGATAAAAAGGGCGGAACGGTACCTTTCAAAGCAACATTGTCCGCAGAAGGCACAAAGGATTTTGACGGTGATCCACTGAAATACAGCTGGAAAGTAATGGGACCGGGCGGCGTTGTGAAAAGTTACAATACAGCCAACCCAACTGCAAGCTTTGACAAACCCGGCATTTACACTGCAAACCTGACCGTAACCGATTCCAAAGGCGCTGCCAACAGTCAGTCGCTTAAAATCATCGCAGGCAACGAGCCGCCGAAAGTAGCAGTGAATATTGATGGAAATAAAACCTTCTTTTTCCCCGGCAAAGCAATTCCGTATGCAATTGATGTGAGCGACAAAGAAGACGGCAGTCTCTCAGACGGAAAGATCAGCGCCGATCAGGTTGCTGTGAGCATTGACTATGCTTCCGAAGGTTTTGATTATGCAGAAGTGATCCAGGGACAGCGCAGTGTGGACGCATCTACGCAGTTTGCTGTTGCCAATGTACTGATCAACAAAAGTGACTGTAAAGTTTGTCACCAGCCCGCAACCAAATCGGTAGGACCTTCTTTTGCAGACATTTCGAACAAATACAAAGGTCAGCCCGGAGTTACGGAAAAGCTGGTGAAAAAAGTACTGGAAGGCGGCTCCGGTGTTTGGGGCGAAGTAGCTATGGCCGCCCACCCTGCCCTGCCGGTCGCTGACGCTGAGGTGATCGTCAAGTACATTCTGAACAGTACCGACAAAACGCTGAGCACATTGCCGGTAAAAGGAGAATATACACCTAAGATCCCCGCGCAGGACAATGGAAGAGGAACGGTACTGATCCGCGCAGCATTTACAGACCGTGCGGTGAGTGGCAGCAAGGCGGTACCTTCGCAAACAACCGAAGAGATGATCGTACTTCGCAGTCCCGAGCTGACGGTTTCGGACGCGGCCATAGTAAAAGGTGCTGAAATGAAAGCGATTGGCTCACAAGGTGCAGGTTTCCTTGCAATGCCTTTTGCAAACAGCTTCCTGGCATTTAATAACATCGACCTGACCAGCATCGATAAACTGGAAATCGTAGCAACAGCTCAGAAACGCGAAGGCGCAGTAGGCGGTACGATCGAGCTGCGGCTTGACTCGCCAACCGGAACTTTGATCGGTAAAAAAGAGGTGGAACTTGCTCCCGAAGTAGATATGGCCAAAATAATGGCAGACCTTGAAAATCAGAACAAAAACCTGAAACCTGGCGAGAAACCAAAGACCTTTTCACGTCCGACGCGCAAGCCTGTGGAAATTGATATCGAGCCAACTAAGGGTAAACATGATATTTACCTCGTCTTCAAAAACGACACTGCGCAGCCTATTCAGCCTCTGATGTCACTGACTAAAATCAAGTTCATTCAATAACAAATGCAGCCTACACCAGCATAGAAAAGTGATCAGCCAGGTCGGCGTCAATACCCGGCCGGCTGCGCTTTTCGTGTGGTAAGGTGTAAAAATTCACCCGCACCCCTATTTTCCCCTGCTTTCTCTCCAAAGTCACTGTCAGAAATCCGTGCTTGGTATCGCAATGATTTTCAAGCGCCACACCTTCAAATAACTTGTGCTTTTCGGTAAAGCGCGTATCATAAGTAGTAGCCACAGGATGCAGCTCGTCATAACCTCCGCCGCCTGCCACAATGAACGGTACTGTCTTACCATCTGCGTAGGTTTTTGAAAAACGCTGGTAATTATGAACGTGCCCGCTAAAAACAATGTCGGGACGCACGCCGGCTTCGGCAAATGCCTTGTCCAGGAAATCAATCATATACAGACTTGATCCGTGGTTAACATCCGCTGAATAAGGCGCGTGGTGCACCGTGAGTATAATGGCCTTTCCGGGTCGCTGCCTGTCCGCAGCACGCAGCTCGCTGATGAGCCACTCCCGCTGCTCGGCCGTGATCGTGCCAAACTTTGTCACGTTTCCATACATGCCGATGATCGAAGCGATGGACGTTTCAAGCGTCCAGTACACATTGGGCTGCACCATACTCTTGCGCGCTGCCCCGTTGCTGAATGCAACTGTACGTTGCTCCGGAGTACAAAACACAGCGGTGAACGGATCAAGACTTTTGTAGGAGATCCTGGAATCAGGATTTACGTCGCTGTCGTGGTTTCCGGGAATGGCAAAAACGGGTCCGGGATACTTTTGAAAAGGCTCGAAAAATTGCCGGTGGTACTGGCTCGCCTCACCGTAGTTGTAAACTATATCGCCTAAATGGTAGAGAAACCGGGGTTTGTCTTCGGTATCATCCTGTGCTTCATACTGCTTCACCATTTCAGCCACGACCAACTTCTGAAAATCAGGATTATGTACACTGCCCGTGTCGCCCAGCATGTGAAAAACAAGCTTGTCGGGATCAACTTCCGGCAGCACCTTTTCCAATGCAAGATGGTAAGGGTATTCGCCGGAAGGTTGGGGCAAAGGCTGAAATTTATAAGAATCGTCAGGTTGGTTTTTCTTCAAAACCGGTGTAGTGTGCTTCTGAGGCCGATAAGATTTCATCATGAGTAACGGAGTTCGGTAATTTGAACACCAAAACAAACTAGCTGAGTTCCGGCTCCGGACCGTGCAGCGATTGATTGGTAACTGCCGAGGCGACTTTTACTGGCTTTCCTTCTTTTGCGGATTGATAAATGGCCTCCATAAGTATCTGGTCCTGCAATCCTTCTTCTCCCGGTGTAAACGGTCGTTTATTTTTGATAATACAATCAGAGAAATGGTCCATTTCCAGGGCAAACTGGTTTTTCTCTGCAAGTCCGATATTCTGTTGCAACTCCATCATGCCATCTGCTTTGGCAGTCATCAGATCCTGGCCTTTATAAGCGTAAGCTTTGTTCATATCCAGCCAGCCCCGCTCGCACATCACACGGTAACGCCTGCTTTCGTGCACATTATAATGTGTCGCGCAACTCGCCACGACGCCGGAAGCAAACCGCATTTGCCACGAAACCATTTCCTCCACTTCCTTGAACAGCGGATTTCCCGGAGTGCTGTACTGGTAAGCGAATACCTCGGTCGGCTCCTCGCCTAAGACAAACCGGGTCGTGTTCAGGCAATACAAACCGATATCGGGCAATGCACCTCCGCCAGCCAAAGCCTTTTTATGCCGCCAGTGATCCGGATTTGCGCTGCTCTGACAGTTGAATGCATCCACAAATTTCACCTGCCCAAATTCCTTTTTCTGCACCAGCTCGCGGAGCTTGCGGTTGTGTGGTTGATATTGAATGCGGTACGCCACCATCAGTTTCACCTTCGCTTTATTGCACGCATCGATCATTTCCCGGCATTCAGCCTGACTCACCGCCATTGGTTTTTCGCACAGAATGTGCTTTCCAGCGGCAGCACCTCTCACCGTAAATTCCTTGTGCATGCTGTTTGGCAGCACAATGTAAATTACGTCTACTTCCTTGTTGTCTTTCAGCTTATCATAGGTTTGGTAGCTGTAACAATTTGCTTCCGCAATCCCGTATTGCGCGGCGACCTTTTTCATTTTATCAGGCGTGCCGCTCACCAGTGCAACCAGCTTGGATTTCTTGCACGAGCCCAACGCAGGCAGGATTTCCTCCAGCGACAAATGTCCGAGACCTACTACTGCATAGCCAATGCGACGATCGGGCGGCAATGGTGTAGGAACCGGGCCGCTTTGCTGGTCGTACTCCGACTTCCATTTTTCAAGAACAATGGGATCTTCAACGTCTTTGGGGATATTGCCGGGTGCCTGAGCATGCGCCTGATCGGCTTTAATAGAAGCAGCGATGGTCCCGATAGCTCCTGCCGCGAGGTACTTGCCGGTCGCGGACAGGAATTTTTTTCGGGAAAAATGCTTGGTATTCTGGTTCGTGTAAGGTGTAGCTGAATGCATCTCTTTCGTTTGTTGATGATGAAATTTGAAAGAGACTTGGCAATTACTGTGCCTCAGCCATTATTTGATGGTATACCAATCGCGCAAACGCACGTCAATGGATTTGTTGCCTTCATTAACCAGTTTCTTGAAAGCCTCCGTATCACTTAGTCCGTTCTGGCCGCGATAGTGATAGGGATAAACGATCTTTGGTTTGAAATCAAGCACTGCCGAAGCAGCCTCTTTAACGTCCATCGTGTAAGGCAAATTCATGCAAACGAAAGCTACATCGATGTTTTTCAATGCGCGCATTTCAGGAATACCCGAGGTATCTCCGCTGATGTAGATCGTTTTATCCCCAAATTTCAAAACATATCCGTTGCCCCTCCCTTTGGTATGCCGCGATTCAGCCGATTCGGGCAGATTGTACATTGGAATCGCAGTAATCGAAATATCCAGCTTGCTGACGGTTTGTCCATTTGCAACCGTCACCGCTTTCGCTTTCATTGCCTCAGACATTTTCTCAACCACCGCCGGAGGCGCTATGATAATTGCTTTACTCAGGTCAATTGCATCCAAAGTAGCCGGATCAAAATGGTCGCCGTGAATATCAGAGATCAGGACCAAATCAGGTGCGGCGATTCCCTGGAAGGTTTTGGCGCCACCATAAGGGTCCGCGTAGATGGTCTTTCCATTCCACGTGAGGGACATGGTCGCGTGGTTCAAAGGCTGGATTTTCAATGGGCCTTTGGAAGTTTTCAGATCATCAGCCGCAGGGAGTTGCGCCCACGCAGCCGTGCCGATCAGGAGCAGCAAAAAGCTTAAAACAGTTTTCATTTCAGTAGTATTTGAGTTACTACGGAAAGTACTCGTTTAAGCTTGTAATTACAATTTTCCATTGAGCAACCGGTAGCTAATTGAGACGCACGCATTCTCCACGAGAAGCTCGGTATCCCTGCGAAGGTATTTCTAGGTTAACTATTCTCCTTCTCTAAAAACTCCTCAATAACGTAAGCCGTAAACTCCGGCAGTTTGCTGCCTGGCTGAAATGCGCAGATCTCCCCGATACATTCTCCGTGAACTCCCGGTAAAATGAGCAACTCCGCTGCGGGGATAAGGTTAGAGATTGCTGTGGTGTGCTCGATGGTAATTACGTCCCGGTTGCCGGCGATGATCAGAGCGGGCGCTTGAATGGAGCGCAGACTTTCTTCCGGCCAGTCTGTGAATGCGAGCATTCTGTCACGGTCTTTGTCGTGCATAACCTGCAAACCTTCCCTGCTTTCCGCCACTTCGAGGTAAGCTTGCTGCAATGGAGCAGGCATGTTTTCCAGCGAAGCCGTTTTCATAAAATCAAAAAAGCCTTCCATTAATCCCGAACGCCTCGTGCAGGCAGCTACTGCAACTATCTTCCTTACCAATGCAGGATGCCGGATCGCAATTTGAAGCACTGAACTACCTCCATTGCTGAATCCCATAAAGTCAGCCTGACTAATACCAAGATTCTCCATCAGTGCGGCAACATCATCTGCGTCCTGCACAAAACTGACTCCCGCCTCCCGGTCGCCCGTGCGGCCGTGGGCTTGCAGATCAACACCAATTACCTTCCGGTTATTCGCCAGAAATGGCAGTATATTGGCAAATGTCGTTTCAATCGTCGATCCGCCACCGTGCAGTAAAACCAGCGGAATATCTCCCGAACCGTGAATCTGATAATACATTTTCAATCCATTCACAGTCGAATAACCACTTTCAAAATACATTGTTGATCGCGTTTAAGTCTACAATTAGACCAGCAGCGGCTTCACTACTTTTCCATGCACATCGGTAAGCCGGTACCTGCGTCCCTGATGCTTGAATATCAGCTGCTCGTGATCAATGCCCATCAAATGCATGACAGTAGCCTGAAAATCATGAACATGCACCGGATCCTTGATCACATTATAGCCAAAATCGTCGGTTTGTCCATATACAAATCCCTTCTTCACACCAGCGCCCGCCATCCAGATCGTAAAACTGCGCGGGTGGTGGTCGCGGCCGTAGTTGTCCCTCGTCAGTTTACCCTGAGAATAAGCGCCCCTACCGAATTCACCACCCCAAACCACCAGTGTTTCATCAAGTAACCCACGCTGTTTCAGATCGGTGATCAAAGCCGCAGAAGCCTGGTCAACGCTTTTGGCCATAATTTTAATATCATTCGGAAGATTCCCGTGCTGATCCCAACCCTGGTGATACAGCTGGACAAACTTCACATCTTTCTCGATCAGCTTGCGCGCGAGCAGACAATTCGCAGCGAATGTTCCCGGTTTCCGGGACTCTTCCCCATACAGATCAAAAATGTAGTCGGGTTCTTTGGATATGTCCATTGTTTCCGGAACGGCGGTCTGCATGCGGTAAGCCATTTCATACTGCGCCATCCGGTAGTTGATTTCAGGATCCAGTATCTTTTCAAATTGCCCATGTTGTAGCTTCGCAAGCGAATTCAGCATTCTTCTCCGGCTGCTCTTATCAATTCCTTCCGGATTATTGAGGTAAAAAACAGGATCCGGGCCTGAGCGAAAAACCACTCCCTGGTGAATGGAAGGCAAAAATCCATTGCTCCACAACTTGGCATAAAGCGGCTGGTCGCCTGCCCTCCCTTTGGAAAGCAGCACCACAAACGAAGGCATATTCTTGTTATCTGAACCCAGCCCGTAACTCACCCACGAACCCCACGAAGGCCGCCCTCCCTGCTGGCTCCCTGTCTGAAAAAACGTAACCGCCGGATCGTGATTGATCGCCTCCGTGAACATAGACCGGATGAAGGTAACATCGTTCACTATGCTGGAAGTATAAGGCATCAACTCGCTGATCATCATATCATTGTCGCCGTACCGCTGAAACTTGTATTTGGAAGCGGCCAGCGGAAAGCTGCTTTGGCCGGCCGTCATACCGGTGAGCCGCTGTCCTTTCCGGACGGACTCGGGCAGGTCTTTACCCCACATTTCTTCCAGCTTGGGCTTATAGTCGAATAATTCCAGCTGCGAAGGTGCGCCGCTTTGAAACAGGTAGATCACCCGTTTCGCCTTCGGGGCAAAATGCGGGTGTCCCAATGGCAGGCCAGCCGCTTCACCTCCGGCCACTGCGGGCTTTTTAGCAAGCAGGCTGTCCGCATTCAAAAGAGAAGCCATCGCCGCCGCACCTAATCCCAGACTGGTTTTAGAAAGAAAATTCCTTCTGCTCAGCTGTTCGTGGACGTGGTTTTCAAATTCGTTATATAAGCTCATGCTGTGGTTTTTACCTTTTGATCAAAAATTCATCAAAGTTCATGACGGTACTGGCTACAATGGTGCCCGCCGCCACCTGAACGGGATCCAGCGACTTGTCAACCGGGTACTCCCCTGCTGCCAGCACGAATTTAACGCGCTTCGGATTTTTGCTAAAATCGGCATATTCTTCCTGGTACAATTCCTTCAAAATAGCACGCTCCTTCGCGTCGGGCTGCCGGCTGGTCAGCGCCGTGAATGCGTAAGTGATCTGTTCGTCCAGCGTTTTGCCTTTTTTGAGCATTTGCTGCGCCAGCACGCGCGAGGCTTCTACAAACTGCGGATCGTTCATGACCACCAGAGCTTGCAGCGGCGTACTCGTTTTTTGCCTTTTAGTCACACAAAAATGACGCTCGGCTGCATCGAAGTTCAGCATCATCGGTGGCGGCGAACTTCTCTTCCAGATTGTGTAAAGACTCCGCCGGTACAAGCTGTCACCGTGCTGCTGCTTGTAAGTAACTTCGTTTCGCGTCGCCAAAGCTTCCCATAAACCCGCTGGCTGATAAGGATATGCACTTTTTCCGCCGATCCGTCTGGTAAGCAGGCCGCTTGATGCAAGTGCATTGTCCCTGATCTGCTCCGCGCTCATGCGATAGCTCGGCCCATGGGCATAAAGCCTGTTATCCGGATCAACATCAGCAGATTTGGGATTGACGCGCGAAGATTGCCGGTAGGTAGCCGACATGACGATCAGTTTCTGCATTGCCTTCACATTCCACCGCGACTCCCTGAATGTACCCGCCAGATAATCAAGCAACTCAGGGTGCGTCGGCAGCTCTCCCTGGTTGCCAAAGTCGTCACTCGAGACCACTAACCCTTTTCCAAAGTAATTCATCCAGAAACGGTTTACAGTAACCCTCGTAAAAAGCGGGTGGTCTTCATGGGTGAGCCATTTGGCAAGACCCAGCCTGTTTTTTGGAAAATCCTTGGGGATCTTGAAGAAGCTGTCGGGCGTATCAGTGGTAACAGCTTTGCCTGGCGCATCGTAAGCGCCCCGGTTAAGTATAAAGGTTTTACGGGGAAACTTCCGCTCCCGCATGACCATCACATCAATTTCTTTATCCAGAATCTCGGTTTCGTCGGCGATCAGTTTTCGGATGTCGGACATCAGCTTCTTATATGCAGGATCTATATGATGGAGGTAATAATCTTTCAATGCGGCAAGCTGCTCCGGTTTGAGCTGGGTCGGCAGCGTTTTTAACGCATTTACCACCTCATTTTTAAAACTGTACATACCCAGCATTTCCAGCGGGGTCAATGCTTTTGTGTAAATTTTAAATTCGTCTACCTCGAAGTTTTTCGTCCGCTGGTCAGAAAGGCGGCCGATATTTAGCTTGTCAACATACCAGTTCGTTTTGTTCTTTCCATAGAGAATACTTTCGGTTAGCTGGTCATTGTGCACGGTTACTTTTGCGGGGCGGCCATTTACATACAACTTCAAGCCGGCTGCTTTGCTAAGTCCGTCGTAAGAAAAGCCAATCTGTGTCCATTTGTTCAACGGGAATTTCTCAACGGTCTGAATCTCGATTGCATTCTCCGGCCAAACGTGGCTCATCGTGAGCTTAATGCGCCCGTCTTTCTCACGAAATACATTCCAGCCCCGGTATCCATTCATCACCCCATTTGATTTATGAAACAAAGATCCTGTTACGGAAGGATCGTGAAGATTAAGCCAGATACTGATGCTAAATGCCTGGTTCCGCTCGAAAAACGCGAAGTTATCTGGGAACGAAACCGCATTTTCCCCAAAAATATACCGTGCCTTTCCTACCCGGCCGGTGCGTGAAGCCACATTGGACAAGCTATCATCCCCCTCGGCTGTCGCTTTTTGCTTTGGATCTGCTAGGTTTTGAAATTCTTTGCCTTTGGGTTCGTCGAATGTGAAGTAACCTGCGAGTCCTTCCTTGTCGTCACCGACCGCCTTTTCTGGATAAGTGCGGGCTGTTGTGAGCCAATTATTAAAATTTTGTTCGGCTGTTGTGGTGTACGCATTCAGCTGTGACTTTTCTTTCGTCAGGTTCTGATGGATATATTTCAGCTTTGCGTCAGCTTCCGGCGAAGGCAACGTAATAGCCGGGCTTGCTTCTCCATTGTAAGGGATTTGCCCGTTTTCATTGTTATTATTAAAAAACGCATATAACGAATAGTAGTCTTTATGGCTGATCGGATCATATTTATGATCGTGGCAGCGGGCGCATTCGACTGTAATCCCCAGGAATGTTTTACCAAAAGTATCAGTCCGGTCAGCTACGTAGGCTACGCGATATTCTTCCGGCACAATCCCGCCTTCCTGACTTTGCTGGTGCATCCGGTTGAAGCCCGTTGCCACCAGCTGATCACGTGTAGGATTTGGCAGCATATCACCGGCAAGTTGCCAGGTAACAAACTGATCATAAGGCTGGTTCTGGTTAAAAGACCTGATCACCCAGTCGCGGAAAGGCCAGGCTGTCCGCAATCCGTCGTCCTGATATCCGTGGGTATCTGCATAGCGCGAAGCATCAAGCCAGGGTACCGCCATATGCTCGCCATAATGCGGGGAGGCCAGCAGCCTGTCGATCACCTTCTCATATGCATTCGCCGAATTGTCGCTCATAAATGCGGTGACTTCCTCGGGAGTCGGCGGCAGGCCTGTCAGGTCCAGGTATACCCTGCGTAAAAGCGTGGTTTTATCAGCCTCCCGCGCCGGGATCATTCCTTTGTCTTCCAGCTTTTTAAGGATGAAGTGATCAATGGCGTTCTTTGCCCATTTCTCATTCTTGACCGATGGTACCTTGGGCTTTTCAACTTTGGTAAATGCCCAATGCGGCTTATACTCAGCGCCTTCTTCTACCCATTTGATCAAAATCGCCTTCTCCCGTGCTGTTAATGTAAGGTGCGATTCAGGAGTCGGCATCACGACGTCGGGATCGGCCGACAGGATGCGATGGACGAGCTCGCTGCTTCCGGGCTTACCCGGCTTTATTGCTTTCAACCCGCTTTCAGTCTCCTTTTTGTATGCAACTTCCGCCACATCCAGGCGCAGGTTCGCCTTCTGATGATTGGCGTCTGGTCCGTGGCACGCAAAGCAGCGGTCAGAAAGGATCGGCTTGACATCGTAGGTATAATCAACGGGCTGCATGAGCATAGACATTTCCTGCGCTACATCATCCGGCAAGTCGATTTTCTTGTCGCAGGAGGTAAAAAGCAGTCCCGCAACAGGAAGAATAAAGGCGTATTTCAAAAGGGTTTTAGGCATCAATCGTATTTGTTACCCGGAATGAACAAGTATACCGTTTCCCGGTTTTTACAAACTAATTATAACAATTGTTATACTAATTTAAGCATAAATGCCGGTCTGCCAAGCCAAAAGGGCGCTCGTAGTGGTATTTAGTCATTTAGCAGCCAACCTTTTGCACGCGGTTCAACCGTCCACCCCTTTTTCAGGGCTTCGGATAATTCTTTGAAGCATCGTCGAGCACCAGCACCCAGTCTTTCCCATAGCCGGAGTCAGGAGGAGTAAACTTGTTGATGATTTTGCTATCCACCTGCCCGGCATCTTTGATCTTGCCATTCCTGGGATCAAACCAGAATGCATTCAGCTGGTTACCTGTGATCTTCCCGGGATTAACTGAGAAAGGTTTGCCGGTGGCGGTATAAATGAAAAGGTAATCCTTTCCACGCGTCGCCTGAATGCGCTCGTAGGCGGGCAGGTCGCTTTCAACTACAATGGACTGGTCGGGCACGCGATCGGTTATCGGCCGCGATTCGATCAGCTTTCTCACATATTTCATTTCGTTAGCGCCGGGCAGGTCCATTGCCTGCTGCCAGAACACGTGCGGATTGTTGACAGCTTCCCGGTTGGGCGCGTACATCTGCCAAATATCGTGACAGCCGTAAGTGTGCCCGAATGCACCCGCGAACAGATCCAGGTACGCCGATTTACGCACATCGTAAGCGTTGGAAATACCTAATTCCTTTGCATTGAAACAAACGGGATGATCTTCATAGATTGGCTCGCCGTCGATTACCGGCTTGATCAGCTGCCTGTCGTAAGAGCGTTTGATATTGTTGTAAACCTCCGCATCGCGGCAATGCCCTGTTTGGAACATATTGAAGTCGAGCCATTCGTCGTCGTGAAACCATTCACTCGCTCCTTCCCGGTTGGGCTGCGGGTGATAGGTCATCATCACTTTGTCGGCGCCACCGCCACCGGCTGTGATACCCGCCGCCATAGCCCGCCATATTTCGGTATCGCGGGTACCTGCTCTCGGATTTCTGTCGCCGCCGAGTACCCAGATCAGGTTCTTGCGGGTTTTATACCGGTTACCGAGCCATTTTCCATACACTTCTGCATTGGATTCATTGAAAACTTCCGGCCCTTTTCCCCAGGTGGATTTAAATACCTTATCTCCCCAGGTTGGCAGAAATGCAATGTTTATTCCAACTTCTGCGGCTTTGTCAATGATAAAATCCACGTGCTTGAAATAGGCTTCATTGGGCTTTGTGGGATCATTGTTAACTAAAGGCCGCTCGCCGTAAGGGTTAGGAACTTCAAGCCCGTCGAACTCTGCCAATGCAACTGCCTGGATCACCGTAAAACCCTGCGCCGCACGCTTTTTCAGATAATATTCAGCATCCTCCCGGTCGAGGCGGTGAAATAGCTCCCAGGCGGTATCGCCCAGCCAGAAAAATGGTTTGCCCTCTTTCATCAGGTACCTTTTATTGGTACTGACAGTAAAAGCCTGCCCGGAAGCAGTGAAGCAGATGAAAAGAAAGAAAAGGGTCTGGGAAATGCGGGATAGCCTCATTGGTCGGCGGGCAGAGATATAGTTCAACGCTTTTTTGCTTATGTTTAAACAAAATAAAACCCTTAATCCGGTTTGTTAAAATTTTATATATGAAAACTACATTTTTCGCGGTTTTTTCTTTGCTACTCGGCGCATTTCAGCCACTTTCTTCTACGTTAACCAGGAGTTTTGATGAAGAAAAAACGAGTACTGAGACAACCCGCATTTCCATCGCTCCGAAAGCGGCGCCCCGCATTGCTATTGCCGGCCTGGGTATCGAATCCAGCACTTTTTCACCCGCGTTAACAACCGAAGAGGCTTTTCACGCCCGCTATGGCGACCAGGTTTTCGCAGCCTATCCATTTATGTCCCCCGATTCGGGTATCCGCCCGAAAGCAACGTGGCTTCCTGCATTGGTTGGCAAATCGCTACCTGGTGGCGCGGTTACGCGTGAAGCTTATGAGTCTCTTGTAAAACAAACGCTTGAATTATTAAAGAAAAATGCGCCCTACGACGGACTTTTCTTCGATATCCACGGCGCAATGAGTGTGGTAGGCCTGGACGATCCGGAGGGCGATTTCATTGTCCGGATCAGGGAAGTAGTAGGTACCAAAACGCTCATTTCAACTTCAATGGACCTGCACGGCAATGTATCCTGGCGTTTGGCACAAAACACCGACCTGATTACCTGCTACCGGATGGCGCCGCACGAAGATGCCATGCAAACCAAAAAACGCGCAGTTGTGAACCTGCTGGACAGACTCGAAAGCGGCAAGGGAAAACCTGCATACAAGGCGTGGATACCCATTCCTGTTCTGCTGCCAGGCGAGAAAACATCAACCCGCATTGAGCCCGGAAAGCGGATTTATGCAGCAGTTACCCCAGCTTCCATGCAAAAAGGGATTATTGACGCTGCCATGTGGGTAGGTTACGCCTGGGCCGACGAACCCCGCAACCACGCGGTGGTAATGGTGACCGGCGATGACAAAAAGGCTGTAACAAGTACCGCTGAAAAGCTTGCGAAAAGCTTCTGGGATGTGCGGAAAGAATTTGCATTTGTAGCACCGACCGGCACATTGAAAGAAGCACTGGACAAAGCTGTTAACAGCGACAAAACACCTTATTTCATCAGCGATTCGGGCGATAACCCGACTGCGGGCGGCGCGGGGGATGTGACGTGGACTATTACTGAGATTTTGAAAAGACCGGAGTTCCAGAAGGAAAATGGTAAGACGCTTATCTATGCTTCCATTCCGGGCCCTGAGCTGGTCGCGAAGGCAGTGGAAGTTGGGGTGGGTGGCCAAATTGATGCATTGGCCGGTGCGAAAGTAGATTCCCGCTTTGCTCCGCCCGTTCGCTTGAAAGGAACCGTAACTGCTATCGAGCACGGCGACCGGAATGCGGAAACGGAAGTAGTTGTGAAGGTGGGCAGTGTGAGTGTGATCGTGACGAAAAAACGCAAGCCTTACCACAAGGAAGCGGATTTTACGAGACTCGGATTAAACCCGCGCAAGGCGGATGTGGTGGTTGTAAAAATTGGTTACCTCGAACCGGAGCTTTACAACATGCGCGCTGACTGGACGCTGTCACTTACACCGGGTGGCGTGGACCAGAACCTTGAAGGTCTGGAATACAAGCGGGTGAAAAGACCGATATTTCCATTGGATAAGGATATGAAGGAGCCCGACTTGAAAGCCAGGCTCGTTCCTTCCTCAGACAGTAAATAACATTATTGAACCGGAGCATCAGGCGGCGCAATGTGCGCCGGCCTGTCTTCGGTCAATGAGACCACTTCCTTATGCCCGCGGAGCTTGTCGATCACCTGATCCTCGGCCTGGCCCGTAATTACGCCAAACTCGAACAGGTTGGTGATGGTAAGTCCCTCCTCACAAAGTTCGTCCGCAACAGTCTTCAAGCTGCCCCGGTAAGTCTCCGAAATGGTGATTACAATGCTTTTCATACGATCGGATCGACAGGTGCGATAGCTAATCCAACTCCTACATCCACATTAGAGATCGGCAGCCTTTTTGCGAGGTTGCGCAGTTCAGTCATAATCTGGTAAGGAGTCGCGTTTGGTAGTTTTTCCCATAACAAACCAGCCAACCCGGCCACGTGCGGAGTCGCCATGCTTGTTCCTGAAATGGTTCGGTAGCGCATCGGCATGGGCCAGCTGGAATATATCTCCACGCCGGGACCTGCTATATCCACTTCTCCGCCATTAGGGTTGATCTTACGGTTTGAGAAATCTGCGACGTTCAGGCTTGAATCGAGCGCGGCAACCGCCATAATAGACGGACAATCTGCCGGGCTGCCCACTGGACTGAACTGGTTCATTGAGCGGCGGCTCTCATTTCCGGCAGCTGCAATGACCACAGTACCTTTTGAAAGTGCATATTGCGCTGCTCTCTCGTAAGCCACATCATAGCTTTGACCGGGAAATACACGTGAGCCGAGCGACATCGAAATCACATTGCATCCGTTGTCGGCAGCCCAGGTCATCCCGTTCAGGATCCACGCCTGCGCACCGCTTCCTTCATTGCTGAGTACCTTGCCTGCATATATCTCGGCATTTCTTGCCACACCATAACGCATTCCGTTCACATCCACATTGCCGCAGGCACTTCCGATGCAGTGGGTTCCGTGGCCGTGCATATCCTCGCCGGATTCTTCCGGTACAAACGAGTTTACAGTAATGTTCCTTCCGGCAAAATCGGGGTGGCTGGCGTCGAAGCCGGTATCCAGTACAGCGATTTTTACGCCATTTCCGGTATATCCTGAAACCATTGCCTGCGTTACATCTATCCCCCAGGTGGAGGGGACATTCAGCACTGCGGGTATTTCGTCGGGTACATATACCACCTTCTCGGGTGCGATGATGTAGCTGGTTGCAGAAGCTTCCAGTATCCGGATCTGGTCTTCTTCTGCGCCGACGAGCGCAATGCCGAGATCTTCGTAAATCAGCGCGTCGGCCCCTTCGAGGCGGGTTTCGTCAACTGCCGTGCGCACGAACTCTCTTGTGTTGGCAACCGAAAACCCGCATTCAGATTTCAGAAAGCTGGTTGCTCTTGAAGAAGCAGCAACTCCCTCCCTGAAAATCACGAAGTACCTGCCTGTGTAAAGCGGCTTTTCGTCGCGGTTTTTGTCGTAAACCTCCCTGACGAACTTCTCGAAGGCTTCCACCCGCCCGGTGTTGTCGGGCAGGAATGTTTGTTTCCCTAAAACAGGCTTTTTCATTTATTATCTAGTTTGTTGAAGTGTAATGAAGTATTATCTGCTTGATTTCATCGCTTTGACTTTTTTCAGCGAGCTGTCGCTGGCCAGGGCTTCGTACTTAGGGGATTCTCTGCCGTAAATCGCTATTTTCCCTTTGGCATCATTGTGAATGCCCCAACCATATCGCTTGGCAAGTGGCGAGGCGCGCATGCAGGCCTGGCCTTTTGAAAAGAACATCTTTCTTGCACCTTCCAGCTCGGCCTCGGTCAGGTCATTTTTTTCAGCATAAATTCGGAACAGCACATCGTCAGACGTGAATTTGTATGGATTCTGGCTGACGATATCGAATGCAATGTTCGCCACAGTGCGCTTATCTCCCTTTACCGGAGGCACTTCTCCCTCCACAGCCGGACAATCCTCGGCCACTTCGATGAATGTGTTTTCGTAGTTTGTTGTATGTACTTTCATATTGATGATGTGGTTTTATCAAAAATAAAAACGGTGAGTGACAACCCTATGTCAGCAGGCTTCACAACCAAAACATTATTCTTTACGAAAATCGAACACGCCGCCTCCCTGCCGTAACAGCATTTTCTTTTCCGCCGGGATGAATTCCATCGATAATCCGCCAGCTTCGAACTTGAACTTGTCTTTATCTGTCGGTTCGAGCGTGAAAGAAGGCTGCCCGCTGCCCTGCGCCGTGAGTACATTCCCTGAACGGCTTACTGTTATTTTGATCGGGATCTGATTGCTCGCGTAAACGCCCGTATACTTATCGAAATCGGTCGGATCGGGGCTGTATGTTTTGAATTCAGGAATATCAACTGACTTTCCGTACACTGCGCTCAGCATGGCGATTGCCACATTGTTCGGCTGAATAACGGACCCGTTTGTAACATATGAATACGCGATTTTATCATCCGGAAAATAACCTAACAGTGATCGAAAACCGTCAATACCGCCCGTATGCCCTAAACTCTTCTTTTCATAAAATGGGATTTGAAATAATCCCATTCCATATCCGTCGCGCATGGTCCTCATTTTTTCCAGGCTTTCAGGCGTGATCAGCTTACCGCCAAACAATGCTTCCGCGAATTTCGTCAAATCTGTTGGTGTGGAAATCAGCGCGCCTGCTCCCGCCGGAACGGACATATCCGTCTCTGGCTGCTTCACCCATTTGCCCTGGTACTCATAGGAATAACTCTCATTGTCCGGATTGATTTTGCCACCCAAAGCTGTATGGGTAAGTCCGGCGGGTTTGAAGATCTTCTCATTCAGCAATGTGCCGAAAGGTTTTTTATTGACCTTTTCGAGAATGTAGGTGAGCAGCAGATAATTGGAATTGCTGTACGCGGCTTTGGAATCGGGAGTAAAGTCGCTTCCGCCTTTCGTTACAATCTCTACCATCTCGGCTTCGGTTTTCTTTTGCGTGTTCCATTTGAGGTAATCAGCGCCGTCGGTAAAATTGTGGATCCCGCTGCGGTGGCTTAGCAGATGCGCAATGGTAATCTGGGGAGCATTTTTAATGCCGGGGAAATACTTGTCGAGCGTTTCAGTCAGGCTCAGCTTTTTTTCTTCAATGGCCTTGAAAACGAGTACTGACGTGAATGTTTTGGAGATGGAACCAATGCGGTACCGCGTATTTTGATCGGGTTTTTTCTTCGTTTCCACATCAGCGAAGCCTAATGTGCGGCTGTATACCACATTTCCATTCTGAGAAATTGCAACGCTTCCCATGAACTTGTCGTTTTTTTCAAGCGCATCGAAATAGGCGTCCAGCTTTGTTTTGTCAATCTGCTGCGCAAATGCGGGTATCGACGCGAGGAAAAGGAATGCAATGTAAAATGCCTTACGGATCATGTAGAAGTGGTTTTTGTTGTTTACTGAATATACTTTAAAATCGGGAAAGCGAAAAACGAGTTACAAAGCAGCTGTCGCGACAAGCTCAGCGATGATAGCACGTACCTATCTGGCCGTGCGTTGCCAGGATCATTGAGGTGTTAAATGCTTTTACCACTAATAATAGGCAAAGCGATCCAACGATCAAAAAGAAGCTTCAAGGATAATTCTTTTGAATGGATAAAAAACGGGTTGCTTGGGAAATGCGGCATTCAGCCTGTTCTTGTATTCTGCAATGAACTGCTCGCGCGTTTCTCCTTCCAGCCTTTCGAGATACGGGATTATTGCAGTGCCGGAAACAAACTCGAACAATGCATTCGCATCCTGCAAAACCATCGGATAGATCTTCTCAAAAACGGTCATTTGCCGACTTCTGTTTTCAAAGAGAATCTGCGCATAGTCCTCAATATCAAGCACGGGAGATTGCCTTACCCAGCCCTGCAATGCACTACTGAAAGGTTCTTCTACGGCAAGCTCGTTGAGTATTCTGTTGGAAATGTTGTGATTTTGCGCGGGCAGCTGGATTAGCAATTGTCCGTTCTGCCTGATCCTGGCGATCATGTCGGCGAGGAGTTGAGCGTGATTGTCAACCCACTGTATCGCAGCATTAGAGAAAATGATGTCCCACGTTTGGCCAATCTGCAATTGCTCTTCAATGGAGCGACGTTCAAAACTCAGTTTGGGCCGGCGGAATGCGTCGGACATATTCAGCATTTCCGGGGAGGAATCAATGCCGAAGACATTTGAATTGGGAAGTTTGTCGGCGAGCTTACGTGTAAGCTCGCCGGTGCCGCAACCCATATCTATTGCATGCAGGCCCGGTTTGACCCTCACCAGCTCCAACAAATCGTAAAAAGGGGCAAAACGCTCTGATTTAAATTTGTTGTAGGTGTCGGGATTCCAGGCCATGATGTTTGAAATTATTGTCTGCTCTGCTTCTTCTTCTTTTCGTGGTCAACAATTGCGCCGGTACCCAGACCAACACCTGCACCTATCAAGCTGCCCACCAGGGCGCCTTCCGCGCGGTTTTTGTTGATGATCGCGCCGGTCACTGCGCCGGTACCCGCTCCTACCACTGCACCTTTGGCCTTGTGGTTCCATCTGGATTTTTTCTGAGCGACAGGTTGGGGTGCCTGATTAGAAGTCGCAACCATTTGCTGCTCTTCTTTTACCTGTTCTTCCTGGCGTGTCTGTTCTTCTTTTTGCTGCGCCATAACGTTGTTCATAGAGTCGATGATCGCCTGCTTTTCCATTGCAGTTTTCATTGAGTCAATGGTCCTTTGCTGGGCTTTCAGCGCCACTTCCTGCTGCTTAGCACTATTGTTACATGCAGACAAAACGGAGGCTGCGAGTAACACTGAAACTAACGATTTCATGTTTTTATTGGATGGTTCTACGGGTATATTGATCTAAAATCATGCCACCGTTAGATGCCCACGGTTTCCAGGGAATCTGGCCCGTGAACCAGCTCTTAAATGGCGAATATCTCTACAAATGCAGCAGCCAGGTCGTGAATTGTGCCTTTGAGGGCAGGTAAGAGGCCCATTTCTTATACCCGCGTTATGTTAAGGAAAAAATGAGCCGGCCAGAGGAAGTGAGATGATCAGTAAATGAAGATGATTGTTATCTTTAAAGTACCAAGCGCACCCAGCAACATCCATTCTTTTGAAATCCGATCACCTAACCATTTCTGTTTATGAAAAGGTTTGCGCATATTTTATTACTGGGGCTGATTATTTCCTGCAAAAAAGAGAAAGCTGACCCTGAAATCCCGGCAGGGGCTTTGTCTGAAATCATTCAGAACGGGAAGGTACAGACCCGCTTCGAATATGGTGACGGCAGGGTTACCCGCATCCTTGTTTACAGTTCCTGCGATACTCCTTATGAAACCAGCGAGTTTAGTTATTCCCGCGACCGGATCACGTCTATTCGTAAAGGCAGCCGCGGGATGTACTCTTCGTGGAACGGCGCGCTGTGCGACCCCAATGGGAAGTTTGACTACCAGGACTACACAGTCGAGTATAACGCCGAGGGACGCCGAAGCAAAGTGGTTGGTAAAAACCTGACCGCAGATATCGAATATACCGGCCGGAATGCGCGTGTGAGTGTGCTGTACCATGCCGAAAACACAAGGCGGCTAGATCTTTTCAAATTTGATGATCATGGAAATGTAATCGAGCGACAAAATGGTGCGCCGAACAGTGTCGGACCTTCGAGGTACGAATATGACAATCATCCGAACCCGTTTGCCGGATTGAACACGAATGTTTGGCCTGATCCTTTCACCTCTCCAAACAATGTAATCCGCGCATTTGACTACAACGGCGACCTGCAATGGGAGCGCAAGTTTACCTACGATGCCGCCGGCCGGCCCCTGACCTGCGATGAAGGCAACGGGGTACGAATGGAATTTCATTATCGCTGATCCGACGCACTGAATGCAGTTTCGTTGTAAGTTTGCAGCTCCTCTACAAGCTTGGTGATGAAAAATACTGTTTACCTGATCATTCTATTTGCGCTCATCTTTTGCGCATTTCAAACTGCAAATGCGGAGGAAAGCTGGAAGTTTGTAACTGAAAAAGAGGGGATCAAAGTGTATGCGAGAGAGGTACCCGGCTCCCGGATCAAGGCGTTGCAGGTACAATGCAAAGTGAATGCGCCTACCGCGGAGATTGTGGCGTTGCTGATGGATGTGGATGCGGCAACCGACTGGGTATCCCATACAAAATCATGTAAGCTGGTGCGCCGGGTATCTGCATTTGAACTTTACTACTACTCCGAAATAAGTCTGCCGTGGCCACTCGAAAACCGCGATTTCGTTGCAAGGATCTCGGTCTCGCAAAATCCGGCAACAGGTATAGTTACTGTGGATGCGCCTGCGGTCGGCGGAATGGTGCCCGTAAAAAAGGGAGTTGTGCGAATTTCCAAATCGACCGGAGTTTGGCATTTAACTCCTTTGAATGCGAAGCAAACGCAGGTTCAATACACATTGCAGCTGGATCCCGGCGGCGCAATCCCTGCCTGGCTGGTTAACTCACTCTCGTCGCAAGGCCCGATCGACAGTTTTATGAATATGAAAAAGCGGCTTGCCAGGGCCGCCTCCTCAGGTAACTAGCAGCACGAATCAGTTATTCGCCTGCATTCCCAAATTCCACTTCACCATCGGCCTCGTAAGTAGTCAGGATAACGCCTTTGGTTGAAACGGCATGCCTGGTCAGTTTGAAATTGCCCGGAACAGCTCCGTCGCGAAAAAGCTTTTTGCCTTTTCCTAAAATGATCGGATGGATAAAGATGTTCATCTGGTCGATAAGACCTTGCTCCATCAACGAATGGATGAAATCAGCGCTGCCCCACATTTGCAGATCGGGACCATCGCTGGCTTTTAGTGCTTTAACCTGCTCAACTGCGTCGCCATTGAGGAATACTGTACCCTTCCAACTCCCCTCCTGCCGGGTGCGGCTGGCTACGTACTTCTTTACCTGAGTGAATTTCTCGGCAATCGGACCCGTTTGCGCCGGCCAGTATGGTTCCCATATCTCGTAAGTAACACGCCCGAGCAGCAGGTCATAAGGCTGCATCATAATCTCCATCAGGATTTCATCCGAAATGTCGTCTGACTTTTTAGCTACCCATCCTCCCAGCTCGAAACTGCCCGTAGTATCCTCCCCAGGGCCGCCCGGTCCCTGGATCACGCCGTCGAGGGTCAAAAATTCATTGATGATGATCTTTCTCATGTTGTCTGGCTGTTTAAAGTTTCTTCAAACCTGATGATGCAAAGCTACATGCACTTTCACAAAGAGCCGGGCGGGGAAAACGACATCTATAAGGGTGGATTGCGACAAACATCGGAAAAGCAATGCTCATTTACGATAACCTTCCACTTCACGGAGCAACTTCACCGATTTCAGCACGGGATCCCATTCTCTTCCATTGAAGATCAGCCTGAACCATTTATTGTCCTTGTTTTCGTATTTGATATTAAAAAACAGCCAGATTGCAACAACTGTAAATATCAATGTGACTGCCAGATTCAGGCCTTCCGATCCTCTTCATCCCGGCAGTACGCATTCGCTACTTTGTAAATGATGCCTTTGTTGGCCTCAATCACATTGAGAAAATTGGTTGCGTCGCGCGGAAGATGCATGGTTGCTTGCGTTTGTTATGGTTTAAAGTCAGATTAAGAGACTGTTTACCAATTATTCGCGGTGGTGGCGTGAATGTCACGGGATTAAAGGAAATTTATATTTTTGAACTCATTTCTAAATTCCACTAAAATGCGAATCGATACCACATACTACGAAAGATGCATTGAAACACTTGAAAAGGCATACTCTCTGCTTTTAAAAGCTGATCCAGACGAGATTGACTACGACATGTACCGATCGGCCAGTGTAAAGGAATTTGAGATTATTCTTGAACAGAGCGGAAAGCTTCTTAAAAAGGCTCTGAAACCATATTTTCACTCAACAAAGGCAGCTGATCAGCTTTATTTTAAAGACATTTTCCGAAACGCGGTACTACGTAGTTTGATCGATGCCGAAACATGTGAACGCTGGCTTAAATACCGTGATAACAGAAACAACACCGCACATGATTACGGAGTCAATTTTGCGGAGGAAACTTTACGCATTCTGCCCGAGTTTATCAAAGATGCGAATCATTTAGCAAGTGTAATACGAGAAAGTAAGGGAGAATAACGATGATAATCCGACAAAAAGATCTTGAAGCGCTGCGGCAAATCTTTGCTTCCATGGACACTCCTCTGGACGTTTGGGCGTACGGAAGTCGCGTAAACGGGACCGCACACGAGGGGAGCGACCTTGACCTGGTTGTCCGTTGCGAAAATTTGACAAGATTAGATCCTGATGTTTTCTTCGATCTTAAAGATAAAATTCGTGAGAGCAACATTCCTATCCTGGTAGAGGTTTTGGATTGGGCCAGGATACCTGCCAGTTTTCAGCGTAACATCGAAGAGAAATATGAGGTAGTTTATGAAGGTAAACCTGTAGTATCAAACCTCAACTCCATTTGAATATTAGCCCGCTCGTACGGCGTTGGCCTCCCTGTTACTTTCTTAAACCCAAGTTTGTGATACAAACTGATTGCAGGTTTCAAAATCGTATTGCTTTCCAGGTATAACGCATTTGCGCCCAAAGATTTGGCCTTTTCAATCGCTGCATTTCCGAGCTTCCAGCCAATGTTCAATCCCTGTGCTTTTGGAGATACGGCCATTTTTGCCAGCTCAAAATCATAATCCGGATCATCCATTTTAATCAATGCGCACACGCCGACGGGCTCGCCTTTGTATAAGGCAACCAGAATGGAGCCGCCACGATCTAGAATATACGTTTGCGGATGGTCGAGTGATCTGTAATCCGCCTCTTCCATTTTGAAGTAGGCTGAAATCCATTCCACATTTAAATCACGGAAAGCAGATTGATATTTCGGTTCATAGGGAACAATCTCGACAGCGCTGCTTTCACGCAGTTTACGCTGTTCGCGTACGCGCTGGAAAAGCGACTTCTGTTCCAGCAAAAACTCCCATTCCTCTATTGCCTTCCAAAGATCATGGTTCGCTTGCGCAGAGAGCTCCTCCACAGCATTGTTCACGTCTTCATATTGATACTGAATCTTCTCAATAATCTCCCTCCCCATCGCGGAAAGCTGCACCACATTACGCCGACCATCTGCCGCATCTTTCTTCTCGATCACCAAACCCTTTGTCGCCATTTCCCGCACAATCTTGCTTACCGAAGGCTGCGAGTGTCCGATCTCCGCCGCGATGTCCGTAATCGTCACATCATCCCGCTCCGACAATACGTAGAAGACTGGAAACCATTTGGGCTGCATATCGATATGATAGAGGTTATAAATGGAAGACGCATCGTCCGTAAACTTAGCGGTCAACATTCTCAGTCGGCTACCCAGCGCCATTTTACCCGTTCTTTTAAATATATTCATACTGATAATAACTAATTACATAACTGATTATGCAAATGTAAAAGTTTGATGGATTTTTGTAACATATACTTAACCTTTTTTTTACAATTCGTACAAATGCCGCAGAAAAGCCGCAATCAAATCGTATCTTCTAACCTTACATTTGATGCAAACAACTTTACAGATGAGCACATTAACAATCGCCGATCAGATCAGGACTTTGCGTAAGAACAGAGGTCTTTCACAGGAAATGCTTGCTGAAAATGCCGGCATTAACCTGCGCACTTTGCAGCGCATTGAAACAGGAAATGTTGAACCCCGCGGCGAAACGTTGCGTATGCTGGCACAGGCGTTGAATGTTACAATGGAAGAGCTGATACCAGTTCAAGTCTCAGCTACCGTGCAAATTGAAGAAGATCCGGGATTTTTGAAATTGATGAACCTGTCCGCCCTGACATTGTGGTTTATCCCTTTCGGAAATATCTTCATTCCGCTTGGACTCTGGATTTACAAGAAAAACAAAGTACATGGTGCAAATGAGTTGGGCAAGCGCATTCTCAATTTTCAAATTACGTGGACAGTATTCACCTACGGTTTGGCATACCTGATCATTTTCCCAACATTCTATGAGGAGTTCTACATTGATCCATTTATAATGCTCGCAATAATGCTGGCGCTATTCCTCGGCAACACGATTTTTATAATCGTTACACACAGCAAAATTGTGAGAGGCGATGAGAATGTATATCCATTTAGCCTGAAACTAATCAGCTAAAAAAGAAGTGATACAGGTACGAGAAACCTGCATCACTTCTGGCTTATTCGAACTTCGATTTAAAGCTTAATAAAAGAACTGCTCGGAAATGATTTTCCCATTCTGCACTTCATACATCATGATCTGGTTCATCTGAATCCGGCCAAAATCTTTTAAAGTAATATCCGTCTCCCGCGCCACAGCGAAGTGATTGCCTGTGACAATTGGTGCCGAAGTATAAGCCCGATGCCCAGCAGTGATCTTGCTAATAAACTCCTCCCCCTTCCTGCGCACATTTGCGAATCCTTCGGCATAACCCAGATAAGGCGAATGCGGCGGATCAATGCTCTTCACATTGTCTGCAAAAAACTCATCCTGGATTTGAAACCATTTTTCTTCCTGCGCAAGCTCGTGATAGCGGGCGGCGACTTCCTGTGTTGTCATTGTTTGATGTATTTAAACTTATTTAAAGGAAAATTGGCACAATCTATACTACATTAAAAAATGTGAGATCCTTCTATTTTGAAGTATCTTGAACCTAACTATAAACCCAAAAATGATGCAGATTTAACTATGTAGGTTGCGCCTGCCGTTACTAAAAAGTAAAACCGTGCTCAATCTGAATAAAACAAATCACATAATCTTAGATTTCTGTCACAGGTTGCAACAAAGAAGTAGTAATTGACACAGCGTTTCTTTACGCTTCAGAATAAATCCCGAATTAAAAAAAGCCATGAAATTAAACTCTAAAATAATAGGATTTCTCGCCTTATTAGGAACGATGCCCGTTTGGGCTACTGCTCAGATCAATTTATGTCACCCGCAAGTATACGCCTATGAAAATGGCCAGCGCGGCACCTTATTTAACTGGGGTAGTGTAGAAGAAATAGACTTTGTTGTACCGGCGAGCTATGAAGGCCAGATTTTTATAGGTGGCCCGGCAAGTGGATGCGGCTCAATTTCACAGTTTATGTTCGATGAATGGGAAGTCCTCAACCCTGACAACACGATTTCAGTCGTAAGATCAAACACTAGTGTTCAGGTTGTATGGACAGGCGAAAACATACTAGAACAGGGCTACCTGAGGGTATCGGATCAACGATGCCCAGCTCCTTCTGGCCCTTTCTGTGACACAGAAGTTTCAACAGTTCCCACAACTCGTCCCGCCGATGATATCGGAGATGACGATGTATATATTCCTTACCTGAAAGTACTTCCGTCAACGGGAACGAAAACTTATACGATGTACTATGAGAGTAAATATACCGACATCAATGGACGAGAATACATCACACCAAGAAATGCAAATGTCGTAATCCAGTTCGAGCAAACGTTCCCTGTTACACTCACTCACTTTGAAGGAAAACAAAACGAGAATGTGATTGAACTTAATTGGGGCACGGCTTTGGAAAGTAAGAGCAAGAATTTCGAGATTCAGCGTTCCGGAAACGGGAAGGTTTTTGAAAAGATCGGGACAATCTCGGCAGCAGGTGAGTCTCATTCACATAAAAGTTATGTATTCCGCGACAATCAATTTATGAATGGTAACAATTACTACCGCCTTAAAATGATAGATTTCGACAATACGTTTGCATTTAGCAGTATCGTGGCGGTCAAAGCTGATATGAAGCAGAACTGGTGGTTATCGACAGATTATAACACAAGATCAATTCAAGTTTTTACAGATATAGATGAGAAAAGTCAAGTTGAAATCAGGCTATTTGACATATCTGGTAAACAAGTATTTTATGAAACCTTAAAACCAGGTAGACAACGAACCAGGGCCACCAATCTGCCAAACGGCCTTTACGTTGCACAGCTCACTTCCGGAGCAAGCAGGATAACAAAGAAAATACTGCTTTAATATACATCAGTTTGTTACATCGATCAAAGTAACGCCTAACCACACCAAACAACAAAAGACCACCAGGAGCCCAGATGGCAGACTTTTAGTATGAGAAACAAAAACGCTAAAAGTTATGCTTCATCAAAAAACCATCACCGACCTCCTTACCATCCACAAAATATTCATGGAACCCTCCGTCCCCACCTACGAGCGCGGGCGAGAGATCCTTGCCAAATACCCTGACGCCGAGCGCATTGAAGTGGATTCACACTGGAAAATCCCCGAGCTTTTCGGCTTTGAAGGCTCCGTTGACGACTGGCTTTGGAACAAAAAGAATGTACTTATTCTCGGTGCAAAGAAAGGTCTGACCTGCCGGCCCAATACCCGCAGCTCGCATTGGGTGGCGCCTTCGCAGTCCAATGGTTGCACCATGTCGTGCTCATATTGCTACGTGCCGCGGCGGAAAGGTTACGCCAATCCCATTTCTATTTTTGTGAACATCGAGCAGATCATGGGCTACCTCACCCGCCACGCCGCCAAGCAGGGCATCAAAGCCGAGCCAGATGCCATCGATCCGGAATATTGGGTGTACGAAATCGGCGAAAATGGGGATTGCTCAGCCGATGCGGCCATTTGTGATAACATGAAAGACATGATCAACCTCTACAAAACGCTGCCCAATGCCAAGCTCACTTTCGCCACGAAATTCGTCAACCGCGAAATGCTCAGCTACGATCCGCAGCTCAAAACGCGAATCCGGTTCAGCCTCATGCCGCATCAAATGTCCAAGCTTGTCGACGTCCGCACCACGCCCATCAGCGAGCGCATCGCCGTCATGAACGAATTCCGGGAGGCTGGTTATGAGGTGAATGTAAGTTTCGCGCCGGTGATATACTACGAAGGCTGGCTCGACGACTGGTACGCGCTTTTCGAGGAAATCAACCAGGTCCTCGACGAACAAACCAAAGCCCAGCTCGCCACCGAAATCATCTTCCTAACCCACAACGACCGCCTCCACGACGTCAACCTGGCCTGGCACCCCAAAGCCGAAGAAGTCCTCTGGCGGCCAGATATTCAGCAAGTGAAGTACAGCCAATCGGGGCAAAGGAATGTGCGGTATAAGAATAATATCAAGCGGGAGATTGTGGGGGAGTTGGTAGAGGCAGTGAAGACGCAGTTGCCTTATTGTCAAATTCGCTATGCGTTTTGACTTGTCACCCTGAGCGGAGTCGAAGGGCGCTACCAGCTGGGCAACCCGCTTTGTCATGCTGAGCGGAGCGGCCGCCGCTGCGGTCGAAGCATCGTGCACAATGCTTCTTACATGTTTGGTAGCGGTGCCTGCCCTTCGACTCCGCTCAGGGTGACAAGGGTAGGTGGTTGCTGCCGCATCTGCCCTTCGACTGCGCTCAGGGTGACAAATGAGGGGCACAACAACAATTTAAGCAAGTAAGCCCGTCCCCATCTCACCTTTGTCATGCTGAGCGGAGCGGCCGCCGCTGCGGTCGAAGCATCGTGCACAATGCTTCTTACATGTTTGGTAGCGCGGTGCCTGCCCTTCGACTCCGCTCAGGGTGACAAGGGTAGTAACTTAGCGTTATTACTAGCTTTGTCATGCTGAGCGGAGCGGCATAGCCGCAATAATGCCTTTCTTTGGTGCAGCCTCCTCGTAGCGGCCGTGTTGCTCATGCCCCGAATTGGCGGCACAGATCGCCTCTGGCTCAATGGTTTGTACGAAGCATTTTGCATCATCATCGTCTTCCCGGCCATCGTCTACCTCGGTGCCGGCGGCGTGGCGCGCAGCCAGGCGGAAGCCAAAATCTGCAAATTCCTCGGCGACCTTTCCTATCCCTTATACATGACACATTACGTGCTCGTCTATTTCTACGTCGCCTGGGTCAGCCGCCACAAAGGCATCACATTATCCGAAGCCTTCCCCGCCGCCCTGCTCACCTTCTCCGGCGCGATCGTGCTGGCGTACATCAGTTTGAAATTTTACGACGAGCCCACCCGGGCCTGGCTCCGCAAAAAGCTGAAATAGAGAAGCCTAAGAAAGCACCTCACTCCGCCGCGACCTACGTTTCCGAACCGGCGCAGGTTCCGGCTCCGGCACCGGATTGAGCGTAATCTCCAATTTATTCCCAAAACACCGCACCGTCACCTCATCCCCACATTCAAAACCGGCATCCAGCAGCCACTTCCCGCAAAGCCTGATCTCCGGCATCACCACATACCGATACCAAGCCCGCGGCACATATTTGCTATAAACTGTCAACTGCCTTTCCGAAGGCGAAGAAGATTTTTTTTCGTGTGTCATAGTTTGTAAGTTTGCTACATGGTCAACAAAGATAGCATTATTTACAAAAACATTATGCACCAGATTATAATTTATGCGCGTAATAAGTGTTTTTAATGTAGGATAAAATTTGTATTATATTGACACGAAACAGCTATAAATAGGCTTCTCGTGTCAAAACTTCGTCTTAATAGAATAAAATTAGTCCTAGTAGAAAAGGAAAAAACCGGCCGAGATTTGGCTAAGCATTTGAACAAGACAGAATCAACCGTTTCTCGCTGGTCGAAGAATGAGATTCAGCCTACATTGGAGACATTGTATGAGATTTCAGTTTTCTTAAAGGTTGATATTAGGGAGTTGTTGGTTTCGACAAAAGAGTAGAGTAAAATTTAGCTTCACAAACGCCCACTATGGAAGAGAAAGCGCATGTGAATCCTGCTGTGCTGAAATGGGCAAGAATTCGAGCTGGAATGTCATTATTAGCAGCGGCGGCGAAATCGGCAACTTCGCCAGAAATTTTGCGTAAATGGGAGAATGGAACAGCTTATCCCACGATTAAAGAGGCGCAAGAGCTTGCAAAAGTATACAAGCGCCCATTCGCTGTATTCTTTCTGCCAGGGATTCCAAAGGGTTTTAGGGTTTTGAAAGATTTTTAATTTAACATATTTAAATGGACAGTATTTATTGCTAATGATGGAATTCCCCTTGCCTCAGCCATCAATTTACCTACGTAAGCCATAACCAAATCATAATTGTTGAATAGTGTTTCTTTGTACAGATCTACAACATTGTTCCCAAATTCGTTGACAAAGAACTGATTACTTATATCCAGGGCTTCATTTAGGATATTTCTATGGTCGAAATTTTCATTAAAATCTCTTTTAGCCATATCAAGGAATACTGCGGACACATACGCGATTCTTATAATAGGATGCGGATGACTTTTTTCCTCAAAATAAATCTCTCTGAACTGTATATTCAGTAAAAACATAAAGTGTGAGAATACACCCGATAATGCTAGAACCAAAATTCTCTGCAAATTTTCTGATATCCTGTCATTCTCGTCAAAGCCATTCCGATAGTTGACTGCGTGAAAAAAAACGCTGTTTGAACCATGCATATCAGAATCGAACTCTTTCAAGTGCTTTGGCATTGAGAACTCTTCACTTCCATCAGCGTACTGTTCATCAATCCAATTTGTCAAGTCTTGGGACTTTTGAATCAAATGAGCCAATTCATGATAGTAAGTAAAAATCGTTGATGATTGAAAAAGAAGAAATTCAGGAGTTATATTTAGTAATGCGAGTAGCCTCGTAAATTCTTCAACACCTCCAACATTTGTAAAAACTTGGCTTGAATGAAAGAACTGATGTAGTCTGTATATGTATGCTTTGTTAACGCAAATAACATAATACTCGCCTATTTTTCCGGCCCCAGCATTCACACTATTATTTTCTCTGAAAAAAAATCTTGCCGGTTGAATGTTGTAGTCATTACAATGTTCAGAAAGATTGGTTTGGCAAAATTGAAAATATTTCTCACATACATCTTCAATTAGCGTATCGGTATAATCAAATATCTCAGACTTCGGAATAATATTTGCGCTGACAAGCTCACCAGCAATTTTATAATATTCATATCGCATAATCTAATCCTCAAGATACATAAATGATTGTGGGGGATATTGGATATTAAAATCTTTCTTCAAACACAATGGTTCAGGATATTCGTAGGTTTCGTCAACGTGTATAGCAAAAGCTAGTTCTCTCTCTGCAAAATATGCATCAAAATACTCCTCCGAAATTCCTGATTGTGTCTTCGTCATGCTCCATAGCGCCTTAGGGCTCTTAGATATAACTTTACCAACCTTGAATTCCCCAATTACCTTTTGTACAGGATACGACGCATAGACGACAATGGTCTCTATGTTTTTATTTTTATAAATCGCCTTGCGAAATTCATACTTTTTAGTTCCGGCAAATATTTTTTCAGCGAACTGCGGCTTAATGGACAATAATACTTTCATCTGTGTTGGTTTTTTCAATTATTGATAAAAAATGATCGGTGCTAATCTTTTCAAAGCCACGCGGAACATTATAAATACTAGATATTACTCCAATTTCTAATAACTGCTTTAAATTAATTCTTCTCGGAAACGAATAAGTGTATAGAAAGTTCACAATAAATGGCCTACTATTCTCTTTATGGTTCCATTGAGCTCTTAGTTGATCATCTGTAAAAACACTTCGTTTTCGACATAATCTGACAAAATCGTTTTCGTCGGCGATGTTTGTTACGACCGACTCAACAATCCCTATTGTGCTTATCACACTTGTATATAACTTCGGATCAGTGTCGCCGGTGCGGTAAAATATAATATTATCTCCAACTTTCAATGACCGATTTCTCCCCCTTGACACATACACTTTGCTGATAGAATTCCTATGTGGCTCATTCTCAACAAAGTCAAGCGGACTCTCAGTCTTTAATATTGAATCTGGAAGCAAATCTGTATGATAAGATCCATAGATAGGGATAATGTAGGTATCTGAGTTCACACTGATATTTGGGTAGGAACGCTTTGGATTTTTTGAATCATAGGCTTTCGAAAAATCTCTTATGTAAACTTTCTCTTCGCCTGATCCTGATTTCTTTGTTCCCCAATGATCAAACCCCCACTCTTCCAGTAGTTCTATTAACCTTTTCTGTTCCTGTGTATTTTCAAAAATAGTAACGTAAATCTCGTCAACCTTTTGACTTACAGCATTATCAAATATGATTTTCAAGAAACGTTCACCAAGTTTGAATCCATTTAATGTAACCTTAAACGTTCCAATTTTTAAGCGTCTCTTACTGGTAAACTCTGGCATTATATCCTTATAGTTTTCGCCTTTTTCTTCCACTTTAAGAAAAAGAAAGGCCATGACCTGATCTTCCTCATAACATATATAAGCGATCTCATCAGACTTTTTCCCAAACCAATTATCAAAACCATTATAGTCTCTTCTGAATGAATCAAAAAAATGATCATTTACATCGATATTGCCGAAATATTCCTTTTTGACGGCCAGCACTTTATAATTTACAAAATCAGGATTTTCACTATTCATTTTTTCGAGGTATCGTTCGATAGTAAATATTTTGTTTGCAATCTCTTCTCCCAGCTTTTTGCCCTTTTTATGGATGTTTTTATCCTCAGTGATCAAAATATCCACGCGGTCAGCTAGCAGCTCATTGAGCAATTTTGAATCATTGATATCATTTTCTGTCTTATCTGACTGACTAATAATGTCTTGAATTCTCGCATCCAGCGGCGCGAGGGTTTTTAACAAATAATAATTGTCAAGCTTCACAGACATCGTCTTAACAACATTCTCATCTTTATGGGTCTGAATTTCTTGAACTGTCAGTGGGTGAATTGACTTTCGATCACCCAGCTTGTCAAACCAACCGAATAACTTTCCTATTCCCGGGTTGACTATCTTACTTGTTTCTCGGTGAATAACAATATTGGTGTCTAATAAAACTCTCATTGAATATAGGTTAGAAGGATTTCGTGAATGTCAGATTTATTATCCGCGGGAAGGATGTGAATTGGTATGCCTAACTTCGCTGACAATATTCTAGCATACTCAATTTCCTCTTGCTGCATTTCAGCCAGATTGGAATCAATATACTGTCGATTGTCTCGCTGTTGGAGCCTGGTCGCTATTACTTTGGGATCATTCACTACTACAAGAAAAGCAGCAGGGTTCATTTGAACAAAGGTAGACTCAGGTATTCTTGTAACTGTGCCACTGGCGTCAAACAGACAAAAATGCCCATCGAGAATGTAGGCCTTATTCTCTTCAATAATATTTTTAAGTCCTGCCACAAGTCTATCCTGCGTAAAACTCACGTTTTCGACATTCTTGTTTTCTACACTGGTGGAGATTTCCTTCCAGCGGAGAACTTCGCTGGCAGAGAGGTATTCTATTCCAAGGATTTGAGCTTCCGGAATACATAATGTACTTTTCCCGACACCATGAATCCCGCCAACAAAGATGATATTTTTGAACATTGCAGAGGGTTTTCTGCCATCAAGTCATATCTTCTAACCTTTTACTTAAAACTTCAAATCCATTTATTATTCGGTAAGATTTCGGAAATATTCGGTTAGACACTTAACTCGAGAATCACGTGGTCACTATCCAATCCAAATTGTCCTCCGTAAAGAATATGTTCGATTTTTCTTTCCAACTCCCTACCCAGATAGGAATTTTTAGCTAAATCGTACTCTTGAAGTACTATCCTATCCCCAATCTGAAAGTTTCTGTCATTCAGCCTAATTTCATAGTTTTTCAGTCCGGAAGCGCTTCTGTTAAAGTGTTCAGTAAGACATTTCAGGTAATGGGTCGTCATCGTTGCTGTTAGTATTGGTAGAATAATAGACTACAAAGCTACTACTCTCAGAGACACCAATCGCAAAAAATTGTTGGTCATCAGCAGACACCAAAGATGCATTTTTCACTTTCGATTTAGCTGCTGAACTTATATCAAAATTGCACTATTCCACCAAACACCTTCAAGATCAGAAGAACTTTCGCCTGTATGGGAATTTTGTTAAACTATTGAAATACAAGATGCGTTTATTGTTTTGAGCGGCACGAAATGCTGGCTTGAAACTTGAAACATCTCCGTTCATTTTATCACTTTTACAATAAGCAGATTACGGCAAGTTGTGGACGGAGACACAAACACAGAGATCATGAAAAAATTGCAAAATTCCCTCAGACAGAACAAGCAGAAAGCGCAAGGAAACGAATTTTCGAGAAACCGTTACTCGGTACTATATACGCTGAAAGGGCAGTACCAGCACGTGGGCTGCTCGTCGCAGGAAGAGGCGCAGCACGTCCTGGGCACGCTCCAGACCGACGGCCACCGCATCCCCATCGGCATTTACGATTCCCAAACCGACACTTTCGAGTGGGAAATCATCGGCCAATACTTCCACAGCCAAAACCTCATGAGCGATCCCGAGGGCCGTTTGGAAGAAGTACTTACCGTTTCGCGGGCATTAAGAAGGCGAGATGGGAGTTGGCAACCGGGGGTGCTGGGGAGGGCGAGCTTTTTTGCGTAGTAGCATTGTGCACGTTGCTTCGACTGCGCTCAGCATGACAACGGCTGGCGCCTATTAGGCAGGTTACCTAACCTTTGTCACCCTGAGCGCAGTCGAAGGGCGCTGCTCCTCGGCACAATGCAACAAGGCGTTGCGCTTAAGCAGTGGCGTGCTTCGGCCGCCCGGCGGCCCGGTCCGCTCAGCATGACAAAGGCGGGCTGCTTTGCCTTTTTCCACAGAACTACCGTTACCTTTCACGCATTGGCACGTCTAAACCGAAAAAGACAACGCCAATGCACCACAAAACCTATCACGTTTACATTCTCAAATGCGCCGACGACAGCTATTACACTGGGGTCACCAATAACGTTGAGCTACGCTTCACTCAACATAATTCAGGCGTGAATCCTGAATGTTACACTTACCCGAGGCGGCCGGTAGAGCTTGTTTTTGCTTATCAATTCAAGTATGTGAATAATGCGATTACTTTTGAGAAGCAAGTGAAAGGTTGGAGCAGGAAGAAGAAGGAGGCGATAATTGGTGGGAATTGGGAGGCGTTGAGGGAGTTGGCAGAGTGTATGAACAAGACGACCTGGAAACGTGAACGGTAAAGTCAGTTATTGACAACTAGGCTGGTCAAATTCCAAGTTTGTCATGCTGAGCGCAGTCGAAGCACGCTACCAAGTTCGCTACATTTTAGCATTGTACCTGCCCTTCGACTGCGCTCAGGGTGACAAAGGTTAAACCGCGTGACCCTTAGGTGACAAAAAAGAAAGGCCGGGCTTATTTGTAGCCTCACCTCAAATGCAACACCACCAACGCCACAATCGCTGGCAGTGCCTGCACCCAGAAAATCTTCTTACTTGCCGTAAATGCCCCGTAAATCCCGGCTACCATTACGCAGGTCAGGAAAAATACGGCGATGTAAAATGACCAGTTGGGATCTTCGATGAACAAGGTCCAGATCAGGCCGGCGGCCAGAAAACCGTTGTACAGACCTTGATTAGCTGCCAGTGTTTTGGTGGGGCCGAAAAGCTCTGGTGCGAGGGAGCCTTTGAAGGTTTCTTTGCCCTTCGTCTCCCAGGCGAACATTTCGAGGTAAAGAATGTAGATGTGTTCGAGGGCGATGAGGCCGATAAGGATTTTGCCTAGTGTTTCCATTTCGTTCGATTCAGGTTGGTTCGGTGAATATAGAAATTCGTGCACGCTTTGCCGCATAGTCTGCTGTACTCGAAACAAATTTTGCGTTATCTTGCAGCTAACCATCGCCATTTACTTCACTCCCATTCTCATGATCAAAAAAAGTTGTACGCTATTCCTGTTCATTGTTGCCTGCTGCGCCGCATCGGTTGTTTCAGCTCAGAGCCTTAAATCTGAAAACCTGATCATTGAGAAGGTAAAAGACCATGTATACCAGCATATTACCTATCTCCAAACACAAAGCTTCGGGAGGGTTCCCTGCAATGGGATGATCGTTTTTGACAAAGGTGAAGCTATTATTTTCGACACGCCCGTCAGCGATTCGACTTCAAACGCAGTGATTGACTGGGTGGAAACAAATTTAAAATGCAAAGTAAAAGCAGTCATTGCCACGCACTTCCACGAAGATTGTGTAGCCGGATTAGATGCATTTCACAAACGCGGCATACCTTCCTACGCGACGAACAAAACAATTGCATCTGCCAAAAACGCGAAGTTTAAAGTACCTCAAAAAGGTTTCGATGATAAGCTGGAACTAACAGTAGGCGACCGCAAGGTGATTACCGAATTTAATGGCGAGGGACATACGCGCGACAATGTTATAGGCTACTTCCCAAGTGAAAAAGCCATGTTCGGCGGCTGCCTGATCAAGGAACTCGATGCAACAAAAGGTAACCTGGCGGATGCCAATGTGAAGGATTGGTCTACGACTGTCACGAAAATCAAACAAAAATATCCCGATACCCAAGTCGTAATCCCAGGCCACGGTGACGTGGGGAATACGGCGTTGCTGGATTATACGATCGCGTTGTTTGAGATGAAGAAGTAAAGTGGCTTTTAAAGTTGTCATGCTGAGCGCAGTCGAAGCAACGTGCACGATGCTTCGACTGCGCTCAGCATGACAAAGAGATTAGCATGACAAAGGCTTAACACAGCATCGTCTGCTCGCTGCGTCAATTATTTCACCCCTTTCCCAGTCGCGGCCCAGAAAATCCCGCCGTATAAATGATCCAGGAAAGTCTGGTCTGAATAGACAAGACCGATGTGGCCTAAGCCTGTGTAAAATGCGCGGCCGCCGTCGTAGTTATGGTACCACGCCATTGGGTGCTCTGCCCCCATTCCGGTGCCTTGGTTGGTTTTAGGATCGTAAGTTTTTTCGTCCAGTGTCACCAATATTTTCAGATCGTCGGCATTGTATGGCTTTTTGTATTCATACCATTCGTCCGTCCACATCAGGCGTTTTGGAAAGCGCTCCAAGCCTGGGAAATTGCTGTCTTTTACGTCCAGAAAGGCAGTTTGCTGCGCTGGGTGCGTTTTGAAATACATCCCAACCAGCTTACCGTACCACGCCCAATCGTACTCGGTATCAGCCGCTGAGTGGATACCTACCCAACCTTTTCCGCTTTTAATGTACTTTTCAAAAGCCGCCTGCTGCTGATCGTTGAGGATATCGCCCGTTGTATTCAGGAAAATCACTACCTGATAATTAGCCAGGCTTTTTTCATTAAAAACATCCGCATTCTCCTGCCAGTCAACACTGAAATTGTGGCGGGAAGCTAGGTTACGGATTCCGGCTACGCCCTCGTGAATGGAGACGTGGTGAAATCCGGCTGTTTTGGTAAAAAGTAAGGCTTTAAACTGCTGAGCCTGAGCAGTAAATGTCGCCGCCAGAAAAAGAGCAAGCGCGAGTAACTTTTTTTGCATGATTATAATTGAATTGTTGAATGGATTGCAAAACCGAATTGTAAGTAAAACAAGCAGGCAGGCGGAATATACTTTCTGTCATTTGTTTAAAACTTCCCACATAATGCGCGTATCATAATCTGTGTAATGCACATATTTCTTGTTCTGCATCCAAAGCAGGACGTGCTGATCGCTCTTCTTTTTATAGCGCGGCACCATTGGTCTCACATTATCAAGCTGTGAGTTGCGGGTAACAGGTGTGATTTTCCAGGTTTTGCCAAGGTCGCTGGTCTGCCCCTTCGATATCTCGAAAACGCCATTGATCTCGTGAGAAAAATAAACGATCTCCGGATTCAACGGGTCAATTGTTAAACCGCCTGAATAGTTCTCTTCACGCTCCGGCTTTCCTTGCGGCGTTTGCGGAAACCATTTGCCTGAGTCAATGAGGTGATTGTCTACCCACTTTTTCCCGTCGAAAACGGCATAGTAGTACTGGTGCTTTTCGCTGCTCGGGTAACGCGTGTAAGCCACTACCGGCCTGCCCTTTTTATCAATGACGATATCAAAAATCCACGCTCTTCCCGTTTCAGGTGAGGCTTTGTAAACAATGGAAGCATCTTCGGGGTGGAATGGAAGCTGGTCTACGTCCTTTATTTTAGAATCGTCGGCGCGCCAGAATGCCCCTTTTTCGTAGTAGCAATAATAAACAGAATTCAATGCCTCATTGCGCGGGTGCCCGTCTGTAAAAATCAGGTGGATCTTCGATTTTCCATCTGAAAAGTACTTGACATAAGGCCGGTTATTGGTGTCGAGCTTTTTGGAAGTGATAATTACTTTCGGGTCCGACCACGTTTTTCCATTATCAATAGAAGTAATGTAATTGGGCTTGAAACCGATCCAGCGGCCGAAACTGTAAACTTTGTTGTTCTCGGAACTCAGCAAAAAAGGATTTGCATAAGTGTAAGTCTCGCGGACAAACTGCTTCAACAATTCATCCGTTTTTGGTGTAAAAACAACCGAATCCGAAAAGCTGGCGACATTCCCGGGCTTTGAAGTAACATGCTGGATCACGCCCATTCCGTTCTTCCCTCCCCCGTGCCAGGTATATTGTGTCAAAATGTTCTGATCGGGCAATTCCAGGAACGCGGGATTGTCGTGATCGTCAACTTCAAGCTTGGTATATAGCCGCTTTTGCTCGCTTTTTCCGGATTTCAGATCCAGAGAGGCTGCAACAATATCACCTGTTTTGGTAACCCAACCAGTGACAACCGAGCCGTTTTTTGTATAAATCGCCCTCGGATCACTGAACCAGCACCAGGTACCATCGTCAGTCAGAGCTTGTTGTTTTTGGGCAAAAACGGGAGTTATTGCATTGAAGAGCAGAAGAAAATAAATACTGGTACGCTTCATCGGTCAGGAATGTCAGTTGTGAAAGGCTGTAATTTACCTCTTGTGACGATTTCTTCCGGTGAAAACCACGACTTATTATGCATCCGCTGCTTCCAGTTCCCCTGATTTCACCCGTTCCATATCCTTCAAAGCCCATTCAGCCATTCCGTGGATCACCGATTGCAGCTCCTTACCTGCCTCTGTCAACGAATAAGTCACATAAGGCGGCACGACCGGTTTTGCTTCTCTCGAAACCAGATTATCCGCTTCTAGTTGTTTCAAATGCTGAATCAGCATCTTTTCAGTGATATGCGGCATCGCCTTTTTTATCTCGCTGTACCGCTTACTTCCACTAATTAAATGGTAAATAATGATCGGCTTCCAATGCCCGCCGATCCTGTTCATCACATAAGTAACCGGACACGCAGCCAATGCAATCTGCTTATTGGCATGGATCGTCGAGCTTTCTTTGATCTTAGTCATAGATACATACTTTGGGGTAAGTACTTGTCAGAAAGTAAGTACAAATATAGCTTTGTGCCAACAAAAAACAACTTACAACTATGAAATATATCATCACAGGATCACTCGGCCACATCAGTTTACCCGTAACCAAAAACCTTGTAAACGCAGGACATGAAGTGGCAGTAATCAGCAGCAGCGCTGACAAGAAAGCGGAGATCGAAAGTCTCGGAGCGAAAGCAGAGATCGGTTCGGTTACTGACCTGTCATTTCTTAAAAATGCGTTCAGCAATGCGGAAGTGGCATATCTGATGATCCCAAGCAGCTTCTCGCTGTCGGATTACGCTGCTTTCCAGATCGAAGTAGCCGACAAGTACATTGAAGCATTGAAAGGCAGTAGCATCAAACATGTGGTTCTGCTCAGCAGTATCGGCGCGAACTTGCGTAAAGGCGCAGGGCCGATCGACGGACTGGGTTACCTGGAAGAAAAGCTGCTTGCATTACCCGGTCTTCACCTTGATTTCCTTCGCCCCTCCTACTTTTACAACAACCTGTTCAGCCTGGCCGGATTGATCCAGCAGGCCGGGATTGCAGGTAACAACTTCGGAGATACCGACGAAAAACTGGTACTCACCCACACCGACGACATTGCCGAAGTAGCTACCGCACATTTGCTGCAACCACTTAGCGGCCAAAATATCACCTACATTTCCAGTGACGAAAGACACCCGACTGAAATCGCCAACATACTGGGCAAAGCGGCAGGTAAAGACAACATCCCCTGGGTTACATTCTCCGACGAACAGGCTTACGAAGGCATGCTGGGTGCAGGTTTGAACGAAAGCTTCGCCACATTATACCTTCAAATGGGCCAGTCACTGCGTAACGGAACTTTGCAGGAAGATTACTGGAAAAACCACCCTACCACACTCGGCAAACACAAGCTGGAAGATTTCGCAAAGGAATTTGCAGCAGCATTGGCGAATTCCTAGGTATGTTTTAATGCCAAAAATTGAGCTAACATTAAAATTACATACATTTTAATGTTAGCTCAATTTATTTACCTACATTTGATGACATAACAGCTACTAACCTTAAAGTGAGCTAATTTTTAATGTTAGCTTAACACATAGGCAATCTTATGAAGTACCAGATTAACCCTGACCGAAGTGTTCCCTGGAATGATCTTCCAGATCTGCCACTTAATCCTGAATTATACAGAACTGTCGAGATATTTGAACAACTCGGCAGCGCGAAAGCAGCTTTAGGAAAACTTCAAGGCAGAAGCATTGCAATACCAAATCAAGGGATGCTGGTTAATACAATAAGTCTGCAAGAAGCAAAAGCTTCAAGCGCAATTGAAAATATTTTCACGACGGACGACGAGCTCTACAAAGCTTTCAGCGAAGACCAAAATGAACGGATCTCAGGCCCCCTTAAAGAAATCTTAATGTACCGGGAGGCGCTCTGGGAAGGCTTCCAATATCTAAATGAGCGGAAACAGTTTGATCATAACTATTTCAGGGACATTTACCGCCAAGTTAATCAGGCTAGCGATGACATTCGCCCCCCGTTTATTCATACATATATCCGGCAAGGTGGAACCGGGCCAAATGCTGGAAAACCTATATACACACCGCCGAGAGGCACTGGAATTGTAGACGCGAAGCTTGAAAACCTAATCCGATATTTAAATGATGATGTAAACTTCGCCGCTGATCCGCTCATAAAAATGGCCATTGCACATTTCCAGTTTGAAGCAATTCACCCATTTCGTGATGGAAATGGCCGGACCGGTAGAATCATGAATATTCACTATCTCACTCACAAGGGTTTGCTCGACTACCCTATTCTTTTTATGAGTCGCTATATTATGGATCATAAGGATGATTATTATAACGGCTTAATGGGTGTAAGTCAGCGAGGCGACTGGCATACATGGATACTATACATGCTCCGTGCCATTGAAGTTACCGCCAACCTAACCTATGATAAGATCAACGATGTTATCAATACGAAAGATGCGATTTTGAGAGCGATCATCGCAGAAACTGATGTTAAAAGACCGGAATCACTTGTAAATGTGATATTTACGCAGCCGCTCACGCGGGTAAGATACATTACCGGCCAAAAACTGTATTCCGAAAACACAGCAAAGAAATATTTAAATCAACTGGTTTCGATGGGAATTCTGGAACGCAGAAGTATCCAGGGTAACCACTACTATCTAAATAGTGAATTATACAGGATCCTAGCAGAATAATACTTTAAGTATGCACATCAATCGCATTATTAAAATATTATACACTAACATTAGGCAATCTAAAATTCGAAGAAATCCAAGATGATATGTGCTAACCGCCCGGCCGTTGTCAGTACTCACATTATGTTTCCGTTAAAATAACCCGTAAGTATAAGAAGGTTACAAAGTAATTGTTAACTTAAATTCCGTTATCAGACGGAGTGAATTGTTGAACTTGTAAACCTGATACTTGCTATGAAAAACAAATACATTTCAGTACCCCTATTCTTTGCGGCGGTTAGTTTGGTAGCCGGGTGCAGATTGGAGAAGGAAATTGATCCGGAAAGACCTGAAAAATTCGATTTACAGGCCGCCGAAGTGCAGCTCATGGACACTGTAACGGAGAACATTACCGGGGAATGGAAGCTCAGCAGCGTCGAATACGATATCAAGTACACAAACCCGAACGGTTCGGTTAAGAAGGATACGATTTTCACAGATTTCGCGACACTGGATATTCAATACGTTTCCCGGGAGGAGTCGCTGCGTTATCCAACTGTTAAAGGAGAGCTGCAATTTGGAGAGAAAACTTACCCCGTCCGATTTGGCATGATTGCGAATGGAGAGCGCCTGGTAAAGAAAACAGGCCCGCAGGCATTTATGTTGCTGGAATACGCATTCCCGGGTCCGCACGTCTGGCAAAATGATGAAATCTTCTTCCGCGACTCAGGACTGATTAATGAAAACTATTCGATTTTAATTGCTCCCGATTCTAGGACTATGGTCTGGAAAGGTCTTAACAGGGATATTAAACAGATCATATTCAAAAGGCAATAAAAAAAGCTTAGCATTTCTGCTAAGCTTTTTTTACGTTTTACCATGAAGTTACTTTCCCATTCGCAGGCGCGTCTGAGCGCCGCCGGGAGCGTCTTTCAACTCTACTTTGAGGCCGTTTTCCTTCACAACATCTCTATCAATAATTAACGAGAACTGCTGCATTCCCTGTGGTAATGCTGCCGTGATATTCCCGTCCGTGACCTTGATCTGCTTGTTTCCGGCATAAGCGATTACCCCGCCCGGCGTGTTCAAGGCCAATGTTACATTCCCTTTCGTCAATACCTCCACATCAAACCTTACCACGCTGAACCGTTTTCCAGGTGCTTCCATAACTGAGAGATTGTCGATCGGAAGCTCGCCCGATACTTTGCTGTAAACAGGCTGGTAAGTGATCTTTGTCCCTTTTCCAACATTGAAAGATTCACCGCTCAGCATTTTGGCCGCAAGCTGTTTGTCGGCAGTCACATTCTCCCATCTTCGTACAAATCGCGTATTCGGCACCCTGTAATCTCCTGATTCACCCAGTTTTGTCAAAAACCCGATCAGGTTGATAAATTCTTCCTGACTCAAACCGGCAGTCAGCCCCGGAGGCATCAGCGAGCCCGGCACTTTCTCCATTACCTGCAACTGACTTTTAGGAATGGAAACCTCCTTACCCGTCACATCACGGATCACCACGTCCGACGCGCCGTCAGAAGCCAGGTACCCCATTAACTCAGATCCGTCTTTCTTCACAACACGTTTCAGATCATAACCTTCTTTAATCGACTCACTTGGGTAAAGGATTGATTTGATGATCGTCTCGGCCGGTGAACTTGTTCCCAAACTGCTCAAATCAGGTCCGATCAATCCTCCCGCGCCTCCAATTGCATGGCAGGTGGTACAGCCAGATTCCACTTTTCTGAAAATCAACTCACCTTTCGCGGGATCCGCTTTTTCATTGACCAGCTTGGCAAGTCCCGCAATTTGTTGCTCGTTCAAATCCTGCGGCATTTTCTGCGTCGGCAATGTTCCACCAGAAGCTTCCAATGCACTTACCAGCACTTTCATTTCATCAATATTCTGCCTCGTCCAGCCAGCGCGGGAGCGAACAAGCTGTCGACCAGTTTTCGCGGCCGCTTCCGGGATTTTCTTGGCGGCAATAGCCTCACCCAATGCAGCTGCACCCGGATTTGTACCGATGAAAGCTACAAAAAGCTCAGTCAGATCAGTGTCTGCGGGTAATGTGCGGATCAGGTCAGCAGCTATCGGCGCTCCCGCTTTGGGATCAACCGAAGCCAGTTGCGCAGCCGCAACAACGCGTACGTCTGCGGGGTTTTTAGGTCCCGTCAAATCCATCATCAACTTCTGCGCTTTTGCTTTATCGATAGCAGCCAATGCGCCCAATGCCGCTTTTTTAGTATCCGTATCTCCTGATTTTACAAGATCCGTCAGCTTGCTATTCAGCTGATTGAGCTTCCACAAACCGGCCAGCCGGATCGCAGCCAAACTTACCGCATCGTCGTCACTATCGATGAAAGCAGCAACAGCCTCCGGATTTTTATCGGGTTGCACATTACGCTGACGCGCCGCATCTTCCAATGCAGCCAGCTGCGCACCCACATTCTTATCTTTATTTTGAAGCGATAATTCAAGGAGCATATTCAAATCGGCAGGTTGGCCGGTTCTGGCAATGGAGCTCAGTACATCTCTTTGATAATCCTCAGGTACCTGCCCTTTCTGATATAATTTCACCAGCAAAGTAGCCGCCTCCGGACTTGTCGCAGATTTTAATGCATATGCGGTTTTCTTGGCATCGCCCAGGAATTCAGGAGCGGATTTCAGCTTGCCGAGCCAAATTGGTTCCAGCTCGCGGATGGTTTGCCACAATGCAAAGTCTAGGAACTCGTCCATTTGTCCGTCCAATGCAAGCAATGCAGTTTTCGCAGCCTCGGGCGTTTTGGTTTTACGCAATGCGATCACCGATTCCAGGCGTACCTGTGCGTGTTCGTCTTTTACTGATTTGGCAAGAAGCGCGGGTACATTGTTCATTTTAGGGTACCAAAGTTCCAGCGCACGCAAAGCTGCCGCACGTGCATTGTGGCTTTTTGCATTCAAGAGTTCAAGTAAAATCGGCTGGTTGAAAGTTTCCATTGTCTGGTAAACCCACAATCCTTCCAATAGATTATGCTCGTAATTGCTATCATTTTTATCCAGCGCAGTTACCCATTTCTGCAAAGCCGGAATGACTTCTTTCGCACCTTTGGCTTTCAAAACCTGCTTGGCCTGCAAGCGCGTCCATTCTTCCGGGAGCTTCAATGCGTCTAGCAGCTCAGCTACACTTGCCTTCGACAGCTGCGGCTTGTTTACCAGCGGACGGTTCTTGGCAACAATACGCCATATCCTTCCATGCTGCTGGTCGCGGCGCGGATCGTGGAAATCGACCTCCCCGTGCTGGATAATCGGGTTATACCAGTCGGCCACATAAATGGCGCCGTCCGGACCTACGTTAATATCCACTGGGCGAAACGCCACATTATCTGTCCACATCAGGTCGTCGGTCTGCTTGGAAGCGTAGCCTGAGCCTTGTTCTTCCAGCCGGAAGCTGTTAATGCGGTTTGCACGAAAATCGTTGGTAATCATTCTTCCCTGCCACGCATCAGGCAAATGTCTGCCCGAAACTACATCCAGTCCGCTGTGCTTGGGCTGGCCCGGATTTAAGCCGCGGATAATGCGGGCTGCACCCGGTGCAGTCACAAACGTGGCGCCCGGAAATCCGTAATTAATACCTTCTCCACCTGCACCGTCCGTCAGGAACGATTGTCCCCAACGGTCAAATTGCAGACCCCATGGATTCACCAGACCGCGCACATACACCTCCATATCCAGGTTACGCGTGTTCAAAGCCCAGGTACCACCACCTTCCAGCCTTTTTATACCAAATGGCGTTTCCACGTGGCTGTAAATGTAGATCGACTGATTGAAATACATTCGTCCCTCCGGTCCCCAGCGGAATGTGTGGATCAAATGGTGGGTATCTCCGGTTCCAAATCCATTCAGAATGCGTCGTTTCTTATCAGCCTTACCGTCTCCATCCGTATCCGAGAAATGAAGGATTTCGGTTGAGTTAGCCACATAACAGCCGCCGTCGCCTGGCAGGATACCAGTTGGCTGGATCAATCCTTCTGCAAAAACGGTAGACTTGTCAGCCTTGCCGTCGCCGTCGGTATCTTCCAAAATAAAGATTTTGTCATTCGCCGACTCCCCGGTTTTCAAATGCGGGTAAACAGTGCTGCTTACTACCCAAAGTCGCCCCTCTGCATCCCAGTTCATCTGAATGGGCTTCGCAACCATCGGATCGGCCGCAAACAGGGTTACTTCAAATCCTTCGGCAACCTTGAATGAAGCAAGTTCCTTCTGCGGGTCCGGATCGGGATCTTCTTTAACTACCCTGTACTTACTGGAAGAAGTCGCCAGCAACATCGTCGCAATCAACGCGGCTCCATATATTGGTTTAGTGATTTTCATATTCTGGGTTTAGCTATTCAATTCTGTTACTTTCTTTTTTCGCCTTTTTAAGGCTTCGGTCTTATTCAGCTGAGCTGACAATTTTTTGTCACCCTGAGCGGAGTCGAAGGGATTGTGCAGGATGCCCCTTTTTTGTCACCCTGAGCGGAGTCGAAGGGAGTTCTTCAAGGAAGCATTACGCATATGCTTCGACTCCGCTCAGCATGACAAAGTTTCCTACTCCACCTTCCTCAACTCATACACAACTTCCTTCGCTTCGCTGTTCAGAATAATTTGTCCTTCCAGCCATTTGATGAGGATGTTCTGCTCTTCGAGACCCTTTACGTGCCTGCCTTGCTCGTACCTGCGGAAACCGATGATGTACGTCTGGTTTAAAGGGCGGTATTGGAAGAAGTGCAGCTCGTTCTTTTTCACAATCATATTCTGCACGCTTTCCGACTGGGTGTACTGCGGTCCCTGCTTAATCTCCACTCCTTTTTCCCAGTCTTTGGCAGAACCAACTGCCACCTGGTTATTCTCAGATGTTAAAACATAGTAACCCTTTTTCAATCCTGAAATGCGGATTGTCCTGGCATTGTCAACCACATCTGATACTGATTTTGGCGTTGGTAGCGGCAGGTATTTATTTTCCACTGCGAATTTGACTAGCGTATTCGCGGCACTCCCATTCAGCACTCTCGCATTCGAAGCTTCTGCCTTGTCCTTGGCAAAACTGATGGAGGTTGTTGCTTTGGCAGCATCGAGACCGAGTGCCTTTTCCATGATGGTAGCCAGTTGGTAATAACCTAACTCGGTGAGATGCACTGTGTTTTCGATGATGCTGTCCTTTTTGCTCGCAGCAAGTACCGGCTTGTAAATATCCAGGTACTGTTTACCGCGGCTTGACGCAACTTCGGAGATTGCATTGGAATACAGTTCCAGATCTGCATTCCGCTCGGCAATGCGCTGGGCCGTATCTTTTGAAACAACCGGGATAGTCGAAAGTAGCACAGTTTGCGCGCCCAGGGAATCGATTTTGTCAAGCAGTTTGTTCAAACCTTCCTTGAACTTTGGCAAACCGTCGCGCCCATCCTGCGCTTCAACACCGCCGTAACCAAGAAATACCACCGTTGGCTTCGCATTGGTGATATCCTGCATCAAATGCTGGTAAGGCGTAGGAGGATTGGTGTAAGTGGACCGGCCTTCTCCCCACACATTGTCACCTGTCCAGCCAAGATTACGGAAAGTCACTCCTTTATCAGAGAAGCGGGTGGTTAACATCATTTCCAGGTAACCAAACTGGAAATCGTTCTCGAAAATGGAGTTGCCGAGGAAGACAATCCGGTCGCCATCTTTCAATGTAAACCGGGATGAGCCGGTACTTTTAGACGGGTCCTGGCCGGAAACAAAACCGCCACTCAGGAAAAAAAACAGCAATACAATGTGACCGGCGAGAACCGGCACTTTTAAACTTCTCATGTATTTATGGGTTTAGGTAATAGTTTGTAAAGGACGACAGCAACGGAAATTAACCATTGCGTGTCAAAACATGCAGGTGTTTTTTTCAATGATCAAAGGTCTTCACCTCTGCCGGACGAACCTGCCGGCGAGCTGGCGCGGGGATTACAATGATCGTAATAATCGTAGCGAGCACCAATGCAACTGCCATTAAAGTATAAGACGCATTGAAGTTTCCGGTGGCAGTATTCAGGTATCCTACCAGGTAGGAACCGGCAAATGAACCCAGCGCACCCAGACTATTAATCAGCCCGATTGCGCCCCCAGCTACATTTTTAGGCAGTATTTCAGCGATAGCCGCAAAGAAGGGGCCGTATGGCGTATACAATGCACCGCCCGCCGCGACAAGCAGCGCATAAGAGATCCAGAATTGGTCAGGGCCAAGCCAAACCGCGCCATACAAGCATACAGCCGCGATCAGCAAAAAAGGCCAGACGAAAATTTTCCTGTTACCGGTTTTATCAGAAAAATAAGAAGCAGCCAGCATTCCGATCACCGCAAAAAGGTACGGAACTGATGAAAGCCAGCCTGTATTTACCATATTCATATCCGGCGCAGCCTTGATAATCGACGGCAGCCACATCACGAAGCCATAAACGCCCACACTCCACAGCAGATACTGCAGGCAAAGCAGAATTACTTTTTTGGATTTAAATGCCTCCGCATAATTCTTTACCGGCTTAATGCCTGCCTGTTCCTCGCTCAGCCTCGCTTCCACGGCGAGCTTTTCCTCGGTAGTCAGCCAATCGGCATTGATTGGGCGCTCGTCAATAAGCTTCCACCAGATAAATGCCCACACAATGCCCGGAGCTCCCTGTAAAATAAACATCCACCGCCAGCCCATTGACTCGATCAGATAGCCTGACAGTACCGACATCCACAGTACCGTAACGGGGTTACCCAGGATCAGGAAAGTATTCGCACGCGAGCGTTCTTCTTTGGTAAACCACTGGCTCAGCAGGATCAGCATCGCGGGCATCACTGCACTTTCAACCACACCCAGCATAAACCGGATCACGATCAGCGTGTTTGTATCGGCGACCATTCCCGTAGCGGCCGCAAGTCCTCCCCAGAGTATCAGTGAAATGAAAATCAGCTTTTTAGCAGTGCGCGTTGCGGCGTAATGCGCGCCGGGTATTTGAAAAAAGAAATAACCCAGAAAGAACAGCGAGCTGAGCAAAGTCGATGTATTTGGCGTAATCCCCAGGTCCTCTGACATTCCGCCTGCTACCGCGAAACCAAAGTTGGCGCGATCGAGGTATGCAAGACTGTATGTTACAAAAACAACCGGGATAATGCGGAACCATCGACGTCTGGCTAACTGTGGCTTCATCTGGATTTGGGGTAAATGGTAAGGAAATGTTCTTCTTTAAAACCTGACAGGATGGAATTCTACCGTGCGGACAAACATCGAAGTATATTCCCGAATAAAGCAAATCTAATTATTTCCAGGAATCCTGCAATCGTCAGTAATATTTATAAATCAGGACAGCACAGGATGAGACAGCAGCATTAAATTACTGAATTGCAATAAAAATTATTGTTTTCGTCATAATGCAATCATAATACCTTCCATGTGCTACCTCCGCATTTGTCTCCCGATACTTCTGGCAGTATTCATTGCCTGTGGCTCTGATACCAGCGCACAAGCCCCTAATCCCGGCTTTTCGCCGAATCAGGGCGACCGGATCATTCTTTTAGGTAACACATTTGCTGACAGAATGAGGCACTACGGCTATTTTGAAACCGCTTTACAATTGCGCTTTCCTGGCAAAAACCTGTCGCTGAGGAATATGGGATGGAGCGCCGACGAAGTAGGCTTGCAGCCCCGCCCTCTGAACTTTCCGGGTTTTGGAGAAAAAACAAAGCGGCTGACAGAGGGCGAAAAAGAGGTAACATTTAAAGGTTTTACGCACGAAGGCGAGCCGATCGTCATGCCCGTCGGACTCAACTTTGCAGGATTAAACCAGGATTTATACGATCAGAAAGCGGATATGATCCTCCTCTGCTTCGGGATGAATGAAGCATTTAAAGGAGCAGCAGGAATTCCGCAGTTTGAAAAAGATTTTTTGACATTTATCAAAAATTTGCAAGCCAATCAATACAATGGAAAGTCTGCGCCGAAGCTCGTGCTGGTATCTCCCATTGCCCAGGAAAACCTAGGTATTCATTATCCTGACCCAACTAAGCACAACCAAAATCTGTTGCTCTATACCGAATCCATGAAGAAAATGGCTGCTTTGACGGGGCTGTTTTTTGTAGATCTTTATACCCCGTCTCTGGCGCGCATGCAGGAAAAGGGCAAGCCAAAGATCACGATCAACGGCATTCACCTGACCCGCGAGGGGTACCAGCTGGCAGCTGAATGGATGTCGCAATCGCTCGGTTTTGGAAAGGCAACTGACTTTAAGTCTGAGGCAAGCAGTCGGCTTACGGAAGTCATTAAAATGAAAGACGACCATTTCTTTTACCGCTGGCGGGCTGTAAATGGCGAATATATCTACGGTCGCCGACGCGAGCCTTTCGGTGTGATTGCATTTCCGCCGGAGCTCCGGAAGCTCAATCAAATGGCGGCTGCGCTTGACTCGGTGATCTGGGAGCTCGCGAAAGGGAACGGGAAGGATAATTACCAGAGAGCACTCGATATAATAGACAGGCGCGGAAAACCCGTTGATCCCATGCTTCAAACCGCAATCCCGATGACCGGGCGACAGGGGGAAGCAGCCAGGGCCGCCGCACACAAACACCATGAAGAAAGCTGGCCAGCAACAACCGAGAAGTTCAAGCTGCCGGCAGGTTACGAGATCAACCTGTTCGCTTCTGAAAAGGACTTTCCGATTGAAAAGCCGGTTGCCATGAACTTCGATGCAAAAGGGAGGCTCTGGGTAGCCACAATGCCCACTTACCCGCAGTACTTCCCGGGCGTTCCCGTGCACGACAAGATTGTGATACTGGAAGACACCGACGGCGATGGAAAGGCTGACAAGCATACCATTTTTGCCGATGACCTGTACCTTCCACTGGGTTTTGAATTTGCAAATGGCGGTGTATTCGTATCCCAGGAGCCCGATATCCTTTTCCTTAAAGACACAGATGGCGACGATAAGGCGGATGTGCGGGAAGTGGTACTGACGGGATTTGGCTCAGAAGACAGCCACCACGCCACCCACGCATTCACTTACGGACAAGACGGCGCGCTTTACTTCAATGAAGGCACTTTCCTGAACACGCAGGTAGAAACCCCGTACGGGCCGGTACGCTCCTATGCAGGCGCGACTTACCGTTTCGAACCCAGGACAGGGCGGCTGCAGCACTACATCTCCTATCCTTACTTCAATCCCTGGGGAAGTGTTTTTGACAAATGGGGCATGCACCTGATCGGCGATGCCTCTGACGGATCCAACTATTTTGCGCCTCCGATGACCGGAAAAGTTAACTATCCAGACAAGCACCCGCGCATTAATATGTTTACAGAAACACGCGTGCGGCCTACCGCCGGCATAGAGATTGTTTCCAGCCGCAACTTTCCGGAGGAGGTGCAGGGCGATTTTCTGGTCAATAATAACATTGGCTTCCAGGGTACCAAGCAGCACCGCATTGTACATGAAGGCTCGGGCATTGTAGGGAAGGAAGTAGAGCCGCTGCTGCAATCTGCCGATCCGAACTACCGCCCCATTGACCTTGAATTTGGCCCCGACGGTGCTTTATATGTTGTTGACTGGTACAATCCACTGATATCCCACGGAGAAAACCCGCCCCGTGATCCGGCGAGGGACAAATCGCACGGGCGCGTGTGGCGGATCAGCTACCACGACCGGCCTCTTTCAAAAGTGACTGACCTTTCCCAAATGCAAGTTCCGGAGCTGCTTGAAAACCTGAAAGCAACGGAAGACAGGCTGCGTTACAGAACGCGCATTCAGCTCAGAGCCAGGCAGGAAAATGAGGTGCTGCCGGAATTGAAAAAATGGCTTGCTGGCCTGGACAGCAAAGGCCGTGAGTATGAACATCACCTGCTAGAAGCATTGTGGCTGTACCAGGATTTTGATGTGGTTGATGAAAATCTGCTGAAAACGCTGCTGAATGCAAAAGAACCCAAGGCGCGTGCTGCTGCGACGAAGGTACTGCGTTTCTGGCATGCACGTGTTCCAGGTGCGGTTGGTTTGTTGAGACAGCGGATCAATGATGAATCAGCGCGGGTAAGACTGGAAGCGATCGTAGCCGCCAGCTTTTTTGAGAATGAGGAAGGTATATCTGCTGCATTCGATATACTCCGGCATCCAACCGACTACTATCTTGACTACGCCATTTCCGAGACTTTCCGCCATTTGAAGCCGGTGTGGTATGCAGCAATGCAGCGTTCCATGTTTCTTCCTCCCATTGAAAAATATTTACTCCCTTTCTTATCCGACAGCGAGTTGCTGGCATTGCCCAAAAATCATGGGGCGATTGTTGAGATAATAGGACGGGGATCAATACCGGAGGCAAAAAAGAAGCAGGCACTGCTGACCCTGGCAAAGGAGCTTGAATTGTCCGAAACGAGCACTTTGCTTTACGCGCTTAAACAGGAAAAACGTGCAGACAGACAGCAGGAGCTGATATTACGCGTTTTGAAAGCCGATAAGGCCGAGCTTGCCAGGAGCAAGCCGCAGTTTGAACGTTTCATCAAAGCAGATAGTAGCCTGTTCATCAAGCAGATGAGCTACGCGGTTATCATCACGGCGGAAGGATCGGACCAATCCATTCAAAAGTACATTGGCTCAGATAAGGATAATTATGTTAAAAGCATTTCCCTCTTGCAGGACAAGCCTCTGCAAGCCACATTTTTTGAAAAACTAAAAACACTCGCTCCGGAGCTTCCCGAAACCGCCTATCCTATCCTGATGGAAATGGTTATCGCGCAGCCTGCGAAAACACAGTCTGCCGAGCAGTTTGTGTCTTCACTAAAAAACCTCCCCGAAAACACCCTGAATTCGGAAGCTTTTGGCAGCGCATTGAATGCAGTGAAGACGATTGTGAGTCAATCTGCATTGTCCGAAAAACAGCATTTAATGCATTTCCTGGAAAGTTTGGGAACGATAGAAGTCATACTGACGGCTGTGGAAGCGAAAATGGCCTTTGATAAAACAGCCTTTGATGTTCCCGCTGGCCGGAAAGTTTCACTTGTGTTCAACAATCCGGATTTAATGCCTCATAATGTGGTGATTACAAAACCCGGAGCTGAACAGCATGTGGGAGAAGCTGCTGACGCGATGGCACAACTGAAAGATGGGTTTGAGAAGAACTTCGTGCCGGCTACTAATGATGTGCTTTTTGCCACACCTCTGGTCAATTCAGGAAAAAGCTTCCGGCTAAACTTCAAGGCCCCGGAACAACCCGGGGCTTATCCGTTTATCTGTTCATTTCCAGGACACTGGCGTGTGATGAAGGGCGTTATGCACGTTACCTCGCCAACCCGGTAAAGTTGTATTTTTAAAACAGTCCGAAGGAGCTGACGGAGCTTACCAGCTTATTGAGCTCGGGCTTTTCACTGATCTTTTTCGCTACGAATGCAGCTGCAAGTCCGCCAAGTACGTACCAGGCGACAGTTAGGATCTGCGTTTGAACGGTTCTGTTTACAGGCGCGTCGTTTAACCCCAGCGGCTTGGTCAATGTAAGTGCGCCTATACCGGCAGCAAAACCAAAACCTGCACCACGGAGGAGAATGTTTTCTTCTTTCCCGCTGCCCACCATACTATAATACGCGGCGTTGCTGAGCAAATCGCTGGCGAGTGTGAGACCGAACAGCTTTTTACCTTTTGGCGGATCGATGTTGATCGTTTTAAGGGATTTTGAGAGAGCCTCTTCCCCTACTTTGTTGATCCTCGGTGCTTTGTCGTAAAACTGTCTCGTCCCTTCGTGAAGCAGGTTCAATACAACGGCTCCTGCAAGCCCTGCTGCTATATTTTTTGTTGCGTCCATAAAACCACGGAATTTAGTTGTCAATGTGGTATGGTAAATATTATGCCAAATACTTATTTGAATGCGGCACCAAACAAAGAAAGGGCAGCTCATTTCTGAGCTGCCCTTTCTTTGTTTCATATTCTAAACTCCCAGGCTCCAGCCTTCGCGGTAGTTCCTTTTTACAAATTGGTTGACTTCGTCGAAGTTCGTAACCTTCATATTTTGGGCATCCCAAAGCATTTTCATGTTGCTGCCAGGGTACGTAAATCCTTTTCCATCCTCGCGCGCTTTTGGCATATCCGCACCACGAATGGCGAGATTGGCACCCAGTATCGCTTCGGTGAGAGGTCCGGCCAGCTCAAAGGGTGAGCTCAGCTCCATTTTGCCATAGCCGGCAATGCAGCCTTCAACCCACTGCGCATAGTGACCGTCGGCACTGCCGGGTACACGTGCAAATTTCTGTTTTACTTTCACTTCCTGCATCCGGCTAAGTGGCAGCAATCGTGGGTTGGCCGCATATTCGCTCGCCATCATCTTACCTTTTGAACCTACAAACAGGATCCCGCTGTTGCCATCACCGAACAATTCGTTAGGTCCCAGCTCTTCCGGACGCTCAGGCTTGATCCCGCCATCCATCCAGTGCATGGTTACCGGGCCTTTTGTTCTCGGCGTTTTAGGGAATGTCAAAGTTGCGTGGCTTGAAGGCGGACAGCTGTCAGGGAAAATACCCCTTTTACCAAAACCTGTGAACACACTTCCCACACTTGCCTGCATGTCGGTTGCATATTTGAGTCCAAGCACGCGGAAAGGAGCTTCCATCAGGTGGCAGCCCAGATCGCCCAATGCGCCGGTACCGTAATCCCACCAGCCGCGCCAGCTGCCCGGAATCAGTCCGTCAACATAGTCTTTATAAGGAGCGGTACCCAGCCATAAATCCCAGTTCAGTTCTTTGGGAACGGCGGGCTTGTCGCTCGGCCAGGGAATACCCTGTGGCCAGATCGGCCGGTTGGTCCAGATATAAACGGTATCCACATCCCCGATCACGCCGGCATCATACCATTCGTGCAGCTGTCTTACGCCGTCGCCGGATGAACCCTGGTTACCCATTTGTGTCACTACCTTGTATTTGGCAGCTGCTTCGGTGAGCTTCCTGGCTTCCCAGATATCGTGCGTCATTGGCTTCTGCACATACACGTGCTTGCCCATCTGCATGGCGGCCATCGCTACCACGGCGTGGGTATGGTCTGGCGTTGAAACCGAAACTGCGTCAAAGTTCTTTGACTCCTTTTCGAACATTTCACGCCAGTCTTTATAGTATTTGGCTTTGGGATAAGTTTGCACAGTTTCCGCAGCTCTCCTGTCGTCTACGTCACACAAATACCCGATGTTGGCTTTGCCGCTTTTGAAAAAGCTCGCAATGTCCGACCTGCCTTTTCCTCCCACACCAACTCCGGCAACCGTCAGCATATCGCTGGGTGCGCGGTAACCCTTGCCGAGCACGTGACGCGGTACGATCATAAAACCTGCTGCAGCCGTTGCTGAGGCTTTGATAAAATCCCTCCTCGACGACGCCGGACTGTCTTTCTGTGTATTCGTTTGGTCCATTTTTTGATTAAGGTTTTGCTTTTGAATATATAAAGGAAGAATAGGTTTAATTTAATGTAAGTAACCGCCGTTATTCTCAAAAAAGAAGCTGCACCTGCCCGTGCAGGATGCGCATTACCAATACGACATTTACCGACTTTGAGGCTATGATAGAACTGACAAAAGGTGACATTACGAAGATAAAAACGGACGCGATCGTCAACGCGGCTAACTCCTCACTGCTGGGTGGCGGCGGTGTAGACGGGGCTATTCACAGCGCAGGCGGCAAGGCGATCCTGGATGAATGCATTGCAATAAGGAATAAGCAGGGTGGCTGCAAAACCGGAGAGGCAGTGATTACAACGGGAGGAAAATTACCAGCCAGATATGTGATCCACACAGTGGGCCCGGTATGGAATGGAGGCGGCAAAAATGAGGAAGCACTGCTTGCTTCGGCTTACAGGAACAGCTTGCGTGTGGCCGTCGAGAACCAGGTTAAAACAATTGCTTTCCCCAACATCAGCACCGGCGTTTATGGTTTTCCCAAACAGCGCGCGGCAGAAATTGCTGTTCAAACCGTTCAGGAATTTTTAAAACAAACAGCCGACATTGAGCAGGTGATTTTTGTATGTTATGATGATGAAAACTTTGGCATTTACAAAAAACTCCTGTCTTAGCCGCCATAATTGTTGTTTAAAAATTTGAATTTTGCAGCCCAACTCACTGCAACAGCTTCTATGATCCCAGCTTCAAGTATCGACTTCCTGAAAAAGCTCAAAGACAACAATAACCGCGACTGGTTCAATGCCCACAAAGACGAATACCTGGAACAGCTCGCATACATTGAAGCATTTGCCGACGCCTTACTGGGCGAAATGAACAAGCATGATGTGATCGAGACCGTTTCGGGCAAGAAGAGTTTACAACGCATTTACCGCGATACGCGGTTTTCTCCGGATAAAACACCTTACAAGACCAATTGGAGCGGCGGATTTACCCGAGCAACAGCCCAGCGAAGGGGAGGCTATTACTTCCACATTGAACCGGGTAATACTTTCGTAGCAGGCGGGTTCTGGGCGCCGGAGCCCAGGGATATGAAGCTCATCCGCGATGATATCAGCTTTGATCCGGCACCAATCCGCAGAATTATTTCAAGCAAAGAATTTACAGATACATTCGGCTCACTGCGCGGTGAGCAGCTGAAAACGAAGCCAAAGGGTTTTGACCCGACAGATGAAGGGATCGACCTGCTGCGCTACAAACAATTTCTGTTGCAGCGGAAGTTCACCGACAAGGAAGTGCTCAGCCCGGATTTTGTTCAGCAGGCAAACCTCACATACATGCGAATGCGGCCGTTCTTCGACTATATGAGCGAGATACTGACCAGCAATGCAGATGGTTCTGTGGCAGATTAAGGAGGTATCATTTACTTTCTCAAATGGATTTCCCCTTCTTTCATCACCATTTTAACATTGAGTAAGGAAGTTTTGAAGTCCTTCTGGAGATCTCCCTCAAAGACCGCGATATCAGCAAATGCGCCTTCCTTGATCACTCCGATCTGGTCTTTCATTTCAAGCGCGTGAGCTGCATTGGCAGTGGCGGATTTCATTACATTTTCGGGAGAGATACCGAAATCATTATAGCCCCAGATCGTCTGCTTCGCCAGATCGCCGCGGGGCATCTGCATCTCAAAATAGGCGTCCGAACCTGCCACCATCAACACCCCCGATTTCTGGATCTGGGCCAGCCACTTGCGGTAAGATTCAAGATCGGCGCGTACATCTTCCAGCTTGTAAGGCATCCTTTGTACTTTGTAATACTGCTCAGCCACATTAATCGAATTGTACGTGGGCACGAGGTACACGCCCTTTTTGGCCATTAATTCCAGGGTAGCTTCCTTAAATCCATAACCATGTTCAATGCCGTCGACGCCCGCTTCGATTGCATTGTGCACCGCCCAGTCGCGGTCGCAATGGGCAGTTACTTTTACACGCTGTGCGTGGGCAGTTTCAACGATCGCTTTCATTTCTTCCAGTGTGAGCGTGAGCCGGTTTCCTATCGCCAGAATTTTGATCACGTCCACACCACGCCCAATATGTTCCAGAACAGCCTGCCGCGCCTGGTCCACGCCGGTAATCATGGATTGCTCCTGCCGCGAAACCCTGTCGAAATCTTTGAAAGGCAGTCCGTCGAGTTGACCGTCCATTGAACCGATGATCGGCCCGGAAACTAACATGCGCGGCCCTGCAATATAACCTTTGTTTATTGCCCTGCTCACTTCAAGGTCCAGGTACTGACCTGAATTCCCCAGGTCCCTAATGGTTGTAAAACCTGCATCCAGGTAACTTTTCGCAAAACCTGCCGCACGCAGCACGCGCTTTTCAGAAGAATTCATTACTGCGTCAACCGACAAAGCATCGGTAAGACCCTGGTTCGTGAGTATGTGGGTATGCGCATCGATCAGGCCAGGCGTGACGGTTGCATTGCTGTAATCCAGCACCTCTGTACCTTTTGGCACTTCCAGCTTCTCTCCGACTTTGATGATTGCCTTTCCTTTAATTAAGATCTGCCTGTTTTTAACGAATGCATTGGCATCCGAATCATACATCAGGCCGGCTTTGATGAGGTAGTGCCTTTCGGTTTGAGAAAACGAAACATGACCCGAAAGAATGAATATAAATGCGAATTGAACAACTAGGCCAAGTCTGGCAAATGGAATCATAAAATGGAGGTGAGTAAGTGATGAGTCTCTGTAAATGTTTCAACAGAAAGTTACATCCCGCCATTTCTACTCATTGTTACCTGATGGTCACATTCCCAAACTCAGCACTGATCAGCACATTGGCAAGGCGGTTTCCTGAGAAGAATGCCTCTTTGAAGTCGGGTGTGTTCTTCTTCCATTTGAATCCGTTCGGCAGTTTGATCGATGTGTAGGCACTGCTGATATTGTAGTCAAATTGCTGCCAGTTTTTCTGAACGAGCATTACTTCTGTTTTCTTCGAGCGTATTGCGAGGCTGGTAAGTCCGGCAGAGGGATGAATTTCAACGTTGCCAAACTGCGAATCGACTTTCAATGTACCTGCAACATCTGTGAGCACAACCTTCGTGTGATCGCTCGTAAGCGTGAAGCTGCCGGATAGCAGACTGCCTTTCAGCTCTCCGAAGCTGGTATTGAACTGGCCTTTGCCTTCAATGTCAGCCAATGTAGTATTGCAGAAATCTGCCTTGATTTGTAAGCCGCGGAGCAACCCTTTGAGCAAAATGGTACCGAATGTATTTTTAAGATCCACTTCGCAGGTTGCCGGCAGCTGGATTTTATAATGCGCTTTTACATTCGACTGCGGCTTCATTTCTCCATCTTTCAGCAATATATAATTGCGGAGAAAAAAGTCTTTTCCCGTACGTTCAGCCAGGTACTGGATTTTCGCCAGATCCCGCGCTGCCACAGCTCTGTCGGGGTGCCGCGCTGAAAGCTGCATTACAATGGAAATCTCGTTTTTATCCCACGTACTCACCTCTATATCCGCCTTTTCCGCATTGATATGCAGGACACGGACCGTAGATGCTGCTACATTCTTTTCAATGGTGCGCGTTGCTACCTGCAAAGTTCCCTGTCCGCGAAGCTGCACAGTGAGGCAGCATAGCAACGCGCAAACGGACGTTTTCAAAAGCAAATGCATTTGTTTCATGGGATTTGACTAGATCATTTTGGCCATTTCATTCAAAATAGCCGCTTTCTGTTTTTCAATGGTATTCAGCTGTTTCATCAATTCGGGCTCGGTATTATACTGCCCGATCGCTTCCTGTAACTGGCTGGACGCTGAATGCAGCGTTTCAAACTCTTCCCTAAGCCGCTTGTACCGGCCGCTGTTACACACCAGCGTTTCTGTTTCGCAGTAAGCTTTTAAAAGCTCGTAATGCTGGTCGGTACCCATTTCACCGCTTACCTGAAGTCGCGGGTCAAACTGTTCCTGCGCAAAATATACGTGCGTAACCCGCACTTCCCGCCAGACCAGCAGCCCGGAAATACCTGCAATCAAAATCGCCGCTGCATACTGCCAGCCCGCAAACCGGCCTCTACCGGGCGCCTTTCGCTCGATCGCGTCCCACACCATCGGAGCTGGGGTATATTCCGGTAGGCTCTGCAGTGACTTGCGTAGTGGTTCCTCGCCCAGCTTCTCCCCGATCGAGTCCCAGGTTTGCGGCGCCGGCGTGTAGCCGGGCAGCTTGGCAATCGCGTTCTTTAATGTATGCTGATTCTTGTCCATTTTTCCAATTCATGAAAGCATTCCGCGCAACTTCCTTTTCGCATGAAACAACTGTGATTTCGAGGTCCCTTCCGAGATACCAAGTGTTACGGCAATTTCGCGATGGGTGTACCCCTCTACTTCTGCCAAAACGAAAATCGTCCGGAATCCGTCAGGCAATGCCAGAATGGCCGTTTCCAGGTGAGATGCATTGATTTCCTGTTCTCCCCAATCAACCCCTCCCACTGCTACATCATCGATATTCTCCCAGATAACAATCCGCTTTTTCTTGGTCGAACGCCTGATTACGATCGTTTTGATCCAGGCTCCCAATGTGGACTCACCCCGAAACTGGTCGAGGTGTCGAAACACGTCCAGAAACGAATCCTGTATGACATCGTTTGCATCATCAAAATCACCCGTGATCCGGTAAGCGAGGGTGTACATGGCATTTTTGTAGCGGTCGTACAACCGTCGCTGCGCAATCCTGTCATGTAGAAGACACCCAGAAATCAATTCTGCCTCCGTGGTCATAGTCAATGTTGATTTGTAATAAAGAGGTACGCCGGTCGCTGAATGGTTGTATCAGATGGGAATAAATGAAAATAAAACGGGCGTACCCTGCATGAAAGCAAAGGTACGCCCGTTGTCCTTCCGCCTGTTGAAACAGACGGGTAGGGATTTTTTTAGGCTCCGCCTTTGAGACAGGCGGATGGGATTGTTGCTAATTTGCTACCAGCACTTTGTGCCGCATTTGTTCTGTGCCGTAGGTAGCGGTAAGAATGTACAGTCCCGGGGAAAGCTTTCCGCGCGCTCTTACTGCAAGCTTATTACCTGCCGTTTTCTCCGTGCTCACCGCTACATCACGGCCCAGGAGGTCGGTCAGTTTTACTTTGGGTTCCTGACCTGCGAATTCCAGGTTGATAACACCCGCATTTACCGGATTTGGATAAAGTACAAGCCCGTTACCAACATCCATTTTCACCGCATTGATCCTGGACAGGGCAAAGCTGCTGTCACGGTCTACCATTTTCAACCGGTACAGGTTTTCGCCTGCAACCGGGTTCTGATCTGTGAATGTATAGTTTGTAGTGATTTTACTTTCAGTCGCAGCTGTTACTTTCCCGATTGAAAGCCAGTTTTTTCCATCAAGACTGTGCTGAACAGCGAAGTGGTCGCTGTTTGATTCCTCGGAAGTCTGCCAGTTGAGCTCTACTGCATTCTCTTTTTTTGAGGCAGTAAAGCTTACGAGCTTCACCGGCAGCGGCGTCGCGTTATCCGCAGTGAGATAGTAGGAAGAAAGATCATTGGCTGTAAATGTAATCTTCCACAAATTCAGCATTGAATCCCATCTTACATCCTGATCCGCAGGATCAATGGAAGCTTGCATTGTTCTCGCGCCGCTTGTACCACCCGATTGAATGATACGCAGCTTCTTCTTGAAGTTTTCAGGATCGGCAGGATTTACCGGTAATTTTTCTGAACTCACCGCATTGAATGCATTGAACTCATCCTGGCTTACATATAATGTAACAGTAGCCTGACCTGCATTGGAGTTACCCGGCACAAATCGCCAGTGGCGTTGAACAAAAGGCTGACCTTCGCGCATGATCACCTCATCTTCAATCGTAACATAAGCCCGGAGAGGCGAATTGTTGTCCGACAGTCCGTTCCCTTTTACGGTACCGATCACGCGGCAATCGTCTGCCGTCAAATGGTAATCTACATTATTAGGTACAATTGCAGCCGCCTGCTCCCCATCGCGGGATAGTTTCAGGTCTTTGTAAAAACAGCCTTTGGTAGTTACATCGTCTTTCATGTAGATATTAACCGGCTTGTTTCCTGCATTACCATAAGCATTTCGCCAGTTTTTGTAAGCGTCGCAATCATTTGAGTAGCTGTCACGGTTGGTATAGCAGCCATCGCTGCTGATCAGATTCGACAATGTGAAGCTGTCGTTATTGGAAGGCTGAGGTGATGTTACCTGCTTGTTTTTAACCCAGTTGGCTGTCAGGTTCTTGATTGCATTCACTGCGTCAGGCGACTTCATTGCGTTTTCCAGGTAAAACAATGTCACGATCTGCGCGCCGTGTGTGTAGCTTTCCTCGGCAAGCCTTACTACGGAAGATGCGTCCGTCACGTAAGCTGCCTCATTCACGTACAGCCTGTTAGGCAGGTTGGAACGCAGCAGGTCGAGGGCAAAACGGTGGTCGTAGTAAATGTCGTCATTGATCTTGATCCCGTCGAGGTCTTTCCCGATTTCGTTAAAAGGAAGTGTACCGCGAGCACGCGCCAGCTTATCGTACACTGATCCGTGGTGCGTAATGACCTTGATGTTGGAATTAATGCCTTTTACTGTGTTTTTGAAAAGAACATTGGTTTCTTTCAATACGTGTGTGCGGTAGAGAAACCAGTCTGTCCCGTCAGCCTGGGTGAAAGTACTTCCCGACGGCTTTTTGGGATTAACCTCGTTAAATGAATTATAGCTTTTACCCCACGCTGCATTCAAAGCCGAGATTTCACCATATTTCCCGATCAGCCAGCTGCGGTAACCCTGTACCATAGGTGCAGAATAATCGGTCAATGCGTAAGCCATATCCAGCGGGTCTTCGTAATGGTATTTAGTCGATCCCATTTCAAATTCCCCTTCTCCCTGTCTTGTATATACGAGATTTACATAAAGCAGGTTTCCGTCATCCTGCAGGTATTTGTAGCGCTGGATTACCTCATTTGTAAAGCCTGTAATCCTGTCGCGGGTAGACTGTGCAACCAGCGACGTCATCACGAACTGCAGACTAATATTAGGCCGGATCGGACCTCCCCATTTCTGGAAAACGGCCTCTTCGCCGCTGTAATTGGCCACCACCATCCGTTCCTCTTTGCGCCAGCCGTCGCCGGTTGTAATACCGTAACGATCTGAGGCACTGTTGGTAACATCATCGCCGGTACTTACTGCAATATTGAGCGCAACCTTCATATTCAGCGAAAGCGCCAGTGCGATCTGATCGTCGTACTGCTTCCAGACGCTGTAACCACCTCCGTTTTCATCTTTCAGTATCCGGGAGATCTTGCCGTGGATCACGCCCCATTGTACCGTCATCGCCACTGCATTACAACCCACGCTTTTAGCTTGCCGGATTGCGTCCAGGGAAGGTTTGTCGTTTTCATTTACCAGCGAAACCGCAAAGTAACGGGGCTGGGCCGATAGTGTTAGTGAGGAAACTAAAAGAGAAGAAATACAATAAAGTCTTACAATACTTCTGTTGAAAAGTATCAGTTTTTTCATAGTACAGTTATTCCAAATTTTAGGTTGTGCTTTTTAAAGAGGCGTCTTACAACGATGTGGGGGTTCTGTCATATTCAAGCTTCACAATCCGATTAACGCGAGTAGTAATTTTACACATAAATGTAAATTAATTTCTACCAAACTTCGGTTAAGGTAAGTTTAAAAATGGTCACATTCTTTGAAAGTTTATCTATTTTATTGCCAATAGTGCAATAAAAATGGGAAATGTGTAGTGTAGATTCTACACAAACTACAACCAGGCTGGTTATTTTCAATCATGAAAGAGCGAAGCCGAAGGTCGCTGAATGCGGCATTTCACCGGCGTTGTTCCGGCGATTTGGGAAGTAATCGGATAGACGAAAAGGTGGCTTTTCAGTAGCGTACCAGGTCGGGGTTAACCTGGATTATGCGGCAGAGTTTTTCTACATCCCGCACGGAATAAAGCCGCGGGAGTTCATGCCCGTTGAGGAAGAGCGCGGGTGTGGCACTAATCCCGGCCAGCTCGATCCAACCCAGGTGCAATGCAAGCTGATGGTCCGCTGAATGGTCGGAAGGAATGGTATTAATGGACTTTAACCACCTGCTTTTACCTAAAAACCTGAGCAGGAACCACTTTTCGAGCAAGCCCGGAATTTCAGCCTCAGGCACGTTTAACAGCTTTTTTACGATCATACCCGATTCGTCGTCGGGCGCCGGAGAAGCAGAGAATACAAACTGAACCCGCACATCGGTCGTTACAGCAATCAGCTCGCGGATTTGTGCCTGCACCTGCGCGCAGACTTCACACAATGGGTTTGTTACCACAGTAAGCACATTGGTTGCGTGCGGGTTACCCAGCTTCCCTACTTTCATTTGTTCAAAAAAAGCGGGAATGTATTTGTCTTTGCCAAAAAGCGCCTGCACATAGTTCATGTCGAATTTGAGCTGCTCTATCGTTTTTTCAATGGCCGGAAGCCGGAGTGAAGCGATCAGGCCTTTCTTGATCATCCACCAGAATAACATCAGGATCGGCACAACGATCAAGAAAACGGGTAATACGTTGGAGACAAGCAGCAGAGAACGCTCGCTTGTGTAATGGTACCCCACCCAAAACTCTGCCCAAAGCACCAGCTGTACTGCGAGGCACAGCAGGCACCAGCGACGAGCCACAAACGCCTGATAGTAAAGTGAGTAGAATGTATAAGGGATAGTAATCATATTGACCAGGATCAGCCAGGCGAGCAGCTCGGGCACATTCTTCGAAAGCAGCGAAAAAACCATCATGCTGAGTGTAGCAAGAAAATAGATCAGCCCGATCTCAGACCAGTTGACACCTAAAAACCGCCCCGCAGCCGATTCAAGCAGGCTTCTGCAATTAAAATGCTGACTATTTTGGCAAATGCGCCTCAGGAAACTATGGGAAGAATCGAGATTGTACCAGACCAGGATCAGACTCATGGCCAAGCCCAGGCATTTGAGCACAAGCAGCTCAAAAAATGGTGCTTTCACCTCCACAGCCAGGTGGCCGGGAGAATAAAAGAGGGTCCCGCAAAGCGAAACTGCCGCCGCCATTGCGAATGCTACCATCCGGAACTGGTCCTGCCTTTCAATCCTTTTCTTTTTGTCGAATTCGGGATCCCCGGCTCCCTCGCAGTATTCCGACATCAGAACTACCCCGGTCCATTTTTTACCAAAATCTTCAACCGGCTCTCTTCTGATCCCCTCGCCTGTATGCAGCCACTCCACCTGTCCTTCACTCACGGAGCGGACTGTCGCCATGATACCACCGTCTACATTCAGCATCAGCAGCGCGGGTACGGGCATGGTACTGAGCATGTCCGTACTTAGCTTGGCGGTCATGTGCGGCACATTGAGCTCGTCGAGAACGTCACTTACTGCGGTAAGACCTGGAAAATCGGGGTGATGCCACAGCTTTTCTCGTACTGTTGCGGAAGTAACCCTTACTTTGTTCATTTGGAGAAGCGCATCCACCGCACGGTAGACGTTTTCTTCGGTCGCATTGAGCTTCATAACGGTTAAACGGTGGTGAATAGCAATGACATTTGTCATTAATTTCAAAATAAAAAAATGCGCGACGGTACCGAAAATAAATTCGTCCAATGCTGCATTAACTTCGACAAATGCCTATATTATTGCGATAAATTTTAAGCCTTCCAGACTTTCAGCGCCATTATGATCTCTTCTCCAAGGTTACGCTGCATGATTGTAGACGATGAGCTCGTCGCGCGTGACCTGATCCAGAAATATGTGAGCAAAACACCCGACCTGGAACTTGTATCTGTTTGCAGCACAGCCACTGAGGCGTTGTTCCAGATCCGCGCGCTGCAACCGGAACTGATCTTCCTGGACATTGAAATGCCTGGTATTACGGGCTTCGAATTACTGAAATTGCTACCCGCTGTCCGCCCGGCTGTGGTCATGATCACCGCGGACCCGTCGTATGCTTTGGAGGGTTACGAACAGCAGGTGACTGACTATCTGATGAAGCCTGTTTCTTTCGAACGTTTTTCAAAAGCGGTAAATAAAGCACTTCAAAACCGGCCGGCTGTCACAGTTGCAGCGCCAGTTGAAAGTCCAAAAGAATGGCAGCCAGCGGAGCAACAGGTCGCAGAGGCGCTGAATGCAGCCAAACCGCAGTCGGACTTCCTCTTATTGAAGGAGAACAAAAAGCTGATCAGGGTGAGGCCGGAAGAAATCCATTTTATTGAGGGAATGAAAGATTACCTGAAACTCTACTGGTCGGATCGCGTATCGGTCATTCACATGAAAATGTCGACGATCGAAGACATACTTTCCAAACAGCTGTTCCTGCGCGTCAACAGGTCTTATATCATTAACAAAGACGCCATTCATGAGATCGAGGGCAATGAGATTACGACCCGCAATGGAAAGAAAGTACCTATTGGAGTGACTTACCGCACCGACGTAATGAGCGCCCTTCTGAAAAACAAGATCTGAAATGATAGCGAGGGACAAGATTACCCGGTTTTCTCTTCACTTCCTGACCTGGCTGATAACCTGGGCAGTACTTCGTTACTCTTCAATTCCGTCACTTACAAAGGATAATCTGGCGGTTGTTTGGCACGCGAGTACTGCGATTTTAATCCAGTCCTTGATCGTATTTTACCTGCTCGGCTACATTGTTTTTCCCAAGTTTTTATATCAGAAGAAAGTAATAGAGCTGATTCTTTGCCTCGCAGCCTTATTTCAGCTCATCTATATCAGCAATTTCTACGAATTCGAGTATCTTGTTTCTATCAGCAATGGCTATGTGGACGGAAAGCCGTTGTATGTCGCAAGACTATGGAATGATTTCCTGAAAGTAAATGGATGGACTGCTTGGGTAACTGACTTCAAATTAGCCTACATCAACTATGCTTGGAGCCTGTTCTTCGTGACTCCTATCCTGGCAATGAAGATAATGCGGGATACGATCAGCATTCGTACGCAAAATTTGCGCCTGGAACGCGACAGACTGCAGCTTGAAAAGAATAATCTGGACTTGCAAAGTCAGAGTTTGGAATTGCAGCGCGATAACCTCAATCTGGAACTCAGCTTTCTCAAATCACAGATTAACCCTCACTTCCTGTTTAATACGCTGAATGCAGTGTATGCGAAAACAGCCGATCTTGATGAGGACGCGGCAGAGCTGGTGCTACGTCTCTCCAATCTCATGAGATATAGCCTTTATGAATCGAACCGTGATAAGGTAGTACTAGCAAAGGAAATCGACTATATTGAAAGTTATATTGAGTTAGAGAAAGCCCGTTTTGGCGAAAAGGCGAAGATATATTACCAGTTGGATGGCGATCCCGACAGATGTATGATCGCGCCATTGCTACTCATATCACTTGTTGAAAATGCCTTTAAACATGGAGTGAGCAAAACACTGGAATGTGCTTTTGTGAACATTACCATCATGCTGGAAAATTCTACGCTTTATTTTTCTGTCGAGAATAGTACACCTCCCAGTCCGACATCGGCGCCCTCCATTCCGAAACCGGATGAAATAGGAGGATTTGGTCTTAAAAACACGACAAAACGACTAAATCTGCTTTATCCGGATCGCCACACCTTTACCGTAAGCAGGACTTCCGAAACATTCCATACCTATCTTCGGATCGACCTCGCTTTTGCGGCCGTTGCGCAAGTTCAGCCTGTCCTGTAATTTGTCGCCCTTCTTGCTTCATTCGTCGAAATAATAGCCCCATCGGTCTAAATAATTATTTCACGGCTTCTCATTTGAATATTTTCACCATCAGAATTCACACAGCATCGAATTTCTAACCAAAAACAGCCATGAAAACGAAAACAAAACATGAACAACAACTACAAGTTAAAAAAGAGCGTCTAGTAAATCTTACTCCGACAAAACAGAATGGCCGCATTACTGACATGGAAACAACTTTGCAAAGTACCTATGTGTGCCTCAATATGTAATTCAATCTATTAGCCAAAAACATTATGTCAAATGATGGATCACCTGGGTTTTTATATGATCCGCAGGCCTGTCAAGTCAGTTGACCACCTATTCCATATTCATCAACAACTAGCAGCGAGACCGCTTGAAATGCTTTTAAAAGAGTATTATGAGCGGGATCAGCTGTCACGAGAGGCGATCCTGGTCGCCTCTCCTTATTTATTTGAAAGAATGATGCGCTGGCTGCGCGGTGAGCAGGTCAGTGAGAAAAAGCAGCTCTTATCTACACTATACAAATACCTGGTCCGGAGTACGTCGCGCTGCACGCCCTTCGGACTTTTTTCATGTTGTACCACCGGAGAGATCGAGCGTGCCAACAGGCTGGGTTTGTCGGATAACGTACTTACAAAGCACGTTACACCTGACACGGAGGTACTTTCGGCATTGAGCGCAAAGCTGCTTCAAATACCCGAAATCCGTGCCCAGCTCCGGTTTTCTACTAATACTTCCCTTTTCGACGCGGGCAACAAATACCATTATGTAGAGCTGCTCAGTAATGGAAACCAGAGTAAATACTTCATTAGCGGACTTGAAAAATCGGAGGCATTGTCGCTGGTACTGGAAGCCTGCCGCGACGGTGCTTATGTGAGGGACCTCGCGTTGTTGCTGATGTCCAAAGGAAATGACCCGCATGAGGCGCTTCGTTTTGTGGAGTTGCTGATTGAAAACCAGATTATAGTTTCTGACACCAATCTTACCATTTCAGGCCCTGGCTACCTGCCTTACATTATTTCCGTACTGGAAAAGCTGGACGATACCGGTGATTTGCTACTGTCGCTTCAAGCCATTCAATGCGCGTTGCAGAACCCGGAAGACCTCCTGGCAACCAATGAAAAACTTACTGCCGAACTGGTAAGATTAGCGCTTCCGCTTCAAAAGCCGGCTGTCATGAAAGTTGATACTTTCTTTCATACGGATCACAACCAGTTAAGTGACAAGCTTATAAGCGAAATTGGCGCGAGCGTTGAGAAACTGATGGTGCTCAACCAGTCCAGGCTGCCCGGCGATCTGCTGCATTTTAAGAAAAGACTTATTGAGCGCTACGGCGGAGAAGAGGTTTCCCTCGCGGAAGCATTGGACGAAGAAGTTGGTGTGGGATACGGTGCAAAATGCGGCGGGGCCAGCTCACCTATGATCGAGGATCTTGACCTGCCGGCCAATGAACCCGCATCCGCGCAATCTGAGATCTGGTGGCAGCAATTTTTAGCCGGCAAGTACTTCAATGCAGTGCAGGCAGGAGAAAACGAGATTAGGCTGACAGAAGAAGACCTCCTGTTCATCGCTAATAACCGCTCTGGCGAGCCACGGGCCAGGAAAGCTGGCAGCTTTTTTCTGTTTGGAAACTTGCTCGCTGCCTCAAACCAGACGCTTGACCAGGGTAATTATAAGTTCAACTTACTCGCTTGCCAGGGACCATCTGCTGTGAATATGATGAGCCGGTTTGCGCAGGGTATTGACGGGCTCGACGAAAAGCTGCGACACTGCGCGCGGGCTGAACAACAAATGCACCCGGAAGTGCTCTTTGCCGAAATCATCCATCATCCTGATAGCAAGGCCGGTAACATCGTAAACAGACCTGCGCTTTATAAGTATGAAATCCCCTATCTGGGACAGGCGAGCGTAAGTGAAGCTTTCAGGATCCGTGTTGACGACCTGATGGTTTCCGTGGTAAACAATGAGATTATCCTTCGGTCGAAACGTTTGAACAAACGGGTAATCCCGCGCCTATCAAACATGCACAATCACCGGAAAGGGTTACCCGTTTACCGCTTCCTTTCCGATCTTCAGGAGCAGGATGCTAATCTCAACCTGATTTGGGATTGGGGATTTCTGGCCAAACAGCCGCATTTACCGAGGATTAGCTTTGATAACATTATTGTCGCTCGCGAAAGCTGGGTGCTGCAAACCAATGCATTTGCCTCAGGAAATATGCAGGCACTTCAACAGCAGCTACTGCAATTGAAGCTACCGGGCCGATTTGTGGTGGCGTCCGGCGATAATGAACTGCTGATAGATACCTCGCTGCCCGATTCCATTCAATTGCTTGCCGATATTTGTAAAAAAAGTGAGACTGTGAGGCTAATGGAATTTCTCGGTGAGCCTGGGCAATGCATTCTTTCAAATGGCAGTGAAAAGTTCGTATCGGAGCTTGTGATTCCCTTTATTGACCGAAGCGTCGCTCCTGTTCGTGGCGTGTCGGTGGTTGAGAATGATAATGTTCCTACCAACCACATTCTGGGAGATGAATGGCTATATCTAAAACTCTATACACACGACAAATCAAACGAATCGCCGCTGATCAGCCAGCTGTATCATACCGTGGGCAAGATGCTCCGGGCTGAAACGATTGAGTCGTTTTTCTTCGTGAGATACCGGGATCCTGATCCGCATCTTCGCCTGCGCTTCAAGGGAAATCCGGCCGATCAGTTTCACATCAAGGTCATCAGGATCATCAGAAAGGCGCTTGAACCCTTTATCAAGTCGGGCGTTGTTTATAACATTCAAACCGACCTTTACCAAAGGGAAATTACCCGGTACGGTAGGCAAAACATGGAACTCTGCGAGCAGTTTTTTCACCTGGATTCGCTGGATACCATGCGGTTCCTGGCCAGCAGGACCTGTGAAGAGCACGAGCGTTTTTTGTTTGCTGTGAAAAAAACCGACCTGATTCTTACCCGGGCAGGACTGTCATTGAAACAGAAGCATACATTGCTGGAAAAGCTTAAAGATGGTTTTTTTCAGGAATTCAAAGGAGACACTGCATTGCGTAAGAAGTTGAACGTCAGATTTCAACAAAGCAAAACAGAGATACACCAGACGCTTTTGCTAGCCGAGTTTGATGTATGTCCGGAACAGCAGCAGATTCTGACAAAGCTGGCATCAGCGGACGAGCTGCAAAAAGAGTCACTTCTTGCGAGCCTGATCCATATGAGTATCAACCGCATTTTCGCAAGTCAGCAAAGAACTTACGAGCTGATCCTGTACCATTGCTTGCTTAAATATTACGACGCCCAAATTGCGATCAGCAAACCAGTTGCAAACCGAAATATTTCAATCGGATCGCATTGAGCAAGAGCTAACGCATCTGCAGGAGCTGCGGACGCAACTTCAAGCATTTTTGACTTCTTCAACCGACAAACCTGTAAGCTCGCGGATGAGGTCTTCATGCAGTCCCTTCGCCTTCATTTTCCTGGCGGTTTCAAGTTTTGCTAAAAGGATCCCCTCCTCTATTCCCTTCCTTTCACCCTCATTCAAAAGGGACTCCGTAGTTGCGTACCAATCTCTTTGTTGTTTCAAACTTGCATCATATGCCATCTTTTCTTCTTTGGTTAAGTTACTGACCTCAGCGATCTCAAACAGTTTTTCAAAAACAGGCTTACGTAAAAACAATGGTAATTTATCCAATTCATTCATATGTTTCAATAAGAACAGCCAATTATCCATGGAAGAGCAAAGTTGTTCCTCCTCCTTATTAAACCTGGGGATTTCGACGTATACAAAACCCAGCTTGTTATAAAATATTTCCCCTGACGGATATCGCAAACTGATCCTGTGAATGAAGTCATGATCGGATGCATCATCAAAGCAGAAATCCATAATCCCGATCAGGTAAACTGGTTTCAAGAGATAATTCCATTTGCTCAAGCTGACCGGAACCTGGTCCCTGATCAGCGAAGAAACGTAATAAAGGCACCTATCTTTGAAGTAGTCCTGGCGGATACGCTGCATTTCTATAATAAACTGTTCTCCATCAATTCCTTTACACAGCAGGTCAAAGATCACTTTACGGTCGCCGGGAAGCGTTCCATTCTGCTCGGTTTTGTCGTAAGTCAAATCAGTAATAACCCGCTCGCCAGCCAACAGCGCATTCAGGAAATCAATAAGCAGATCCTTGTTCGGCTCGGAACCAAAAATCCTTTTGAAACCAAAATCGGTAAACGGGTCAATAAATCGGCCGGGTCTCGGTGTATGCATCGTCATAGTGTGGTAAGTGCTTGCACAAAATTGCATATTTTGCCACTCGCCGCTCCTGGTTAAAAGCAGGTTGGCGCTAATACTTAGCAGATGGCTGCACGCGATGTGCAAAAGGCAGGTATCAATAATCATAGCGAACGGGTGATTGACGCATTTTACCCCCAGCTTTGTCATGATCAGCACCCACTGATTTCGCTGAGTTCTGCCAACTTTGTAACATCATCAATCACAAAAGAACAAAGACATGGAAACGCAAGCTCAGAAAGTAACGGTATCAACAACAATCAATGCACCTGTCTCAAAAGTCTGGACCTACTTCAACTCGCCGGAACATGTAACACAATGGTGCTTCGCGTCAGATGACTGGCATGCGCCCAAATCCGAAAATGATCTTCGAGTAGGCGGATCCTTTATGACTACCATGGCAGCGAAAGACGGCAGTTTCAGCTTCGACTTCGGTGGGGTGTACACACAGGTTGAAAATGAAAAGCTGCTTGATTATGATCTGGCAGACGGCCGAAATGTCAAGGTAATGTTTGAAAGTGCGGGCGACAATACGACAGTGACAGAGGTTTTTGATGCCGAAGGTGAAAATTCCGTAGAAATGCAGCAGCAAGGCTGGCAGGCTATCCTGGACAACTTCAGGAAGCACGTCGAAGCCAATTAGCAAATATCCACTTCCGGAGAAAAGCTCCTTCCTGCTCAGGATGGAGCTTTTTATTGATTTTGGGCGTACCGAATAAGGTTATAATATCTCTCTCGAAAATTTTTCAGAAAATAACGTCGTCGCATTTGCTTATTCCGGAACTATAAATTTACTTTGTCTATCAAATTAATAGACTATGGCTCTTGAACCACCCGACTGCCATATAGCAAACAGCAAATTTATTCGCTCATGAATGCGATTGTTTTTCAAGACGCACGTCTGGCTGCACGGCCGGGCAAGGTGGTATTTTTTACAATGCCTTTAACGAAGGCTGGTAATTGTAGCTGCTGCACTGCGTACCTTTTATAACATATCCGGAAATATCCCTGCTGGCAGTTCGCCGTTGGGAGAAGGTTTTCGGTGGTTGGGAATTTTCCGCCCGACGATCGCGCTGCCGCGGGATATTTCCGGATATTCTTTATATTTCTTGTTCAACAAACCGGTGCGTATATACCTGTTGGTTGACCAAGCGATCTTTCAGGTTAGCACCTGACTGAACTAATCTTTTTCCGGGAAAAAGAAAGTACATTCAATTTTCTGTCAATGCAAATGCGACATAACGGTCACCTGACCTGGTCTTCAACTTCCCGCCGCCACAAGCGATGACTACAAACTGCTTTCCATTGACCGTATAGGTACTTGGCGTAGCATAACCAGCGGCTGGTAAAGCACTTTCCCACAATATCTTTCCGGTCTTTTTGTCAAATGCGCGGATCTTCTCATCGCGGCTGGCTGCAATGAAAACGATCCCTCCTGCTGTTACAAGCGGGCCTCCGTAATTGTCCGTCCCCGTCGGCGGTATCCCCTTTTTGGTTAATTCCGGATACTCACCCAGTGGAACCTGCCAGCGATGTTGTCCGGTATTCAGGTCCACTGCCGTGAGCGTCCCCCAGGGCGGCGCGCTAATTGGGTACCCGTTCCTGTCGTACCACCGGTTGTATCCTGTATGCTGGTAAGGAATTGCCAGTTTTTGCGAAACCGCCACATTGTTGCCTGATTCTTTTTCAAACAAGAAGTCGACGATCGCGTCCCTTTCTGCCTGCGAAATATGCGAGAAAGAAGGCATCATTCCTCTCCCCTTTTGCAGTACCTCGTGCGCCTGGGCTGGTTTAAACCGACTTCCCAATTGCAGCAGTGAAGGATATGAACCGTCATGATTTCCCTTCTGATCTGCACCGTGACAAGCTGCACAGTAGAGCGTGTACAGTTGTTTCCCGCTGTTACCGCCAGCACTTTTTGCATTCGGATCTGCTCTGGGAATCAATGTGGTATATACAGGAATTTCTTTCGCGGGCACGTACATGACGCCTTCCGGATCAGTGGCCGCCCCGCCCCATTGCGCCCCACCATCGGTGCCCGGGTAAAAAATGGTCAGTTTTTCGGTAAGCGGAATGTACGGCGTTCCGGTTCTCGCTTTCCGGATCACCTGAATCAATGAATCTTTATCTGCCACAAACGGACTGAGATCCTGTTCATTAAAAGCCTGTCTGGTAAATGGGACTGGTAAGGCAGGTATTGGCTGTGTCGGGCTCACCTTTTCACCCGCAACGCCATCCTGCGGAAATGGCTTTTCGTCGATCGGAAATACGGGCTTACCCGTAACTCTGTCGAACACAAAAATGTGCCCCTGCTTGGTTGTGATCGTGACCACGTCCACCTTTTTCCCATTCCTGGTAATGGTCAGCAGATTGGGTGGCGAAGGCGGGTCCCGATCCCAGATATCATGGTGCACAAGCTGGTAATGCCAGAGCAGCTTTCCTGTTGAAGCGTCAAGAGCGAGCAGGCAGTTTGCGTACAGATTATCACCGTGCCTGTTTCCCCCATAAAAATCGTAAGCGGCCGAGCCGGTCGGTACGTACACAATCCCGCGTGATCTGTCCACCGCCATTCCCATCCACGCATTTGCGCCGCCGAGCCGCTCACGCGGATTACCCGGCGACCAGGTTTCGTAACCGGGCTCTCCGGGCGTTGGAATGGTATGAAATGTCCAGACCAGCTTGCCCGAGCGCGTGTCAAATGCGCGCACGTCGCCCAGCAATGCAGTTTCCCCTTCGGCCAGCCGCCCACTTGTAATAATCAGGTTCCTGAAAATTGTATTGGGTGTATTGGCAGTAATGTACTCGTCAGAACCAGGACGTTCGATGCCGGTTTTTAGATCAATACGGCCATTTTCACCAAATTCGTCAATCAGCTTTCCGGTGACCGCATTCAATGCGTAAAGCCAGCGGCCGGCACCGAAGAAAATTCGTTTGTCGTTTCCCTCAGCCCAGTAAGTCACGCCGCGGCTGAGGGTACCTCCGTTGTCTTTCAGGTTAGTCTTCCAGAGCTCCTTACCAGTAGCAGCTTCCACAGCAAAAGCCTGAATACCAGCCGAAACGCCGTAGAGAACACCATTAATAATGATCGGATTGCATTGAATTTGTGTGCGGCCGTGCAGGGTATCTGCTCCGCCGGAGGCGTAGGTCCAGGTAACTTCTAGCTTGTCCAGGTTACCCGCGTGGATTTGCTGCAATGGTGAATAGTGGCTGCGTGCGCCATCGCCATAATATTCAGGCCAGTCGGAGTCAGTTGCAGACTTCCGAAAACCCATTATCAATACTAAAACCAGCGCTGCGGCAGCGAGTAACATCTTTGCCATAAAATCCTGATCAGTTACAGTTAACCTGAAATCCCGTCCGGATATTGAAGCGCGCAATGCCGTCAGCCTACTGCAATAATAATTTCATTTAGTAGTAAAATGCCCTATCTCACCAGTTTATTACGTAAAACAATGGAAAGTCCGATCTGGTAAGGTTTCACCTGGAAGGAACCTTCGGCATTCAGCAGTTTGGTGAAGCCGTACTCAAAATAGGGGCCGATATGTAAGGCCGTGTTCCGCCCTACCCGCACCTGGCGACCAAAACCAGCATTGGCCCAGACAATGTTCTTGCCTTCGGTAAATTCCCTGGTGAATTCGGCTCCTGCAACCGCGTAAAATGCGCGCAATGCCGGCGCGCGGGGCACCAGCTGTTTGCGAATTCCCAGTCCAACCAGATTCAATGTACGCCCGGAGCTAACTGTCGCATACTTTCGCCTGGCTTCTGCATTGCTGCCATTTGGAACAATCTCAAATTCATTCCCGGCCACTTCGTAACTCACCGACTGCCGGTAGTGCCCGTAGCTGACCAAAAATTGCAACCCGTTTTTCTCCACACCTGCATTCAACTTATAACCCAGCGACTCGAAAGAAGCCGAACGGGGAAATTGAAAATTGCGATAGAGTTGGCCTTGATTTGGTAAAATGTTTAAGATCTGAAAAGACTGAACCGGAGTCACGCCAGCCAGTAATGTCCACTCAGTACCCGTTTTTGGCTTTTTCCAAGAAGCAGCTTCAAAGTAGGCAACGGAATCAGTAATCGCGAGTGCCGGAGTGTTCCAATGCGCAGGGAGGATGTTCAGGTATGAGATATCCGTTATTTGAAACCTTTCACCCAGGTTTTCAATGTCATCACTTTTAGCAACAAATTGGTTTGCAGTTATCTGAGATACTTCACTGCCAGTATTTGAAGCAGCAGCCGGTTCGACAATTTTATTTTCTACACCCTCAACATTCTGTTCTTTATCTTCATTCGAAACCTTTAGTTTTTCGCGTACAATCCGCAAAGAAGCCTGGACAGTTTCCTTCTTCACTGCTGCCAGCGGCTCGGTACCTGCATTGACTTTACTAGCATTAGGTACTTCTACTTTTGCCAAAGAGCGCACCGCATTTCCTTGTGCAGCCGCTTTTTCTTTTACTGCTGTCGCTTTCGCAGCAACTGCTCTCCCACCTATTCCCTGCTTGGAACTGTAAAACAATGTGCCTGTAAAAAGAATGGCAAAAAGCAGGCTCGCGATCAACGTACGCTGAAACGCCTGTTCGTGCTGCCAGGTGCGCAGTTGAGCGAAAATGTTTTTTTTCAGCTCAGTGCCGGGCTGCAGTTCGAAATCATCGAACCGGTTGCGCAACGCATTGCGCAATTCGTCATCTATATGATCGTCAGGAGATTTCATAGTGCGTTATTCCTTTTTTTTCCAGTTTTTTGATTAACAAATTCCTTCCCTTGAAAAACTGGGAGCGCGAGGTACTTTCTGTAATTTTTAACATTTCGCTAATTTCCTTGTGCGTGAACCCGTCGATCAGGAACAGGTTGACAACAATGCGGTAACCGTCCGGCAGACTGTTGATCACTTCCAGCAAAACAACCATGTCGAGCTGCTGGATAATGCGGGTATAATCTTCTGATTTGATTTCATGGTGCATTTCGTCGACTGCCGAATGCATCTGCTCCATTTTGGTAGTGCGGTGATAGTAGTTGATCGCAGTGCGGATCACGATGGATTTCACCCAGCTGCCGACCATATTGATATCTTTCAGGTCATTAAGGTTCTTAAAAACCTTGATCAAAGCTTCCTGAAAAATGTCTTCTGCTTCGGCGCCGGTTTTGGCATAACGGGCGCAAACACCCAGCAGCTTGGATTTATAAAGTTCATAAAAAGCAGTCTGTGCGCTGGCGTCCTGCCTTTGACAGGCTTTGACCAGTTCTTCCAGCGAGCTGTATTTTCTGCTTTTAAAAAACTTCATGCAATCAATTCAAACTTTTATAAAGGTTCGGAATACCCGGTGTGCGCTTACCAGTTTACATAAATCATCTGGACACGGTCCACCTCCCGCCCATCCTTGTCCAATTTCACTTCCAAACTTTCCTGAACACCTTTTTGCAGGAACAAGCTGTACCCGCCAGTGTAGTATATTTCATATCCTGAGCCAAGCTTGTATCCGTATTCAGCTTCCATTTGCTGCAGATATGCCTGAATATGAGCAGGCAGGTTCAGTGTATTCGTAATTTCTTTCCGGTTGAAGCTGGTCCAAAGCAATGTACCTTTTGAATCAAAAATGAAGTCGTAAACATTATTACCTGCGTGCTGCGCATTCATGCGGTACGTTCTTTCATTTTTATCGTTGATGAACATGGCGCCGCCGATGCTCCTCAGGCTTTCTGCCGCTATAAAAGCTTGTATGTTTTCCGGAATGTAATTGGGATACATCCGTCCAAAAAACTTGTAATGGGGCACACAGTTCAAAACGTAGGAGCGTAATCCGGGAGTCCACATCATTTCGTATTCCTTGTTCTGGTAGGTATACCGGGCAACAAATTGCTTCTCTGTATCAATAAATGATTCAACTTGCTCCCGGTAGCCGGTTAGCTCTACATTTGCTAGTGATGTGTTTGTCAATAAGCTACGTATTGAATCCGGCACTTCCGAATTTACAAGCCGCAACCCTCTTAATACCTCCACAGAATCCAGCCCGGCATAGTACCGGTCGCTTCCGAGCTTAAAATCTGCTTCCCAGAAGTTTCCCTTTTCGACTACGCGCATCGTGGTTTCCGTCGCGTCAGGATACTTTTGTTTAAATATATTCGCTACTCTTTCGGGCACCTCGGGCAATTCTACGGGATCGGGCGGCTCGATCACCGTGTTACACCCCAGCAGGCAAACCCCGATCACGCTTACAACAAAGAGGCTGATAAAGGAGGATTTTGACAAAACACAATTTTTAAAACGGGAGATCATACATTTCCGGCTCAAAGCGTCCATTGATTTCTTACCTGTGGAATGTCATGACAACACAACTAACCAGACACAAGTTAGCAAGTTACCGCTGCCTGACATTTCAATATTTCTTAAAATTTTTTGATTAGATACAAAAAACAAGCAAGTACGCGCATAACGCGTCCACTGTCTCAATTAAACCAGACTGCCCGCTGCAAACTCTCCAGCAAATGCGGGATGGAAAATACGGTCATCGGAATTTGTTGGGGCATGAAAATGAGGTAGTGTGTGGGTATAAACACGCAAAGTATACAGGCAACTGGCAGATAATCACCTTGGAGCACGCCTTTATTTCTGAAATAGATAGCAAATGAAACCAGCATCATCGGGAATGCATAAATCAAACTACGGGTAATATCATATACGCTGTAAGCCACAATGATTTGCACGATGATGATACCCAGACTAGTCAAGAAAATCACATTGTTCCGACGGGAAATAATGTACAATGCACAGAAAAACAAGATCCATAATCCCTCAAATGAAAGGAACACACCCAAAAACCTGTTTTCAATCTGAAAGGGAATCAGTGCGGGACTTACACCTTCGTTTTTTCCCAATGGCGTGTGCAAATCAAATTGAACGGTAAGCAACATACGCGCTAGTCCATAGGCGATAATTGCCAGAACACAAACATAAATCTGTGGCTTAAATAATTGCTTTAATAATTCAATTTTTGGTCCGGTAATAGCAAAGTTGTTCAGCTGTAATAAATGGAACAACACTATTCCTGGCAATGCGATTACCGCTCTTTCATCAGTCCAGAATGCTAATTGAAGCGCCATAAAAATCAGCAGCGGATTTCGGAAATAAATGGCTGATAAAATGAAAAAGTAAGCATACCCATCAAACCAGAAGTCGTAATCCCAGAAGAACGCCTTACACAGATAAGTACACGCACATGCCCAAACAAACGTCCAGGCGCTGATTTGGTCAGCAAACCTTAGACAGACGTGTACAAGCATATAGATAAAAGGGTACAATAAAGCCGACTGGATAATATACAACCACATCATATTACTTCCCGACTTCTCTACATCCAATCCTAGCGATTTTCCTATTAATGGAACCGTTAATCTGAATACTACTTTTGAACCATGTGTATCTGTTGAAAGCTCCTTGGTAGGTTGTAATGGATCCGCAATTTTTTTGAAATAATAAGAATAGGTTTTTGCAAGATTAGGGTCGCTTAATAACTCAACATATTTTGGAAATGTGGTTAAAAAAACAAAAACAAAAACAATAAAAACCAGCTTGTGATTAATCTCTCTGCTATCCGAAGAGAGACTATTCCAAAAGTAGTTTTTCATCAAAGAGGAAGTAGATATAAGTGCCATTCATAACCTATGACACCTATTCCTAATTTCCCGCTGCCTGAACGTTCATTATTTTCTGATTTTTTTTAAATGATAATGCGAATGGACTTCTTTGCTCACTTACATTAAGAATGTACAATAGCAAATAGTATTTACTATAATTTCCTCAGCTTGATATTTCTGTACCAAACAGTACTGCCCCAGTCTTGCAAACCAAACCTTCCTTTGTAAATACCTTTTGAAATCGGCGCCGCTTTCAGTCCACTTCCAGCAACCCGCTGCTTCCAGTCCGCGCTACCCAGATCGTGTTCCTGCACCATAAACTCATTTTGATATACCGTCAGTTTTCCATTTCTGACAATAAAATGGATCTGATTCCATTCACCCTGCGGTTTGCCCTCGCGAAGTCGCGCATTGGCGATACCAAAGAAGTCGCTGGCGCGGTGCGTGTTTTCCTTCGCGCCATCATAGATCTTGTCGTCGATCACCTGCAACTCCAATCCGGTATCGTGCATGTTCTTGTTCTTCGGCGTTTCCTCGACAAAGAAGAAAATGCCGCTATTTGCAAACTTGCTCACTTTCCATTCTGCTTTAAACTCAAAATCACCGGTAATCTGCTCATCGGTAACAATATCTCCGCCATTTTTAGCTTTGTTGCCGGCACGTTCGGGTACATTCAGCTTGATCGCACCGCCGTCGATTACCCAGGCCGACCCGGGCGTCTTTCCATTGTAGGCGTGCCAGCCTTTCAAATCTTTTCCGTCAAAAAGCAGCTTCCAGCCCTCCTTCTTTTCGGCGGCCGATAAGGTATTCAAGCTTTGGGCGGACACAACGGAACAGGAAATCAGCAACAAAAGGGCAAATACAATTCTGGACATGAGATTCACAGTTTATGGTTTATACATTTGACAAGGAACAGACCGCCCCGAAATACTTGGCGAATACCTCATCCAGCCAGAATCTTTTCTCAATTATTTACCGGTAAGTATCCCCAAACCAACACACACTTTCAAAAATGAACCTGAGAGTCAGGCAACAGCTGATCACGTTATGAAACACCTATTAAAATTGGCGATCTTTTTCTATCTCTCGACATTCCGCGCCTTCTGCCAGGAAGCTCCCCGGTCGCTTAATGCTTACATTGAGTTGATGAGCCAGTCCGCGGACGTGGTTTCCAGTCGATTCGAAATGCTGAACCGCTACCACGAGGAAATTGACAGCTACAAGAAGCGGCCCGGAATGTCCCTGAGGCTGCCTTCTTCTGGCCCGCTGGAAACATACTATTATAAGAAGGCGAAAGAACCACGGAGTCTCACGCCGGCTGAGAGGCAATTGCTGAATGCAGCCGCCGACTCACTGTGGCAGCTGGTGAATGAACTGGATGAAACCGCCAAATCGCTCGAAACATACGTGCGGCTGGATGCATACAAGGATGATAACTTCAAACAATCGGCTGAAATCGTCGCGAAAATGCACGCGCTTTTCAGGTCTTTCCAGCGGCAGCGAACCGGATTTTACCGTCAACTCCGCAAGGTGTACCAGCGTTACCAGCCCTACCACGCCGCGGATCCATACCTGAGCACAGAGCGCGAAATGGAGCTGGCGATCGCCAATCAGCAGACATTGCTCGATTCACTACCTTTTTACGCCGACAAATCAATACGCGCGCCGTGGCCGGTTGAAACTGTCCAGCGGAGTATGCTCGCGGATCAAAGGCTGCTGAATGCATTCGGCAAGTCGCAGGCGGGCCTGGCTTATCCTGCTTCGGATATGGTTGGGAATTTCAAAGAATCGCTCATCGCCATGCAGCAGATCAAACGGGACGCGATAGACAGCTATAATCATGCTGCAAAACAATCTGCCGAGCACGGAAATGCCGTTTATCTATCACTCTGGAAACGGTTTAACCAGGATATGCTGGTGACGCAAAAGGCTTTTGTCGATTACAGCCGCCAGCAAAAAGGGCTGCTTTATTATCCTTCGTACAGCGTGGCAGTGGCCGAACAGCCACAACAGGAACAACAGCAAAGTTCAGCCACAAAACCTTTCGAAGATATTACTGTGCCTCGCCTGACAGTCAAAAAGACAAGTACACCAGCCTCGCCGGCAACGATCAGGACGTTAAACGGATTCGTAGAGCTGATCAATGAACTGCTTCGGCAAATGCACTTGATGCAGCTGCTGGTGCGTAATTACCAGTCCGCAGCTGAATATTACCGCGAGCCCGTAAAGGCGGTCAAACGCTCCGACCTCACCTACTCTCACCAGGATTTCAAGCTGCCGCTTTCTGCTTATCAGCTCCTGGTCAATGCAGCTACCACACTCCCGCCCGCGTACCGGACACCCGTTTACGCCCAGGCAGATGTGCTGATAAACATCATGAAAGAAATGGATGCGCTGAGTATCGAGCTCACCGGCTATACAAGTGAAAAGAAGTACCTGAAAGACCAGCTCCTGCGCTCCGACGAAATCCTGGACAGGTACGCAGCGCTGTTTCAAATCTTCGATACTAAAAAGGAACAGCTGTACAACGACGTTCGCAAAATACACGAAAGCTACCCCAATACAGCCGCGGCAACTTCCTGGAACACCTCAGGCAATGCACTCCTGAAAACACTCGATGATGATAAAGCACTGCTATTCGGCATCCGCGCCTTTTATCAGGGAGATCAAACGTCGGTACCTTCTACTTCAAGCCTTGAATCAGGTGCCAAACAGCTGATTGCAGACGAGTACAAGAATATGAAAGGGTTGCAAAGGTATGGGCGCAACAACGGCCTTTGTCCGTACACACCCTACGAAGATCTCGCCGGCAACTCACTGCGCTTCGTCGAAAAAGCGGCTAAAATCAAACCTGTTGCACCGGGCACAAGCAACCATCCTTATGAATCATTTTACTATTTCTATAATGGAGAGTTGGTGTATTTGTATAATCAGTTTGTCGAGCTGGCCAATTCCGGTTTGCTGAAAGCGATCAATCAGCCTGATCTTTTTGCATTCAGAAGAGTAGCTGCCGATCGTGGCAGTGTAGCGAAAAAAACAGAAACGCTTCCAGCTGAAACGCAGCAAGCACGTGAGTCAGAGCATACTGCTACCACGCAGCAGGCGGCAGCTACTGGAAGCAGCGGGATCAAAACACCGGGACGGGATACTGTGTACGTGGAGCGGGTGCGGGTGGATACGGTGTACGTAGACAGGAATGCAGGCCAGCAAAATGTCACGCGTACACTGGACGGATTTGCACCGAACAACATGATCCTGCTCCTCGATGTTTCCTCTTCCATGAACTCGCCACTGAAAATGCCGCTTTTGAAACGTTCCATTAAATCGCTCCTCACATTGCTGCGACCGGAAGATCAGCTTTCCATTGTATTGTATTCGGGAAAGGCGCGCGTTGTTCTTAAACCTACCTCGGGAGCAAAGGCGAATGAGATAGCTCGGATGATCGATCTGCTGCAATCAGACGGAGATACTGACGGAAATGAGGGACTGCGATTGGCTTACAAGACAGCAAACAAAAGCTATATCCGGGGAGGAAATAACCGCATTGTGCTGGCAACGGACGGTGAATTCCCGGTGAGCGACGAGGTAATGTCAATGATCGGTCAACATGCAAAGCAAGATTTGTACCTGACTGTACTCACATTTGGACGCAATGCCCACACAGGCCAGAAGCTGCGAAAGCTTAGTGAACTCGGACAAGGTACCTACGCGCACGTAACAGAAGAAAGCGCCGATTTACAGCTTATCATAGAAGCCCAGGCGCGGAAGCTTTCAGGTAAGTGACACGCTAAAATCAACCGATTGCGTCATTAATCGAAGGCATGCCAAAGCGGCGGAGACTGGAAATGTGAGACCTCAATGCAGAAGTAAAAGACTTGTTTTCCATATAAGGCACTCCGAACTCGTGCGCTGTTTCCTTTACGATCACGGCGATCTGGGGATAATGGACGTGGCAGATTTTTGGAAAAAGGTGATGCTCAATCTGGAAGTTCAATCCCCCCAGAAACCAGGTAAGAAGGCGGTTTTTAGGTGCAAAATTAACTGTCGTTTCCAACTGGTGAATCGCCCAGTCTTTATCCAGATTGCCTTGTCCGTTGGCGACCGGATAGCTGGTACCTTCTACTGAATGTGCAAGCTGAAAAACGATCGTTAATACCAGTCCGGATGTAATGTGCATCACGCAGAAGCCTGCAAATACCTGCCAAAACGGGATACCTGCAACAGCAACAGGAAGTACAAAAAGGATGGAGAAATAGATCACTTTCATGATGATCAGTCCCGCCAGCAGCTCATTGTTTTCACGCCTGGTCTGCTTGTTAACGCCGGATTTTTTGAATTCATGATACTGTATAAAATCTTTGGCAGTAACCCAGTACAACGTCAAAATTCCGTAGAACAGGAACGCGTAAAGCCACTGAAAACGGTGCAGATGCTGCACGCTGGAGTGCGGCGACAGCTTGACAACGCCGCGGTCGCGGATATCTTCGTCCAGGGTTGCAATGTTGGTGTAAGTATGATGTAATACATTATGCTGCAATTTCCAGTTGGTTACGCCGGCACCCGCCAGGTAAATGGTGTAACCCAGCCATTTATTCACCCAGGCTTTTGTAGAATATGCCCCGTGATTTGCATCGTGCATAATGCTCATCCCAATGCCCGAGATCCCTAATCCCATCAGAAACCACAGCAGAAGCGCCACCCAGAATGGCGGCGTAAAAAGTAAAAGCGCACAAAATGGAAGAATGTAAATACCCAGCAGAACGATCGTTTTTACGACCATTGTACTGTTAGCGTGACGGGATATTTTGTTTTCTATGAAGTAGCTCTCTATTCTGGTTTTCAGAGTAGGGAAAAACTGGCTTTTTGCTGCTGGAGTGAATTTAATTCTTTCTTTGGCCTGCATAGGAGTTGGGTTGACTGGTCGGTTTGATCGACGAATGACCAAATGGATAGAGAAGTAAAATCTTTTCTGAACAGCAAGCCTTTCGCCGTAAATAACGGATTTTTTGGCCAAATCGTATCAAAAAGTTACCATTGTTTTCTGCTTCGGGCTGCGTCAATCTATACTAAGAATAAATCCAAATTTTCGAATTGTGGGGCTAAATTCTTGTTCGGCTGAAATATCGGCTGGCAAGGTGCGTATTTTTGATATCAGTCATGAAAAAGTCAGATTATGCGGAAAATGCTTCGGAAAAACATACGTCTCAACGAGGAACAGATTAAAAAACTGCGAGACCTGAGCGAGTTTGATGGCTCCGATCCGCTTGATCACGTCACCAGGGCGATAGACGATTACCTCAGAAAACAGAAAACAGATCTGACCCTCCCGGCGGAAAAGGAAATCAATGCACAGATAACCGGAAAATCGCCGGAGCCTGCTTCACCTGGTGCATTCTGGGTAAACGGGATCGTCGACAGGTACGAATTTTCCGCGCTTATTCTCAAAGAAGCTTCCAAGTCGGCGATCGACAAGGATAAAGTTTCCAAGCTTTCCATACTCGACCCGATTATCCGCGAGAATACCAACAGCTTCATTGCAGCCTGCATTGTGAACTACGACAGAGGCTGGGATATCCGTCCAAGCAAAATCGCTGAACCCTATTACCGCAAAGTAAGAGAGCTGATCGACGCGCTGACCTGAAAAAGCTTACTTCGCTTTTCTTTTGGCGGCGGCTTTGGCGTGCGGGTTAAAGGCAAGACAAGTATCTATCCAGTACCGGAAATCACTGTTGGTCAGCATACCTTCCTCTGAAACAAGTACATACGCTTTCATAGGCCGGCCATTCATCTGCATTTGCTCGCAGCCGGGTCTTTCCTGCACTGCTTCCAGGTTCTCCTCTCCCACGCGGCACATCAGCTGATCGCGGATCACGCCCACGCACATTTTGTCATTTACCATATAACAAACGCCGCCGAACATATACTTCTCTTCCACATGCGGCAGCTCGGCAAGTGCTTCCCTGACCCTGTCGTTCAGTTTTTCGTTGATTGGCATAACAGGCTTTTTCTGCATTTTAAATAAAAAATGAATGCGAACAAACCGTTCAACTATAAACGCGCCTCAAACAAAGACTTGCTCGCGCCTGGGCTTAGTTGTTTGTTGCCGCAGACGAAACTGCCAGCGTTTGTGAGACCAAAGCCAGAGTTCAGGCTTGCGCCGTATTGTTGCTTCCAGTGCTTTTGCATAACACTGAGTCAGGTAGCCTTCATCCTGCCTCCCGGCATCGGAAGTGATCAGATCGAAACGGAAGGAATATGCATGACGGGCTTGCTGAACCACGTCCAGGTACACCAACGCACAGTTCAGGTTCGCGGCCAGGCGCGCTGCACCAGGTTGGAAATACGTTTTTTGATTCATGAAATGCATATTATGCCCACTCGGTGTTTCGGGACGCTGGTCGGCGATGGTAACGAAAATGGCGGGCTGTTTGTCCCGGCGTCGCATAACGAAGCGGTACCAGTCGCGTTTCGCGATCAGCTGTACGCCAAACCTGCCGCGCATTTGCATCAATGCTTTGTTGACAAACTTGTTTGCTACCGGTGAATACGCCGCGAAAACCTCACAACCCGTAAATGCAGGCAATAAGTGCAGGTACTCCCAATTGCCAACATGCGAGGCGACGAGTACAATGGATTTCTGTTCGTCAAGAAGCTTTTTGATCAACCCGAGATTTTCAAATTCAGTCAATGCGCGCAGCTGGCTCTCTTTAAGGTTACGGATCAAAAACGGCTCTACAATCAGGTCTGCGAGGTGTTTGAAATAGCTGCGTGCTGTTTGTTTGATCTGGTCCGCGTCAAGTTCAGGAAAGCTGGCGGTGAGATTGTCGAAAACCACTTCCCTGCGATAGTGCCAGATCTTGCTAAAAGCGAAGAAGAGAATGCCTGATAACGCGCGGCAGAAAATAAGGGCCAGCCTGAGACCAATGCGCTCCCAGGGTGATAAATGCTGTAAGTTGCTCAATGTAATGTATTTGAAAGTGAAATTTCAGATACATACACTCGCGCTGATATTCATGGCGGGCCCGGCAGAAAGCAGTTTTGCGATGTATGTGACATACCGACAACTTCATCCGCCTTTACCCTGATTTTTTGGTCACTTACCTGTCGAGAATCTCACAGCAGGCTTGTACACCATTCAATATCAGCCTTTAAAAATAAAATAAACAGCCGCAACAAGCAGCGCGAAACCGATCAGGTGGTTGGTTGTGAACTGGGTATTCTTGAAGAACAGGGTTGAAAAAATCATAAAAACGATCAGCGTGATCACTTCCTGGATGATTTTCAGCTGCACAAGGGAAAACGGCCCGCCTGTCTCGGAAGAGCCGATGCGATTGGCTGGTACCTGAAAACAATACTCAAAAAAAGCCAGTCCCCAGCTCAGCAGAATGATCATGTAGAGCGGAGTTGAACTGTGCGCGCCTTCTTTGTTGAAGAATTTAAGGTGACCGTACCAGGCCAGCGTCATGAATGCATTGGACAGGAAAAGCAATGCGATGGTTGAGAAGTATTTCATAGAATAAAGAAACCCTGCTGGCGCGAAATTTCAAAATGCTGTGCAGCAAAAAGCCGGCACTTACGCCGGCCTTTTGATACCTGAAAAGTCTACTTTTCGTCGACCGGCTTTTGCTGCTCGCTGATCTGGTGGGCTACCATCGGGTCGCTCATGAAATTGCTCAAACCCATCTGGACTTTGTTTTTCAAGCCCGAAATTACCTTGTCTTTTCCCTCCATTAATGCCTCATAGCCGTCCTTCGCCACATCCGCAGGATCGGCCATGCTGTCGGGATCCTGCACAGCTTTACTGTCGTTCATATCGGCTTTGTTGAAAAAGTCCGTATCTGTTACGCCCGGCAGCAATGCGGTCATCGTCACATTGGTATCTTTGATCTCGTACCTTACCGCCTCCGTGAATGACAGTACAAACGCTTTTGTGCCGTGGTACACCGCCTGCCACGGTCCCGGCGTTTTGCTCGCAATCGAGGCAAGGTTGAGTATCCTGCCCGAGTCTCGCGCGAGCATATCTTTGAGGAAGAGCTTCGTCGTGATAATAGTGGCGGCCACATTCAGGTCAACGATCTTCAACTCCCGGTCGAGCTCATTGTCCTGAAACTTACCATATACACCCTGCCCTGCGTTATTTACAAGAAAATCGATCTGCAAACCTCTGCTTTTTACCTCGTCATACAGCGCAATTGCCTGCTCTCTCTCAAACAAATCCTTGGCTATTGTGACAATCTCCACATTGTACTGCGCAAATTCCGCTGCTGTAGCATCAAGCTCCTGCTGGTCCCTCGCAACAAGCACAAGCTTGTACTGGTCCTTTGCAAACAAACGCGCAAGTTCAAGGCCGATCCCGCTCGTTGCGCCGGTGATTAATGCATAATTTTTAGTTGCTGACATGATATCTGTTGTTTGTTGATTAAGCCGCCATTGCTAAAAAGTTATGCCATTGCCGAATTGCTGAACAGTCTATTTTTGAGCTGATATTCGATAACTTTGACAGAATAAGTTGTAATTTTCAGAACAATTAACCTGCAAATAACGCTATTTGGAAAAATATATACTGTTCGCTTTTCTCTGCTTTTTACAAGCTTTTTCTTTTGCCCAACCTGTCAAAGTACTTAGTGACCAATCTGCCGCGCACACGATTGACTATCTCGTCGTGCGTGACCGGGGCTACCAGATCGAGAAAATCCGGGATGGAAAGGGGATTGATTTCAGGTACAACGATTCACTTTCGTCAGGATATAATTACTGGTTTAAAATCGTCGTAAACAATCCCTACAATGCGGAGCGTGAATATGCAGTAAAAGTCTGGCCTTATTTCAGGAATGTAATCTATCATACTGACGTTGAACACAATACCTGGGAATCGGATACTGTCGGTGTATTTACAAAAAACGCGTCGCGGCTAACAGGCAGCCCCATTGTAAAGCTGGCGGCAAAAAGCATAAACACGATATACGTCAGAATGGACCTGTCGGAAGTAACTGATGCAGATCCGAGGTTCAAACCGGTGATCGAGTTCCACCAGAAAGCGCTTGTCGATTACCATGAACAATCGATTCTGACAGTCTGGATAGCTTCAATGGCGATTTTGGTTGTCTTTTTCCTGATCAATCTAAATGTATATCTGACATTCCGGGACAGCTCCGTGCTCTACTATCTTCTTACTCAGATAGGCGGGATGATGTACATTACTGCTTACAGATTTTACTTTCAGGTTCCGTTTCCGAAGCCGGTTTTCAGTTTTGCGCTGCACGAAATCGTGAGTACTTACGATATTAACAGGATAATTACACACCTGGGAATCGTGTTCGTACTATATGGGTTAGTCCAGCTGACCCGCTCGTATCTGAACACCGCCCAGACTCTGCCGAGCCCTGATAAGGTAATGAGGTATTCTCTTTACAGCTACATTGTACTCAGCGCCCTCGCAATGGCGATTAATCTGAGCGGTTTTCAACTGGAATACTACACACTCCTGGCCGACAATGTATTCTGTTTGACAATCCTCGCGGTCACGCTGGCGACCTGTATCATGGGTTATATACGGAAAATCCCGTCTTCGGGTTACTTCCTTGCAGCCCAGATCCTGCCATTGCTGTGTTTGCTTGCGTTGCCCATTTACCACATTTTTGTGTCTTTCGATAGTGAAAAAGGCGCCTTCATAGCCGAAATCGCCATTGTTTCGCAAGCATTTACATTCTCCATGGCGCTAATTGCAAGAACAAAGGCGATCCAGAATAGCCTGCTCGCCAAAGAGCTGGACAACAAACAGCTTGAATTTGAATTGAAGGAAGTAGGCTACGTCAACAAGCTAACCCAGCTTGAACTTGAAAAAATGAACATGGAAATTCAATCTGAAAAGTCAAGGAATGAGCTGCTGCAGGAGCGACTGGAGACGAACCAGCGCGAACTGGCTTCCTCTACCTTATATATGGTGCAAAAAAATGAGCTGCTGAACCACCTGAAACTGGAAGTCGACCAGCTTAGCAAGCCGCATCAAAATAATACGTCACGCGGTTTGCGGGACATTACCTCGCTGCTTGAAAACAACATCCAGCTCGACACGGACTGGAATAAATTCAAACTCCATTTCGAGCAGGTACATCCCGATTTTTTCGAAAACCTTAAAGCAAGTCACCCCAATCTCACGGTGAAGGAAGTACGCCTGTACGCCTACTTTCACATGAAACTTTCGCACAAGGAAATCGCCACATTACTGAATATCGACCCCGCGAGTGTGCGACGGGCGAAGACAAGGCTCTACAAAAAGCTCTCTCTGCAGGAAAATGACTAGTTACTGAGCTGATCATGCATCGCTCAGTGCATTTGACCGGCGGAACGTATATAGGTTGACGTCAAACTATTTTTAGCAAAACGGAAATTTATTCTATTGACAATCATGGAATTGACAAAGCTGTCTACGCTTTGTCTACGCTGCGTTTTTGGCGAAACAAATTTTAATATTCTCTTTTGTTTCAAATGCCTCATAACGTAAACCCTACCCTCCATCTCCCTCATTCACGATGCCACATCTGCTCTTACTGGTAAGTCTGCTTTTCTTTGGGCTGCCCCGGAACGTCCACAATTACAATGAAGAAGATGGACGCATTTACAGTTACAAGATCCTGAAAAACGGTGATCAGACCTTCGGTTATGACGTATATGCCGACGGTAAACTGCTGGTACACCAACCCAATGTACCCGCGCTGCCGGGCAACCGCGGGTTCGTGAGCCGGGAATCGGCCGAAATTGTTGCCAGGCTCGTGCTGCGCAAGCTGCTGAATGGCGACAAGCTGCCCACTGTAAGTGTAGACGAAATGCGAAAGCTGAATGCGATTTGAGTGCGAATGCCGGCTGGTACTGATAAAATCTAACCTCTTCTTAATTACTTTTTATGACAAAACTCTACAATGTTCTATTTTCTGCGCTACTCCTGATCTTTTTTCAAAGTCGGGCACAGGCGCAACTAATTTACCTGGTTGACGCAGGCAAAACAGGCAATACAACTGCCACTGGCGTCGGCTCAGTAGATGCGGCTGCATGGGAAAATGCAGTAGGTTCACTTCGGGTTGCTATTACCGTCGCAAACGCCGGTGATGAAATATGGGTTAAGGGCGGAACTTACGAGACTGTCCCGTATAACCCTTTCGTATTGAAAGAAGGTGTCAAATACTATGGACACTTTACTGGCAACGAAACCCAGGTTTCACAGAGAAACCTGCAAAGCGAATCCAGCATCACGCAAGTTGTTGGCCAGGACTATGGGACCTTCGTAGGAAGGGATATCACTAATGCAACCGTACTCGATGGATTCAAGATGACGAGAAACCAGAACAGTCCTCAGGGTCAGGGATTCTCTTTGGAAAATGCATCACCAATCATCAGAAATTGTCTTTTCGAACAACTAAGCAGTTCAACGCCACAAAGTGGGATTATTGTGACAAACGGGTCTCCGGTGATTGACAACTGTGTATTCCGCTCCAACACTGGAACTAGCGGCGGCTTGCTTATCATGTCTGGCACTTCTCCCACAATCACCAATTCGACTTTTGAAAATAATAATGGCACCATAGTAAGTATTGACAATTCCAATCCCGTTTTTACAAGCTGCCTTTTTACCAACAATAATGGCACTTCGATAGACAGCCACGCAAACTCCTCATCTACAATTACGGGATGTAAATTTTTGAATAATTCGTACACAGCCATATCGGCAGCACAATCATCCGTTACACTTTACAGCTCCGTTATTAGCGGCAACACCGCGTCAAGATCTGCGGGCGGAATCCGCGGCTCTATATCGTCTACAATTACACTTTTTGACTGCCTGATAGAGAACAACACGAGCACAGAGGATGTGGGAGGCGGCATCGCCAGTTACGCAACATTAAATATGACAAACTGCGTTGTTACCGGGAACAGCGCACCACAGGGTTCAGGTGGAGGAATTTACTGGTACAAGCGGGATGACAGCGCAAGTATGTCTATGATCAACTGTGTCATTTCAAGAAATTCTGCAGGTAGTGCTGGCGGAATGTTTGGCGCGCAATTACTTAAAAATTCAATCATCTGGGGTAACGCGGCGAGATTAGCGGATAGCAATGTATTTTTTATTGATGCTCCTGAAGTTGTAAACAGTATTATCGCGAACGGGTACGAAGGAGAAGGTCGCATTGATGTCAATCCGCAATTTGTTAACATAGACAATCCGAAAGGGAATGATGGCGTCTTTGGAACAGCTGATGACGGTTTGCGGCTTCAAAGCTGCAGTCAGGCTATCGATGCAGGTACAAACGAAGGTGTCACAGCGACTACAGATGCAGGTGGTGCGCCGCGTATTTACAATTCGACCATTGACATAGGTGCCTACGAATTCAATGGATCCCGCACGATCATCCCGAACATTATAGCCGAGGGACCTGCATCCTTTTGTGAAGGGGGCAGCGTGGTACTTCGGGCACCGGAAGGTTTTGGCGGCAATTACCAATGGAACCCTGGCGGTAGCACCGATTCGAGGCTAACCGTCACCACAGCCGGATCTTACACAGTTACGCTTACCACAGGCGAAGGATGCGTAACTACATCTGCGCCTTTTGTGGTAACTACAACTGAGGCACCCGCGACACCATTGATCGCCGGAGAAGCATCGCGTGAAATTTGTCCTGACGGTAGCACCACGCTGGCACTTTCAAACCAAGAAATAGAAAACTGGACTCAAAAGGCTGCTTTCGGCGGTGCCGAACGGCGCCAGGCAATTTCCTTTACTATTGGAAACAAAGGATATACCGGAACAGGAGTCGCGCCCGACAGAACCAACCTGCGTGACTTCTGGGAATATGATCCTGCTACCGACAGCTGGACGCAAAAAGCTGATTTTACCGGATCCCCGCGCAGTGTAGCTGCTGCTTTTGCCGTGGGTGGTTACGGCTATGTAGGTACCGGTTATAATGGTGACCAGACCAAAGATTTCTTCCAATATGATCCTGCCGCCAATGCCTGGACCCAAAAAGCTGATTTTGGTGGCGCAAAGCGCTACAAAGCAACCGGATTCAGCATTGGAAATAAAGGTTACATAGGATTTGGCTTAACCCCATCGGGTTACGACGATGATTTGTGGGAGTATGATCCTGCCACAGACAGCTGGACTGAAAAAGCCTCCATTCCAGGCGGTGGAAGGGAAGCCGCAGCGGCTTTCAGCATGGGTGGCGCTGCTTACGCCGGAACGGGTTTTCGGAATGGATCTGTGTTGGCGGATTTTCACAAGTACGATCAGGCAACCAATTCCTGGGAAACAATAGCGGACTTTGCAGGAGGAGGCCGACAGTATGCAGCAACTTTTGCCATTGGTAATAAAGGCTATATGGGTGCCGGAATAAGCCCATCGGGAAATGTGGGAGACTTCTGGATGTACGATCCGGCTGCAAACACCTGGAACCAAAAACTTGCATTCCCAAGTGGGGAGACTTTGATGTCACCTGGTTTCGTAGTCGATGAAAAAGCGTTTCTCCCTGTTCGTACAAACGCATTTTACGAATATACGGATGGTGAAAACTATACGTGGAGCAACGGAAAAACCACCCCTTCCATTACAGTGTCCGCGTCTGGTACTTACACGGTAACCGCCACGAATGCATCGGGATGTACTGCTACATCAGCAGCTACAAGTGTTACAGTCTTTGAATATCCTTCCGAAGAAGTATTGGTAGTTACGCAACCGTCCTGCTCAAAAGCGACCGGCTCTATTACGGTTGATCCCGGCAATGCAGCTGCTACCGGCTACACCTATAAAATCGGTGAAGGTGAATTCCAGTCGACAGCTGATTTTCAGGACCTCGCACCCGGTACATATCAGGTGCAAATCAAAAACAGCATCGGCTGCCTCACTACTGCATCCGTTACCATTAATGCACAGCCGGAAGGCACCACAATTCCTGTTATCACAGCCGGTGGCCCCACTACATTCTGCGCGGGTGGAGAGGTTACATTGTCAGCGCCGGAAGGATACAGTGCATATACCTGGAATCCTGCCGGAGGCAATTCATCCTCCGCTATGGTAAGCACAACAGGCAATTATACGGTGACCGTCACCAATTCGGCAGGTTGTACAGCCACATCCGCGCCCATTATTGTGACCGTTTCAAACTATCCTGTAATTGAGGCAACTATAACACAGCCCACCTGCACCGAGAGAACCGGTACCATTACCGCATCAACCGATCAGGATGGTAGTGAAGAGATACTATACACACTAGATGACGGAGAGTACTACACCGAGAACGTGTTTCCAAACCTCGCACCTGGTACCTACGTCATTTATGTGGTAAATGAGGCGCGCTGCCTTAGTACAAAAGAAGTAACGGTCCTTGCTCCGGAGCCTGTAATTACCACGTCAGGAGCAACCGGTTTCTGCGTCGGCGGTAGTGTCGTACTCTCTGCACCGGCAGGATTTGCTTCGTACAGCTGGAATCCGGGCGGCGCAACTTCATCTTCCATTACAGCTACATCGCAGGGAGATTACACAGTGACGGTTACGGACGGAAGTGGCTGCTCCATGACGTCGAAACCAACCCGAGTTCTTGTCGGCTTACCTGTGATGTATGTGGATAAAAATGTAACTACGCCGGGAGACGGAAGCAGCTGGGCAAATGCACTGGCATCTTTCAGCGACGCCGTTTTTATGGCAAAAAACATCAGCTGTGTATCTGAAATCCACGTAGCACAAGGTACCTACTACCCTACCAGCGACACGAACCGGGATAGCACATTTACCTTTTACAGGGGAGGTATTAAAGTTTACGGCGGATACCCTACCGGCGGAGGTACTCGGAACATTGCCGCCAACCCTACCATTCTCAGCGGAGATATCGGCGTGTCGGGCGATAAAGCAGATAATAGCTTCCACGTCGCTACCATTGCGGGCCTGAATGCCGCTTCGGACAGTCTCGTTATTGACGGATTTTCCTTTCAGGATGGCAATGCAGATGACCCAAACAAATCTGCATCCTACAATGGCGAAACGTTCCCACAGTCCAGCGGCGGTGCAATTATGGCGATTTCGAACCCGAATTTTGACAAGCTTCTTCTCGCCAACTGCCGTTTCACTAACAACTCCGTCGCGGTAAGCGGCGGTGCTATCATAACGACAGACACACGTATAACCATCAGGAGTTGTTACTTTGCTGATAACTCTGCGCAGTCTGGCGCGGCAATTCTCACTTCAACTTACAATGGCTCGCCAGTAGGCCGCTTGCGGATTGAAAATTGCGTTTTTACCTCCAACTCATCTACCTACCTGGCTGGTGCTGTCGGCGTAGTACAAACCCCGACCGAGATCAGCAACAGCTTATTTAATGGAAATTCAGGCGGAGCCCTGGGAGGCGCATTCATTTCTTCGTCCGGAGCCGCGAAGATTACGGGATCTGTTTTCGAAAACAACACAGCGGAAAATGGCGGCGCCCTGCTGCAGTTGTCGGGTCAGCTTGATCTGATCAACAATACATTCCATTCCAATACTGCAAGTGCCAGCGGTGGTGTGCTGTACGCGCAGCTTGCTGCAGCTACACTGTATAATAACATTCTGTGGGGAAATCAGGCAGCACAAAGTGCTAACAATAACTTTTTTCTTTACGCAGGGTCATTCACTGGCAGCAACAACATCATACAAGGCGTGCCGCTTGACAATGGGGATGACAGCCCTGATCCGCTTTTTGTAAACCCGGCCCAGCCAGCAGGTGCTGACCTGATTTTTGGCACAGCCGATGATGGACTTCGCCTGCAGCTTTGCAGTCCGGCGATTAATGCAGGTAATGCAACTTACCTGCCTTCGGGTATAACCACCGACTTGTCAGGAGGCGCACGCATCCTGGGTGGCAGCGTTGATATAGGCGCTTATGAATACCAGGGCAACGCATCGGGATCGGAGCTTCTTGCTAGTGATGAAGCCGTTTCAACCAAGAACGTAGCAAGCGGAGAAGCGGCGATACTCAATGCCGACGGTTCGGAATGCCAGATCATCGCAACGGTACAATCCACCGGTGACGCGCCGGTTTCGGGCAGCATTACTGCCAGAATCTGGATCGAAAGCGACCAGCCAGGCCAGTATGTAAAACGGCATTATCAGATCGCACCTGCCGTAAATGCTGACAATGCAACTGCGCGCGTCACGCTTTATGCGACCGACGAAGAGTTCAATGCATTCAACACGCAAAGTCCGGCACCTCCTATACTCCTCCCTTTAAGCACGGACAGTGACGAAGTGAAAGCACAGCGCATTGCCAATCTGCGGATTGAAAAACGGAGCGGAACCAGCAACAACGATACAGGCTTACCCGACAGTTATGACGGCATAGCTGTCAACATCGATCCCGCCGACGAATCCATTGTATGGAATGCAGCAGCCCAGCGCTGGGAGATCACTTTCGATGTAACAGGTTTCAGCGGCTTCTTTATCAAAACACAATCGAGTGCGCTTCCCGTACATTGGATTTCCGTCAGGGCGTCGCTCAATGTAGAAAGTCAGCCGATCATTTCCTGGAAAGTGCAGGAAACCGACGTAGCATCCTACTCCATTCACAAAAGCGTGGACGCAAGGCGTTACGAAATAATCGGCCAGGTGCAAGGTATCGGTGACGGAATGCATGAATACCGGTTCAATGAAGCTTTGCCACTGACAGGAACAGCTTACTACCGCATCAGCCAGACTGATCTTGACGGGACTACCACTTTCAGCAAGATCGTCACATTGAGCAGCGAAACTATGCCTGACCCATCTTCGGTATACCCTGTTCCAGCCAGGAAAGATGTCATTCTGATGGTTAAAAAAGTGGTAAAAGAAGATGAAACGCTCACGCTGACAGACCTTGCCGGCAGAAGTCTGCAAGTGCAAAAGCTGCAAACAGGCGCCAACAAAATTGACATAAGCAACCTGCAAATGGGCATTTACCTGATCAGGACAACAGGCGGCGAAGTCTTTAAAATCATCAAGGAATAATTTCGCTCAACGTTCACAATCCCCTCCTCTCCCCGCAAACCGTTGGTTTGCGGGGTTTTGTTTTGGCTGTTGGCTACTAGCTGTTAGCTGTTGGCCGTTAGCTATTGGCTGTCAGCTAAGGGCTAATCGCTAACTGCTAATAGCTAACAGCTGTTGGGGCTTTTCGAACCTTGATGTCCTTTGGCACCTTTTTATTAGGAGTTTTTAAAACAACTTGTAACACGTGAATACCCTATGAAAAAGACACTCCAAATAGCAAACATAGTTGCGCTGCTTGTTACGATTTTTGTCAATTACCTATCAAATACAGGCGTTTTTAATGGAAATACAATGGCAAGCGTTTCCGGCGAATACCAGAATCTTTTTACACCCGCCGGCTACGCATTTTCAATCTGGGGACTCATTTACATTAGTCTGGCCGGGTTCATTGTTTACCAGAGCCGCGGCCTTTTTAACAACAAACAACCAGATCACGATGTGGCGAATATCGGCTGGCTTTTTGTACTTACCTGTGTGGCCAATTGCCTCTGGATCATTGCCTGGCTTTATGATTATACAGGCGTTTCGGTGCTGATTATGTGCGCATTGCTGTTTTTCCTGAGCCAGATCATTCTCAATACAAGAATGGAAATGGAGCTGATTTCATTTAAAAAAGTGGCATTGCTATGGTGGCCGTTTGCATTGTATACCGGCTGGATTCTGCTTGCATTGGTTGCTAATGTAGCCGCTTTCCTGACCAAGATCGAATGGAACCGTTTCGGACTCTCCGAGGTGACCTGGACACTCATTATGATCACCGTTGCCGGGCTCGTGTACCTTTATCTTACCTGGACGCGTAACCTGCGGGAATCGGCTATGGTAGGGATTTGGGGGCTGATCGCGGTGGCGGTTGCCAACTGGGACAATGAACAGACCATCGCTTATTACGCGATCGCGATGTCGGTCATTTTGTTTATCAGCAATGGAATTCATGGTTATCAAAACAAGGGACGTGCGTTTGTGCTGCCTAACGGGAAGTCGATGTAATTCCTGACCAAAATCATTTTCTGGCATAAGGCCCGTCAGCCACTTCCTTTGCGTGATGCTCCAATTTTGTTCTGGTAAAAAAGAAGACCATGAGCAAATCCGTAATGGAGCCACCACATGAAGTGGCTGAAAAACATACCTGCTATCACTGCGGGGAAGATCTTAAAAGCGAAGTTATCTTTCTGGACGAGCACGAATTCTGCTGTGAAGGTTGCTCTGTAGTATACGATCTGTTGAAAGAAAATGACCTTTGCGACTATTACGCCATCGACGGCTCACAAGGTATATCTCCCGGTAATTCCTTTTTTGATGGTAAATATGATTACCTGGATTTACCCGAGGTAACCACTAAAATTCTCGAATTTACCGATGGGAAACTTTCCTGTGTCAACTGGCATATTCCCAAAATGCATTGCAGCTCCTGCATCTGGCTGCTGGAACAGCTTTACCGGTTCAACCCGGCGATCCGTAGCTCGGTAGTCAATTTCCCCGAAAAGAAGCTTCGCATTACATTTGATTCAACCAAAATAAAACTAAGTGAGCTTGCCGCCGTGATCACACGCGTGGGCTACGAACCTTACATCAGCCTCAACGATCTGGAAGGGAAACGGATCCGGCAATGGAACCGCATTAAACTGTACAAAATCGGTATCGCGGGATTTGCTTTCGGCAATATCATGATGCTGAGCTTCCCCGAATATTTCCACCTCAGCTCCTCCTCTATTGACCAGGATCTGCGCAAAACGTTCAGCTATATGAATGTGGCGCTGAGCCTGCCTGTTCTGTTCTATTGCGCGGCAGACTTTTTCAAATCGGCCTGGAATGCATTGAAAGGCAAATACATGAACATCGAAGCGCCGATCGCATTGGCACTGATATGCATTTTCCTGACCAGCCTCTACCAGATTTTCACTGAAACCGGGCCGGGTTACCTCGACTCTTTTGCGGGTGCGATCTTCTTCATGCTCGTCGGCCGCTTTTTTCAGGATAAAACCTACGCGGGTATTGCATTCGACCGGGATTACAAATCCTACTTTCCCATTGCGGTTTCAGTTTTAAATAATGGTACCGAAACGCGTACACCTATTACCGATCTCAAAAAGGGTGACCAGCTGCTGGTGCGCAACCAGGAACTGATCCCCGCCGACGCGGTACTCCTCAGCGCAGAAGCTTTGATCGATTACAGTTTCGTGTCAGGCGAAGCAGAACCTTTGCGCCGTAAAAAGGGCGATACCATTTACGCAGGCGGCAAACAAACCGGACCTTCTATTGAGCTCGAAGTACTGCGCGAGGTTTCTCAAAGCTACCTTACCCAGCTCTGGAACAATGATACCTTCGGCCGCGAAAAAGAGGATCAGAACAATACACTGGCCGCCCGGATCAACCGATACTTTTCACCAACCGTACTGGTAATTGCCTCACTTACCTTTCTGTTCTGGTACTTTATAAATGACAATCCCGAAACTGCATTCCGTGCATTCACTACCTGTTTGCTGGTAGCTTGTCCATGCGGACTGGTCTTTTCTTCCACGTTCACCAATGGAAACCTGGTTGCATTGTTTGGCAAAAACCGTTGTTACCCCAAAAACTCCGACGCCATTGAACGTTTATCAAAGATCGATACCGTGGTTTTTGATAAAACAGGCACTATTACCAAGTCGAGCGAAGTGGAGATTGCATTTGTGGGGGACGACTTGTCGCCGGAAGAAATGGTGATCGTCAAAACAGTTGCTGCACAATCCTCACACCCGCTGAGCCGCGTTATCGTTGATTTTTTGTCAGAGGTAAAAGCGAGCCGCAGGGGCTTAATGGGGTACCAGGAAGTACCGGGCGCAGGGATTAGTTGTCAGTGGGGAGACCAGGAAGTGAGACTGGGTTCAGCCCAATGGGTTGGACTTCAAAAAACGGAAGCGACCGCGGGATCATCACAGGTATTTGTATCTATTGACCGGCAGGTACCGGGTTATTTTTTGGTCAAAAGCAAATACAGGGCTAACCTGCCGCTCACGATCTCCAAACTGCAAAGCAAAGGTTTTGACACCTACCTGCTTTCAGGCGACAAACCCACCGACCAGGATTTTCTCGCGCCTGTCTTTGGAAATAAATCCAACTTGTTATTTGAACAAAAACCCGAAGAGAAACTGCAGTTCATCCGGCATTTGCAGGAAACAGAAAAAAAGAATGTACTCATGGTAGGCGACGGCCTCAACGACGCCGGTGCATTGCGCCAGAGTAATGTAGGTGTTGCCGTTTCGGACGACATCAACAACTTCTCGCCCTCCTGCGACCTGATCCTGGAAGGTAACCGCCTTGCTCTGCTGCCCGCCTACATCAAGCTTGCAAAAGCCGGTCAGAACATAATTAAAGCTAGTTTTGGTATTTCGGTGGTCTACAATGTGTTCGGACTTTCGCTAGCGATCGGCGGACAGCTTTCACCTGTGATCGCCGCAATCCTGATGCCCGTCAGTCTGGTTACGATCGTCGCATTTACCACTTTCACCAGCAGCCGGGCAGCAGCACGATTGCTCAAAAACTGACCAAAGTCATGTGAATTGCTCCCGTGCGTCATCATTTAGCGAAGCCGCGCCCAGTAGTTTTGAACATCGGAATTAATCAAAATCACCACCGCCATGACAGCCATTTTCGTGATGCTAGCAGCCAGCTTATCCATCGCCATCGCCTTCCTGGGTGCATTCATCTGGTCCGTCAGAAAAGGACATTACGACGACGATTACACGCCATCGGTCCGCATCCTGATGGACGATAAAATGCCTGCTACCAAGAATAAAACCACATAAACGCATTACTAAATTTTACTTTACCAATGTCAAACGTTCCTCACGCTGATCTGGCTCAGGTTGAACTGGATGAGTTTCAATACGACAACCGCATCGTCCGCGACTTTGCCATCGCGACGATCCTATTCGGGTTAATCGGGATGCTCGTCGGGCTGCTCGCCGCTTTACAGCTCGTGTACCCCGACCTCAACATGGATTTACCTTTTCTGACATTCAGCCGGATCAGGCCGCTGCATACCAATGCGGTGATCTTCGCATTTGTCGGAAATGGATTTTTCACCGGTCTTTATTACTCCGCGCCACGTGTGTTGCGCACGCCGATGTGGAGCCCGGTACTGAGCCGCTTCCACTTCTGGGCCTGGCAGTTTATCATTCTCGCCGCAGCGATCACGCTGCCAATGGGCTTAACCACATCCAAAGAATACGCCGAGCTGGAATGGCCGATTGACGTGGCGATCGCGATCGTGTGGGTTTCTGCATTGATCAACCTGATCATGACCACGATCAACCGCCGTACCGAGCACATTTATGCGGCTGTTTGGTTTTACATTGCTTCTTTTGTCACCGTCGCCATGCTGCACGTGGTCAACAGCATCGCATTGCCGATCTCATTGTTCAAAAGCTACTCGGTATATGCCGGTGTGCAGGATGCATTGGTTCAATGGTGGTACGGCCACAATGCGGTCGCGTTCTTCCTGACTACGCCGTATCTGGGTTTGATGTATTATTTCCTCCCGAAAGCAGCCAACAGACCGATCTATTCATACCGGTTATCAATCGTTCACTTCTGGGCTTTGATCTTCCTGTACATCTGGGCTGGTCCGCACCACTTGCTTTACACTGCCTTACCTGAATGGGCACAAACCCTGGGAACCGTATTTTCAGTGATGCTGATCGCACCTTCATGGGGCGGGATGATCAATGGATTGATGACACTGCGCGGTGCCTGGGACAAAGTACGCGACGATGTAGTGCTCAAATTCATGGTAGTAGCGATCACCGCTTACGGTATGGCTACTTTCGAAGGCCCGATGCTTTCTTTCAAAAATGTAAATGCCATTGCCCACTATACCGACTGGATCGTAGCACACGTGCACGTAGGGGCGCTGGGCTGGAATGGCTTCCTTACTTTCGGGATTTTATACTGGCTTTTCCCACGCATATATAACAGACCGTTATACTCACAAAAGGCGGCCAACTTCCACTTCTGGATCGGTACGCTGGGTATCCTTTTCTATACTATTCCAATGTATTGGGCTGGCTGGGTACAGAGCTCCATGTGGAAAGAATTTACGCAGGAAGGACTTTTGAAATACCCTAACTTCCTGGAAACAGTTACTCAGCTTGCGCCGCTTTATTTCCTGCGGTCTGTGGGAGGCACCCTATATATTATCGGGTTTATAGTGATGATCTACAACCTCTGGATGACAGCGCTGAAAGGCAATCTGGTAGCAACTGAAACTGCAAAAGCAATGCCGCTCAACGCGATCTGGCATGCTGAAAAGAGCGAATACTGGCACCGCAGGCTGTTTGAACGCAAACCATTGGCGCTGACGATCTTCGCACTGGTAGCAGTGGCAATCGGCGGGATGATTGAGATGATCCCGACCTTTATGATCAAATCCAATGTACCTACTATTGCGGCAGTAAAACCTTATACGCCGCTGGAATTACAGGGACGCGATGTGTATGTCCGCGAAGGCTGCTACGTATGTCACACCCAGATGATCCGCCCGTTCCGTTCTGAAATTGAGCGTTATGGTGAGTACTCCAAGTCAGGCGAGTTCATTTACGATTACCCACACCAATGGGGTTCCAAGCGTACCGGCCCTGATTTGCACCGGATCGGCGGCAAGTATCCCGACTCGTGGCACTACAACCACATGGAAGACCCGACCACGATGTCACCGGGTTCCATTATGCCAAGATACGGCTGGCTACTTGAAAATGACCTGGATACCAGCACTACCGGAGCGAAGATCCGCGCCATGCAGACCCTGGGAGTACCCTACGCAAAAGGCTACGACAAACAGGCAAACGATGACCTGCACAAACAGGCCAAGCAAATCCAGGAAAACCTAAGCAAAAGCGGCATCAAAACCAGCGAAAACAAAGAGATCATAGCGCTGATCGCGTATTTGCAACGAATGGGGACGGATATTAAGGGCGAGAAATGATGTAGTCTTATCACCCTGAGCAAACCGCTCCCTTCGACCGCCCGGCGGCCCGGTCCGGTCAGGGTGACAAAGCTGATCATTCACTAACTCGCTCATTCAGTCATTCAAAATTCAATTACTGACTCAAAATGAAATTCAGAACTTACCTTGAAACCATAGCCGGGATCGGCATTTATCCGATGATCTCGCTGGTTATATTCTTCGTCTTCTTCCTCGCACTCCTGATTTTTGTTTTCAGGATCGATAAGAAATCGTTGTCCAAAATGGAAAGTATCCCGTTGCAGGATGGCGTGGTACGGAAGGGGATCTTGTCTGCATTGTTCTTTTTCCTGATCCAGACTACTGCTTCGGCAGCAGCGCCGGTGGATGAAATCCGGGCAATTTCAGGAATGGAAATCCTGCTGATCGTGCTGCTCGGCGTGCTCGTGTTCATCGCTGTCCTTGTTGTAGTCACATTGGGCAATGCGATCTCGCTTTTACAAAAAGTAAACAGGATCAAAAATCCCGAAGCTGCCGCAAAAGCGGATGCTACCAGCTGGTGGAAGAAGTTCGCCGGAATGGGCGTTTCGATCGGCGACGAGAAACACATTCTCATTGACGGGCACGATTACGACGGCATCCAGGAACTGGATAACCGCATGCCGCCCTGGTTGCAGTCACTGTTCCTGGGAACGATCGTCGTGGGTGTTGCATACGCGGCATTTTACTTCGGCGGACTGGGTGACAAGCAGCTCACAGAACTTGATAAGGAAATTGCGCAGGCGGAGGTTGAGAAAAAGGCTTACATGGAAAAAGTGGGCGCCTCACTGGACGAAAACACAGTGACCCAGCTGACAGAAGCGCCTGTGGTGGAACAAGGCAAGGCTATCTTCCAGGAGAAATGTACCGCCTGCCACGGTGTGGACGGTGGTGGCTCTGTGGGCCCTAACCTCACCGACGCATACTGGCTGCACGGAAGCGGCATTAAGAACCTGTTCAAAGTGATCAAGTACGGTGTTCCCGAAAAAGGGATGATCTCCTGGGAAAAACAGCTTTCACCCACAGATATTCAAAAAGTAGCCAGCTACGTGCTGACTTTAAAAGGTACCAAACCAGCCAATCCGAAAGAGCCGCAAGGCGAGATGATCTCGGACGAGCAGGTTGCAACTAACTGATTATGGAAGCCCGCGAATGGATTTATCCGCAAAAACCGACAGGTAAGTGGCAAACCCGCCGCACCTGGTTCACAATCGGCATACTTGTATTGCTTTTTGCCATGCCTTTTGTGAAAATAGACGGCCAGCCTGTGCTGCTGCTGAATGTTTTGGAAAGAAAATTCATCATTTTCGGAATCTTCATCGGGCCCCAGGATTATTGGTTGTTTGGTTTGATGATGTTGTCGTTCATGGTATTTATCGTACTTTTTACGACGGTGTTCGGCCGGTTATGGTGCGGCTGGGCTTGTCCTCAGACAGTGTTCATGGAAATGGTTTTCCGCAAGATCGAATATGCGATCGAAGGTGATGCCACCAAGCAGAAGCTGCTGAACAAAGCACCCTGGACTTCGGATAAAATCATCAAAAAAGGGACCAAGTACTTCCTTTTTCTGGTCATATCCTTCCTGATTGCCAACCTGCTGCTTTCCTATGTACTGGGTGTGGATGAGCTTTCAAAAGTAATTTCCGAACCGCTGGAAGATCACCTTACCCTGTTCGCCGGCATTGTAGCATTTACCGCCGTATTCTATTTCAACTTCGCGTGGCTCCGCGAGCAGGCTTGTACGGTAGTATGCCCTTACGGCCGCCTGCAAAGCGTGTTTATCGACCGTAATACCATTGCGGTAGCTTACGATCACGAGCGTGGGGAACAAAGGGGTAAGTTGCACAAAAACCAGGAACGCACAATCGGAGACTGTATTGATTGCCATCAGTGCGTAGCAGTTTGCCCGACCGGCATTGATATCCGTAACGGGCTACAAATGGAATGCGTCAACTGTACTGCCTGCATTGATGCCTGCGATTCGATCATGGACAAAGTGGGTTTTGAAAAGGGATTGATCCGGTACACTTCCGAGAATGCAATTGAAAACAAGACCAGAAAACTAATCACGCCGAGGGTAATCGGCTATGCCGCGATATTGCTCGTACTCTGGTCGGGACTGGGCTTTATGGTTGCTTCAAGAAGCGATACGCAAACCAGCCTGCTGCGCGCGCCGGGTACCCAGTACATTGAGAACCAGGACGGAACCATCAGCAACCTGTACACTTTCAAGATTTTTAACAAAACAAACAAACTGATCAAACCGACGATCAAACTGAAAGACCCGGCTGGAAAACTAATCTTCGCCGGCAACCCCGACCTCACCTTACAGCCCGCCGGAATGTCCGAAGGAACCGTATTCATCAACATGCCAAAATCAGCAATCACCCAAAGAAAGACAAAACTCTCACTGGCAGTCTATCAGAACGGAAAGCAGCTGGAAGGGTTTGAGACGATGTTTTTGGGAAGGTAGATTTGGCTGTCGGCTTTCGGCTTTCGGCCGTCGGCTTCAAACGATTACAGTCTGGTCCGACTTCGAATATTTGAAACAAGAGAAAAAAACACTAACAGCTAAAAGCCGATTGTCGACAGCTAACAGCTAACAGCCAAAAAACCATGAAAATCAACTACGCTACCGCTATTGTAACCCTTTATCTTGGCTTTGTGGCCATGATCATTGTGCTTGTGACTATGAGCATGAGCCAGAAGGTGGACCTTGTAACCGACAAATATTACGAAGAAGAACTCAGCTTTCAGGAGAAGATCGACAAGCGTGAACGCAGTGCTGCATTGCGGCAGCAGGTTAGCTGGCACGTTTCCGAGGAGGGTATCTCTATTTACTACCCCCAATCCATTCCCGACTCGGCGCTTTCAGGAAAGATCAGGCTGTACTGTCCGGCCGATGAGAATCATGACTTGACTATTCAGGTCAGTGCAAAAAACCACACGCAGCTGATCCCGGCATCAAGTGTAAAAGACGGCAGCTACCAACTGCAGATCGACTGGAAAAGCAGCGGGCAGACCTATTGGGACGAAGGCACCGTTTCTATCCGGCATTAAAACCAAAGACAAATCATGAACCCCGCACTTCCCTATCTGGCATTGACAATGGGCTTTATGAGCAGCTTTCACTGCATTGGTATGTGCGGGCCGATTGCGCTCGCATTGCCCGTTCAGGGCGGCAGTAAATGGCGGCAGCTTACGGCATTGATCGTCTACAACCTGGGCCGGATACTTACTTATGCGGCGCTGGGAGCTGTTATCGGACTGTTTGGTACTTCCCTCGCCTTTTTGGGTTATCTCAAATATTTGTCCGTATTCGCAGGCGCATTGATGCTGACTTACATGATCTGGCCCGCGCGCCTGAATGCAGCCATGCACGTTCCTTTGTTCTGGCAGCAATGGGTGGGCAGGATCCGGAGCAATATGTCAAAAGTGATCAGGAACAACCGCTTGAAAGGCCGGCTGATACTCGGCTTGCTGAACGGGCTGCTTCCCTGCGGCCTCGTATACCTCGCGCTGGTCAGCTCTGTCGCGACGGGCAGCTTTACCGGCGGCGCCATGTACATGCTGCTTTTCGGACTGGGTACCTTCCCTGCGATGATGCTCGTGGGTATTTTCAAAAACAGGATCAGCAGCACGGTCAGAACGAGATTACATCAGATTACCCCCATTATGATCGCCATTGCCGGCATCTGGCTCATCGCCCGTGGTCTTACAATCGATTACCCCACTTCCAAGCAGAACAAGTCCGAAATTCCGGTTTGTCACGGTAAGTAGCGCCTTGCAAAATACAGCGCAGACTGGCAAAGGTTAGTCGCGCAACTGACATTCGTCATGTTTTTGCCCGGGCCGCCCTCCTAATTTTGATAGGCAATCAATCAGGAAAAAAACAACTTGTCATGGATAAGGATTTGCTTTTCAAATACAATACGGCAGGGCCAAGATATACCAGCTACCCTACTGTTCCCTACTGGCAGGAAACGCCGCCAACCCAGGCTGAATGGATGAACTTCGTCAAAGATTCATTTGCTGTTTCGAACAAAAAAGAAGGGATCAGCATCTATATACACCTTCCGTTTTGCGAAAGCCTCTGCACGTACTGCGGCTGCAACACCAGAATTACTATCAACCACGCCGTTGAAGCAAAATACATCCAGGCTGTACTGAAAGAATGGGAAATGTACTTTTCTGTTTTCGGGGACGAAAAACCTGTGATCCGCGAATTGCACCTGGGCGGCGGTACCCCTACTTTTTTCAGCCCTGAAAACCTTCGGAAGCTGATACTCGGTGTGCTCGCAAATGCGGAAGTGCACCCGGATGCGCAGTTCAGCTTTGAGGCGCACCCCGGCAATACCACGGACGAACATCTGCAAACCTTGTATGAAGTAGGTTTCAGAAGGATCAGCATTGGTGTGCAGGATTTTAACCCGCTCGTGCTCGCTGTAATCAACCGCCAGCAGACTTACGAACAGGTAAAGCACCTTACTATCAAGTCGCGCGAGATTGGCTATACTTCGGTTAACTACGATATCGTGTACGGATTACCGTTGCAGAAATCGTGTTACATGATGGAAACAATGCTGAAAGTGATACAGCTCCGTCCCGACCGCATTGCATTTTACAGCTACGCCCACGTGCCCTGGATCAAACCGGGACAGCGCAAATACACCGAAGCCGACCTGCCCGATCCGGACAAGAAAATGGCGATTTACGAAACCGGCCGGAATGCGCTGGAACTGATCGGATACAAGGATATTGGAATGGACCATTTTGCATTGCCAACCGACAGCCTTTACGAAGCCCAGCAGGAAGGCAGGCTGCACCGGAATTTCATGGGTTATACCGATACGCGCACGCAGCTGCTGATCGGTTTGGGTGCATCGTCGATCAGCGACAGCTGGTGGGGATATGTGCAGAATGAGAAGAAAATTGAAGATTACTATAAAAGGATCGACGCAGGTGAGCTGCCTATTACAAAGGGACACGCGCTTTCCCGCGAAGACCTGATCCTGCGCCGCCATATATTGAGGTTAATGACCGAATTTGAAACATCCTGGACCCAATCCAGTGAAGTTTGCAATGAAATTTTTCTCGCAGCCGAGCGCCTTTCCGAAATGGAATTTGATGAGCTGGTTGAATTTACACCCTTGCATTTGAAGGTTACGGAAAAGGGAAAACCCTTTGTCAGAAACATTTGCATGGCATTTGACGCGCGGCTCTGGGCCAAAAAGCCGGAAGCCGACCTGTTTAGCCAGACCGTCTGAATTTTCCCGAAAACATCATTCAGTATATTACAATGCCACCTTGTTCGCTCACTTTTGTAATTTGCCTTTTTTATGTTTGATAGCGATATCTTAACTCAGACCAAGGTGATGACAAGGCATATTGAAATGCTCGACGCGCTGTTCAAACACGCGACGGAGGGCATTGTGGTAGTGGACAAGACCGGAACAATCGTCATGCTGAACCCGAAAGCGCGCGAGCTGTTCGGTTATGCGGACACGGAATTGATCGGCAAAAAGATAGAAGCATTGATTCCGCAGCGGTACAGCAAAAACCATGTGGGCTACCGCAATGAATACCTGGAAGAACCCAAGGCGCGCGGAATGGGACATTTGATGGACCTGTTTGCAAAGCGGCACGACGGCAGCGAATTTCCGGTGGAGGTTAGCCTGAGCCCATTCAAAACGAGTGTGGGCGAGTTTGTGGTGAGCTTTATCGTGGATATTACCGAGCGAAAAAAACAGGAAAAGCGCATTATTGACGCAAACCTTGAAATACAAAAACTGAACGCGGAACTCGAAGAACGTGTGGAACTGAGAACGAAAGAACTGGCGAATGCCTTGCAGAAGATCGAGGAATCGCAGGAAGAAGTGCTCCGGGCATTGAAGAAGGAAAAGGAGCTGAATAATATGAAAAGCCAGTTTGTGACCATCGCTTCGCACGAGTTTCGTACGCCGCTGGCCACCATTCTGTCCTCCGCCTCGCTCATCAGCCGGTATACTACCACTGAGGAGGAGGAAAAAAGACATAAACACGTGCAGCGGATCAAGTCCGCGGTGACCAACCTCACCGAGATACTGAATGATTTCCTGTCCATCGGCAAGCTGGAAGAGGGCCACGTGCACATTGTTCCTGTGGAAGTGAACCTCGCTGCATTTGGCAACACGCTGGTGGAGGAAATGCAGGGACTCTGCAAGGAAGGTCAGCAAATTCAATTTCAGCTCACCGGGAATGCGGAAGTTTGGCTTGACAAGCAGCTTTTACGCAACATTCTGTTCAACCTGCTTTCCAACGGGGTGAAATACTCCGAGCCCGGAAAGATGATCAGCCTGAATATCAAAGCAGATAGTGAATCCGTGGTGATCGAAGTGAAAGACCAGGGCATAGGCATACCTCTGGCTGACCAGTCCAACGTTTTCGACCGGTTTTTCCGTGCGCAGAATGCAGGTACCGTACAAGGAACCGGCCTCGGGCTGAATATCGTAAGCAAATACGTGGACTTAATGGGCGGGACAGTCTCCTTTTCGAGTGAAGTGGGTATAGGTACTACCTTTGTAGTGACTTTGCCTAACCTGGTACCTGCCAAATCAAAGTCCATTTCCCTGTAAGTGAATCTGAATCATTGAAACTGACGCAAATTGGAAACCAAAAAGATATTACTGATTGAAGACAATCCCGAAATGCGGGAGAATACGGCCGAGATCCTCGAACTCGCTAACTATAAGGTAGTTACCGCGAAAAACGGGAAAGAAGGTGTGCAGGTTGCAGCCGAATTTGGCCCGGATATGGTCATTTGCGATATCATGATGCCCGAGCTCGACGGTTACGGCGTGCTGCACATGCTCAGCAAAAATGAGAAAACGGCCAATATCCCATTCATTTTCCTCACTGCCAAAGCCGAGAAAGAGGATTACCGGAAAGGCATGACAATGGGCGCCGACGATTACCTCACCAAACCTTACGACGACATTGAGCTGCTCAACATCGTAGAAATGCGACTGCAGAAGAGCGAGCGGCTCAAACGCCAGTTCGAGCGTTCAGCCAGTGGACTGGACCAGTTTATCGAGGACGCGCAGGCTTTTGATATGATCGCGAAACTGGCCGAGGATAAGAAAACGAGAACGCTGAAAAAGAAGGATACTATCTACACCGAAGGCAGCTATCCTTCTAATATCTACTTTCTCAGGAAAGGAAAAGTGAAGTCCTATAAATCGAACGGCAGTGGTAAAGAGTACATTACCGATTTGTACAAAGAGGGCGATTTCTTCGGTTACCTCGATCTTTTACAGGGCGAACCTTACCAGGAAACCGCCATTTGCCTCGAAGAATCGGAGCTTTCCATGATCCCCAAAGATGACTTTTTCAACCTGTTGCAGGCCAACCGCGAGGTATCTTCTAAGTTTATCAAAATGCTCTCGAACGAGATCAAAGACCGGGAAGACCGTTTGCTGCAACTGGCATATAACTCGGTGAGAAAGCGGGTGGCGCAGGCGCTGGTGATGCTGGTGCAGCGTTATCAGGAAGATAAATCGAAACCATTTTCCATGTCCATCACCCGTGAAGACATTGCTTCCATTGTAGGTACTGCCACTGAAACGGTGATCAGGACTTTATCAGATTTCAAAGAGGAAAAGCTGATCGATATGAAAGGAAGCCTGATCACTGTTTTTGAGTACGAAAAATTGGCAAGAATGCGCAACTAGACTTTTGGTCCAGCTGCGCATTTGAACTTCTCAGGCGCAGATCGCGAGTTCAGCAACCGTCAAACCGGATTCAATTTCCGTCAATTGCCTTAACATTTCCGCACGATAAGCTTCATCCTGATTCTGCATTTGCGGGATCAGGGTTTTGTAATAATCGATACCTGCCAGCAACTGTTCGCGGAACCTGGTCAGGTATTTTTGCTTTTTGTCAGTGAAGTTGCGGAGGTGCAGTTCCACGTCTTTCCGGTAATGCGTCACATATAAATTGAGCTCATTGATAAACATATTCGGCCGGGCTACGTGGGACAGCAGGTTGATCTTGCCATAGATATGCGCCACCATTTCGTCGAGCGAAGCCACCTCAGAGAACCAGGCCAGGTTGGGGCCGGGACAAATCGCAACGCCGTGGTTTTCTCTCGCGCCCAGCAAACCATGCTTGATCAGCGTGCCGGTACTCAGTCCGTCGCACAGACATACTTTCTCGGTAACTGCATTGAATTGCTCCTGGTATTCACTTTCCTGCAGGTTCAGGGATTTCAATTGCTTGATTTTCAAATTCTGATACTCACGCGAGGCGGTGCAAACAGGTTCCTGGGTGAATTCGGTATTGGACACGAGGTACTTCTTGGTACACGGACTTCCCGGCCTGCCTTTCGCAATCCTTTCCAGTCGCTGCTTTTCAGAACTGCTCTTTCTGAAATTATTAAACAAAACACCCAGCGGGGAAGAATTGCTTACATAATAGTCTGACTCATCGGCACCCGCGAGATTACGCAGAGTTTCCTGATCCACATTGGTCGCCTCGGGAACAAGTAAGAAGGGGCTGCCCCAGCCGGTAGCATCTACCTGGTAATGTTCAAGCAAAAAGCTGTCTTCCTTCGCCGTTCCGATTCCACCCTGAACGGTAATGCGAAGTGCAGGCGCATTGGTTAGCTTAATATCCTTTGCTAAAAGCGCATTTTGGTACAAGCCAAAAAGTTCGTCGATAAGCTCCTGCCTTTTCTCTTTGAACTCTTCGAGGATAGGCCCGAGAAGATAACCATCGGTAGCAAACGCGTGGCCGCCGCAATTCAGCCCAGACTCAATCCGGAACTCCGAAATCCATATTCCTTTTTTGGCGAGGTACTTGGCCTGGATCAATGCAGAGCGAAAATCACTGACTTTCAGAATGATCCTTTTACCAAAATTCCCATCGGTATCGGGCAGAAAAACATCAAACTGATCCAGGTAATTGTACAACCTCGGGTTCATGCCGGCCGAAAGTACGAGCGATGCATTGAGGTTGCTGTTGGCAAAACCGCGCAATGCAGCCGACGCGTCAGAAAATTGGTCAGGAAGCTTTTCGCCGTATACATCCTTGTTCAGCTTGTCGACCTTGGACATGATATTCACATCAATCGCGCCTTTGACCAGGCCGTTTCGAAGCTGTTCTTCCATTTCAGCACGTTCGGCCGGGTTTTCTGTGGCCAGCATTTGCAGGTACAGCAGTTTGAGCGGAGCGGTATCGGGCAGCAGGGTAAAGTAGCGGGTGATTTCTGTTCCGTTCTCAAAAGGCGAATGGCGGAGATCGTTGAATTTCCTGTTGACGATCCTGTCGAGCAGATTGAGGTATTCCGTGATGCGGCGGCTCCTGAAATCAGGCTCATCCTTCTTGATAGGCGTATAAACCTCGTTGTTTTGGAGCGAATGAAACCTGCGCATGCGCTCGATCATCTCGTCGTCGACAATTGAAGCAACTGACGAAATGCCGTAATGCGCGACTTTGGCCGGTGTATCCACCGAATAACCTAACCCGAGAACGGGAATATGGAATGTATGCATTGTTTGACTTTGGATAAAATTCTGATAAAATCCCAAAGTCAAAACTAGGCGCATTCGCCTTCCCGAAACCTGACCAGTATCGCGTCGAAATATGAAAAAGATCAGTTTGAAAATCTTAACAAATCCATAATCGCCCATTTAGCTTCTGTTTACATTCAAATCCGTCCTTTGCGGCTGCGTTGACGCATTGTAGCCAATGCATTTACATTCACTCAGGAAATGAAAAGAAGGGATTTTTTTACAAACAGCTCGGCGGCACTTTTGGCTGGTCCAGCATTGTTCGGCGGCAATAGCAAAACTTCGGCTCCCATTAAGAAAGGCAGCATAGCCAGGAATATCATCTTCATGGTCAGCGACGGTATGAGTACCGGTACGCTGAATATGGCCGACCTGTTGCTCAAACGCAAAGAAGGGCGCGATACCAGCTGGATGAAGCTGTACCTTGAACAAACCGGCAGCCGCGCATTCATGGAAACTTCTTCTTCCAATGCGTTAGTAACCGACTCAGCAGCAGGCAGCTCCGCCTGGGGCGGCGGCAAAAAAGTACCGAACGGAAACCTGAATGTGAATGCCGACGGCAGCTTCAATAAGCCCATTCTTCAAAAATTCAAGGAGGCAGGCAAGTCGGTAGGCTGTGTTACTTCAGTGACGATCACCCACGCGACGCCGGCGGGTTTTTGCATTAATAACAAATCGCGGGGAGACGAATCGGAAATCGCGTCGCAATACCTAGATCTCAAATTTGACGTGATGATGGGCGGAGGCGCAGAGTTCTTTTCAGGAGAAAAGCGCAAAGACAAAGCCGACCTTTTTGCAGATTACACAAAAGCGGGTTACACCGTCGCCCGTGACCGCAATGCGATGCAGGCGCTCAATAACATTCAAAAGCCCATTCTCGGTATTTACTGCGAAGGCGCACTTCCCTATTCCCTCGACACGTTCGAGAATAAGGACCTTCAACGAAAAGTACCTACCCTTGCAGAAATGACGGCAAAAACGCTTGAACTGGTTTCCAAAAACCCGAAAGGATTTGCGATCCAGATTGAAGGCGGCAAGGTAGACTGGGCTGCGCATTCAAATGATGCGGCCGGTTTGCTCTACGATCAGATCGCATTTGACGAGGCGATTAAAGTGGCACTCGATTTTGCCGCAAAAGACAAGGAAACACTCGTGATCATCACCACAGATCACGGCAATGGAAATCCCGGATTGTTCGGCAGCGACAAGCAATTTGATCTTTTTCAAAAATTCAGACATACCAACAACTGGATCCTGGGTGACCTGAAAGAAATCCCAACGGCCGCACAGCTCACCGAGCGCATTGAGTTCGCACAAGGGTACGCGATCAAGCAGGCGGAAGCTGAAAAACTGATCGGATTGTTGGGTGATAAAAACGAAAAAGGACTCTATATCACCAATAAGAAGCTTTTCCGGGAGCTCGGCGCTATCCAGAGCAGCTATACCGGAGTCGGCTGGGCCGGAATGGACCATTCCGCTGATTATGTGGAACTCGCCATGTTCGGTCCCGGCAGCGAAGCGCTGATACCTTTCGTACATAACACAGAACTGCACAACTTTATGCTTGAAAAAACAGGAATAGCAAAAGTTTAAAATGCATTAATACCGGCCGCATTTCACCAGAAGTGCGGCTTTTTTTATGTTTGAAGCATAAAACGGGCTATTTTTGACGATCACATCTTAATTGTTGATCATGTCAAAAACCGCTTCCAAAATTATCCTCGCCTTTATACTGGCCGTATTTGCAAGTCCCTCATTCGCGCAGTCACGCCCCGACGTGGAGAAGAAGCTGACAGAAATGGGCATTACCCTGCCCAAGCTGAATGCTTCCAAAGGTAACCTGCTGCGTGCTGTCCGCGTGGGCAACCTGGTGTACCTGTCAGGCCACGGACCAGACAAGCCCGGTGGCGGACAGATCCTCGGCAAAGTGGGCGATGACCTGACGGTGGAGCAGGGAAAAGAAGCTGCCAAACTTTGTGGTATCGCGCTGCTGGCTTCCCTGAAATACGAAATCGGTGATTTGAATAAGATTAAACGAGTTGTTAAAGTACTCGGAATGGTCAATTCAGCGCCTTCACTCACACAGCAGCCGCAGGTAATCAATGGTTTTACCGATTTTATGGTCGAGGTTTTTGGTGAAAGCGGCAAGCATGCCCGCTCGGCTGTTGGTGTAGCATCGCTCCCTTCGGGTATTGCGGTGGAGATTGAAATGATCGTGGAAGTGGCTCCCTAACCAGCTGTATATACTTTTCAAAACGCCCGGGTCTGCGATCCGGGCGTTTGCATTAAAGGCGGGCAAGCTGCTTTCGGGCAAAAAATGATTTTACAGAAAAATATTTCGTGAGCGGCTAGGTAATTAGTTTTGGCTGTCTGTCATATCAATACAGAGCCAAATCATTGCAATATGGGTGGATTTACCAGGCCGGATCATTCAGAAGACGAAGAAAGCAGCCGTTTTGCGACGGGCAATGCGGCTGCGCGTGCAGGCAACGGAGGCGGGCTGTCTGACGGCGAGTTCTTCATCCGGAAAACCTTTGAAACCGACGTGCAGAAGGGTTGTGAGTTGCTTTTTCAGCGATACTACAAGCCGATGTGCAGCCACGCGGTGCGTTTTGTTTATTCCAAAGACATTGCTGAGGATATTGTCGCCGAGATCTTCTGCAATTTCTGGGACAACGAATCCTACCACACCGTGCATTCGTCTTTCGGCGCTTACCTGTTCGGTGCGGTGCGAAACCGCTGCTTTAATTACCTCCAAAAAGAGCAGAACAAAACGCTGTCGCTCGATGCGATCGGTGAAAACGATCCCGTCCATTCCATTCTGCCCGAGAAGATCATGCAGTACGAAGAGCTTTATCAGCAGGTAAATACGCTGGTAACCAGCCTCTCGCCCCAATGCCAGAAGGTATTCATCATGAACCGTTTCGAAGGAAAAGCCGGCAAGGAGATCGCAGCAGAGCTTAATCTTTCCACGCGGACGGTTGAAGCCCACATTGCCAAGGCACTTTCCATTTTGAGAAGCGGCCTGCGGCATTACTGGACCGAAATCCTGCTGCTCGCGCAATCGGGGATCCTGATGAAAGAATTTGAAAATATCATAACCAGTCTTTAGGTAATCACTTCTTCCTGCCTGTCTGTCAGTCAGGTTATCCATACCATGCCATGTCATTAATCAACAAATCCTTCCTTTTCGAACATTTCGCCGGCCGGACTTCTCCATTGCAAAAGAAGCTCATTGAAGAATGGCTGCAATCGGAGGCGGCCCGTGAGCAGTTTTACAGCTGGCTTGCCGAATGGGAGACTACTTTTCCGCTCTACGATCCGGAGCTCGCCGCGCCGCTGGAACGTTTCAGCGCGTATATGCGCACGCCGCGTGAGGCTGCTCCTGCCGGAGATCTGAAACCTGCGGCCCGTCGGTCTGCGTTTACAGGCTACCGTTTTGCTGCCGTTATTGCATTGTTACTGGCCGCATTTGCCGGCTGGCTGGGTCGCGATTACCTGGTATATGCGCATTATCACGCCGATTTTGGTAAAACAAACACCATACTGCTCGCCGACGGAAGCCGCGTTACGCTGAATGCGAATTCTGTATTGCGCGTTCCCCGCTGGACTTTCGGGAATTCCAACCGGAACGTGTACCTGGAAGGTGAAGCGGAGTTTTCGGTCAGGCATTTGCCCGATCACCAGCTTTTTGAGGTGCATACCATGGACAATGCGCTGGTAACTGTGCTCGGTACAGAATTTACGGTTTATACCCGAGAGAAACATACAAATGTGGTCCTTAACAAAGGAAAAGTACGGTTGTCCCCTCCCGCGCGCGGCCAGTCGCACACAATGGTACCCGGCGAGCGCGCCACGATTGACACCGGTGGCAAGATCAAAGTAGAAAAGCTGACCGCCGCCCAGCTCGAAGCCGGGCTTGCATGGAAACAGCACCGCTTCATTTTTGATAATACGCCGCTGAGCGAAGTGGCCGAGCGTATCCGGGAAGTATTTGGCGTGCAGGTACAGATTGCCGACAAAAACCTGGCTATACGTACTGCCACAGGCTCTTTCCCTGCTGAAAGTGCCGAGGAGCTGCTGACCAATATGTCGGTGATGTACGGCTTTGAAATCGTTAAAACCAAGAAGCAATTACAGATTATTCCTATTCCCTGATCCTTTCCATTTCATCCTAACCAACCCTTAAACAACCCACTGATTATGCATAAAAGACTACATTTGGTCCGGCGGCTATTCCTTTTGCTTGCAGTCAGTACATTACCTACCCTGGTATCGGGCCAGCTGCTGGCCAAGCTGAAAAGTCACCCGGCCCAGCAACGCGTAGAACCTCAGCGCGCTATGTCGCTGAAAGACATGCTGCTGCTGTTGAAAGACCGGTACCACGTAGACCTTCTGTTTGAAGAAAAGATATTGCCGGAAGTACTTCTACCGGGCAATGCGATCCGCTCGGGTGTATCTTTTGAAAGTAACCTGAAAACGCTGCTGCAATCCACAAGCATCGGTTTTTTGAAGGTAAAAAAGGGTACTTACGTGCTGGTTGACCAGCGTAAAAGCAGGGATTTCATGAAACCTGCGCCTTTGAGCCCGCAGCAGAAAGAAACGCAGCCGCAAACTTTTCCAGCCATTCCGGCGCGTCCGGAGCCGGCAGCTGCATTGGTTCCTGAAAAAGCGCGGATTGCTGCGGACAATATCACGATCAAAGGAAAGGTATTCGACACGCACGAGCCGCCGCGCGAACTGCCTGGCGTTACGATCGCTGTAAAAGGTACTACCGACGGTGCTTCGACGGACGAAAACGGCTACTTCGCTATTGATGTTCCCAGGGATGCAATACTGGTATTTTCAATGGTAGGCCACAAGAGCGTGGAGCATCTTGCCAAATCTGCCAATTCCAACCTGATCATCGCATTACAGGAAGAAGTAGCCAGCCTCGACGAAGCGATTGTAGTCGGACAAACCGAGCAGAAGAAAAAGCACATTGCCGGTTCAATCTCTTCCCTGAACGTAGCTTCGCAAATCAGCGGAAAACCCATTACTACACTCTCGCAGTCGCTGCAAGGTGGTGTAACCGGCTTGCAGGTGCAGCAAAGCTCGGGTATGCCGGGCGGTGATGCGGCGGCGATCAAGATCAGGGGGATCAGTACACTCGGCAACTCCAATCCATTGATCCTGGTAGACGGTATCCCCATGGATATGAACCACATAGACCCGGTTACCGTAGAAAGTGTGACCGTTTTGAAAGATGCGGCAGCTTCGGCAATGTATGGCGCGAGAGCCGCGAACGGGGTGATCCTGGTAACTACCAAAAGGGGAACGCCGGGCAAGATCAGCGTGACTTACGACGGGTACGTGGGCAGCCAGTCCCCTACTTACCTGCAGGAGCTTGTGGATGCACCGCAGTACATGCGGATGTACAATGAAGCGCGCGTCAACTCGGGTAACCAGCCTTTTTACTCCGAGGATGTGATCAGCAAAACCCAGGACGGCTCCGACCCTATCCTGTACCCGAACACCGATTGGGTCGACCTGATCGTGAAGGAAAACTCACCCATTACCAGCCATTCAATCTCACTTGACGGCGGTAATAACCTGGCGCGGTTTGCGGTGACAGCCAACTATATGTTTCAGGATGGAATGATCCCCCTGAACAAAATGAACCGTTTTAATATCCGCGCGAATACCTCCATTACCGTCAACAAAAGCTTTGTTTTTGATGTAGATCTGTTAGCCATAAAAAGAAATACCCGCAACAACTTCCGGCCCGACGAAGGTTCAGGCTTTGGTAACCGGATACTGGAAGATGTGTACAGGGTACCTCCTACCATTTTACCAAAATACCCTGAAAAAAACGGCAGGACCATGTACGGCCGCTATGCAGACATTGTGAATCCGCTGGCCTATGCTGAGAAAGGTGGGTACCGCGACTTTGAAAGTGCTCAGGCGATGATCAATATGCAGCCTAAATGGGAAGTTTTCCCGGATTTCAATCTCAAAGGACAATTCAGCTTCCGGCTGAACAGCGACCAGCGCCGCTCAGTGGCAGATGCTTACAACTTCTTCGACTACGGCACCAACCAGCTTGTGCAAAGCTGGGGTGTAACGCGCTCGGGCACTTTTGAAAGAGCTACTTACATGTACCTGGCGGCGAATGCGGATTACACTTTCACCCGCAACGATCACCGGCTCTACGCATTTGGCGGGTTCTCAACTGAAAAGAACAGTGCAGGATCATGGGATGTAAATACAATGGTTTCGGGTTATACGAAGCTGAACTATTCTTACAAAGACAAGTACCTGATCGAGGCGACTGCGCGCGCGGATGGTTCATCCAAATTCGGCCCGGGGCACAAATGGGGCTTTTTTCCTTCTACGGCGATCGGCTGGAATGTGCACCAGGAGGAGTTTATGAAAAACGTGAAGTTTATCAACAACATGAAAGTGCGGGCGTCGTACGGATTGTTGGGAAATGAGAACATCGGGCTTTACCGCTACCAGACGCTTGTGCAGGGTACCAACGGATACGAAAACATCTGGGGCAATCCGGATATCACCTGGGAAACCGTCGGGCTTTTTGATGTTGGCCTCGACCTCGGACTGTTTGGTAACTCGCTTGAACTGATCTTCGATTATTATGACAAGATGACCAAAGACATTATCCTCAATCCGCAGGTTTCCTACGTGGGTGGAATGGGAAATGTGCCTATTAATGCAGGAAAGGTGAGAAACCGCGGCTGGGAAGTTTCGCTCAACTACTTCAAAGAACTTGGCTCTAACTGGAATTTGTCTGTAAAGCCGGGCGTCTCGTACAACAAAAACCGCATTATCAAACTGCAAAATGGTCCGTATCTGACCAGCACGTCAATTAACCAGGAAGGCAGTCCGATCAGCAGCATTTACGGCTACCGCAGTGCCGGGCTACTGCAGGAAAGCGATTTCAACAGTGAAGGAATGCCATTGCTGCCAACAGTAGTCGGTGCAAAACCTGGCGATATCCGGTATGTGGACCTGAATGGAAACGGACAAATCGACGCGCCGGATCAGGAAGCGATCGGCAATCCGGTACCGATGTTCAACTACTTTACCAACCTGCGGCTGGCGCACAAGAAATTTGATATCGAAATACTGGTGCAAGGTACCGGCAAAAGCGATCAGCGGCTCACAGGAATGCTCGCCTACCCGCTCGACCAGACGGCAGACGGCGGTGTACCCACCATTTACTATTCGCAGCGCTACTGGACTCCCGAACGTACCAATGCAAGTTTCCCGAGGCTGTCCAACACGCCTGCCAACAACAAGCTTTCGTCCGATTTCTGGATTCAGAACGGAGCTTATTGCCGGGTGAAATACATTCAGCTGGGGTACAACCTGCCTGTGAATGCAGTGCGGAAGGTGGGCGCGTCGGCTGCGCGGTTTTACCTGAATGCACAAAATCCGTTCGTCTTTACACCTATGAAACTGATGGATCCCGAGAGTCTGGGTAACCAATGGACTTACGGCATTATGAAAGTGTACACGGTGGGTATCAACGTAAAATTCTGACAACTTCCAATATGAAACAGATAACTAGGATCTGCCTGACGCTGGTACTGCTGACCGCATTCACCGGCTGCGAAGATTTTTTGACCCAAAATCACCCGACTGGTATAACAGATGATAAATTCTGGGAAACGGAAACGCATGCGCGGGATGCTTTGAAAATCGTCTATGATGCATTGCCCGGTGGAACGAACGGTCGCGATATGCCGCTGAATACGAGCAATATCATGATTATCTCCGGCCTGAGCGACGAGGCCGTACACCGGGCCGACTACATTGGTGCCTATGAGGAATTTACACGCGGGGTACACAACAGTAACTGGAGTACCGCACTCTGGTTCTGGAGTTCCGACTTCTCGGGTACCCGACGCGCGAGCCGTTTTCTCGAACACGTTGATAAATGCTTTATGGACGAGGGCCTGAAAACGCGCATGAAGTACGAAGCGCGGGCATTGCGGGCTTACTATCACATGGAGCTGTTCCAGTTTTTCGGTGCAATTCCCATTGTAACGAAATCACTTACACCCAATGAAAATACGCTTTCACGCAATACCGAACAGGAAGTGTACGATTTCATTATCTCAGAACTGACCGAATGCGCCAAGAACCTGCCGGATACTTACACGAATGACGAGTTCTGGCGGGTAAACAGCTCGGCCTGCTGGACATTGATCGCGCGGCTTGCATTGTTTTACAAAGATTTTGAGTTGGCTAAAAATGCATCCAAAGCTGTTATCGATAAGAACATATACCAGCTTTACACCAGCAAAACCGCAGGGGCCAACCACCTTGCAGAGCTGTTTACCTACACGGGAATGCTCAACAACGAGCGGATCATGATTCGCCCGGGCGGTGCCAGCATTGCCTGGACGCGGTTTGCACCTTTTGGTATTGGCGGAGAAACTTACACTTCGCCAACCAGCACAGTAGTGGAGAACTGGGAAACCAGACAAGGAAAAACATTGGCCGAACTCGGGGCTGATTCATTAGCTATTTACCGTAAAAACCCGAATTACCGCAACAACCGCGACCCGCGACTGGTAGCTTCAGTCCTGTTCTCGGGGCAGAACTTTGTTGACAATACCTACAAAGTAGATCCGTTTAACAGCTCTCCCACCAACCCCGACCGCATTGGTCTGGAGAAGTCGACTGCAACAGGTTACTGGATCAAGAAGTACCTCGACCCGCGTGACCGGCAGCCAAGAGGTGGCTCGCTGGACTTTATGATCGTCCGGTATGCAGAGGTATTGCTGAACTACGCCGAGGCATTGATTGAGTCCGGTGAATGGAACAATCCCGATGTGACGAAGTACATCAATATGGTCAGGAACCGTTCCAATATGCCCAATGTGGATGTTAAGGTGTATAATTCACAAGCCAAAATGCGCGAGCTGATCCGCCGCGAGCGCCAGGCCGAGCTGGCTTTTGAAGGACAGCGCTACTATGATATCCGGCGCTGGGGGATTGTTGATAAAGTAATGAACGGACAGGTTTACGGCGCTACAAACCCGGAAACGGGCGTGGCGGTAAAAGTAGAGGAACGGGCCTACAATCCGCAAAGGGATTACCTCTGGCCCATTCCCCAAAGTGAAATCCTCGCCAATCCGAATATCAGACAAAATCCTAACTATTAGCCATACTGCCCTGCATATAAGTATCCCAATCCTTCCAAACGGGCTCATAGCCGCTGTTTCGTATCACCCGGGCGATTTCCCCGGGTGAACGTTCGTCTGAGATCTCAAATTGTTCCAGCGAGCCCGCTTCCACCGCATAGCCGCCGGGGTTGGTCTTGGAACCCGCACTGATCGAGGTAATCCCCAGCTGAATGCAATGGTCCCTGAACTTCTCCGACTCCCGGGTTGAAAGGGAAAGCTCCACTTCTTCATTCATGATCCGGTAGGCACAAATCAGCTGAACCAGTTCCCTGTCCGACATTTCAACTTTTGGTTCGAGTCCGCCGGAGAATGGGCGGAGGCGCGGAAAAGACAAGCTGTACCGCGTTTGCCAATATGTTTTTTCAAGATATTGAAGGTGCAATGCGGTGAAAAAGCTGTCTGTCCGCCAATCTTCCAAACCGATCAGCACACCCAATCCCATTTTGTGAATGCCCGCTTTGCCGAGCCGGTCGGGTGTTTCCAGCCTGTACAGGAAGTTGGATTTTTTGCCTTTGGGATGATGTTTACGGTAATCTTCCTGGTGGTAGGTTTCCTGGTAAACCAATACGGTATTCAGTCCCAGCGGAATCAGCTCTCCATATTCCTCGGTGTCGAGCGGCTGCACTTCCATCGAGATCATTGAGAAATGTGGCCGCAGCAGGCGCAGCACTTTTTTGAAATAATCCACGTGAACAGTCTGGTTTGCCTCTCCTGTTACCAGCAGCACATGTTCGTAGCCCAGCTTTTTGATCACCTCTGCCTCCTGCAAGATCTCAGCCTCCGAGAGTGTCCTGCGCCGAACCTTATTATCCAAACTGAATCCGCAATAGGTACAGATATTGGTACATTCATTCGAAAGATATAGTGGAATGTACATCTGAATAGTCTTGCCAAAACGCTTCTGAGTCAGCTTGCGGCTCAGCTGCGCCATAGGTTCAAGGTAGGCGGTAGCAGCAGGAGATATCAGCGCTTTAAAATCTTCCAGTGTTCGCTTTTCCGATAAAAGTGCCTTTTCTACATCCGAGGCGGTTTTTGCGTAAATACTGGCCTTCACCTCTTCCCACGGATGTTGCTCAAAAACTTGCTTAAAGCTCATCTAAAAACGCTGTTAACGGGCTGCTGGCAGAAGCCTGGCTTCCCTGTTTTCCTAATTTTGCTTCAAATGCCATTCTGCCTGCCTCTACGGCCATGCGGAAGGCACGCGCCATTTGTACCGGATCTCCGGCAGAGGCTATTGCTGTATTTACCAGCACTGCATCGGCTCCAATCTCCATTGCCCTGGCTGCGTCCGAAGGAGCCCCGATTCCCGCGTCGATCACCACGGGTACCTGGCTTTGTTCAATGATGATTTCGAGAAAGTCAATCGTCTTCAATCCTTTATTACTGCCTATCGGCGAGCCCAACGGCATTACGGCGGCTGCTCCTGCTTCTTCAAGCCGCTTGCAAAGCACCGGGTCGGCGTGTATGTAAGGAAGAATGACGAACCCAAGCTTTGCCAGCTCCTCTGTCGCTTTCAGTGTTTCAATAGCATCGGGCATGAGGTACTTGGGATCGGGATGGATTTCGAGTTTGAGCCAGTTTGTCTCCAATGCTTCCCGGGCGAGCTGCGCCGCGAAAACGGCTTCCCTGGCTGTCCTTACCCCGGAAGTATTGGGCAAAAGGTTGATTTGGGGATGATTTAAATGCAGGAGAATGTCATCCTGGCTACTATGAATATCCACGCGCCGTAAAGCGACGGTTGCCAGCTCGGAACCAGAGGCAAGCAGGGCTTCTTCCATGATTTGCGAAGAGCTGAACTTACCCGTGCCCGTAAAAAGGCGGGAATTGAATGTTTTATCTGCAATTTTCAACATAATGCTTTCTGAATTTGGTGAAAAATAACCTGCGGATCAGGTACATTGAGAAGCGCCGACGACATAGCGACACCGTGTACTCCGGTTGCGAGCAAGGCCGGTACATCATCAGGAACAATGCCCCCGATCGCGATAATAGGTGTGTTGTACCCTGCCGCAGCCATTTTTTGCATTAGCGCAATGTAACCTTCCAGCCCAAGTACCGGACTGAGGTTTTGCTTGGTAGTAGTAAACCGGAATGGTCCCAGGCCAATGTAGTCACAGCCTTCCTGCACGCGGAGAACGATATCTTCCCAGGTATTGGCCGTGCCGCCGATTACCATTTGGCTTCCCACCAATGCACGCGCCTGTGGAACAGCCATATCCGTGAGTCCAAGATGCAGCCCGTAGGCTTCCACTGCCTGCGCAACCCTTGGGAAATCATTGATGATCAGCTTCGCGCCATATCGGTCGCACAGCCGGGTAGCTTCCCAGGCGAGTTGCAGCACTTCCTCCTCGGGCTTGTTCTTCACGCGAAGCTGTATCCAGCGGCAACCCGCCTCCAAAGCCCTGCTGATACTATCCAGATGCGAGATCGCTCCATTCTCCTGAGAAATAAATTGCAGCCTGCCAATTCTGTTAAGAGAATTGTTGGGATCTAGCCAGATGCTGCCGAGGAGTGCGGCGCCATTGAAGCCCATTTGATATACAGCCTGCAATTTAGAGTCATTAATCCCGCCGATTGCGATTACTTCCCCTTTGAAACTGAGACGATCTAGCTTGAAATTCTCCGGCAATGCGGCGCGGTAATTCAGTTTTGAAATACTATCGAAAACCGGGCCTAAAAACGTATAGCTGAATGCATTGGATAACCATGCCAGTTCATCAGGATTGTGAATGGAAGTACTGAGTGTAAAGCCTCGTAATTTTTGATCTTGAAGCAATTCTTCTGTTTGCGCCAAACGAAGCTGCTCCGGAAAATGCAGCCTTTTAATACCAAACTCCTCTGCGAGTTCATGGTGCTGGTGCAATGCGATCTTTGGATAGTTGACAGGATTGATGTCACGCAGCAGTGAGGCGAGCTCTTCCCTGCTACAATCTGGTTTCCGCAAATGCAGCAGCTGCATTCCCTGATCAAACAGCGCATTGATCCGTGTTGCTTCGTCCTCAAAGAAGTCGGGCCGGGATATGATGATGATTTTCATACTTATAAATAGATCTCGCTGCCTTTCTGTGCAAACTCGCGGGCTTTCACCTGCATACCTTCTTCAATGTCTGCGCTGGTCAGCATCCCATTCTCTTCTGCATACTCGCGCACATCCTGGGTGATTTTCATCGAACAGAAGTTAGGGCCGCACATGGAACAGAAATGCGCGATTTTGGCACCTTCGGCAGGTAATGTTTCGTCGTGAAACTCGCGGGCTGTGTCGGGATCGAGGGAGAGGTTGAACTGGTCTGCCCACCGGAACTCAAACCGCGCCTTGCTCAATGCATTGTCGCGGTACTGTGCACCCGGGTGACCTTTGGCCAGATCCGCTGCGTGGGCGGCAATTTTGTAGGTGATCACTCCGTCTTTCACATCCTTTTTGTTGGGCAAGCCGAGGTGCTCTTTCGGCGTCACATAACAAAGCATGGCGGTACCAAACCAGCCGATCATCGCGGCGCCAATGGCGGAGGTAATATGATCGTAGCCGGGTGCAATGTCGGTAGTAAGCGGGCCCAAAGTGTAAAAAGGTGCTTCGCTGCAATGTTCCAGCTGCTTTTCCATATTTTCTTTGATCAAATGCATCGGCACGTGACCCGGACCTTCGATGATCGTCTGCACATCGTGCTTCCAGGCAATTTTGGTCAGCTCACCCAGTGTTTCCAACTCTGCAAATTGCGCGGCGTCATTTGCGTCGGCAATGCAGCCCGGCCGCAGTCCGTCGCCTAACGAGAAAGCCACGTCATACGCTTTCATGATCTCGCAGATCTCTTCAAAATGCGTGTACAGGAAGTTTTCCTTATGATGCGCCAGGCACCATTTGGCCATAATGGAACCTCCTCTTGACACAATACCCGTGATGCGCCTGGCGGTGAGCGGAATGTAGCGGAGCAAAACACCGGCATGGATCGTGAAATAATCCACTCCCTGTTCCGCCTGCTCGATCAGCGTGTCGCGGAACAGCTCCCACGTCAGGTCCTCCGCTTTGCCATTCACTTTTTCCAGCGCCTGGTAGATCGGCACGGTACCAATGGGCACAGGCGAGTTGCGGATGATCCACTCGCGCGTTTCATGGATATTCTTACCCGTTGACAGGTCCATGATCGTATCTGCACCCCAGCGGCACGCCCATACGGCTTTTTCCACTTCTTCCTCAATGCTCGACGAAACCGCAGAGTTACCAATGTTGGCATTGATCTTGACCAGGAAGTTGCGCCCGATGATCATCGGTTCGCTTTCGGGGTGGTTGATATTGGAGGGGATCACTGCCCGGCCTGCGGCAACTTCCTGTCTCACAAACTCGGGTGTAATGAAAGATTGAGGGGTATTTGCGCCAAAGCTCTGGCCGGGATGCTGGTGCGACAATGCACCTGCCCGCCCATTCATTTCACTAAAATGCTGGTCGATCCGCTGGTTTTCACGAATGGCGATGTACTCCATTTCCGCTGTGATAATCCCCTTTTTGGCATAGTGAAGCTGTGATACGTTGTGCCCGGACCTGGCGCGCAGCGGTTTGTTGACATGCGCAAACCGAAGATGGTCCAGCTGAACATCGGACAGCCGCTGCCGCCCATAGCTGGAAGATATCGTTTCAAGCTGCTCTACATCCTGCCGCGCGCGGATCCATTCCGACCTGAGTTGCGGCAGGCCTTTTTTTACATCAATGTCAATGTGCGGGTCGGTGAAAGGGCCGCTGGTATCGTATACGGTTACAGGCACATTGGGTTCCGTCGCGCCGGGCTTTCCGTGTATTCTGGTGTCGCTCAACGCAATTTCGCGCATTGCTACCGAAATGTTGTGCAGCTTGCCTGGCACATACACTTTACGCGAATTAGGAAAGGGGGTCCTCGTGATCACGCCGCTTTCAGGTGTTTTTTCAATTTTCATAACATACAGGATTGGACAAACCGCAGCTGGTACAGCGTGGTTCGGGTGAAGATTGGTAAACTGAATTTTGAGAAAACGGTCGGTTATCCTCCCTGAGTGGCTTTGATCAGGGTAATGCGGTCGTGAGGCTGCAGCGTGCGGCGCTCCCATTCAGACCTCGCCAGCACTGACTGGTTGATCGCTACGGCAACGCCTTTCAGGCTGTCGGGAAAGAGCCCGGATAATAGCTGATGCACCGAATAATGGTCGGGAATTTCGCGGGATTGATCGTTAACTGTGATTTCCATTCTGAAAAACGTTTTGTGAGAAAAACTTCAGGAATGGACCTTTATGGAAAGATTCATTGAGATACAATAGCAGTATCTCTTACTTTTCCCTTCGGCAGTACTAGCTGCATCAGGTTCAAAGGGTATTATCTCAGTCCGCATATCGGGACACCCCTAAAGTTTCGACAAAACTATCTGAAAATGCGGGTTATCAAAATTTTCAGAAAATAAAATGCCTGCCTGCAAACCGTTTCGAGCGAATGCAGCCGCCCATTTAACTAACTAAAAAGCTGAGGTAAAGCACACTAAACCCGGGCAGGCGACGAAATCGTATTCCACCAGAAATCACACAGCTGGCGGAAGAGCTGCATGGATTCTCTGAGGTTTTTTCCCTTCATCACAAATGCATTTGCCTGATGCGAATAACTTTCGCGGATATCGGCCGGGTTATCTGAAAAGCTGAAAACAACTACCGGCACAAAAGGCAGCTTATTAACCGAGTTTTTCATCGTACTCAGAAGATCAAGCCCCTGCTGTTTGGTAGGTAAGTACAGGTCGAGAATGATCATATCAATCGGAAACGGGGATACGTCGATGTTGTCGCGCAGGTACTCGCGTGCCGCGGTATCGTCGCTGAAACGTGTGAAATGTACATCAGGCAGGATCTTTCGCAAAGAAATATTCATCAGTTCCCAATGATCGTCGCTGTCTTCCACGATCAGGATGTTCTTGCCTTCCAGGTTTTCGGGCAGTGCAACTTCCTCCTGCACAGGATAACTGTTCAAAAACGAGACGCTTATCGACTCGGCAAGTTTGCTGTATGCATTGTAGGATACCGGCTTTGTGATATACGCATTGATCCCCTGGCAGTAGGCTTTGAAAATCAGGTCCTGATTGGAGGAAGTCGACAACATTACAATGGGCACGTGCCGGAGTTTGCTGCTGCTCCTGATCACGGACGAGGCTTCCAGACCGCTCATTCGCGGCATGTTCATATCCATGACAATCAATGCAGGCTCGTGCAGGCTGGTCCGGCGGTTCATCAGTTCAAGCAGCTCGACGCCGTCGTTTACTTCGATGATAGTGACGTCCTGCATCACCTGTTCAAGGGCTTCTTTAATGAGCATTCGATCATCCTCGTCATCATCAACAAGAAAGATAGATTTAGGGGTTTCGAGCGTGGGAATACCCGTCATGATGGTGGTTAATAGTTTTGTGATGTCGCGTAACAGACGCAAAAGTATCAAAAAAAGGGAATCTGGTGTAACTTCGGCTATCGGCTATCGGCTGTCGGCTGTCGGCTGTCGGCTATTGGCCGTTAGCTATTGGCTGTTAGTTATTGGCTGTTAACTGTCGGCTGTTGGCAGCGTAATCAAAAAAAGCCGAAGTATGATAGCCGAAAGCCGAAGTATTATAGCTAACAGCCAACAGCTAATAGCTAACAGCCAACAGCTAACAGCCAACAGCTAATAGCAACCAGCTCCCCATAAACATTCCCTCCTTTTTTATACATTTGAAAAATCAATCACTTTCAGTTTGAACCGGCTCTTGTCACTTCTGCTTTTTGGTCTGCTGCTGTATAATACAGCGGGCTATTCGGTTGTGTATTTGCTGGAAGAAACACCCGCAATGTCGGGCGCGGGTGGAAACTACGGCGGGCAGGATGATTTTGGCGGGGATATCGTGATCAAAGTGCCTGTAAATGTGCCTTATCAGGTCAGCTGGGACAATGCGGAGCCTGCCGAGGGTGAAATCCGGCACAAGGGACTGCATTACCAGATGAAGACCAAGCAGCTGATCAATGATACACTCTACGTACACTGCGAATTTGACCAGAATGCGCGTGACCGTTACACTGCATTAGTGTCGCGGATCCAGGATGAGATTGCAGGAGCGCGGCCGCAAAAGGGCGCTCATTCCGTCCTCCTAAAATCCTTCCTTAAAGATTATCTTGCCAATAACAGAAAGCACATTTTCTACATCCTGGAATGGATTCCGGCGGATGCGCAGATCAGTGACAATTATCTGCTTTCGGCAGGTAGCCCTTTTGCACCCCCTGTTTGTCCCCCTCCTAACCAGGCATAAGCCCCTTTTTCTTTTTACACAAAACATCCGGCAGACCAGGTAACATGGCGGCATTGCGCTCGCTTTGAGTTTCCGTGGCTGTCGTGCTAAAATCTCCTATTTGGCTTATTCCATTCAAACATGAAAAAATATATATACCTCGCGTTCGCATTGTTGTTTGCTTCTTTGGTTTCCTTCAATGCTCATTCACAAGGCTGTGTGGCGATCCGGAGCACCGGAAATGCCTGCATGCTCGCTCACGCAGACAGCACCGACCACCCGCAATGGGTTTTGACCACCAGTGCACGCTATTTTAAATCTTTCCGCCATTACTCAGGTACCACCGAGAACAAGGAGCGGCTCGTGCAGCATACCGAAGTGATTAACCATACTGCGTCGCTGGACATCAACCTGACACGGATTTTGAATGACCGCTGGTCCATTATGATCGACTTACCGATTATTTCCAATGCACGCTCCTCGCTTTATGAGCACGGTTTGATCAACGGCTCCAACAAATTCAATCAGCGCCACAGCATGCATTCTTTTGGTATCGGCGACTTGCGCGTGGCAGCTTACCGGTGGCTTTTTGATCCTAAAACAAGTGCACGCGGTAATGTGCAGCTGGGTTTGGGTATCAAGCTGCCAACCGGCGATTATAAATACGAGGACTACTGGTACAATGTGGGACCGAATGGAAGTAAGGAACTGCGCCCGGTAGACCAGTCCATTCAGCTGGGCGATGGCGGGACCGGCTTCACAGTGGAGGCAAATACCTATTATAACCTTACGCACAACTTCGGCGTGTACGGAAATTTCTATTACCTGATCAATCCGCGTGAGCAAAACGGGGTGAGAACTTACCGCGAGACGCTTTCTCCAAGACTTGCCAACGAGGCGATTATGAGTGTTCCTGACCAGTATATGGCCCGTGGTGGTGTCAGCTATGCGATCAACGGACTGGTACGCGGAATAACAGCGGCAGCCGGTGCCCGCCTCGAAGGTATTCCTGTGCACGATCTCGTGGGTGGAAGCGGTGATTTCCGCAGACCCGGATATGTGTGGAGCATTGAACCGAGTATCAGCTATTCTTCGGGTAAATTCGGCTTTTTTGTGAGTGTTCCGGTCGCATTATCCCGCAACCGCACGCAGAGCGTAACGGACAAAGCTTATTCAGCAGCCACGGGCACCTTTGCAAGAGGCGATGCTGCATTTGCCGATTACTCTGTGAATGCAGGGATTTCGTTTAAATTCTGATTTTACCAAAAACCATACAAAAGTGCCACGTGGTCAGAACCAGGTGGCACTTTTGTCTTAAATCGGCTTTACAACTATTTGGAAGCTTCTTTTTGCAGGATCTGGATGGAGCCGCCTGAACTGTATCCTGAAAATTGAATGAACACATGGTCGCCGGTTTTTCTCCTGATCGCATACACTCTCACGAGCGTGTTGGGATAATCGATCGATCCTTCTTCTCCGAAATAGCTGGCCTCGTCCTTGATCCTGTCCAGCTCTGACTGCGGCACTTTCCCACTGAAAATCAGTACACCGCCGGCAGCGATGATCTGCTCCCGATAGGTTTTTTCAAAATAAGGAAGCGACCATTCTTTTCCTTCCACGCTGGTCATAAATGCTTTGTAAACGTGACCCTCAACCGGGATCATCACTCCTTTATAAGGAAAAAACAGGCGATCAAACTCCCGTGTAAGTGGTTTGTTGAGCGTGGTGATGTTTGCCGGAAGCTTCAAAAAGGGGAATTCTCCCAGTTCTTTCTCGCTGAAGGGAATTTTTGACAAATCAAGGGAATCGGGTACCGTTTGCCCGTGATCTGCGACCGCTCCCGTGTGATTGAACGGCGCCTGCTCTGCCTGTGCAAAATGGACGTATGTGGCTAGTGACAAGGCATTTGATGCAAGAAATACTGCTGTTTTAATTTTCATGACGAATTGGCTAAGTAACTGTTTGAGGACAATTATAGATATTTTACATTCATTTTTTAATACGAATTGAATTTACATTATTGCAAAACAGAATTCCTGATCCTATTACTAACCACCAACCTTTTTCAACAATGGAAAATTTTACAACTTCTGAAACGCCGGATTCAAGAAGAGACTGGCTTAAAAAATCGGCTGCGATGGCGGCTGGCATATTGACGGGAACTGTGGCAATGGCCGCACCTGAGAAAAAGCCGGTTGTGACCAGAAGATTGCCTATCGCAGTTTCCAGCTACTCCTATTGGCCGCTGACAGGTACCAAGTACCCAATCGAGAAAGTGATCGAGCATGCTGCGAGGATTGGATTTGACGGCGTGGAAGTACTCCACCGCCAGATGACCGAAGATTCGGTGGCTTACCAGAACAAATTGAAGCGGCTTGCATTTGACAGCGGCCTCGCCATGCCCCTGCTATCCATTCACCAGAATTTCCTTCAACCTGATGTAGCAAAGCGGAAAGCGGATATCGAGCATACCTATAAATGCATCAATATAGCCTCGCAAATGGGTATTCCCTGCGTGCGCATGAACACGGGCTCCTGGGGTACCATCAAAAACAAACGCCAGACCGACTACTATACCCACGGTGTAGAGCCGCCGATCGAGGGATACACCGATGAAGACGGGATCAAATGGACGATCGACGGAATGGGCGAATGCCTGCAATATGCCGAGAAAGCAGGGATCGTACTTGCTCTGGAAAACCACTGGGGACTGTCTTCCAACATCGAGTACCTACTCAGAATGTACAATGCGCTGAAAAGCTCACCGTCCATGGGGCTGAATGTGGATACCGGCAATTTCGTGGGAGAACCTTATGCCGGACTCGAAAAGCTGGCGCCCTACGCGACCATTGTGCAGGCCAAAACCTACTACGGCGGCGGGACGTTTTACGATAAGGAAATGGATTATACCCGCATCGGCAAAATATTCCAGAAGGCGAACTACAAAGGTTTTGTATCGCTCGAAATGGAGGGCAAGGAAAACCCTGAAACTTCGGTACCTAAAAGTTTAGAACTGCTCAGAAAGGCATTCACATTCACAGCCTGAGCTGCCAGACTATCACCAAGAAAAAAGCCGGAGGTACCTGGGGTACTTCCGGCTTTTTTGTGAGTCGCACACTCACTTCACCGTTCTTTTCGCCCAGTTAAAAATCGTTGAATATACCTCTTCTCTCACAGGCTTTCGCGAAAGAACGAGATCGTGCATGCCGCCGGGTACCGCCTGAATACTGTACTGGCCCACGATATTCTGCGCGCGCCGCGCCACTTCATTCACGTCCAGCACTGCGTCGCCAGTGAAAAATACGTCGCTCCATTTCTTTTCGTCAATGGATTTGGAAGCATGCAGTACGAGTACCGGCTTGTCGATCTGCAAGCCTTGCAGCAACTTTTCCTGCGCCAGATGCACCGCGCGAACCCAGCCAAAGTTGACGGGCGGCGCAATAAGCGGCTTGAAGCCCAAGCTATAAGCCCATTCTCCATGATAATCTTTATGCAGGCTTTCTCCGTAAAGCGGATTGATCCCGAGGTCTATACCCGTTTCCGGATGTTTTTCGGCGCGTTTGATCATCAATGGGAGCGCTGTTTTTTTCAATCCTGATTTGATGTTTAATGCGAATAGCGGACTGTTCAGCAGAACTGCATCAAACCGCTCGCGTCCGTTCCGGGCGTCTGCATACACCGACACGATCAACCCGCCGAGCGAATGCCCCATTAAAAGTACTTTATCATTTCCCTCGCTGTGCATGATATGCAGGGTAGTATCGATATCGGGAAAATACTCAGACAGTTCTCTTACGTTATTAAACTTCTGGTGCGCGAGCCACGAGCGTCCGTATTTCCGCAGATCGACTGCATAAAAGTTGTAGCCTTCTTTAAGAAAGCGCTCGGCCATTTCTTCCTGAAAAAAGTAATCGTTGAATCCGTGTACGTATAAAACCGCTTTGCTGCTTTTTGGAGTCGCTGTTTTCCTGATGATCGTACAGGTTACACTGCCTTCATAGTCGGCGGCTTGTACAATGGTGGCCTGTTTGAATTCTTTCCCGAGTATATCTCCGAAATAAGTAACCTGCCCGAACGCAGAGCAGGCGCTCAGTCCGATTAAAAGCAGGTATCCCGCAATTTTTTTCACTGGCTGTAAATTGAAAAATGAGGCATAAATATAGCTTCAACTATTCAATTTTCTTCAACTCTTCCCCGCGATCCGGTTTAAGGTTTACTGTCCGGAATTCGGGATTTGTGTTGTTTTCGATGACAAAGCCTTTTGCAATATCAACCTCAATGCGAACGGAACCCGTGGTAAACTTGAATATGTGTCCGCCCGCTTTCATATCGCCCGACAGGTAATGCAGGTGAAAGCCCGGCACATTGGTCCTGGCGAGGTACGGAGGCAGCAGAAATCCGTTGCAGGTACCTTGCGTGTTTTTGATTTCAAACACCGCCTGGTTTGTTTTCAAATGCTGGGTCAGTGTATGATAAGGAGGCTTGGCTGGCCGCGCGGCGCGGGTTGTCATCGTCGTGAAGTTACCTGTGATCCGCAGCGCGTATATACCATTGGGATTAAGGATTTTGAGTAAATGCTCCTGTACATTTTCATAGCTCAGGTTCTCGCCGGTAAGTGTGATGACGGTATCTGCTTTGAAGTATTTGACAAATGCGGCTGAGGTACTGTCTGCATCGCTTACTTCACTCACGGAGCCGTCGAAGGATACTTTATACACCCGGCCCTTGTCCATGATCAGCTCACCGTCGACTTTATTGAAGGTACCTACCCCAAAGTCGCCGCGCGTTTTCAAACCGGCGATATTCAGGTCTCCGTCAAATACGCCCGCCATTAATGCATCGATGATGGAATACTGGTACATGAGGTCTTCATTTTGCAGGTTCTGCAGTCCATGCCGGGTGGAATTTTTAGCGACCTGGCAGCCGCCGCAAAGGAGCAGAAGCAATGCAAATGAGAAAAAGATGGTCTTGGAGAAAGGGTTCACAGATGTGTTTGGGTAGATGAATTGAATATAACCTAAATACGGCAGCAGTCCTGCCTTACTTACCTGACTGGCTTTAAAGCACAAATACACAGTCAGAATAGGCGGGATTCGGGTTTAAATTGAAGTAAATAAAGGATTGCACTGACGCAGTTGACTTTGCAGAAAAAAAGGGGCAACTTAAAAACATTGCGCTTTCCTGACCATTCACCAATTACAACCCGTTCAATGAAAAAGACACTACTCCTGTTACTGTTGCCCGCCCTGTCCATTGCACAGACAGCACCTACTCCAATGTCGCCCAAAGCGGCCAAGATCCACGCGAAAGCGCTGACGATCGACACCCACGCCGACGTGCCCATTAACATGATGAAGGAAGGCTTCGACATCGCTGTCGAGCACGATTACGAGAAAGACCGTTCACAGATTGACTTTCCAAGGATGATCAAAGGCGGCATGGACGGGATGTTCTTTGCGGTTTACCTGGGCCAGGGCAAGCGAACCGACGAAGCGAATGCAGAAGCAAAAAAGAAGGCGCTCGCCATTTTTGACAAAATACATGAAACTGCCCGCCTGCACCCGGATATCGCGGCGATCGCAACTACCTCGAAAGATGCCTACCGTCTTCAAAAAGAAGGAAAACGCGCCATGTTTATAGGTATGGAAAATGGCTGGCCGGTTGGAAAGGATATCACGAATGTGAAACAATACTATGATCTTGGATTGCGCTATATCACGCTTTCACATTCGCTGAACAATGATATCTGCGATTCGTCTACCGATGGCGACGGTCCGGAACACAATGGACTCAGCAAGTTTGGAGAAGAAGTGGTGAAGGAAATGAACAGGCTCGGTATGATGGTAGATATCTCGCACGTGTCGGATTCAACCTTTTACGATGTGATCAGGCTGACCAAAGCGCCGGTGATCGCCTCGCATTCAAGCTGCCGCGCATTATGCGATGTTCCCCGGAATATGACAGACGAAATGATTAAAACACTGGCCAAAAATGGCGGTGTGATCCAGATCAACTTTGTACCCGGCTTTGTAAAAAAACCTTCCCAGCCACACGAAATGTCACTCAAAGCGCTACGGTTGAAAATCCGTCAGACGGACCTTTCGGATGCAGACAAAAAAGCATTGCGTGATGAAATGAAGGCGATTAACGAGAAGTACAAAGGTGATATGCCGACTATTCAGGATGCTGTCAACCACATTGAGCACGTGATCAAGCTTACCAGTGTCGAGCACGTTGGTATCGGAATGGACCTCGATGGCGGCGGCGAGGTAATTGGACTGAAAGACGTGAGCCAGATCGGCGCAATTACCGAGGAACTGGTAAAAAGAGGCTATTCAGCGAAGGATATCGAGAAGATCTGGGGAGGCAATATCATGCGTGTTCTCGACCAGGTAGAGAAAGCGGCGGGGAACATCTGATACCCTGCTTTTTGCGCGATTTTCAAAGGAAATCGCGCAAAAAAATATATACATTTAGAGAAATAGTTTAATAAAATTGCAAATCTTACACTCTCTTAATGATTATCACAAATTGCGTTCAAACAAATGGCTAAGTCAGCGGATAATAAAAAAACAAAGTCAGCAAGCGACCTTCCGGAAAACGGAACATTGAAAACCGAGGGTCAGGAGCTGAATGCGGTCGAAACAGTTAGCCGTTTTACAGATTTTGATATTCATCTTTTTCGTCAGGGAAAACACTTCAAGCTTTACGAAAAGCTCGGCTCGCACGTGATGGAACACAAAGGCGTGGTAGGTACCTACTTTGCAGTATGGGCACCGAATGCGACCTACATTTCCGTGATCGGTAATTTCAACGGCTGGAACAAGGGCGGCCACGCACTGGCGCCGAGGTGGGACAGCTCGGGTATCTGGGAAGGCTGGATCCCAAACGTGGGTGTCGGAGAGGTTTACAAATATCATATTGTATCTCAAACCGGCGAGCACCTTGAGAAGTCTGACCCATTTGCACTCTGGTGTGAAGTGTCACCAAAAACCGCCTCTATCGTATGGGATAACTGGTACGAATGGGGTGATTCGGAGTGGCTGAAAGTGCGTAAGGAAAAAAACAAGCTGAATGCGCCGATATCCGTATATGAAGTCCACCTGGGCTCCTGGCAGCGCGACCCTTCGGACCCGCTTCGCTTTTTGACCTACAAAGAAATAGCGGCGAGCCTGGTACCCTATGTAAAGGAAATGGGTTTTACGCACGTGGAACTGATGCCCGTAATGGAACACCCCTACCCGCCTTCGTGGGGATACCAGATCACGGGTTACTTCTCGTGTACGGCACGCCACGGTACCCCGCAGGAACTGATGTACCTGATCGACCAGCTGCATCAGGCAGGGATCGGTGTGTATATAGACTGGGTTCCCTCCCACTTCCCGGGCGATTTGCACGGACTCTACCGTTTTGACGGTACAGCGCTTTACGAACATGAGGATCCGAGGAAAGGATATCACCCCGACTGGAAGAGCTATATTTTTAATTATGGAAGAAATGAGGTCCGCTCGTTCCTGATCAGTAATGCCATTTTCTGGCTGGACAGGTACCATACCGACGGACTTCGGGTGGATGCAGTTGCTTCCATGCTTTACCTGGATTATTCAAGAAAGCACGGCGAGTGGATACCGAATGAGTTTGGCGGAAGGGAAAACCTGGAAGCTATTTCGCTGCTGCGTGAAATGAATGTGGCTGCGTACACAGAGTTCCCTGACATTCAGACGATCGCCGAAGAGTCTACCGCATTCCCAGGTGTATCGCGCCCGGTTTTCGTGGGCGGATTAGGTTTTGGAATGAAATGGATGATGGGCTGGATGAACGATACATTGAAATACTTCCAGCTGGATCCTGCATTCCGCCGCTGGCACCAGGATCAGCTCACGTTCAGTCTGGTGTACTCATTTTCAGAAAATTTCATGCTGCCCTTCTCGCACGACGAGGTGGTTTACGGGAAGAAGTCACTGATCAACAAAATGCCTGGCGACGAGTGGCAGAAGTTTGCGAACCTGCGACTGATGTTCGCCTACATGTTTACACACCCCGGCACCAAGCTGCTTTTCATGGGCGGGGAATTCGGACAGGCTTCTGAATGGAATTTTGAAAGAAGCCTGGACTGGCACCTGCTAGAACAAGCTCCTAATAAAGGTTTAAAGGATTGTGTTAAAACTTTAAATCAGCTTTATAAAGACGAGCATGCATTGTTCGACCATTCTTTTTCAAGTGAAGGTTTTGAATGGATCGATACCCAGGACAGAGAGAACTCGGTGCTTGTATATGCAAGAAAAGGGCTTGATCCTGCACAAAGTCTGATTATCGCGCTTAACCTGACGCCCCTGCCCAGAAAAGGGTATCGCGTCGGTGTACTTTCGGAAGGCAGCTGGCAGGAGATCTTCAACTCTGATGCGGAAGCTTTCGGCGGCAGTGGCGTCATCAACTACGATCCTGTTACCTCGGAAGCGCACAGATGGCACGGAAGAGCGAACTCATTGTTGCTGGACCTGCCACCGATGGGCGCAGTCGTTTTAAAGAAAACAACCGCCAAAAAGCTTCTTTAAGGCCGGTAACTTACTTTATTTCAATCTTAGGCAGAGCTTTCAAACTCTGCCTTACTTTTTTTGCACATTTTTTTACCTTTGCCCATCACATGACCAAGGATCAGATGAAGCGTTTAAGGATAATAGTACTTTTTTTGTTTTTGGGTTCGGTTTCAGGTTATAGTCAAAGCTTGTCCCGCGTCACGTCCGGTATTGACCTCGGACTTGGTTTTCAGGGCGATCAGTGGGTACCTTCTGCATTGTACCACCAGGAGCTTAGCCTAAATCATTTTCCATGGTTCCGCATCGGCTGGGGCGTGCGCGCCTGGGGCTATTATGCGGGCAGAACAAACCTGGTACCGCAAAGCAATGCATTCTCGGACGATACTTTGAAGTTTGGCAAGCTGAGCGCGAACGGAGCCAGCTTTGTATTCGGGGCAAATGTACGTGTATGGAGATTTGACATCGGCGCGAATACGGACATTTTTGGCATTGCATTCGGCACGAAGCGCAGCGGACTTTATTCAAAATCAACTTTCTACGAAGGAGAAGGCGCTGAATATTATAATGCCTACATCGGCAGCAACCCGGCTACATTGAATGCGCTTCCATTGGTAATGGACAAGCAGAACGGGCAGTCGGAAGTATTCCTTCGCTACTGGATTGCGGATCGCATCGGCTTGAAGCTGGGCTATGTGCACGGTCGCATCACTTACAGCACACCTGAGAAGCTTGACAATGGCCAGCGCCGCTTTTCGGCCACTTACGGCGTCCCTTATGTCGGCATATCATTTCCCTTATACAACTGATCATTCAAGAGATGCCTGAAAAGCTGGTTGACTCGCATAAATACAACCTCTGGAAAAACAAACTTGAAGGAAACGGACTTGCTATACACCGTGTAGACGAGCTTTACAGCCGCCGGAACGGTCACGGAGAAGTACTTTTTTCATTGCTTTACACAGACGCTACTACGCCGGAAGGCCACAAAATTCCACCAATCTGTTTTTTGAAAGGTGAAGTGGTGAGCGTGCTGGTTTGCTTTATAGATTCCGAGACGAAGGAAAAGTACCTCCTGCTTGTGCAGCAGCGCCGCATTTGCGACGGTTCCCTTACCTACGAGCACCCTGCCGGCATGCTGGACAGCGAAAGTGACGCAGCCGCAGTTGCAGCGCGTGAGGTGTTTGAAGAAACAGGTATCCCGGTGGAAGTATCGCAGTTGATCAGCGTAAACAAAGCACCATTTTATCCGTCGACAGGCACGAGCGACGAGGCGATGTACATGTTTTACTGCGAGCTCGAATTAAGCACTGAGGAGATCCACAGCTACCATAACAAAGTGCAGGGTGTAGTTTCCGATCACGAGTTTATCAATACCTATGTAGTGCCTTTTGTGGAAGGCCACAAGCTGATCAATAATTCGAACGGAGTGCTGCTGGACTACCTGTATTTGAAGGATGTAGGAGACTGGGAGTTGCTGAAAAAGCTGTAATACGATCATTAGGCCAGAAAAAATTTTCAGCAAAATGGCCGAAAATCAAAATAGGGGCTATATTTGCACCCCATTACCGAGAGAAGCACCCGTAGTTCAATGGATAGAATTGTGGTTTCCGGTACCATCGATAGGGGTTCGAATCCCTTCGGGTGCACTATTTGACATAACAAAATCAATCATAACCCTGCAAATCAACTGTTTGCGGGGTTTTTGTTTTTGAAATGGGTGCCAAAATTTTCAATTATTACCAAATAAAAGGTGAGCAAATCGAGAGCAGCGTTACACCCAACGATGTGCTCACCAATTTGAGTGTAACTTGTTGATATGCAGCCTGTCCACGAGATGGACATTTTGACTTTTTGGAGCTTCAAACCTAATTTTCATTCACTAAAACTGGTTTGTTATGCTTACAAAAACATTCAATTTGCACTTCTATCCTAAAAAAAGAAGTGGCCATTCAGGAGGCAAAACGACGTTCCAATGGAAACTGTTTCGAAAATGCTTGGACACAAAGATTTGAAAACCAAGCAACACTACGCCAAAATCGTTGATCTAAAAGTACGAGCTGACATGGAAAAGCTGGGTAGGAAGTTGAAATAACTCAAATCAAAAGAATCACTTTGATTATCCCAAAATAAGCCCCCCACTACGTGAGCTGATCGAAGTCTCATGTCTCTCTACTAATCTTCATCATATCAGAAATTTTACCGTAGGCTTGTGAAGTGGGATTATTAATAGAATATCCCGGAAAAAAGTGAGCTGTGAGGAGATCGTTTAGCACTTCAAAACAATGTCGGTTAGCTTGGTTTAAAACCTGTCTGACCGGCATTATCGTGATTCGCTGTGAGCTTATCTCAGCTCTTTAAGAGGGGCATACAGAACCTGAGATTTTACATTTTCCCGCCAATTTTGGCTACCGTTCGACCTCTTAACTCAGGACAAACACAAAGACGGTGATTGCAGCATCAGGGCGTTTATTGCCCAAGGTATAACGAGAAGATTACGCAAAGTAAGCGTTTGTCAATAGAATGAAGAAAAAGCGCAAACGAAAAATGAACCAATACGTTATAGAATATGATTCCCTATCTCCTGATAATATTATTGCGGCTTCCAAAAACTGAAAAAGGGAAAACACCCGAAACTAAGAACGTCCAAAACCAAATAGGTTGTCCCACACTCAGCCATAACCAGCCAATTACGATGGTAATACATCCGGCAATAATTAGTATTTCCTGCTGCCCCCCTTTCAATGAAGCACATACAACTCCCCCCATAAAACAACTGATGTACACGCAAAATAGCTTAATGACATACTGAGTAATATCGTGGCTCCCGGCGATAGAATTATCAAACAACTCCAATGAACCGGGGAATACATATCCCTGGATTTTTGCTAAGACGGAGCTCAACAGTCCGATCGTTCCGAATCCTAACACAACGGATAATATCTTACTGAATTTCATGACTTATCTGGTTAATTATAAAATTTTCCTGATCTTTTGTAAGCACGATAGGCTCAGTCATAATCTTTTGAACATCTTTATCGCTTGCAGACCGGAATTTTTTGACAAATTTCTCTAAATCGGCTTTGTCTTTTGGTATGAAAGATGCGGCATTATTTTTTGCATTGGTTTGAAATTTTTTGATAATCGGCTGCATCAGTCTATTGTACTTTTCACAGGCTTTTAAAATATCGTCAGGGTATTCCGCTATAAAATGTGCCAGTGCCTTCGCCCCGAAAATAGATAATGATGCGCCCATGCCCGATAGGGCTGTTGGACAATAGCCTGCATCTCCCAGCAATACCAGGTTTCCACTCACTAGATCTGAAGCATTAATCATCCCCATTTTATCAACGAAAACCAAGCCGTTATCCAAAAGATCATCTAACAGCTTCTTTACTTCGGGATCATAATCAGGAAAAGAACTCTTAAGAATTAAAGAAGCATTATTTTTGATCGTTCCGATATCTTGTGTACTATGGATGTAGCACTGAACGGCAATTTCATCTGCCGCAATTGGATATATAGACAACATCTTATCGACGTCAATATATATCTTAAAAACACCAACCTGATACGAATGTATATGCTTCAATTTTCCTCCCATATAAAGCATATTAAAATCTTCTAATTGGCAATCATTAAAGTAACGTTCTCTGGTAACAGAACGCAATCCTTCCGAAACAACTACCAAATCAACCACTATTGTATCTCCGTTTGAAAGCGTAATTATCGTCTTACCTGCTTTTTCCTCCAGTTGTGAAATCGTTGAATCGAAAAGTATATTTACATCGTTGTTGATAGCCTCATACAAAACATGATGCAGCCCGCCTCGGGATATGAGTACCGAACGTTCGATATTTTCATTCATTTTATCATAATTGATGCTTCGAATGATTTCCTCATTACTATCTATAAAATGAACTGTCTCAGACGGGGACGATTCTGCCTGAAGTTTCTGGGTTAACTCCAGTTCATCCATGATTCTAACCCCGAAACTTTTCAGTGAAATAAGAAATCCGGCTTTACTGAACGAGGTCGACCTATCAATAATCGTAATAGTATGACCTTGTTTCGCTAAGAAATTGGCTGCCGTTAAACCAGCTATTCCCGCGCCGGATATTAGAATGTGTTTTTTCATTTTTTCTGTTTTTTCAATTTGGTAATGCAAACTTATTCATACTTTTAATGCTAAAATAGCTCTCTAAGTACAAAAAATAGTTCATAAAGATGACCAAGGAGAACAACAAACAGGAAATGATTTATTGGGCGGAGCGTTTGGGGATTTCGCTAACTCAATATGCAGAGGAATTGGAAGTGCTAGAGCTTAATGAGATTAAAATCGTAGATCTCTTACCCGCAATGTTATTGATGATTCGCTCTGTTATAGCAAAGAAAACATTTCGCTTCCGGAGAAAACCGATAAAGCTGATTGAAAATGGGATCTTAATTTCATTTATAAATATTGTCAACTTACCATTAAACTCATCCGCTGCTGGCAAAAATATATTGAAGCATGTACAGCCACACGTCCGCATTGTACCGCTGAATACAGACAGTGAAGTTGTCTTTCCTAAAGACATGAATATTCAGCAGATAACGATCATCATAAGCCTTGATTATTTACAGACGTTTATAGGAAAAGATCACGGGCGGTTTGATTACCTTTTTGATAATGAAAAAACACTTTGGATAGAAGAGTTCATGTCGCCCGAATTAGCAGCGTTGGTAAACGAAGTCGCAGATATTCCCTCTTCACAAACGTTACCGGACGCTTACTATCGATTGAAGTCACTTGAGTTAATATTTTATCTATTTAAAAATCTATTGATAAGAGAAGAAACTCCGCATCAAAATTTATCGAAATACGAAATAGAATCCGTCTATCGCGTCAGAGACAAAATTGCTGCTTCGACGGACCAACCATTTGTGCAGGAAGAATTGATAAAATTAAGTGGTATGAATATAATTAAACTTCGAAAAATTTTTACGCAAGTATTCGGAAAAGGCATGTATCCATACTATCAATATTTGCGTATGCAGGAGGCCGCTAGACTTTTAAGAGAAGAACATTTATCCGTTTCTGAGGTGGGTTATCAATTGGGTTTTAGCAATTTAAGCTATTTCGGAAGATTGTTTGAAAGGCACTTCGGTGCCAAACCCAAGAAATGGAGTCAGAGTGAAAAGCGACACCATTTGTCTAAAACAGCATTTTTCAGGTGAAGGTACGGAGCTGAAGCCCGGGACGTATTGTAAATTCTGCCCTTTTACCCGCTGGGATGCGAACCTAGGATATCTGTTGCTTCGTGGTTCACATCGTCAATCCTGTTTATCTGAATTGTAATCCTTATTTAGCGGGCACTTAACATGCGGATAGTTCATTATCCATTATTTTTAATAAGGTTTAAGCTCATAAATGTTTGAGCGAGCAAATCGAGAGAAGTAAGTACTATTGCGGCTAAATTGATGATTTGCAGTATTTTGTCTTTTGATAATTCTAAACCCAGATAAGTTTTATGATTATGATGAATGCGTTAAAAATTCAGTTGGTCGCAGGTCTGCTTTGCATGATTAGCATTGGTGGATTTGCTCAGAAAGGCCAGTCGTTCTTCTTTATCCAGATGACGGATACGCAGTTTGGTTTTTTTACCGATAATAAGAGTTTTGAAAAGGAAACCGAAAATTTCGAGAAGGCTATTGCAGCAGCAAACCGCCTGCATCCCGCGTTTGTCATTATCACCGGAGATCTGATCAATAAACCCGCCGACCAGGCGCAGTTGCGTGAATACAAGCGCATTGTAGCCCTCCTTGACCCTTCAATCCCCATTTACCACGTGGCAGGTAATCACGATGTAACCAATGATCCCAAGCAGGGTGATATCGAAAAATACCGCAAGGAGCTTGGCAAAGACTATTACACCTTCAAGCACAATGGGATGCAGGGAATCGTTTTGAATTCTTTGTATTTTAAAAGTCCGGCTGGTGTAGAGAAAGAGGCTGCTGCCCAGGAAAAATGGTTAAAAAAACAACTGAAAACAGCCCGGCGTTCATCGGCTGCGCCTGTGCTTGTATTTCAGCACCACAGCTGGTTTTTGACTAATCCGGAAGAGAAAGACGAATACTTCAACATCCCTGCTGCAACCAGAAACAAGTTTTTGGCCCTTTTCAAACAGTATGGTGTGAGCCACGTATTCGCAGGGCACTACCACCGCAATGCTTTTGGTAAGTCAGAAAATATGGAAATGGTGACTACCGGGCCAGTGGGAAAACCATTGGGTAAAGATCCTTCCGGGTTTCGTATCGTTACTGTGTCAGAAAACAAAGTGAGCCACCAATACTACGAACTGGACAGTGTTCCTCAGAAAGTTCTTATAAAGTAGTTAATGCCGGTTGTGACATTTTCCTGTTTTGTTATACTAATTGAGAAAATGGTTTTGAATGTCACGCGATATGTCCTTAAAAGAAAATTTTCTTATTGCCATTCAGCAACACTCAGGTATAATCAACAGTATCTGCGCGACTTATTATGCCAGCCCGGATGATTTTAAAGATGCCCGGCAAGACTGCTGATGCTGCAATATATCATATGGGATGTCAGGCCGGAGGTGTTCTCATTTATGGACATCCCGCGCTGGTATGGTGTATTTTGGGCGATTGGTGTATTTCTAAGTCTCTCGTTGGGACATTATATTTTCAAGGTCGACGGGCAGAAAACGTCAGATACCGACCGCCTTGCAGTAATGCTGATAATCGGTACGCTGGTGGGAGCACGTTTGGGCCACATTTTATTTTATGATCCCCTATACTACTGGCAACACCCGATCAATATCTTACCTGTTTCATTTGAGCCGTCATTTCACTTCACAGGCTTTTCCGGACTAGCAAGCCACGGGGGCGGACTGGGCATGTTAGCAGCTGCATACATTTTCACCGCACGCAGAAAAAAAGACTTTTTATGGATACTGGACCGAATTGCGGTAATCGTACCGTTATGCGGCGCTTTCATCCGTTTGGGTAATTTGATGAATTCGGAAATGATTGGTATTCCGTCCGATTTACCATGGGCGTTCATTTTTACAAACATTGATAACATTCCCAGGCATCCGGGGCAATTATACGAGGCGATTTTATACGCGCTGGTTTTTGCATTGATGTTCTTTTTGTGGCGAGAGCGCCGTATGCGGATGAAGAACGGGGCCCTGCTAGGAATTATGATCTCTACTCTCTTCTCAATCAGGTTTCTGGTGGAGTTCCTAAAAATCAATCAGGAAGTTTTCGAAGACAGAATGGCTTTGAACATGGGCCAACTGCTGAGCATCCCCTTCATCGTGGTTGGCATTGTATTGACTATAACGCGGCTTAATCTCAGGCAGACCTGATCCGCCTGCCAAAACAAGAGTTAATAATACCTCATTGAAAATATTAAGTATCCCACGTTACGATTTAAGTAACCGGTAAATCAATAAAGTATTAGGCATGGATTTATTATAGAATTAGTTTTTAATTTAATAGAATTCAAACTACATATCTAAAAACCAATGCAGGCCTATGAACAAACACTTTCGAAGAACATTTCTTTATGCAACCTGCTGTCTCGGCATAAAGGTTGCCGCCATGGGACAGAATTCCAACGTGAATTACCCGATCACAAGCAGCACGGTAGTAACAGCAGTTCAGACAATAACTGCATCAAGCACGATTTCGGGGCCGACAAGCGTCGTTACATTTACCGCCGGGCAAACAATTAACTTCATCAACGGATTCACCGTTTCCGGAGTGTCCAACTTCACAGCACAGATTGGCGTGGCTACCGGGAGGACTTCCGCTGAACAGTTGTTGCCCGAAGATGAAGGCAGCAGTATTAAGATTTACCCCAACCCTATCCGGGACCTGGCGACCATCCAGATTTCCGGCAGCCGGAATACTTCTGCTGATATTGTCATTTATAACCTCAAAGGAGAAGAAGTGTCGCGCCTTGCAGCCAAAGAATCTAAGATCCACGGCGAACGGGAGGCAACATTTGACGCTACCCCCCTTCCCCCCGGACTTTATATCGTCGAGATCACAGAAGGTGAAAAAAGGACAATTAGCAAACTACTCAAACATTAAAGCTCATCAACAACATGAAAATTCAAATTTTACTTGCGGCACTTTTGATGTCCCTTGGCGCGTTCGCCCAAAACCAAATCTCAACTCCTTCACAAAAATCACTTAAAATCAATAGCGACACTTTACGACTATCATCCGGATATCTTAAGCTAAACGATGCCAGTTTGATTTCTGTGAAATCAACCAGCGGTGGGCAAAACTTATCAGTTGGAGTAAATAGTGGCAATTATGTAATCACAGGAAAATCGAATACTTCGCTTGGAGACAGCACAGGTAATGCGCTGACATCCGGATATGAAAACACGTTTTTAGGTTTCACTACCGGTAAGATAAATACCTATGGAAGAGAGAATACGTTCATAGGTGCCAATGTTGGTAAGAAAAACACGGGTGGTCATTATAATGTCTTCGTAGGCAGTCAATCCGGTAAAGCCAACGTAACGGGCGGAAATAACATTTTCATAGGCAGAGAATCAGGAGGTGCTAATACAGTTGGGAATAATAACATCTATCTGGGATATCAGTCCGGGGCAGCTGGCATTGATGCCGAAAATAACGTGATTATCGGGCACCAGGCGGGAAGGTCCTATGCAGGATCAGGAAATGTTTTCATAGGTTTCAAGGCAGGTTCCAACAGCGGTGGAACGCCCACGGGAGCGGCAGTCGATAACAAATTGATTATAACTAACAGAACCATCGACGGAAAGCCATTGATTGAGGGAGACTTTGCCAATGGAAGTAATCCGAGCAGGTTAATTTTATATGGCAAGACTGGTGTCACATCCAGTACCTCAACTTTCGTTTTTCCGGCTACGACCTATGGAACTTACAGCCTGTTTGTTAAAGGTGGCATTTTGGCCGAAGCAGTCACTGTATCAACAACCTGGGCGGACTATGTTTTTGACAAAGAATACAAACTGAAACCTCTATCGGAAGTTGAAAAGTACATCCAGGCAAATAAACACTTGCCAAACATTCCGGCAGCTGCCGAAATTGAAAGTGCAGGCATGAACGTTGGAGAGATGTCGAGATTGCAGCAAGAAAAAATCGAGGAATTAACGTTATATCTGATAGAACAGCAGAAGGTCGCAACCGCTCAGCAGAAAGAAATTGACGAACTGAAAGTTCTGGTAAAAACGCTTGTGGAAAGCCGTAAATAAAAAGCGCTATATCTTTTTCAGTTTACCAAAACAGATATTTTTGATGAAAAATATTCTTCAATTCTTTCTTTTTGCATTGTTAGCCTGCCCGGCAACAGCGCAATATGCTCAGAATACCTGGGACGGGTCCAGCAGTGATGACTGGAATAATAAAAGCAATTGGTCGCTTGATTCTGTACCAACACCTTGTCATCAGGTTGTCATTCCAGCTACTCCGCGCAATCCCAAGCTGACTTCTGATGTGTACCTTTCCAACCTTTCTTTTTCAGGAGGTGATCTTGTCACGAATGATTATAGTTCGAATTTCATTGTTGGTGGTGCTGGTTCGCCTCTGATTTATAAACGACAGACTTCCGGGCCAAGGGTTTTCAACACAGTTTATACGGTTCATAATGATCCTACTAAAACTTACGCGCTGCAGAAGTCAATCAATACCTGCGCTCCGATATTCCGTTTTGAAGTACAACCCGGTGATAACTGGCCCTCCGATACCGGTTCAACTCCGGGGAGCATCACAGATGGTAATCGCCAAAACGGTAGAATCAAGGAGCGTAGCGAGCTTTCACAGCCCAATATGAACATACCATTCAATGCGACGACTGACGTTACAATCTGGATGGCCTATTCCATGTATATTGAACCCGGAGCAAACGTTACGTACAACCTTAAAGACCATTATTGCTTTTTGGGGCAGTGGCACGGGTCCGGCAATGCTGATGCTTCATGGGATTTTTACTTCCGGGGGCAAGATTCTCTGGTATTGCAGACGCGCGGAATAGATCTATTTACCGGAAGTGAAAACTTGCTTGCGGTCAATCGAAAAGTATCGACGGTTTCGAGAGGAAGCTGGCACAATTTCGTAGTCAAGGTAACCCATAGTTTAAAGGGCACGGGAGCTGTCCAATGGTGGTTGGATGGAATCGAGCAATGCAACATTAACAATATATATGTTGGGTGGAATCGCACTACTGTGGGTTATTGGAAATTTGGGATTTATCGGACTGCCGCCAGCACAAGTGTACAAACGGACCTGGGAGTCCGATATGCCAATATGGAAGTCGGCACTTCAAGTTTGATCGACAGGGTGACCAATCCCAGGCCGCTGGAGTAAGCGGAAACAAGCCCCGGCTTCATTTGGTAAGATATAGGCTTGTTTAATTGACAAGCCTATATCTTAGACAGCTTTAAACCAAAATCATATCGCTTTTCAACAACCCGGCTGATCATTCCGATCTGTCCGCAGTGATACATGGTGTGTTTGATGTTCCAGTCAATCGCCTCCAATTTCGTGGTCGCAATAGGGTGCGGCGTTGGTGTCGGCTCCAAAGGGTCGCCGAGCTCAGCATTGGATAGCGACGTTAAAATAGCAATTGACTTTTGCTGCATTACTTGCAAAGCACTGAATAAAACATCGGCATTTACCTTGCCAACGGAAGTATGCGGACCGGCTACCGTAAACATATCGCTATACTCTTTGATGGGAAGCTTTTGGAGTATATCCATTTGATGCCCTTTGATGACCATTATCGAATGGAAATAGTGACTGACGATCAGATGTCCAACCTGCCAGTTGATACTGGAGTCAACCACTTCCGGGATGATTTCCCATTTGTCAGACGGCACAGCTTCAAGCAGCCGGTTTGTCCACTGATAGGCGTTAAGTGTCTGATCGATTAGCAGGTCAATTTCCGTCATAGCGGCGAAAAACTTAAAAGTTATTAGGTGCCGCGCACTTTGTCCAATAACCCATTATTACCCGAAGGGTATCACGCAATTCATCGAAATTATTGGGCTTGACAAAAAATCCCTGAGCGGAAGTGCTATAAGCATCGATCACCACTTTGTGGTTTAAAGCAGTAGTAAAGTATAAGTATGGAATACACTTAAGCTTTAATTCAGCATCATTATTGAGCTTCTCGCGTAACTCAAAGCCGCTAAGCCTTGGCAGGTTGATGTCAGACAGGATGAGAAACGGTAACTTGTCAGTGCTATGTAGGTATTCGAGCGCCACCTCCCCGTCCGGGAAGTACCTGCGCGCATTAGAATATCCTAGCACTTCAAATGCCTCTTCGAGTATAAATTGATCATCTGCATCATCTTCTATGATAATAATTTCTCCGTTTTTATTCATAGTATCGTAATGAATCCGTACTCCGCACAGCAGCAAAAATCATTCCCCTGTCCACAGTCGTATATTGTTGCGATCGCAAAAGGCTACATATATTATTTCCACTCTTCTGTTCCGGTGATCCCCAGTTCCTGCGGCCGGAACACGGGATCTTTGCCTGCGTCCTTTTGTTTTTGGTAATCCTTAAGTGCATCTAATGCGGGCTTTCTTAGCAAGAGGATAGCAATGATGTTGAGCCACGCCATGATTCCTACACCTATATCGCCAACCGTCCAGGCCAGGGCAGCTGTTTTGATAGAGCCATAGAACGTGGCGGCCATGATCAGGATACGTAGTCCCCAGAGCGCTGCTTTACTGTTTTTGTCACCGAGCAGGTAGCTCAGGTTCGTTTCGGCGATGTAGTAATAAGCCATCACAGTTGTGAATGCAAAAAACAAAAGTGCAACCGCGACGAAGCCGCTGCCCAGTGAGGGGAAATGGACATTAATAGCAGATTGAGTAAACTCGGCGCCCATCGCGGCTCCCGGAATGTGCTCCACCAAAAAGCCGCCTTCGGGATTAGCTACATTATATTGGCCTGTAAACAGGATCATCAATGCCGTAGCAGTGCATACGAAAAGCGTATCGACATAAACTGAAAACGCCTGAACAAGTCCCTGCTTGGCCGGGTGGCTTGTTTCGGCCGCTGCTGCTGCGTGGGGTGCTGTTCCCTGTCCGGCTTCATTGGAATAAACTCCGCGCTTCACGCCCCATAGTACCGCCATTCCGAAAATGCCGCCAAATGCCGGTTCCATATCAAATGCGCTGCGGAATATCAATGCAAACACTGCTGGTACCTCGGTGATGTTCAACCCGATTACGATCAATGCCATCAGAATGTAAGCGCCAGCCATGAACGGGACTACAAATTCGGCCACCTTGCCAATGCGCCTTACACCACCGAAGATGATCAGCCCTAGCAGCACAGTAACAAATCCTCCTGTAACCTCGACAGGAATATCAAATGCTGTCAGCGAACTGGTGGCAATGCTGTTGCTTTGCACCCCGGGCAAAAAGAGTGCAGTGCTGAGTATAGTAGCAAATGCGAACAGGTTGGCATACCATTTCATACCTAAACCTTTTTCAATGTAATAAGCCGGTCCGCCCCGATACTGACCATCCTGTACGGTTTTGTAAATCTGACCCAATGCTGCTTCCACGTAAGCCGAAGCAGCGCCTAAAAATGCAATGGCCCACATCCAGAACACCGCACCCGGCCCGCCCATAGCGATGGCCGTGGCTACGCCGGCAATGTTTCCCGTGCCGACACGACCCGAAATCGCAATCGCAAATGCCTGAAATGAAGACACTCCCTGCGCAGAAGCTTTTCCGCCAAACAGCAGCTTTACCATATCCTTGATATATCTCACTTGCAAAAACCGGGTTACAACAGAAAAGTAAATACCGGTCGCAAGACAAAGTCCGATTAAAGCTTTGCTCCAAATGAGATCATTAATAAAATTGACTGTTTGCTCCATTTTGTTGGCTTAAATAAATATAGGGGAGAATTTTGTTTGGCAGAATACCAAATAAAGCGAAATAATATCAAAACCAAGACAAGAATTTTGTTCTTTCCTAAAATGCATTTAGACCTATATTTGCCAAAAACAGCATTACACTTACCTCATCCACATGGCCAGAACCCCCATCGATCGCGTCATCCAACCTGTCAGCAAGTTCATCCACCAGGAATATACCAGTGGCATTGTGCTGTTTCTATGTGTCGTTGCAGCGCTGATCTGGGTCAATTCGCCATTTGGAGCGTCTTACCACCATGTCTGGGAAACGAGCCTTTCGGTTGGTTTTAATGGAAGCTTGTTTGATCATCCGCTGCACATCTGGATCAATGACGGACTGATGGCGATCTTCTTTTTTGTGATCGGGCTGGAATTGAAGCGGGAGTTTATGGCGGGGGAATTATCGAGTGCAAAAAAAGCTGCATTGCCCATGGTGGCTGCGCTGGGCGGGATGCTGGTGCCTGCGGGCATCTATTATGCATTCAATTACGGCACGGAATCAGCAGGCGGCTGGGGAATCCCGATGGCGACGGACATTGCATTTGCGCTGGGCTTGCTCTCGCTTTCAGGCAAGCACATTCCGCCTTCCGTAAAGGTTTTTTTATCTGCACTGGCCGTGGCGGATGATCTGGGTGCAGTGCTGGTGATCGCGTTTTTCTATACTGCCCACATCGATTTTAGCTATCTGATGTTCGGTTTCGGATTGCTTGTATTACTGCTGGCTGGCAATTTGCTGGGCATCCGCAGCACGCTTTTTTATCTGCTGGTGGGCATTGCGGTTTGGGCTTGTTTTCTGTTTTCGGGAGTTCATGCGACCATTGCGGGTGTGCTGGTGGCGTTTACGATTCCCGCACGCACCAAGATCAATGAATTGGAATATATAGAGCAGATCGACGAACAATCCAGAGCATTTGAAGTGGCCATTCCGCTGCACGGACCGCTGATGACATCTGACCAGCACCAAATTATTGAAGAAATAAAGAGGATCAGCATCGACGCACAAACGCCTCTGCAAAAGATCGAATATGCCTTACACCCCTGGGTGGCTTTCCTGATCATGCCGCTCTTTGCCATCGCCAATTCGGGTATGCACATTGGCAGCGACTTTTTTTCCGCGCTCATTAATCCGGTCAGTTTCGGTGTCATGTTCGGACTGGTAATCGGCAAGCTGGTCGGAGTTTTTGGTTTTACCTGGCTGATGGTCCGCCTCGGCATTGCCGACCTGCCGCGACTCGTAAACTGGAAGCACATTTTCGGGGTCGCATTGCTCGCCGGTGTCGGATTTACGATGTCATTATTTGTTACAAACCTCGCATTCGCCGATGAGCTGCACATTGATGCTGCCAAGTATGGTATCCTGCTTGCCTCGGTTGTTTCAGGCACGGCCGGAATTGTCTATTTGCGCACCACCTCCAAGCCGGTATTAAGTTAAAGTAAGAGCTAATAATGTAAGTGCTGCCCAGTTAATGCATCAGCCGCTCAATGTCTTCGAGCTCGCCAAACAGCACCAGCACCTCATTTTCGCGCAAAACCGTATCAGGTGTGGCGATGCCGGAGGCACGTTTGAAGATTTTGGCCAGCCCTCCCTCTGAACCTTTGGATAAGGTGAGCACTGTCAGCACGATCACATTGTAACGCTTGGTCAGGTCGGCTTCGGCGAGTGTCATGCCAATGTAGCGTTCAGGGACTTTGGTTTCGATAATGCTGTATTTTTCGGAGATTTTAAAAGAATCTACAATGCCCGAGTTGTCAAGCCGCATGGCCAGACGCTCGGCCGATTCCTCTTCCGGCACCACGTATTCTTCAATCTGCATGGCTTCCAATACAGTTCGCTGCAAGTCCGATACTACCCTTCCGATGATCTTTTTTACATTAAGCTGTTTGAGCAGCGCAGTTGTAAGCAGCGATGAAGCTTCGTCTTCCCCGATGGCAACAACCACCGCGTCGCAATCTTTGAGCGGCAGCGAACTGACTGCATTTTTATCCGTACAATCCATACACACTGTGTGCGTGATCTGTTCTTTCAGCTGCGAGACTTTCTGCATGTTCTTATCGACGCCAATGGTTTCGTGCCCAAGTTCGGTCAGTCTGGTTGCAAGCGCCTTGCCGAAATTTCCTAGTCCTAAAATGATGTATTTCATAGTGTTTTAAAGATTAACCTGCTCTGGCGGAAGGTGGTAATTTTGCGGCTTGGCCTTTTTGATCAATGCAATCAAAAGCGTCATCGACCCTACCCGGCCCACGAACATGGTCACAATGATTACCAGTTTGCCTGCATTGCTCAGGTTTGGCGTAATGCCCAGACTGAGCCCGGTGGTCGTAAATGCTGAAAAGCTCTCAAATGCGAGTGAAAGCAATGTCTTTTCGGGATCGGTGATGGTGAGCGTAAACACAGATACGCCCAGAAAGACCAGCGAAAGGCTGATGATCCCGAAAGCGCGTGCAAGCGAATCTTCGGAAACCATTCGTCCCAGCACTTCAATGCGGTCGCGCCCCCTTGCCAACCGAACAATGTTCAAAGCCGCAATGGCAAATGTAGTAACCTTAATACCGCCACCCGTTGAACCCGGCGCCGCACCGATCCACATCAACAGCAAAATGAGCATGATCGTAGAAAATGCCAGGCCCTCCATAGGCACGGTGTTGAACCCGGATGAGCGCGGACTGGTGCCGATAAAAAGTGCGGTTACCATCTTGCCCGTCAGCGTTTCATGGTCTTGCAGCGTATGATTGTATTCGAGGATAAATGACAATGCAAATCCCACCAGGATCAGCCAGAAAGTGGTATAAGCAATGATCTTTGAATTAAATGCAACAACGACCAGGCGGTGCTTGATAGGCCGGCCGTGAAATACCTTGCGATAAACATTTAAAACACCTCTTTTCAGGAAATCATATATGTTAAAAATAACAGCAAACCCCAGCCCACCCAAGACGTAAAGGAGGATAATACCGAGCTGAAAAGCATAATTAAACCGGATCGCCGGGTGATGCAGCCCGTGCTCGAAAGTGGAAAATCCAGCATTACAGAAGGCGGTGATCGCATGAAAAACAGTAGCGTACAACCGCTCGCCTTCGCCAGGAAATAGGCTGCTGTCCAACGTAAAAAAGATCACAATCCCGCCGATAATTTCAAACAGAAAAGTAACGAAGACAATCTTGTAAAGACTCGAAATTACTGTGCTGACTTTGTTTTCACCCAGCAGTTCGGTGAACATCAGTTGATTTTTATACGAGAATCCACCCGAAAAAAAGTAGCCAAAAAATCCCGTAAAGGTCATAATACCCAGCCCGCCAACCTGTACGAGCATCAGCAGTACCGTTTGTCCAAACCGGGTCAGGTCGGCAGTAATGTCAATGCCCGAAAGTCCGGTAATGCACACGCCGCTGGTTGCCAGGAACAATGCATCGATGAAACTGAGCTGTTGCTGATACGTGGATTTAGGGAGTAAAAGCAGGGCGGTCCCGATCAGGATCAGCAGCAGGAAACTGATCACAAACAGCAATGTAGGGTTGAAATAAAACTGATCAAAAAACAGTGTTTGCTTCGAGATCTCCACCACCAGCAATGCAAATATCCCCAAATACATCCATTCGGGCTTGACAAGGTGCGTCCCGGCTGCACCAGCAAAGTGATAATTATCGATCAGCGTTACAGCCAGGAAATAAAAGCACAAGATCGCCTCACTGACCCTGGATGTTATGGTGGACCGGCTTTTGAATGCAGTAACGGTTTTGAGGATCAATGCCAGCGTAAAAAAGTAGAAGCACCACTCCAGGCCCCTGTTCACAAAGCGTTCGATCACTTCGTCGCGATTGTAACCAATGTGAAAGATCACTGTGAGGGCACAGATCACGCTCATGATGAGTATGACCTTATCCATCGATTTTCTCAGAAAAAGGATAGATTCGCTGGTCATGGAATGTTTGCTGTGATAATCATGTCTGGCTGCTTTTCCCGGGATAGTAGGCTTGGTATTTTTGCAAAATAACAATGCCCGTGCTATTCCCAAGATTTTCAGGCAAACTATCCCTGACATTAGTCAGATCACACAGTTCCGGATAAGCAAATGCGAATGGTTAGCTACATCGGCCAAAACGTTAAACGGCTTTGTTGAATTTAAAGAACCACACCTTTAACCAGTCGGCGGTGAGCATGTACGCTGTCAGGATACCGAGTAAAATCAACACCTGCTTTCCTGCAACAGCTGTCAGCCCAAGCGAAGAGGAGACGGGAGACCAGGGAAGGTAAATGGTCAAGATCAACGCAGTAACCGTGATAGCTAATAGCAGGTTGCCCGGCTTACTTTTGAAAAAAGATACATTCGTACGGATTACCAGCAAAATCAACAACTCGGTAATCACCGATTCAAGGAACCAGCCTGTACGAAAAGCAGCCCCTGTCAGGTGAAAATGAAAATACAAGACATAGAACGTCAAAAAATCAAACAGGGAACTATGCAGCCCAAATACGATCATAAAATTCCGGATCAGTTTCATGTTCCAGCGACCGGGCGAAGCAAGCTGCTGATCATCTACGTTATCGGATGCAATTGCCAGCGCAGGCAAGTCTGTGATGAAGTTTGTAAGCAAAATCTGCTTGGGCAGCATTGGCAGAAAAGGCAGTAAAAGTGAAGCCGCAGCAACACTGAACATATTCCCGAATGTGGCACCTGTTGTGATGAAAATGTATTTCATCGAGTTTACAAATGATTTTCTTCCCTCCTGGATCCCATCCGCCAATACGGAAAGATCTTTTTCCAGCAGAACAAAATCAGCCGCTTGTTTAGCAGCGTCCACGGCATTACTCGTTGAAATACCTGCATCAGCTGCATTAATCGCTGCCACATCATTGATCCCGTCGCCGATATAGGCCACAACCTGTTTGGCCGCTTGCAGTGCTTTCACAATCCGGACCTTCTGATGAGGCTCTATTTCTGAAAACACATCTGTTTTGAGTACCCTGTTCAGAAGCGCTTCCGGCGACATTTGGTTCAGCTCGTCCCCCGTCAGTATCTGGGGCTGGCTGATGCCAAGTTGCTGCGCGATATGCGCCGCCGCATAACGGTTGTCTCCGGTAATGATCTTGAATTGCACCTGCATTGCTCTAAGCCTCTCAATAGAAGCGAGGCTGGATTCTTTCAACGGATCTTCCAACAGCAGATACCCCATGAATGTCATAGATCTTTCATCATCGCGGGTCATTTTATTTCCTCCAAACACCTTTGACGCAATGCCGAGCACACGGTAGCCTTCTTTGGAAAAATCTTGGAAACGATCATTGATATTGCGTCGCATCTGTTCGTCAAGAGGCTGTAACTCCCCTGTTTCTGACTTCACAAATTCACAAACTTCAAGAATATTAGCCAGAGCCCCTTTGCTGATAATGGTTGCCTTTTCTTCAAAGCCCACCAGAATACTCAGCCTTTTCCGGATAAAATCGTAAGGTATTTCTCCGAGCCTGACATAACCGTGTTTATCGATATCCAGCGCGCAGATCGCCTCATCTACCGGGTTTGTAAAGCCTTGCTGCATGGATGCATTCAAAAACGCAAACAACCGGACCTGCTCATCCGATCTACCGTATACGTCGACAAAATCCTTGGCGACTACCGTGCCCTCTGTGATGGTTCCGGTTTTGTCCGAGCATAAAACCCCTACCTCGCCAAAATTGAAAATGGATGAAAGCTTTTTAACAATCACTTTCTTTTTCATCATTCTTTGCGCTCCGGAGGCCATTGCCACAGTCATAATAGCCGGAAGCAACTCTGGCGCCATTCCGATTGCCAGGGCGAGGGAAAACAGCAGTGAATCCAGAAGGGGTTTGTGGAAATAAATATTAATTGCAAAAATGATCAGCGTCAAACCCGCCGTGATCTGCAACAGGAAATAACCAAATTGTTTGATGCCCCTTTCGAACGCTGTCTCCTGTGTATCTGAAAGGCTGGCGGCTATTTTCCCAAAAATGGTTTCCGATCCGGTATAAACTGCTACTGCTGACGCGGTCCCGCTGACGACATTGGTACCTTGCCAGAGGCAGTTCAAGGTTTTCGCCAGAGGAGCGTCCTCGTCGGATATGCCCTCCATTTTTTCTGCGGGGTAACTTTCACCGGTAAGACTGCTTTCATTCACATGAAGCTCATTGCTTTCGATAATCCGGCAGTCTGCGGGAATAATGTCACCGGCTTTAAGGCGAAGAATATCTCCTGGCACAATTTCATCTGTATTGACCATTTGCTCAGCCCCATTGCGGACAACAAGGCTTTTGATTTCGATCATTTGCCGAAGTTTCTCAACTGCTTTTCCCGCGTGAAGCTCCTGCCAGAAACTCAGCAAGCCCGTGATGATAAGGATAAAAAAGATGATCAAAGTATCCGAAACTTCTCCAAAGAAGGCCGAAAGCATGACGGCAATCACAAGCAAGAGCACCAGCGGACTGGTAAATTGCCTGATAAATATTTTCAGGCTTTGTTTAAACTCCGAGTCGCCGACAGTTTTCTTTAAACTTTCCTTTTGCCGCTCCCTGACAAGCTCATCCTTCAAACCTTGTTCATTACTGCTAAGTAGTTCAAGAACATTGCTTAATGACAGGCTGCGGATATTGTTTACGTACATGATTTGCAGAACATTTAAATATTGGCATGCAAGATTTAAATGCAAAGGTCATCAAGGTATAAGGCTGCATATATGATTTTGGTCAGCTAAGAATATGAGCTGAAAACGGGCAAAATAACGGGATTGAGTGATCAAAATCATAATCTGGACTAAGCCCCGTCAAAGCATTAAAGTCCACGATTCCGTTATTTTATTTTTGAAAATGGACTGGCTCCGCAACTAACCAAAAACATGATGTTATGAAAAATATTCTGGTTCCCTGTGACTTTTCGAAAGCCTCTGAGCAGGCACTTCGATTTGCTGTTGAAATTGCGGCTATTAGCCAGGGAGAAGTAACCGTTCTACACGTCATCAACCTGACTCCCAATTACATTGAGACCCTTGAAACAAATCCTTATTATGTTGATTCAATGTCAATTCTTGCTGAACTGAAACGACAGGCCGCTGCTGATTTTGATGAATTAAGGCAGAAGGTAGATACCGGAAATGTTCCTGTGAAACTCGCTATTGAACAAGGTCTGTTCAATCACGCCATTTTGAAATCTATTCACCAGCAGAATGCTGACCTTGTTGTAATGGCAACAAAAGGTGCCAGCGGGCTCAGCGAAATGCTCATTGGCTCCAATACTGAGAAAATTGTCCGAAGCGCTCCGGTTCCTGTTTTCGCCATTCACAAAAACCAGAAAGTACAGCAAATCAAAAACATCATTTTTCCTACCAACATCGAATTGAATCAAAGCGGCTTGCTGGAAAAAGTGAAAGCATTGCAAACGTTTTTCAATGCGAGACTTCATTTACTTCATGTGAAAACCCCTGAATCCAAACAGAAGGACCAGGAACTGAAAATGGCATTGACAAACTTTGCGCGGTTTTACGAATTGGAGAACTACCTGGCAGTGGTCAAACAAGCGAAAACAGAGGAAGAAGGAATTCTAAAATATGCGCGACAAGTCGAATTCTCAATGATCGCGATGCATACGCACGGGCAGACCGGCCTGACACACCTGATCCTTGGCAGCATTGCGGAAAACATCGTAAATCACTGCCCCGAAGCCGTCTGGACCTACACTGCGCACGAGGCCTAGATTCCCCCGGTTTGCCGGACAAACAGCTTCTCAGGAACATCTATTAACCTTCGAAGCCAAATTGTGATATATGCTATGCGTTTCAATTTGTTTTATAATATCTGGCGCCGCAAATCTTCACATTGAATACCTGCGGCAATTAAATCGATTACTTCTTAAGGATGAATTCCTTCGTAATTTCATTGTAGCCGGAAAAAATTCCGTAGCCCCCAGTAATGTTTGTATATCTTGGAAAAGGTGGCATAAAAGCCGTAATAAGTTCAGTTTCGGTATAATAGGTTTTGCAAAATTCATAATAGCTTTTACTGATCTGTCTCGTGGACACTGTAACTTTATCCAGCGCAGTCCAGTCAACTTCTTTGCCAAATTGATCATTCAGCTCCACCCCTTTTCTCAATATTATCTTTCCGTTTTCAGCACATAAATCTGATAATACGATGTTGGACCGGTAACGGAATTGGCAGGGGTCTTCGAAATCATCCATCGGCCTGTCCAGGTCGAATATGCTCGTTCCAAATGTATCCTTGCCAATGCTCCTTTTAACGATTACCATATAATAGTTCTCTTCATTTGGGTGGTCCTGTATACTGATGATCAACTCTTTAGAGGGTGTTCCCGGGTTGAATTTCGAATCGATCGATCGGCCGAATTCATAATTGATAACAACCGGCGCAGTCGGCATCATTTCCAGAGCCGTTGAAGCCGGCGGCAACCCGAGTGCTTCTACTTCGATTCTGTATCGGCTCCCTGACAGCCATTTGCGACCGGAGCCGGACATGTAGATACCTTTACTATGGTACTTGAGTGTTTCCAGGAAGCCGTGCTCATCGAACAATCCGACCGTCGCGTTTGCAATCCCCTCGATGTAAGTAGATTTACCGGTTGGCGGATAGGTTTTCTGTACCTCTATCCGCACCGTATCGGTGGTGTTTACCTGACCGAAAAGCACCAGTTTGTCACCTTCATAAGGCAGCTGCAGGTTGACACCCCGTTCTTTGCAACCGACCAGGATCAAAAATGACAACAAAATAATAATCAGCTGTTTCATCAAAATGTAACTGTATGACTGAAATAAGGTAGGAACGGAAGTACGCCGACCTTGTTAACGGATCCAACAAAACCGGTAAAAGGCTGAGAAGGAGCGGGTCTATTTGAAGGCTGAAGATGAACAGTCAAATAATAGGGATTTAGCCTATTGTAAAGATTATAGACACCCAGTGTCATGCGGCCGCGCCGTTTAAGGTCAAAGCTGGCGCTGAAATCGAGTCGGTGATAGGCGGGTAGCCTGACACTGTTCCTGTCCCCGTAAATGAATTCCGGATAATTGGGATTAAGCTGACCTTCATCGAATTCTTTGTACACCGCTATGGGCACAGTTACCGGCGCTCCTGACTGGTATACCCACGCTGCGGAAAAAGTGGTATTTGTAATAGGGCCGGTATAGCTTCCGACAAGCGAGATTACGTGCCGGCGGTCAAAATTAGAAGGATACCATGTCCCTCCGTTGATCTTATCGAAGCGCCGCTCATTTCTGGACAGGGAATAGCCAACCCATCCAGTAAAATCTCCTTTGGTCTTGTTGATGAACACTTCTATCCCGCGAATCCTGCCCACCCCGTTTTGTTCAATAAGGCTTTGCCAGGATTTGTTGAAGCTCATCAGGAAACTGCTGTTAGCAGAATAGTCTATCAGGTTGGATAACGATTTGGTATAGGCATCAATGCTGACTTCTATCTGGCTTCCGACCGTTTTAGAAATACCTGCCGTATATTGTTCGGAGGAAGAAGGTTTGATATGTTCGGTTGCGGGCACCCACACATCGTTGGGCAGGCCAACGCTATTGCTAGTCAGCAAATGAATGTATTGGTTCATCCTGGAATAGGCGCCTTTTAACGCAAAATCTCCCGGCAAGATAAAATTCACAGTAGCCCTGGGCTCGAAGTTTTGATAGTTTTTTGTGTTGACATGCATATTTACCACCCTTCCGCCCACATTCGTCTTCAACCATTTGCCAACAGCTAGTTCATATTCCAAAAACGCCGCAGCTTCATTTGTAGAAACGGACGCATTCATCTTTGACAGTGAATCAGCAGGAAGCGCAATGCTAGTCTTGACCGACATCGGCCTGTACCTGTACAGCGAAGCCTGCACCCCGGCGCGGAGCGTGTGACCGGATCCCGGAAACCATTCGATCGAAGTCTTGTTGGTCAGGTCATTCACAATGGAGGCTGATTTGATAAAGCTCGTCTTGTCCCACTTCCGCCCGTCCTTTTCAAAGCTTTTTGTAGAAATTCCATAATGGTACCTGGAAAAAGACAGGATGCTTTTGAGGAACAGTTTGGGCCGGATAATATAGTTATACCTCGTTGTCATCGTTGTGTTTCCCCACGTAAGGCCCATTCTTCCGCGGTTATCGTCAGACCTTTCTCCGGCAGAATAGAAGTCGTTACCATGGTAGAGACTGAGAAATACCTGGCTTTTAGGATTCAGCTGATAGTTGATTTTTGCATTCAAATCATAGAGCCAGTAGTTGAAATAGTTGGCCGATTTTCCGGCTTTGTATAACAGGTATTTTGGGAGCAGAAACAAGGTAAGATAGGATGTTCTTGCCGCGATTAGGTAGCTGGATTTGCCGTAATGTTTTTCCTTCATCGACAGCGGGCCTTCCCAAAGCATCCGGGAGCTGACCAACCCGATGGTGCGTTCGGTTTTTCGCTCCATTTTGTTCCCTTCCTTCATCGAGATATCGAAGATTGACGAAAGTCGGCCGCCATAACGAGCCGGGAAGCCGCCCTTGTACATTTCGACGTTCTTGACGGCATCCGTATTGAATATTGATACGAGCCCAAACAGGTGGGCGGTATTATAAACGGGCGCGTCATCGAGCAATATTAGGTTCTGGTCCGGCGTGCCGCCTCGTACCAGCAGCCCCGTTGTTCCCTCGTTCCCGGTAGTGACGCCCGGGGTAAGCGCTAGGGCTTTTACGATATCGGCCTCACCAAACAGGATCGGAACAGCCTTTAACCTATTTACGGGGATGCTCAGGTACCCGACACTGGATTGGGAAAGGGTGCTCTTGGCTTTGACCAACACTTCGTCGAGTTTGAAGCTGGCAGGGGACAGACGGATGTTCAGCGTGGTGTCGGTAGTCGTATGAAGATCGAGAGTCAGAGATTCATAGCCTACGCAAGAGATGTTCAGCCTGGAACTACCCGAAGGCGATGTCAGGATAAAATACCCGTAAGTATTTGAAACCGTCCCTGATGACTTTCCTTCGTTGCGTACATTCGCTCCAATTATAGCTTCCCCAGTCTCCGCATCAGTAACATGACCGTTGAGGATGACATTCTGGGAAAAACAAAATGTCGAGTTAAGAAGAAAAACAATCAAAAATAATCTGTGAACGTGTCCGGCAATCTGTATCACCGGGCACGTTCTAATCAAAACTGCAAGAATTAGCGCGTTTCTGTACATGCATGAAATTGTCCATCAGTACCAATCCCGCTTGCTGTTACCGAAGCTGTTGCCCGGTAATTATTCCCCCAACCGTTGGCCGTTGCAATTTCATCTTCATTATAAGCAACAACTTCGGTCAAAGTTCCCGGAAAATACCCACCATTGTCATCCAGGTAAGCTACGTTACCATTTATCCTTAACTCACTTGTCTCACTATTATGCCATACGAACGCTGTCCTTTTCCTATGCTGAGCAATCATTATCACCGAATTAAACTTACCACTGAAATCGGCAGTCCAATTACCCGACGGGTTGACGGAAGTTGAGCCTATTAAAATAAAAATTCCCTTAAACCTATATTTAGTGTCGTATGTACTGGTACATGATTTATCTAAATCCAAAACGCCGTTTTCTCGCAGATTTTTAGATTCCTTAGTAATTATCTGATTCGCTATTTTGAGATGATTACTATTCTCGTTTGGAGATTTAAAAACCTTTTGAATTTTTGCCTCATTATAGGAGTCGATTTTTATCAACCTATCCTTTTGCAGTTTAAATGCATCTTTACCGATTAACAGCAATCCCTCGTGATTGAAGAGCCTTGCCATAATAGGGTGATCTGTAACTGCTGCCGCTTCTTTTTCGCCGTTTTCCATCCTTATCTGTAGTACGTTCTCATACCCCTTGATCGAATTCTGTTGAGCGATTTTTTCAAAGTCTGTGTCTTTCAGGTTATCGTATGCGGATTTCATCGAAGTGAATCCCTTATGCTGACTCTCCCATGCATCTAAATACTCGTGGTCTTGATTTTTCATCAATTCGTCGAACACCTTGTCAAAATGGGCTTGATTTTCAAAGCTTAAACGCCCCGACTTAACTTCTATTGTTTCCAATTTGTCTACTACTGGATGTTCATCCTTGGAACAACCTTGAAACAAGCCGCAAAAAAATGCTAAAGCTAGCACCTTAGTACAAGTGGTTTTCATACGTTTTTGAAGTTTAAATTGTGAAAGGATATGATAATTTTTTTGACGTCTCTTAATGATGTATTCGACTGGTGATTTGCTTGAATGGATCGTTCAACCCGTGTTTGTGGAATTGAATAGTGCGTAGGAGCAATTACAACTGTGCGATGTTTAACTTGGAAGAAAGGTACTTCAACATTAAGCTCCCTTTAAAAAAAAATCGACCATTAAGGACGGACATTCGACGAACGCAACATCGGCTTCGATGAAAGCTATGGCTGCATTGATGAAGCGAGATCGAAAAGCACGCGAAGTACTTACAATTCAAAGAGGTACCCGTTGTTTTCTAAACCTGAATGATGGAATGATAATGAATTGTTCCGGGCTTCGCGCCGGCGTTCCTGAGCATGATGCGACAGGAAAGTGAAGTATGGGGAATTTACCGCGACGTTAATCTACTCATTACGGATATAGAAGATACTTCATCCGGATTGCCTTAAACTTCTGCAATCCAGGCTCCCAGCTTTTCCTGATATCGGCTTCCGGGACGCCCGCGATGATCTGTTTTCTTAACTGATCGGTGCCAATGCGCAGATCGAATGCTGATATGTCCTGGTTCGCTCTTCCGGGAGTAAAGAAGTGAGCTTTGTCAGGATAGGCATTGTATAGTTCAATTAACCAGGAAAGATTGATCTGGCGGCTGTTACGAAGTTTTTCAATATCAAAATCACGGAGGTCCAAGCCGTAACAAACCGAGTCTTTGTGATTGGGGCGTTCGCTCATTCCGGGAATACTTACAGGTTTGTATGAGAATGGATACTTGCCTTTCAATGCGGGCGCTCCCAAAACAGTAAACGGCATATAAGTCCCCCGCCCTTCATTGATCGCAGTTCCTTCAAACATGCATAAGCTAGGGAAAAGCATTACGGCTTGCTGTGTATTTAAATTCGGAGAGGGATTTACCGGTAGTACATAGGGCATGTCGTGATTATAATTGGCAACCTTGATGACCTGTATTTTACACGGCTCATTCAGATATCCTTCCCCATTCAGGTATTGGGCAAATTCACCGATCGTCATGCCGTGCGTCATGGGGATATAGTGGATCCCGATCGCTGATTTGAATTTATCATCGGTCATCACAGGTCCGTCAATTACATATGCATTGGGATTAGGCCTGTCTAGAATGAGTAGTTCTTTCTTGTTTTCGGCACAGGCTTCCATTACATATTCCAGCGTATTGATATTGGTATAGTAGCGACAGCCCACATCCTGAATATCAAAGACCATCAGGTCGACATCCGCCAGCTGCTCTTTTGTTGGTTTCTGATTTTTACCATATAATGATATGATTGGGATTCCGGTCTTCGCATCGACCTCATTGCTTACCGCAGCCCCATTACTGGCATTACCTCTGAAACCGTGCTCAGGTCCAAATACCTTTACAATGTTAATTCCAAGGCTCAGTAAGCTGTCCACACTGCTTATTGAACCGATCAGCGAGCTCTGATTGGCCACCATACCAATGCGTTTTCCTTTCAGATATGGTAGGTATCTCTCAGTTTGATCCGCACCTGTAATGATTCCCTGCTTACCGGATTTACCATGGCTTGGCAATGCCAGTTGTGCGGTACATGCAGTGCTTCTGATTACCAGGGCCGTGAAGAAGAGAATAGAAATATATTTGATCATCTATACAGGACTATCATTTCGCATTACCATTAACGTTTGGTAAGATATCAAAAAGTCAGCATTTAAAGCTCCACCAAACGCCACCCACAAACTTAATATGGCGTTAATGCGCCCGGGAACAATAATTTTAGCAGTATACAACTTAAAGTTGTATACTGTGGTTAACATGCCGGAATTACTCAACCTGTTAGAGAAAAAGTATCCCAATTACTGGAGTCAGCGAGACGACATTACTGACATCAGGACAAGAACACTGGAGTTTTTACTTATTGCTTATTGCGTCTTGGGTATATGCTTATCCGTCATGCATTATTTTGAACACAAACTGCTCCTGATCGAGGTTGTGCTATTCTTTGTAAGCTTGTCCCTGCTTGCTGTGGTAATGCTTCGCAAAGGTGTACCCATGCAAAAGGTGGCACATTTCGCATTGGTCAGCCTGAGTGTCGCCATTATTTCAACCTCCCTGCTTTTCGAGCCGGGAAACCACGTTGCTACGCTTCAATACATCTTCGTCCTGCTGAGTGCAAGTTTTTACCTTTTGGGTGCCAGGTGGGGACTGATCTATTCCGTTACCAATGTTGTGGTTACCTGCGGGATCATGCTCGGTCAAGCTTATCATTTTGTACCGGTTGTCGATCATCCATTCTCTGTGGAGCCCCCTACTCTGTTTTTCGGTGTGATTTACAATTGCGCAATGCTCCTCTATATTCATTTCCGCTATTTCAAGGATTCTGAATTGTCAGATGCGAAGGAAAAGGTTCTTTTGGGAGAATTAAAGGTCGCGGCAGCAGACGCGCATGACATGGCGGATTATAAGTCCAATTTTCTGATGATGATTTCACATGAGATCCGTACTCCACTGCACGCCATTGTCGGAGGCATTGATATCTTCATGACCGAAAATCCTCAGGCGCGTCGCGACCAGTCGCTTGAATCGATCAGACTTTCTGCCGCTGTACTCGACTCGGTCGTAGAAGATGTTTTAAATCTCAATGAACTCGAAGTAAGCAAGATAACACTGCGAAACGAACAGTTTAAACCACTTTCCATTGTTACGGACATTGGTCAGGTTCTTCGTGCACAGGCGGCCAGGAAACACCTTTCTTTAAACATCACCAGTTCGCCCGAGCTGTCTGACTTGTCTGTGATTGGAGATCCGGTACGTCTTTCACAGATCCTGATGAACCTGACCAGCAATTCCATCAGATATACCGAAGCTGGCCGGATCGAGATCGATATCAGCGCCAGGCGAAGCAATGATACAATGGTAAATATCACCTTCAAAGTGTCCGATACCGGAATCGGCATTCCTGAGGAATTCAAAGCTGATATTTTTGAGCCTTTTAAGATAATCCATTCAACATCCCGTAAGCAGTACCACGGTACTGGATTTGGGTTACCGCTTGTTAGAAAACTCGTAGGTCTGTTAGGTGGAGTAATTGAATTCGACAGCGTGGAAGGAGTCGGCACCTCATTTTATTTTACCGTCGCTTACCCTTTGCCGGGCGTTGCAATGCAGCGAGGCGCAGACCCGGTCGGTAAATCAGAGCCATTGAAATTGAATGTACTGGTTGCAGAAGATGACAAGATGAACATATTGGTCCTTTCGCATTCGCTCAAAAAGTGGAACCTCAATTTCGATATTGCAGAGAATGGATTATTGGCTGTGGAATTAATGAAAAGCAAACATTATGATGTCATACTGATGGACATCAACATGCCTGTCATGGACGGAGTCGAGGCAAGCCGGCAAATCCGTGCGCTCGATAGCCCCAAAAGCAAGGTAGCAATCATTGCGCTGACGGCGGCCAACAAAAAGATGTTTGAATTCAGCGACGACCTGGCACTCTTCGACGACTGGATGTCCAAGCCTTTCCAACCTGAGCTGTTGTATTCAAGGCTACTGCAATTAGCTACATAGCAAGAACTTAGGGCACAAATTATCAAAGCCGCCCCGGCTCAACAAGCAAGATTATATCCTGAATTTAAGGCTATAATAACTTCATCTGAGTAGTTAATAATAGCCTCGAACTTACTAGATTTACGAACTAGTTTTACACGATATACCCTCCTTAAAATGATTAAGCTTTTTATCGCGCTCGGTGCACTTGCACTTTGCTGCTGTACCGGATCTGAAAAGCCTATTGACAATGATACTGTCCTTCTTACTGACAGTATCGGCTTATACGCTCAACCAACTTTCTCTCCAAATACTAAGGTAACTCACCTCTTGTCTGATATACCGAAATCAATGGATTCTGTGTTAAACAGGCTATCACCCCGGGAACGGAAGCTGTATATCAAGCACATGACCAAATTTTACAATGACCTCGAAGAAACGAGCAAAAATGCATATGTCAGTGCCTCTACCAGAAAATAGCTGTCAGGTTAAAAGCCCAAGAGCGTGGACGGATACATTCATTAAATACTAAAACAAAACCCTGCAAATTGTTGATTTGCAGGGTTTTGTTTGCTTTCGAAGCGAAGTAAAAGCTTTTTCAATTCAATGTCTTTCGACTAGCAACTTTCGGGTGAAGGAGGAGCTGTCTTTCTTGACTACTTTAACAACATAAGAACCGTCAGGTACATTGTTGAGCCTGATACCATCACTTGAAATCATGGAAGTCACAAAAATAGATCGTCCGTTGAGCGTGAAGACTTCGATACTCGCCGCATCACTTGTAGTTTGATGATCTAACGAGAGCAAACCTGCGTTAGGATTCGGGAACAGCCTACCGTGAGTTGGACCGGAAATCTTGATCTGTTTGATGTCGCTGTAAGCAAAGCTCCCATCGTTGTCGACCATTTTTAGCCGGTAGTAATTGCTTCCGCTTACCGGCTTATCGTGAAAAAACTCGTAAGGGCGGTCGATAGAACTTTCCCCTGCACTGGTAACAGTCCCAAATGATAACCAGCCCTTTCCATCAGCACTATGCTGCATCTCAAAATACTTGCTGTTAATCTCTTCACTTGTTTTCCAGATTAGCCTGATTCCATTCTCTTCACTCCGAACATCAAATGAGATAAGTGAGACCGGCAGGGACGGTGATTGCTCCTGACTTGTTGCTAAAATTCCTTCTGGGCCTTGGGCACTTGCAGCAAAAAATAACGAACAAAGAACTGAGGTAAGGTAAAGTGTACGCATTAGATAGTATTTAGATGATTTAATCCCACAAACTACTACATAATACCAACTAGTTCTAATAAACTTACTAACCGGAAAATAGTGAATGCGACATTTTACTTATCAGCCTGCGCAATTACACCTTCAATCAAAATAATAGCCTTAACAACAGCAGCTTGCAGATTCTCAAAAATGCTGGTAAATACCTGAGGATCGTCTTGCTGAACATGTTCCAATTCTGCTGACAGGCGATTTACATTTGGTAAGCATGCGTAACCCGCTATCCCTTTCAGTTTATGCGCGACAAACTTGACGGATGGAACATTTCGAGCTCTTACATGCTCTTCCAGTTCTTTCATAGTGGTTAAAAGCGAAGTTCTGGTCACGATCAGGTACTCCTGAACAAAATCTTTATCACCCAAAAATGTTTCTGTCAATCGGTCAAGATCAAAGTCGGCGGGTTGTTCAGCGGTAACATTGCCGGACTGGTATGCCGGACTGCTTGTAGCCGCGGCTGCTGTACCATTCAGCTGTTCGGATAAAACCTGTCTGAGAGCCTGCTCATTAATGGGTTTGGTCAAATAAGCGCTCATACCTGCCAGGACACTTTTCTCCCGGTCCTCTATAAAACTACCCGCGCTGAGTGCGATAATCGGAAGTTGACTGGCTCCTGCCAGTTTTCTGATCTGCCTGGTCGCCTCGTATCCGTCCATTTCCGGCATTTGAATATCCATCAGGATCAGGTCCGGCATGCTGGTGGTACAAATGCCAAGAGCTTGTGCCCCATCTCTGGCTTGTGAAATAATGGAATTTGGTAAAAGCCTTTTCACCAGGATGTTTGTCAGGAAAAGGTTGGCATCGTTATCGTCAGCAATCAGCACCTGCAGCTTCGCACCGGAAACTGGTGTGGGCAGTTTTGTTTTTTGCTCAAAAACAGAAGCGATTGTTTTCCTGGAAACCCTGTTAACAAAACCAACGATATCGTCAATCTTAACGGGTTTGCTCAGATGTTCCATGATGCTCAGGCGGCTTACCGCTTCATTGACTAGTACATCGTCTGCAGAACTGTGCAGAAGCAGGATTGGCAACTTACCCGGATCAAGCTGCTCCCGGACCTGCTCAATCATCTCAATTCCATCCATCTCTGGCATGTGAAAATCAACCACCGCCGCGTCATACTTGCGCGTTCTGAGCAGTTCCAAACCCTCTTCACCGGACGGAGCGGAATCCGTGCTGATGTGAAACAGATCGAAAATAGAAGCCAGGATCATCCGGTTATGCTCATTGTCATCGACAATCAGCACATGGCGGACTTCTTCCACTTTTTCAAATGCAAATGGGTGAGAATCGTCGATCTTCACCTCAATATCGAACGAAAAAGTACTTCCCTGGCCAACCTGGCTGCTCAGTTGCAGGCGGCTTCCCATCATTCCCAGCAGCCGGTTGGAAATTGTCAGGCCCAATCCTGTTCCGCCGTACTTCTTGGCCACGCTTCCGTCTTCCTGGGCGAAGGCTGAAAATATTTTCTCCATTCTATCCGCCCTGATGCCGATACCGGTGTCCCTGACCGAAAACCGGATTGCCTGATGCATAGGTCCGGCCAGTCCAACCGGGGTAACACTTAGTTCGATTTCGCCGCGGTCCGTAAATTTGGCCGCATTGCTGAGCAGATTTAGCAGAACCTGTTTCAATCTGATCTCATCCACCCAGGCAAACCTCGGCAGCGAAGGCGCCAGATTGAGAAGGAATTCAACGCCTTTTTTCTGAATGGAGTAAGAAACGATATCAGTTGCCTGTGACACAACTTCAATCAGGTCGCACCTCGCGATGTCCAGTTCCAGCTTTCCCGCTTCGATCTTCGAGAAATCAAGAATGTCATTGATCACCGCCATTAATGCGGCTGCCGACTGGTTGACGATGTTGAGATACTGGCTTTGCAGCGCGGATATTTCCGTTTTTAGAAGTAGATCAGTAAAACCTATGATTCCATTCAGCGGCGTACGGATTTCATGGCTCATGCTTGCTAAAAACTCCGATTTGGCTACACTTGCCTGCTCGGCAGCCAGCTTCGCAGCATTGAGCTCCTGTCGTTGCGCTACATCGGAGGTTACGTCGCTTGTGAACATCATAATCCCGCCTATCTGGTTATCATGTAAAAACCAGGGTCTTACCTCCCAGCTCAGGTATTGATCATGATCCCATCCGGGTGGTCGCCAGCATTCTTCGTGACTTTTTACAATCTCGCCTTTTAGACAGCGCTGGTGAATTGCCCGCCATTGCTCGCTGATATTCGGGAATACTTCATAATGTGACCGGCCCATTACCTGTTGATTTTCCAGACGGTAATCTTCAATCCATTTCTGGCTGGTGGCCAGGTAACAGATATTGGTATCGAACATAGCCACTGCCGCCGGCGCGTGTGTGACAAAAGCCGACAACCTGGCTTTTTCCAGTAACAACTCATTTTGCGTTGTCTGAATTTCGGTCATATCCGTCGCAATGCCCAGGTAACCAGCTATTTCACCATCCTCCGAGCGGATCACAGTTACTGTCAGGTTGACGGGTATCAGAGACCCGTCCTTTCTTTTGTAAGTCCAGTCGCGCACGTCAGAGCCATGCCGTTCGGCGTGGTGTACAAACGTGCGGAAACCTGAAATGGGAATATTGTATTCACCGGAAAGCTGCACAGCCCTGTGTTCGAGCTCATTTCCGAGATGGACCAATTCCGGTGAGTGAATGCCGACGAGCTCTTCGGCTTTGTAACCCAGCATGTTCTCGGCACCCTTGTTAAAAATGGTGATCGTTCCCTGCGGGTCCGTTGCTATAATGCTGATTTTCGAGGCGGAGTCGAGTACATCCTGCAGCAGTTTACGCGATCTGGAAATTTCCATCTCCCGTTTTTTTCTTTCATTGATATCCTGAAAAGTACCGAAAAGCCTGACACACTTTCCATTCACAAATTCAGTCTTGCCGATAGACCTCACCCATAAGTGGTTACCTTTTGCTGTGATCAACTCCAGTTCCACATCATATCCCTTCCCCTCAGTAATGGCATCGTGCACGCAAGCCTGGATGAGCTCTTTGCTGTAACCCTCTTTGTAAAAGGAAAGCCCCTTTTCAATGTCAGGGGCGAAATCCGGGCCGACTTCATGAATTTCCCTGGTGACCTCCGTCCAGAAAACTCTGTTGTTCTTCAGATGCACTTCCCAGCCGCCTACCCTGGCAGTCTTGTTTGTTTCTGCCAACAGCTCCTGCAGTCTCTCCATCTGCACGGCCATTCTATGCGAGTCTGTGATATCGACGGCATTGCCGATCACAACGTCCTCCTGCCCCTGCTGACGGATCAGGTTGTTCCGGTACCGCCATACCATTTGTCTGCCATTTTTATGCAGGATGGGCATAACGCCTTCGGCATACCGGTTCTGGTGAACCCTCTGAAGATAATCCTCGAAAGCAGGTCCGGAACCTTTTGGCATCAGATCTACCAACAGCTTACCTTCCAGCTGGCTGGGCTCGTAGCCCAGGCTTTCTGCACCTGAGGGATTGACAGACAGCAAAACACCCTTGCTATCGTGCATACACATCAGGTCGTGAGAATGCTCAAAGAAGAGCTGGTAAAAGTCTGAAATCGATTGTTTATCTGGCATTAGTGGGAGGGCGAGATCGTGTACTGTATTCGGGCGTCAGCGCAAATGTTAATGTGCAAAAATTTCAGGAATATTCGTTGCGATCAGCGCAATCCTGTTTGTGATTTATAATGCAATTTACGCGTTCCCACAAGCAATATCAATCTATTTCTACAAGGCAATCGAATTTCGTTAAAGATTGGAGCGCAAGTTTGACCGAGGCAACCGGTTCCTCTTTCTTGGGCAGTAATCGCTGGATGGAAGAAAAAGTGCTAAATTGGCGTGAACATCGCAGTCATTTTATTGACCTGCTTCAACCCTCGCGACTACATTTAAATATGGTGATTCTCCGGCTTGCATTCTCGCTTATCCTGCTTCTGGCAACCCGCATTGTTTACGCGCAGAATGTGATTAATAACGTTTCAACACCAGAGCATTTGCCCGTTACCGGAACAAAAGTGAGTCTTGTACCGCCGAAAGGTTTTGAAAAGGCCGAGAATTTCCTCGGCTTCCAGCAAACCCAGAGCGGATCAAGTATCCTCGTAATGAGCATTCCCGCACAGTTTGAAAAACTTCGGGCAGGATTAACAAAGGAAGCATTTCTCTCTAAGGGTGTCGAGATCAGCAGCATTGAACCACTCACGCTGAATGGTATGCCCGCCGCTTTCCTGACCGGCACACAAAGTGCGTATGGAAACGTGTACGCCAAATTAATTCTCTGTTTCGGCAAAGACGATGAGAGCGTGATGATCAATGGAGCTTACCCGCAAGATTTACCGGAAGTTGGAAAACAGATTAAGGAAGCAATTCTCGGCGCATATTTTGATGCCGGGAAAAAAGTCAATCCTTTTGAAACAGTTGATTTCGAAATCAGCACCACAGGAAGCAAGCTGGTTTTCGCCAAGAACGTAGCGAATGCGCTGGTTTATAATATGGACGGAAAAGTACCGACCCAGTCCACAGACAGAACATCTTTCATTCTCTCAAAATCGATGTCCAGATTAGACATTGAAGACAAGAAACTCTTTTGTTTAGGCCGGGCCAGGCAACTATACCCGGAGCTCAGCGTAGATTCGGTGAGTGCAGTAACCATTGATGGAATCGAAGGCTATGAATTGAGCGGTATTGCCAAAAACAAAAACACGGGTCAGGATGAGCAAGTTTACCAGGCTGTCCTGTTTAGCGACAATATGTACTATATAATAATCGGCTCTTCAAACAACGATTTCGCAAACAACCTGCAAGCGTTTAAATCGATAACTAAGTCATTCAAGCGTAAATAAATTTCGGCATTGCACCAGTTCAACCCGCACAACTAACATTTCATAGCTGATTCCAAGCATTTGAAATACCTCAGTATTTACCCGAATGCACCTGTTTCTCAACTTTGTGCCATTGAAAATGCGGGTGAAAGATCAATTTAACAAATGCGCATATCTTATCAGAATGAACTGCTCTACCCCGACCAGCGCACGGATATTGTAGCGACAAACCAGCTTTACCGGCACTATGAGCAGTCACCGGTTACTGGTTTGCTGGCTTCGCACGTGCATTGGTTTGATTTCAAAACGCGCCGCGCGCATCAGTTGAGCGTCAGTTATCCTGAGCCACTTTACAAACTGGTGCTTTGCGTTGCAGGGAATTCAAGATCGGTACCTAAAACGTCCGGGGAATATGGTTTCACTACCGGAAAAGCACTTTTTTACAAAACAGAAGAAGATCCGTACACTTCGCTGCTCCCTGCCGATACAGCGTTCAAAGTAATACACATTCATTTGTCAGACCTGCATCTCGCATTGCTTCACAACGAATTGCCACAGCTTTTTGAAAAGCCTGTCCAGGTAATGGACCTCTCTGCCGATTGTGCGGCCGCCTTTGTCCGGTTAAAGGTAATTTCAAAGGAAAACCCTGGCTTGCTACGCCTGTTTGAGGAAAAGCTCATCACTGACCAGCTGTTTAATCTGGCTTCACAAACGTTGCCGCGCAGCAACAAAAAGGATCTTTTACAGGAAGCAATCTGGCACATTCACCAGGCAGGCCGATACCTGACGATTTCTGAACTGGCCAGGCAATGCGGGACAAACAGCTTCCGGCTCAAACAACTTTTTCGTGAGCAGCTGGGCAGTTCTGTTTTTCAGTATCAATATGATCTGCAAATGGAGCGGTCGGCGCAGCTGTTACTGGATACTGCGTTGACGGTCTCGGAGGTAAGTCTGCAATGCGGCTATGAGAGCGCTGCCGCTTTTTCCAATGCATTTATGAGAAAATATGGTGTGCGGCCAATGGATTTCAAAAATGCCCGATTGCTCAAATAACGCTCCCGATCTGACAAACCCGGCTACCAGGCGCAATGGTAGATTTGCTCAAAAACAATGAGCATGAAAGCAAATGTAATTACAGCGCACGGTCCGGCAGCGACAGTTTTTGAGCTTTGTGAAATGCCGGAGCCCGTTGCAACGGTCGATGACCTGGTTATAAAAGTTTTGACAACTAGTGTAAATCCGCTCGACTGCCGGATAAGGAACAAAGCTTCCGTCCCGCGCAACTTTCCGCTGATCCTGGGTTTCGACGTTTGCGGTGTAGTAGTTGGAATGGGAAGCAATGTGAAAGGTTTCAGGATCGGAGACAGGGTAATCGGATCTCCTACTCCATTTCGGAACGGCGCGAATGCGGAGTATGTGGCCGTGGATTACCGCTCCTGCGCTTTGGCAGGAAACCTTTCCGATGAGATGGCGGCCGCCATTCCGCTAGTCGGAATAACAGCGTTTGAAGCGCTGCTGGACAGGCTGCATATCCAGAGTGGAGACCTGCTCGTTATTCATGCAGGCGCGGGCGGCGTCGGACATTTGGCCGTACAGCTTGCCAGATACGTGGGCTGCAAAGTGGTTACCACAGCCAGCCGGAAGGAATCAATGGAATATTGTACAACCACGCTCGGGGCAGACTATGTTCTGAACTACCGGGATGAGGACGTAAAAGCCGCCATCATGGATTTGACCGATGGACAAGGCGCCGCTCTGATCCTGGACACGGTTGGAGGTTCCACATTCAGCCAATGCATTGAGTATGCTGCGTACAACGGACATATCTGCTCGATACTGCCCGTTTCGGTCGGCGCGCAAGAAGGTTACCGGCTGCTTTTGAAGAATATTACATTGAGCTACCAGTTTATGGGCGGGCCTTTACAAAATCCTTCTCAAAACCGGCAGAGCATTATCCTTAAAAGACTAGTTGAAATGGTGGAAAACGGAACATTGCAGCCGCATGTATCCAAAGTGTACCCTCTGGAAGAATTGGCGAAAGCACATGAAGAGATAGAAACCGGGCACACGATTGGAAAAATTGTTATTCGTAACAATAATTAACCGTTCCCGATCCTCCGTTTACGGCTTGGCGCAGGACGTTAATCCCCGATTGAACTTTCAGATGATACCCGTAACTCAAACAGATTGATGATACTGAAACGAGATTTCCACATCAGATTCGGCAACGCGCCGGACCATTCCATTGATTACCTCCTGGGAATGCTCAAAGACGCGCGCCTTACGTCGATCCAGAGTATTGAAAAATTGCCCAATGACCTGATCGACTGGCAGTATAGTCAGAACTGGAATACGGTTGGCGCGCTGCTATCCCACATCATTGCCATAGAGCATTATTTCCGCATTGAATTCGTAGAAGGCCGACCGCTGACCACGGAGGAAAATGACGAACTTTTGCCAGCCCTGGATATGGGCGAGCACATCCCGAAGCTGCTGTTAAAGCAACCGGTTCGAAGCTACATCGACGCATTGCATGCTTCCCGGAAGCTGTTGATAGAGGCTGTTGAAAATATCAGCTTTCATGATTTCAGCAGAAAAATCGAGGGCTACGACCCGGAAGGAGGCTGCAACCTTGCCTGGGCGTTATATCATATGATCGAAGACGAAATTTACCACCGCGGCCAGATCAGCATGATCAGGAAGTTGTATCAGCACAACAGGACAAGAAGTTGAGTAAGAAGCAGTTTACAGCCAGGCAATGTGGCTGCGGAATAGCTGTATCTTTTTGTTTTGCTCCATCTTTTTCAGTAACCTGGAAACCACTTCACGTGAAGTGTTGAGGTCATTTGCTATTTCAGAATGGGTCATAAAAAGCTCCTTCGTGCCCCGGTTCTTTACCTGATTTTTAAGGTAAAATTCCAGCCGCTCATCCATGCCTTTGAAAACTACACTGTCGAAAACAGTTAATAGTTCTTCAAATCTCGACCGGTAATTATCTATCACAAAGTAATACCAGCTTCTATACTCCTGCATCAGATTGTCCATCAGCTGAATGGGCACCATAATGGCGACGGTATCTTCGAGGGTGACGGCGGTGATCTCGCTCGTCTGCTGGCGGGTGTTACAGATCATCGAAAGCGCACAGGCATTTCCGGCTTGCAAGGTATAAATATAGGCTTCCTCCCCATCGTCGCCCTCCCGGTATAGCTTTACTTTCCCGCTGGCAATCAGCAATGTATACTTGAAGTATTGACCAGTACGCATAATTACTTCGCCCGCTAGGATCTGTTTCAGCGACGATTCTGCTGCAAGCCTTGCTTTTAATTCCGGCTCAAAATCGGGAAAAACCGTGTCCAGGTAATGTGCTATGTCCGCATTCATAACATCGCTTTTTACATTCCAAAGATAGGATCAATTCATTCCCTGCTATGTGACAAATATCACTGACAGGCAAATTCAAGACTGGCAATTTTGTGTCTGACAAATAACATTGATATGGAAACACTTGCATACCTGGCCTCCATCCTGATCGGCGTATTGCTGGGACTGATTGGCGGCGGAGGCTCCATTCTGACGGTTCCGGTGCTGGTCTATCTTTTTGGTATCAACCCGTTAATTTCCACATCCTATTCGCTTTTTATTGTGGGCTCAACCAGTCTGGCGGGTGCATTTACCCATTTCCGCGATGGACAGATCAACCTTCGAACAGCTGCATTTTTTGGCACGATATCCATCACAACGGTCTATCTGACACGGAAATTCCTGATGCCGATCGTTCCTGATAATCTGTTTCAGATAGGCAATTTCACGATCACCGGGGCGCTGCTGACCATGATCCTTTTTGCAATACTGATGGTGGCTGCCTCACTGGGTATGATCCGGGACAAAGAAAAAACGCCGGGCTGCCTGACTTGCGACCTGAAAGGCAATGTGATCCGGCTGGTGCTGAGCAGCGTGGGGATCGGGCTTACGACCGGGTTGCTCGGAGCGGGAGGCGGTTTTCTGTTGATCCCCACCTTGGTTTTGATAATGGGAATGCCCATGCGCGAGGCAGTCGGCACTTCATTACTGATTATCGCGCTCAATTCCCTGATCGGCTTCCTCGGCGACCTCGGGCATTTTGCGATCGACTGGCTATTTCTTATCAAAGTCACCAGCATTGCTATGGGTGGAATTGTGATCGGTACGTGGCTCGGCAAGCGTGTAGCATCCAGTCAGTTGAAAAAGGGTTTTGGCTGGTTTGTGCTGGCAATGGGGCTATTTATCATTACAAAAGAACTGGTCTGGCCGTTGCTAGGAGGCTTTTCTCCTGTCTGACAAAAAATTTACAGCTGGGTGACAAATGTCACTGACCCGGCAAGCTGCAAGGCCGAAATTTGCACATACAATGAATCAACTCAATAGAATTATGAAAATCGAACAGATCTATACCGGGTGTCTTGCCCAGGGTGCCTATTATATCGAAAGTAATGGCGAAGCTGTGGTAATTGACCCGCTCAGAGAAGTGGAGCCCTACATCAGTCGCGCAGAAAAGAGCGACGCAAAAATCAAATATGTGCTGGAAACGCACTTCCACGCCGACTTTGTCTCCGGGCATCTGGATCTGTCGGAAAAAACAGGCGCAAGGATCGTGTTCGGACCAACTGCGCAGCCGGGATTTGAAGCACATATTGCAGTAGACGGCGAAGTACTGACCGTCGGCAATGCAACAATCAAAGTTCTGCACACGCCGGGCCACACGATGGAAAGTACGTGCTATCTGCTCAGCGATGCAGCCGGCAAAGACCTCGCCATTTTCACCGGAGATACCCTGTTTATCGGGGATGTAGGCCGCCCTGACCTGGCGCAAAAAGTAGTGGCTGACCTCACGCAGGACAAGCTGGCCAGATATTTATTCAACTCGTTGCGGACGAAGATCATGCCGCTGGCGGATGACATTGTGGTATATCCCGCACACGGTGCCGGCAGTGCGTGCGGTAAAAATATGAGTAAGGAAACGACCGACACGCTGGGCAATCAAAAGCGCTTTAACTATGCGCTGCGCGCGGACATGACAGAGGAAGAGTTTGTAAAAGAAGTTACCGACGGACTAACACCTCCCCCAGCCTATTTCCCCGAAAATGTGATGATGAACATCCAGGGGTACGATCGCATCGATACCGTGATGCAGCGTGGAAATCGTGCGCTTGATCCCGATGCATTTGAAGCAGCTGCCAACGAAACCGACGCCATTCTGCTCGACACGCGTGATGCCGGGGTTTTTGCAAAAGGTTTTATCCCGAATGCGATCAACATCGGCATTGACGGAAGTTTTGCGCCATGGGTAGGTGCAATGATCCCCGATATCAGACAGAAGATCCTGATTGTTACCGAGCAAGGCAGAGAAGAAGAAGTGATCACCAGATTGGCGCGTGTCGGGTATGATTATACGATCGGCTATTTGGACGGCGGTTTTGAAGCCTGGAAAGAAGCCGGCAAAGAAATCGATCAGATTGAATCCATTACTGCGGGCGAAATGGCTCAACGACTTCAAGAGGATCCGGCATTAACCGTGCTTGATGTAAGGAAAGCCAGCGAGCATTTCTCCGAACATATGATTGGTTCCGGGAATATCCCATTGGATAACCTGAATGATCATCTTTCAGAAATTGACAAAAACAAAACCTATCTGGTGCATTGCGCGTCCGGTTACCGGTCGATGATTTTCAACTCCATTCTGAAATCAAGAGGATACGATCGCGTAATCAATGTAACGGGCGGCTTCAAGGCAATGAAAGAATCAGGACTCTTTCAGATCAGCAATTACGTCTGCCCGAGTACCATGTTATAGCCCGCCTCTCATTTTGTCGAGTTAAATTTTTCACGTATTCCGGTTATGCTGAACAGGAATTTCAAACATAAAATACATTCATGCTGGACTTAATTAAACAGCCGTGGCCCTGGTACATTGCCGGGCCGCTGATCGGGCTCACGGTACCTGCCTTGCTCATAGCAGGAAATAAATCGTTCGGGATTTCGTCATCGTTGCGTCACGCTTGCGCGGCCTGTCTTCCGGCAAAAATCCCCTTTTTTCAATACGAATGGAAAAAAGAGACCTGGAACCTTGTTTTCGTGCTCGGCATTTTTCTGGGAGGTGTAATTGACTCGAACTTTCTGGTTAACCCCAACGCAATCCAGGTCACGGAAAATCTCACAAAAGAACTTGCCGGGTATGGTATCACGGACTTTTCATCCCAGGTACCTGTCGATATCGTGAGCTGGGAAAGCCTTCTGACCTTACGCGGCATAATCATGCTGGTTGGCGGTGGATTTCTGGTTGGCTTCGGAGCGCGTTACGCCGGTGGCTGCACGAGTGGTCATTCCATTATGGGCCTTTCCACATGGCAGTGGCCCTCGCTGGTCGCCACGATCTGTTTCATGATCGGCGGGTTTATCATGGCGAACTGGATTTTACCCTTGATTTTAAGTTTATAGAACAGGTAACACATTTGGATATGCAACCCATTGTAAAAGAAGAAAACGAATACGCCATCCGCGCGACAGATGCCATTTGCATCAACGAAAGTGCGCAGAATCACGCCTGGTATGGTAACATTAAGTACCTGATAACCGGCATTCTGTTCGGGATCGTCTTTATCAAAGCCGAGGTAATCAGCTGGTTCAGGATACAGGAAATGTTTCGCCTCGAATCTTTCCAAATGTACGGCGTAATCGGCAGCGCCGTGGCCGTCGGAATGTTGTCCGTATGGCTGATCAAAGCATTCAACGTCAAAACAGTGCACGGAGAGCAGATCACTTTTGCCAAAAAGCAATTTAACAAAGGACAGATTTATGGCGGTTTGCTGTTCGGGTTGGGCTGGGCACTAACAGGCGCTTGTCCGGGGCCGTTGTTTGCGCAGATCGGGTTTGGGGCCACCGTCGTGATCGTGCCGCTGCTCAGCACCATAGCGGGCACCTGGGTTTACGGCTATTTTCGGGAGACGCTTCCGCATTGATGTAATCATTCCTCTTATCATTTGCGATTTTCAGTTTGCGTCAGGGCACAACTTTTTAGGTCCTGTACCTAAACATTTCATCCAAAATCATGAAAGCCGCAATTATCACCGAATATGGTTCCCCGGAAGTTTTCGAAATAGCAGATCTGCCCACGCCTGAAATTGAAGACGGCCAGGTATTGATCCAGAACAAGGCATCCTCTGTAAACCCGGTGGATACGCTCGTACGGCAAGGTAAAACGAGGCTCATCACCGGTTTGTTCGGCAAGCACGTTTTGGGCGCCGATTTCGCCGGTGTTGTTATCGAGTCCAAAAATCCCGCATTCAATGTCGGCTCAGAAGTGTACGGAATGCTGAGCGCCGTAAAAGGTGGCGCTTATGCTGAAATGCTCGTGGCGAAGCAAGATAATATACACTTCAAGCCTGCAAACATCTCTTTCGCAGAAGCCGCCTCCATTCCGCTGGTAGGTTTAACAGCCTGGCAGGGATTAATGGCAGATGGAAAAATGCAGTCAAGACAGCATGTTCTGATCACCGGATGTACCGGCGGAGTTGGTTACATAGCTGTTCAGATCGCCAAGCATTTCGGCAATACCGTAACTGGTACCTGCAGCGAAGCCCACGCTGATTTTGCAAAGCAGATCGGCGCAGACCACATCATTATATACGACAAAGAAGAAATCCCGGCAGATAAGCAATTCGACCTCATTTTTGATGCCAGTGGCCATTTTACGATCTCCGATCTCAAAGACAGTCTCACCGACACGGGCCTTTTTGTTACAACCCGCGGCGGAGCAGACAGTCTGGGTGGCGTAGTTGATGCGGCTATCGATATGGTATTTCAAAAACGCATGAAAATGGTCGGAGTGAAACCAAATTCCGAAGACCTCCTTCAACTGGCCAAGCTCATTGAAGCAGGTGTGATCAAACCCCAGGTCTCCAAAACGTTTGCATTGGAAGACCTGGGACTGGCGCATCAAATGGTGGAAGAGGAAAGCTTCACCGGGAAGGTAGCAGTTGAAATTTGATGGAAATCCCGACTCTGCCGGGCAGCACGTTATTGTTCAATATCGTGCTGCCCGGCATTTTCAAACATACTTAACAGATTGCTTACAGCATCTTCCGAATGCAGCATCTCCGTGGATTCAAGCGTTATTTGGGTAACGATACCGCCGCGCTTACACATTTGCTGTTCGAAACTGGCAATAGCCTCTTGAATTGTGACATACGCATCACTTACTAAATGCGACGCCAGTTCCATCGCGTCCTGCATGGCCATATTGACGCCCTCGCCGGCGTAAGGCGGCATCCGGTGTGCAGCATCGCCGATCATCGTGAGGTTAGCGAGCGGTTCCCATTGCTGATCTGTCGGATAATGATACTGCGGCCGCGGCACAAACCATAGCTCGTCACCCGCAAATAGCTCCTGCCAGATCTCGTCCCACGAGCCGAACGCTTCTTTAAACCAATGCAGTACCTCCTGCTTGTTTGCAAAGTCAATCCCGCTTTCTTTCACCCAATACTCAGGCGACTTGCAGCCCGTGTAAAATGACAGGCTACCGTCACCTTTTGCGCTCAGTATCAGCGATTGTTCATGACCGAATGCAAAAACCTTCCCTCCTTTCGTCAGCTGGTGCAAATGCGGCGCATTTTTCTCGGCATGGTACACATTGCCTTCCACGATTGTAATGCCCGAATAGATCGGCTGAATGTCGGTGATATAAGGTCGTATTTTGGAGTTAGCCCCGTCGGCTGCGATCACGATATCGGCGTAGGCACTGGTGCCGTTTTTAAAATGCAGCAGCCAGCCCGACCCGCTTTTGTCCATAGACAGGAAGTGACTGTTCCAAACGATCGTTTCATCATTTAGCGAGTCAATGAGTAAACGCCGCAATGGGCCGCGATCGATCTCGGGGCGGTCTTCGGTCACCGATTCTGATGTGTGGTCATCTAACTGAATGCGCGCGTGCTGATCAGTAACGCGCAGTTTGCCGGCGTCTGGCCGATAGTTCGCGAAGAATGCTTCGAGCAGTCCTGCCTGGCCTAATGCCGCGAGACCCGATTCCTGGTGAAGGTCGAGCGTTGCGCCTTGCACGCGCACATCTTTATTGATATCACGCTCATACACTTTAACCTGAGCGCCACGCATTTGAAGCAAGCGGGCTAATGTTAAACCACCGGGCCCGCCGCCGACGATTGCAATTGTTTTATTTTCAATGACCATAATTTGTCTTGTTTGATTTACAAGACAAAACTATGCGGGCGGAAGGGTCGAAAATTGTATAAATCGGTCTTCCCGGTTCCTGGCCAGCTCTTTGGGGATAACACCCGCATATTTCCGGATCTCACGGATGAAATGAGATTGGTCAGTATAATTTTCCTCCGGGAAGAGCTTGCCGGCTTTTATATGCCCGAAAGAAGACCTGAAACGCAGTACGTTGCAATATGTTTTTAGCGACAAACCAAATGTATCCTGAAAATAGCGGTTGATCTGCCTGCTGCTCCAATCCGACTGATCAGCAAGTTCTGCAACGCTCATAGCGCCGTGAGATTCATATATCAGATCGAAAAGCCTTTTCTTGCGAGGGTCGATATCTGCCTTTAACATGTCCAAAAGCGCATTTGTCAACAGCGCTGCAAACTGCCTGACATCGTCGAATTGCCCGATTGTGGCATTGAAAAAGTCCGCGGGTAATAAGGTGACGCTATCGGGTAGCACCGGCAAATGGGCCTTGAATAGATATTCCGCTGCCAGAGGCCGGAAGCTGATGCAGAACATCCTGAAATGCGGCGCAATTTCCACCTGCGACGGACCGGTTTCCAGTCCATGCAAACCCAGGTACTGCCGGTTATCAAAATGAAAGCTCACATCCAGCCGACCATCGGGCAATACGACAGCAGGCTTCTGCTCGTCCGACTCATTCGTCAGAATCCAAAAGCTTTCCACCAAAGCTTCCAATGCTGCCACGGGCTGTACCGTTTCAAAGCTGATACCCTTCATTGTAATGCTGTTTTACACAAAATCCCGAATAATAAGTCTTTGTTTCAGAATCCTGAATGCGACCCCATTACAAAATATTATCGCCCAGACCTTTCAGGATATTATCCCGGTAGGTGGATCCGATCGGGATTACTTTTCCGGTGGTCAGGATCATTTCGCTGCCGTTGATTTCCGCTATGATTTTCCTGCTGACAATAAATGACCTGTGAACGCGCAGGAAAACCTGACCGGGCAGCTTTTCCTCTATCCTTGTCATCGTCTGGTGCAACACCGTCACGCCGTTCGACCAATAGATTTTGAGGTAGTCTTTCATGGCTTCAACAACCTGAATCTTCTCGATATCGATCCTGACAAGCCGCTTACTATCCCGCACCAGAAGATAATCGTCTTCCTCTACATTGATTTTCTGGTTATTCGCATATTTGGTTTCTGGCTGAGGTTCACTCTGGCCGGAAACCTGATGCCGAAGCTCGCCATACGCTTTCAGGACTGCGCGCGCAAACCTTTCGAATGAGATCGGCTTCAGGATATAATCGGTCACCTGGGAATTAAACCCTTCGATGGCAAACTGGGGATCGCCGGTAACAATGATGATCTTCGGACGGGGCTCGGGAAGCAAAGAAATCAGTTCCATTCCGCTTAGTCCGGGCATCTGAATATCCAGAAAAACAAGATCCGGCTTTTGTGCACGAATCTGTATCAGCGCGTCCATTGCGTTCGCACATTGCCCGGTAAGTTTCAGATAAGGGATTTTTTGAACATGCTTTTCAAGGATTTCCCTTGCCGGTTTTTCATCGTCTGCAATAATGCACTTCAACTGATCAATCTCCATTATACGCTATCGTTGAGAAAAAAACTTGCCGCGCAAGATACGTTCATTCATCGAAAGCACCACATGAGCTAAATCCTGCACGCCCCAAAGTCGCATTCAAGGCGGCTTTTGCGCACGGCCGTCGTCCCGGCAGCAAGCATTTTGTAACCGGAAAAACGATTTCGTCGAAAACCCGGACACGTTCGTCTAAAAAAAAATAGGTCAACGGCAGGATGACCTATTTTTCGTCGCATTTCGCATTTCAGGACCGTCAGAATGCACCTGGCGGTACCCCACAGATTTAATTGTTTACATTTTCTTAATCAAACGTTCATGAAAAGACTACTACCAAAATTATGGCGGCAGCTGCGCAAGCCTGCTGTTGCCGGTTTGTACCTGACTGCCGGTTTATTTACCGCCGGAGTGGAAGATGCCGCTGCACAGGGCTGTTACGCATTCCGGTTGGCGAGCAACGGAAAGTATTTAACCGATATCAATGGCCTCAGGGTACAAGCTGCGAATAACCAGGCCAACCAGATTTTCCGACTGGAGCCTGTCGGTGATTATGTAAGAATTACCCCTAATGGAAGTCAATATGCCGGTCAGGATGCATTGACGCGCCGCTGGGATGACGCGGTCCTCATCAACAAATAACCCTCTATCTACTTTATTATGAAAAAACAGATCAAAACAGGTGCTGTCAAATCGGTCGTGGGACTGCTTTTCCTGGTCTTGCTGAGTTACTACAACGCTTTCGCACAGATTACTACAGGATGCTATGAACTCCGGCCCGCGAGCAGCGCAACCAAACGCCTGACCAATGTAAATGGCGTTCTCAAAATCCAGGAGGGAAATAATTCCGACAGCCAGATATTCCATATAGTCTACTACGGTACCGACAGGATCACGATCATGGCGCAGGGCAGCGATCAGGGTTTTTTAGCGGCAACAAATTTCAATGCCGGCACGCCTATTTACCTTAAGAAAACATACGAATTTCCTCCGGCTACTGCCATTTACCAGGACAGGGGCGTTCCATTCTGGACACCTTCGGCTGTAAATGACGCCAACCCGGGTGCGAAGTATAATATGATCAAGTTCAATGACGCAGGACCTAATACTCCGGTTGTCGGATTTGGAGCTAACAACTGGGGAGACGGAATCCCCGGCTCTTCTCTGACAGACATTTATCTGGCTTCATCGAGCGACATGGCCGTATTTGGAGGAGCTAAATGGTACCTGGTTCCTAAATCCTGTCCTTCCAATTTCTGTGATTTCAATTTTACCGCCACGGTTTCGAACTACACGCCAGTAATAGGTTCAAGTGTGACCTTTTCAGTAAATTGTCAGGGTGCAGGCTGTACGGGCGTGACCTACCACTGGCTAGGTACCCACGCGTGGGGACTTGGAACCAGCAGAGATCTTTATGCAAACCCAGGCGGTCAGCCTGGTCCCTACACTGTTCCCATTGACGCCACCAAACCGGGCTGCCTGACTAAGAGCCAGTCCGTGACCATCAATGTGGTTGGCAATAACACCAGTTTCTCGCAGTGCCTGGAAGCGGAAAGCTCAACCGGTAACGGCGTCATTTCCGGTGATCCCAATGCGTCTAACCAACAAACCCGCGGAGACCAGAATACCCCAAACCACTATGTAGACTACCAGGTTACCGGGGTACCCACCTCGGGAAGCTACAATGTGACGCTGCGCTACTACTCCGCCAGTGCACCTACCGTAAATGTCTCGGTAGCAGCTTCCGGTTTTTCGCAGAACGTCAATTTGCAAAATTCAGGCTCCTGGAACATCGCCTGGCGCGAGCAGACATTCCAGGTCAATCTGAATGCCGGTACAAACATCATTAAAGTCTCTGGTGTGGGGCAGGCAAGCTGTCGCCAGGATAAAATTTGTGTAAGCAGTATCAACAGCGGGCGTATCGGTGTGGAGGAACTGAATGCTGAAATGGAAAATGAAACCGAGATCGCGCCTAATCCAAGTACTGGTGAGTTTACGGTCAGTTTCTTTTTAGCCCAGGGCAACAATGCCACATTGTCCGTGATAGATATGAAGGGATTGGTTGTACAGGAGCGGAAAGTAGCCGGCCGCGGCAACCACAAAGAGAAAATTTCGCTTTCCAACAATTCATCCGGGACTTACCTCGTGAGAATCCTTCGGGAGAACGGACAGCAGATCAAGAAGGCTGTGGTGATTAAATAGAATTTTAATGAGTTCAAGAAAGGGCGTTCAGCAAACACTGGGCGCCTTTTTTTATCTGAAACAAATGCGTGGAATGCTACCGGGTTTAATCCTTTGAAATACCCGCAACCAGCTTGACCCTTAGGCGGCATTGTGCTTTTATCAGGATCCTGTACCACCAGCACTACTATATTAAAACCGGAACGGTTCAACATTTGCATTAGAGTAAAACTTAGCCGACTATTACATTGTAGAATGATCCGTTGCGCAAATCTGAGATCGTCCGGGTTCTGGCTATTTGTCACAATATCCAATGCATTTGAAATGAAGCGTATGTTGAGAGTAGTATTACTGGAAAATTCAGAGGAGCAGGAGGATATTGTCAGACAGTTACTATTAAAAGCTCAACTGCACGCCGAGATACACGTAGTTACGACCCGTGATGAATTCGTCGGCACCATCTCGGAATCACCCCCGGATATTGTAATCTCGGAATACAAGCTACCCGGCATTGACTGCTCTCAGGCAATGGAAATACTGCGGGAGCACCAGGTAATAATCCCCTTTATCGTCTTTTCTGACGCCGTAAGCGACGAAATAGCCGGGGAGTTGCTGTTAATGGGCGTTGAAGATTACGTAACCAAGTCACAGGCAGGCAGGCTGCCGTTTGCTATTCACAGGGCGCTGGAAGCATATGGCGTAAAACGGGAACAGCAGGCGCTGCTGCAGCAATTAAGCAACCGCGAAAAGCAATTTCGCACCTTAATCGAACATAGTACCGATGCCGTTGTGATACTCGATAAAAACGCCAAGTCCACCTTCGCTTCCCTTGCCGTGAAAAACGTGCTTGGATATACGCCCGAGGAAGTGATGAGTATGGACATTTTCACCAAGGCGCATCCCGATGATCTGAACAGCCTGTACGAAATCATGGCCAAAGTGTTCGCCAACCCTGGCAAGGCAATCCCTGGACATACCGGCAGGATGCTTCACAAGGATGGTACCTGGCGCTGGATCGAAGCAACGGTAACCAACCTTTTACACGAACCTACCATCAATGGGATCGTAGATAATTTTCGTGATGTCACCAAACAGAAGGTCAGCGAGGAAAACCTCCTGCACCTGAACAGGCTTTATGCATTCCTGAGCCAGGTTAACCACACACTTGTACACGCGCCCGACGCCCAGACCGTTTTCGCAGAAGTGTGCCGCATTGCGTGTGAGACGGGGAAGTTTGAAGCTGCCTGGATCGGCATGTTTGTCGATCATAATGATACAATCAATGTGGTAGAGCAACAGCATATCTCTGCCGAATGCCTGCTGGGCTTCACCAGCGCCACAGAGGAACAGCATCTGCTCCGTACAATGCTCGATTCCAGGCCGTATTATGTTAGCAACAACACCCGGGAAAGTTTCATATCCGAAAGCTGGAAAGCACTTGCGGCTACTGCCGGGTACCAATCCTGCATGATCCTGCCCATTAAAAAATCCGGGATTGTCACAGGCACGTTTAACCTGTACGGTTCTGAAACGGATACTTTCACCGATGCTGATATCACATTGCTGAAAGAAGCTGCATTGGGAATCTCATTTTCACTGGACCTCTTTGAAACGGAAAGATTGAAATTGATCGCGGACGAACAGCTCAGACATAAAGAAAGAAGATTACGTCAGGCCCAGGCTATCGCACACTTAGGCAGCTGGGAAACAGACCTTGTGACGAATATGAGCCTATGGTCTGACGAAGCCTGCAAGATTTACGGTTTGCCGGAAGGCGACAATGTCCAGTCTATCGGATCCTGGCTGTCGTTCGTCCATTCCGACGACCTGGAACACGTAGTTGAAAAGAACCAGCAGGTTTTTGCCTCCATGCAGCCCGCAGATTATCACCATCGCATTGTCCGGCGCGACGGTCAGATCAGGCACTTGCACGTGCAAACGCACCTGGAACTTAATCATCTCGGCGAACCCGTGAGTTTGTTCGGCGTTTTGAATGATGTTACCGAGCAAAAGCTGGCAGACGAAAAGGCGATCAAGGCACTTCAGGAAAGAAACATCATTCTGGAAAGTATCGGCGACGGATTTTACGCACTTGACAAAAACTGGGTCGTAACTTACTGGAACAAGAAAGCCGAAATACTGCTGAACCGCCCGAAAGAGTCAGTACTCGGGCGGAATTTGTGGGAAGCATTTCCGGATATTGTCAATACTGCCATTTATCACTCCTACCAGCGGGCAGTGGAGAACAATGCAATCCATCATTTTGAATATTATTATGAAAGTGACCGGACCTGGTTTGAGATTACCGCCTACCCTTCAGCAAATGGCTTGTCCGCATATTTCAAGGACATTACACAGCGGAAACGGTCAGAAGCACAGCTCACGGAACTGAATGAAAGCCTGAGAAACTACGCGAATGAACTAACTGAATCGAACAAGGGACTCGACCAGTTTGCCTATATCGTATCACATAACCTGCGGGCACCGGTCGCCAATATCATCGGGTTGGGCGAGCTTATTACGCAAACGGACTATCCTCCGGAGGTGAAAGAACAGTTTCTGGAAGGGATTGTAGTGAATGTAAAAAGACTGGACAACGTCATTTCAGACCTTAATACCATTTTGCAGGTAAAACAGGGCGTCGGCGAGAACAAGGAGCTGGTGAATCTGCAAAACCTGACCGAGAATATCAGGTCGAGCCTGCTGAACATTATTGAAAAAGAGCAGGTCAGCATCGTCACCGATTTCAACGCGAGCAACGAACTGTTTACACTGAAAACATACCTGTATAGCATCTTCTACAATCTGATTACCAACAGTATAAAGTACCGCAGCCCCGATCGGTCGCCCGTGATCCACATTACCAGCAGAGTAGAAGAAGGCAGGCTGAAAATTTCCTTCCGGGATAATGGCATGGGAATTGACATGGACAGGAAAGGTGCCCAGATTTTTGGCTTATACAAGCGGTTCCATAACCACGTTGAGGGTAAAGGTTTAGGATTATTCATGGTGAAAACACAGGTGGAAATGCTCGGAGGGAAGATCAGTATAAGCAGTCGTGTTAATGAGGGTACAGAATTCAATATCGAGTTTGGCTCAGATTTGTTCCACAATCCTGTCCTATGAAGTTATACTCTCAATTCATCGTTGTAGACGACGACCCTGTCAATAACATGGTCAGCAAATATATGATCGCCAATGTGGCCCCCGACGCTCGCATTCAGCTTTTCGATGATCCCGACCAGGCTTTGGCCTCTATTAAAAACGAGCTTAATGCTGGCTCAGACTACCCGGATACGGTGCTCTTTCTGGACATTAATATGCCAACCATGAGTGGCTGGGAGTTCCTAAACCAGATTAGCCTGTTCCCCGCAGAGCTGACAGCCCGTATTTCTATTTTCATCCTTTCTTCGTCCATTGATCCGAAGGATAAGAAAAGTGCTGAAAGCCACCCACTGGTCAGCGGATACTTCTCCAAACCGTTGAACAGGGAGATGTTGAAAGCACTTTTAGGAGGCTAAAAAACGCGTTTTCCGTCCACTTTCTTCATTAAACTAACTATTTAGTTTTTAAACTAACAAAGAAGTTATACATTTAGCCAACATCCGCATTCATTCCGTTGGCTATGCTCTACAATTACATCAAAATTGCCTGGCGAAATCTGTTAAAGGACAAATCGATTTCGTTTATCATGATTTTCGGGCTGGCATCCGGCATAGCTGCTTTTCTGCTGATCACGCAGTATGTTTTCTCTGAGCTGAGCTATGATGCGTTCCACTCCAGAGCAGATCGCATTTCCCGCATCCGGCTTGATGATTATAAACAGGACGTTCTGACGAACAGCAGTGTGATCAGCTACCACGCCGAAGCGCCCGCGATCAAAGAGGCATTTCCGGAGGTGGAAGATTTTGTGCGGCTACACAGGGCCGACGGCATGATCAGTTACCGGAAACCGGCTGGCGAGCTCGTCAGCTATCACGAGAAAAAAGCCTTTTACGCCGATTCTTCTTTATTCAACGTGTTTTCATTTCCGCTGCTGAAAGGCGACGCGGGCCAGGTGCTGCGTCGACCTGAGTCTGTTGTGATCTCGGAAACAATGGCGCGGAAATACTTCGGACAGGAAGATCCGGTTGGCAAAACGCTCCGGTTAAGCTCCGAGTGGCAGGGAGGGGATTACGTAGTGGAAGGCATTTTTGCAGATATCCCTTCAAACAGTCACATTCACTTCGACTTCGTATTTTCCATTCAAAACCTGCTTAAAAATAAGCAGTTTGCCACGGGAGGCTGGTACTGGACCAATTTCTATACCTATCTGCTCCTGAAACCGGGCACCGCTCCTGCCGCACTGGAAGCCCGGCTCTCCGGTGTGATCGAGAAGAATATCGGTAAGCGGCTGAACAGGTACAATATCCGGCAGGCATTCGTTTTACAACCCCTGCGTTCCATTCACCTGCATTCGCAAACTGCCTCAGAAGTAGAAGCGAATGGAAAGATCGTCATCGTTTATGTGCTGATCCTGGTCGCATTCCTTATTCTGGCAATCGGCTGGCTTAATTACATCAACTTATCCACGGCAAAAGGAATTGAACGCGCGCAGGAAGTTGGTATCCGCAAAGCGCTGGGTTCTGAGAAACGGCAGCTAGTCCAGCAATTCCTGGTTGAATCTTTGGGGTTTAACCTGCTGTCCGTGCTTATCGGAGTAGGTCTTTTTGCATTCGGACTGATGTTCTTTGCAGACTGGATACAGTCGACAAACGGCTTCTCCATGCTGCTCAGCCCGGAATTCTGGCTGGTATCCCTGACGGTAATCTGCCTGGGTTTCTTCCTTTCCGCATTCTATCCTGCTTTTGTGCTTTCCTCGTTCAAACCGATTGCCATTCTGAAAGGATATCTGCCGAAGAAAGCCGGTGGCGAATCCTTCCGTAAAGCTTTGGTGGTATTTCAATTCACGATCTCGGTATTCCTGATCATCGCCACGCTGGTCATTAACCAGCAGCTCACTTTCATGCAGGCGCAGGATCTTGGAATGAACATCAATCAGAAACTGATTATCAAAGCTCCGAAAGTGCTGCGCACCGATAGCTTTACCAATGATATCCGTTTTTTCAAAGACCAGGCACTGGCACATACCGGTATCCGCCAGGTAACAGCCTCGTCCGAAGTGCCGGGTCAGGAGATTTTCTGGACAGACGAGTGGCAAACGTTCCATCAGCCTGCTTCCGAGTATAAGCTGTGCAGTATGCTGGCGATCGACGAGGACTTTATCCCTGCCTATCAGATCAGGTTATTGGCAGGACGAAACTTCCACAAAGATCTGTCGCTGGACGACGGATCCGTGATCATCAATAAAAGTGCATTAAAGGCTTTCGGCTTTGCAAGTGCAGCACAGGCGATTGATCAGGAAATTGGAAACACGACACCCAGAAAGATAGTCGGCGTAGTCGATGACTTTCACCAGCAATCGCTGAAAACAGCCAACCGCCCCATCATTTTCCAGCATATCCCCTGGAACAGCAATTTCATGACGGTTGCGCTCGGCAGCAACAATGCAATGCAGACCATTAAAACGCTGGAAGCAACCTATGAAGAAGCCTTTCCGGGCAATGCATTTGAGTTCTTCTTTCTCGATGATCACTTTCAGCAGCAGTACGAATCCGACGAGCGGGTGGCAACACTTTTCAGCTGTTTCGCAGTGATAGCTATCAGTATTGCGTGCCTGGGCTTATTAGGTCTGGCGATGTTTACGGCTAAAAACCGGACGAAAGAAATCGGCATCCGGAAAGTACTTGGCGCCAGTGTCGGCAGTGTTGTCGTGCTGCTTTCCAGGGATTTTCTTAAACCGGTCGGTATCGCCATTCTCCTGGCTTCTCCCCTGTCCTGGTATGCAATGACCTGGTGGTTACAGGACTTTGCGTACAGGACGGACATTCCGTTGTGGACCTTTGCAGCAGCCGGTCTGCTGGCGATTGCGATTGCCCTGGTAACAGTCAGTTTTCAAAGTATCAGAGCCGCGCTGATGAATCCTGTCAGGAGCTTGCGCGGAGATTGACACGAGCTGGTTCCCGATTTATCTGTCAATGTGCTTCTGCATTTCTCCGGGATACCTTCCGCCTTGTACGTCAATACCGGCCAGCGCCTGAGCAATGTTCGTCGAATCAGCTTCTGAAAGATTGATTTCGGCCCCACCGAGGTTTTCTTCCAGTCGGTGCAGTTTGGTTGTTCCCGGAATCGGCACTATCCAGGGCTTTTGGGCCAGGAGCCAGGCCAGCGCAATCTGCGCAGGCGTCGCCTGTTGTTCCGTCGCTATTGTTGTAATCACATCTACCAGGCCCTGATTTGCTTTCCGGTTCTCTTCTGAAAATCTCGGTACAGTATTCCGGAAGTCACTTTTGTCAAAGGAAGTATCCTCATTGATTTTGCCCGTCAGAAAGCCTTTTCCCAACGGACTGAACGGAACGAAGCCAATGCCCAGCTCTTCCAATGTGGGCAGAATGCTTTCCTCCGGCTCCCGCCACCACAATGAGTACTCACTTTGCAAAGCAGTAACCGGCAATACTGCATGTGCCCGGCGGATGGTAGCGGCGCCCGCTTCTGACAAACCAAAGTGCTTTACCTTTCCTTCCTGAATTAACTCTTTTACCGTTCCTGCAACCTCTTCAATGGGAACGTTGGGATCCACGCGATGCTGGTAAAAAAGGTCTATTGTATCTACATGGAGTCTTTTGAGCGAAGCTTCTGCCACAGCCCGGATATTTTCAGGGCGGCTGTCTACACCTTCTGTGGGCTTCCCATTTCTGAACCCGAACTTGGTGGCAATAACTACCTTATTACGGAACGGCTTCAAGGCTTCCCCTACCACCTCTTCATTTGTATATGGCCCATAGGCTTCGGCAGTGTCAAAAAACGTAACGCCGCGTTCAAATGCAGCACGGATCAGCCTGATTGCGTCTTGCTTTTCTGTGGCCGGACCGTAACCAAAACTCAGCCCCATGCAGCCTAGTCCAAGTGCTGAAACTTCCAGACCGCTATTTCCTAATGTTCTCTTTTTCATAATCATTTCTGTTTACAAATCGCGCCACTTATTCCGCTCAACATGCTAACATTTGCATGCCCGGCGTCAGTGTTGATGCTACTTAAACAATGCAAATGTCATACACTTCCCGGGCGCAGCTGGTATACAGATTCCTGAAATGTCTACCATTATTCCTGATTTGCACGCGCAATTGAAACGCCATCTTACGAATCCATTAAATTTGAATCAGTTAAAAAACAAAGTGATATGGAAAAGCTGATCCGGTTTGACTCCGTGAGTCAATACAATGCATTTAACCAACAGGAAACACTGCATCCGCTGGTTACCGTAATTGATCTCTCCAAGGCCAATAAGCGCGGGAACAGCAATATGTACCTCGGTATGTACTTTGTGTTTTTGAAAGAGGTCCATTGCGGTGACCTCCGGTATGGAAAACAGCTTTACGACTACCAGGAAGGAACATTGGTATTCTTCGGGCCCGGTCAGGTGGTACAGATTGAGAATAATGGCGAGCTCTATCAGCCCAAAGGCTACGCGCTCGTTTTCCACCCCGACCTGCTGCACGGGACTTCACTCAACCAGCACATACACGATTATAATTTTTTCAGCTATCAGAACAGCGAGTCGCTTCATATCTCGGAAAGGGAAAGGCAGATTGTTCTGGACTGCCTGGGCAAAATCCGGTACGAGCTCGAACATGCGATTGACAAGCACAGCAGAAAACTGATCGTCTCCAACATCGAGCTTTTTCTGGATTACTGTTCCCGCTTTTACGACCGGCAGTTTCTCACGAGACAAACCGCGCATTCGGGCATTCTGGAACGCTTTGAGTCGCTGCTAAAAGATTATTTTCTTTCGGATAAACCGGTATTGAACGGCCTTCCATCCGTCGGGTATTTCGCAACAGCGCTAAACCTTTCTGCCAAGTATTTCGGTGATCTGATCAAAAAAGAGACCGGACAAACGGCGCAGGAATACATTCAGGCGAAGGTAATCGATACTGCGAAAGAGAAAATTTTCGACAGGAACAAAACGGTCAATGAGGTTGCATTTGAACTGGGTTTCAAATATCCGCAGCATTTTACCAGGCTCTTCAAACAACGCGTAGGTCAGACGCCCAATCAGTTCAGGGCATTGACGCACCCTAATTAAAGTAACCCGGCCGGAAGCCGAACATCAGCGTTTGTAAAAATCAATATTGGCGCAAAGAGCTTTCCTTACTGACTATCCGGAAGGTATATCTGAAAAGTTGATCCATTCCCGGGGCTGCTGATCGCCGTGATCATACCGCCCATATTGACCACAATGCGCTCACAAATGGCGAGGCCGATACCCGTTCCCGTGTATTCACTGCGGCCGTGCAGTCGCTGAAAAACCTGAAAGATGCGGTCAAGATAAACCGTGTCAAAGCCGATACCGTCATCGGAAATATCAATGCGGTAATAATGCATGTCCGCCGCGAGCGATTGTTGCGCTTCCGGCAGTTCCTCGTGGGCGATCCGCTGCGAATGGATTTTCACGGTTGGAGGTATGAAGTTCCCATCGGGATCAACTTTACGAAATTTGATCGCATTGCTCACCAGGTTTTGAAAAAGCTGCGTCAAATGCGTTGTATTTCCCGGCACGTCGGGTAACGGTCCAATCTCGAACGTAGCGTCTGCCTGACTGATCTGCACTTCCAGGTCTGTAATTACCTGCTCAACAATGTGTTTCAGGGATGCACGCCCTGCGGGGCTGTCGCTGGTAGAAACGCGCGAGAAGGTAAGCAGGTCGTTGATTAATGACGACATTCTACCTGCGGCTGCACTCATCCTGCTCAGGTAGTCCTGTCCTTTCGGTGATGTCGTTTCAAACTCGGCCATTAACCTGCTTCCGAATTGCTGTATTTTCCGGAGCGGCTCCTGCAAATCGTGTGAAGCTACGTATGCAAACCGGTTCAGATCCTCATTGGAACGGCGCAGCAGCAAATTAGCCTGCTGCAATCTCTGATTACCTTCCGCAAGCTTCTTGTTACTGGCGTCAAGCTCCTTGGTACGCAGCTCCACCAGCGCTTCAAGCGACTGCTGCTGTGTCCGTAGCATCGTCACATCCTGCGCAATGCCTGAGATACTTACGGCTTTTCCGGAAGGATCATAGTTCGTCTGTCCCTTCGTATGAATAATGTGCGCTTTGCCCGTTTTGCCGTGAATAATCGTGTATTCGGCTTCAAACTTCCCGTCGCTGCCCGGTTTTAGCGCATCGAAAAATGCATTGACCAATTGTGCCCTTTCACTTTCGACGACGTGGTTGATAGCGGTTTCGAGGTCCATATCCCGTGCGGTCACGCCAAACATACTCAGGTGGCGCTGGGAGAAAGTTGCTTTTTGCGTCGCAATATCCATGCTCCAGGTACCGAGTTGCGCCACTTCAATGGCATCCAGCAACGATTGTTGCTGCTGCTGCATTAGTATCTGCTGCTGTTTGCGTTCGGTAATGTCAGGGCTTACAGTCGCCAGGATAGCTGGCAAACCCGTGGAAGGATCATCGATGACCATCACATTCCATTGTACCCAAAACGGCTCTTTGGTAACCTCATTCCATAACCGGATTTCATAGCTACCGCCTTTTCGGGCATAAATCTCAGGAAGAACTTTCAGCACAAAATCACGGTCTTCGGGATAGACCGCATCAATGAGCGTCCTGCCTTTATTATGCTTCCAGCCCAGTCTGTCAAGGGTATACTGATTGTTATACAGCGGCTCCGGCATAGGTTCCAAATGGCTGATACCGATGATCAGCTCGCAGTATTCCAGCACCGAAGTTTTAATCTGGCTGTTCACTTCTGATTCTCTTAGCGCGGCTGCACTTCTTTTTGCAGCCAGCTCTGCCTCTACGGTTTCGGTCACGTCCACAGAAATGGCCATAATGCCGTAAGCATCACCATTAGCATCCAATAGAGGTTTATAGGTAAAATCGAAGTAGTGATTTGTGGTTACGCCATCTTTCGTCAGGTAACCAGGCATTCCCTTGGCCTTGTAGCTTTCTTTGGTCTTTAATACCGAAGTAAGGATATCCAGATAAGGCTGTACAGCAATCTCCGGAACCGCCACGCTTGCAGGTTTGCCGAGTATGGAAGCATCTTTCCCGAGCATTTCAATCATACGCTCATTGGCAATTGAAATAATATGATCGGGGCCTGACATCACCATCATGGCAACAGGCGCATTCTCAATAATTGCTTCAAACAATGCCTGTCTGTCGATTTTCAACGTTTCGGGGGTGACATTCAAAATTTCCTGATGCAGTGCAGGGAGCTGAAGTATTTCGTCCAGTTTGCGGGTGAGCTCTTTATCCAGCGCAACGACCTGTTCAAAGACAGCTTTTGCTTCGTTATTCTTTTGCTCAGAAATAAGCAGGTTTATCTGCGCTGCGAGTTTGTGGATACCTGCATGCAGTTCTTCAATCTCCCGAAGCTGGTCAATTTCAGCATAGGCTACCATCGCGTGTGCATACAACCATGGACCAAGTCCGTGCGCATATTGGGTCAGCGCGGCTGCATTGACAGGCTTTTCGGCTTGCCCGTTGATCTTCAAGCGCAGGGCTTCTACAAACGAATGGTGATCGTGTCTTGCCTGCGCCAGGCCGGGAATGTTAAGTGAAATCAACTGCAGCTTCTGATAAAAATGTTTGTGTTTTTGGCCCGCCTTCCACAAGGCTTCAAACCATAACTATCAGAAATTTATTAATTCCATGCCAATGCGTAGTCCGGCAGTCGAAAAGCCGGTATCACCGGTTTCCTACCGTAGCAATACGTATATAGTGTTCTTCGAAGTAGAATGACAACCGCAATGATTCTAAAATCACCTTAATAGTTGTAAGATTTTCTTCCTACCGATTTTAAACATTCATAAAAGATTGCCTGAATTCCAGGGGAGATTGCCGCGTTTTGTTCTTGAAAAACTTGTTAAAACTCTGCGAGTGCTCAAAGCCGAGCTCATACCCGATCGCGCTCACGGTCAGATCTGTTGTCGAGAGTCTTTCCTTGGCTTTCTCTACGAGCTTTTCATGAATGTATTGCTGTGCATTCTGCCCGATCAGCGAACGAAGTATATCGCTCAGATAGCCAGAAGAAACATTCAGTTGTTCCGACAGGTACTGCACAGTAGGCAGTCCATTATCGAGCGCCTTCTGGTTGTTGAGATAGTCATTGATCACGCATTCTGTTCTTTCCAGAATGGTATTGCAGGTGGCTCTGCGTGTCACGAATTGTCTTTTGTAAAACCGGCTGGCGTAGCTCAGCAGTAGTTCAAGCTGGGCCACGACGATCTCCTGACTGAATTCATCGACGCGACTATTCAGCTCACGTTCAATGATATGGTATATCGAAAGCACGATCTCTTTTTCCTGATCGGACAAATGCAAAGCCTCATTGACCGAATAAGAAAAATAGCTGTACTGCCTGATCTTCTGCGCCAAAGGATAACCCAGCAGAAAATCGGGATGAATGAGCAGCACATAAGATTCGCCACCAGCCTGATCGTCGGCGGCACCTACCAGCTGCTGCGGTGCCATAAACATCATACTCCCCTCTTCAAAATCGTAGTAATGCTGCCCGTATTTGAGCCTGCCGCTATTTTGTGCATTGAATTTGATTTTGTAAAAATCCAGTACGTCATAAACAGGCGCCCTTCCCATAGGGAATTGATTGTTCTCATTGAAATGTGTGAGGCTGATCAACGGATGCTGCGGCTTTGGCAACCCAAGTGCCTGATGTATAGAAGAAATGGAGCGAAACCGGAGGAGATCTGACTTTTTCATTGTTGGCGTTTAAAATTGAAAAACAAAATCTGCGGCGAATTGATCGCCGCAGATGCGCATTTCTTACTAGCAATTAAGTTTACCAGGGATAAACTTCCTGGTTTGGTCCTGTAAAGAGTGCGGTGGGGCCGTCTTCTTCCAGAGCTACCCGGATCGGTTCGAGGGAACCTACTTCCACTGAATCCGTTCCTTCGAAGTTGTTGAGGGCAGTGGCCGTAAAGCCCGGGCTTACTGCACTTACCTTGATTCCGCTTTTTTCCAGTTCATTTGCAAAAGCAACTGTAACTGCATTGAGAGCTGTTTTGGATGCGCCATAAGTCATTTCAAAGTTCGACGCGTAAGGATTTCCCGGGTCTCTCGCCAGGGTAAGCGAACCCAGTATGCTCGATACATTCACAATGCGCGGCGCTGTGGCTTCGCGAAGCAGTGGCAGGAATATCTGCGTGACCACGACTACTCCAAACACATTGGTTTCCCAGACGGTACGCATTTCATCTACCGACGAAATGCTTGGGCGGTTGCTGGCCATGATTTCTGCCAACGTTCTTCCGGGCGTTCCGGCATTTGAAATGGCTGCATTGTTGACCAGCAGGTTCAGCCGGCCAAAGTCTTGCTGCACCGTCGCAGCCGCATTTTCAACAGATTTCCTGTCTGTCACATCTATTTGGATTGCCCGTGCATTGCCGCCGATCTGTTCTGCAGCGGCGAGGCCGTTTTGCAAGTTACGTGAGCCAACATAAACGATATAGCCGTTCTCTGCGAGGGCTTTGGCAACCTGAAATCCTACTCCCTGATTGGCACCGGTAACCAGTGCTACTTTACTTTCCTGTGCTTGCATTTTTGTATCTGCTTTAAATTTGAGAAAGCAAATTTCGGGTGATGCAGCACTGCGTTTGTAGCCAAATCAGGGCGATTTGTAGCCAGAATGAGGGTTGTTAAAGCAATTATGTAAGCCGTGAAAAGTCGCAGGAGCAACCTGTTGATAGCAATCGATTGACAGAGCGGCTATATTAGCAATTTGTGAAAAATCTTTAACAATGGAGCAGCAAGCTAAAAAGCATAACCCAAACGACCATCTCGCCAATGAGCGCACCTTCCTTGCCTGGATCCGGACAAGCATCGGGATTATGGGGTTTGGTTTTGTGGTCGTGAAATTTTCACTTTTCGTGCGGCAGATCACAGCCGTACTGGGCCACAAAGCGGAAGTACCTTCCACGGGATACTCGCCCTTGATAGGGATTTTGCTGGTGGGAATGGGTGCACTTACAACGCTATTCTCCTACATCAGGTACATCGACACCAAACGCCAGCTGGAAGCGGGGCAGTATTACCACTCCACGCTCCTGGTAAAACTGCTTACTGCGGTTATTTTCGTGATAAGCATACTGTTGATCTGGTATCTGATGCAAAGTGTATAGGTAGCCCAGGTCTGCGAAACAGCTGCCTTATTCTGCAATCCTGTCGATCATTCCATTAAAAATAAAATAGTGAAATGGCAGTACGGCGTACCAGTATAGCCTGCCTCCCAGTCCCAGCGGCCTGAATGTGGCCGTTTGCCTGATCTGATCGCCTTCAATGCAAAATTCCAGCCAGGCTTCTCCCGGCAGCTTCATTTCTGCATACAATAACAGGCGCCGTTCTTCCCGGTTCGCGTAAATTACCCGCCAGAAGTCAAGCGTATCCCCGATCACTACCTGGTTCCTGTTTTTTCTCCCGCGACTCAGTCCAACGCCGCCGAACAGCTTATCCAGAAAGCCGCGGAAACGCCACAGCCAATCGGCGTAATACCAGCCCGACTTGCCGCCGATAGCAAAGATGCGATCTGTAGAGCGGGACACATCGGTGGCGGTGCGCGTTTTCTTATCCTGAAAAACGCCGTATTTAGGCGGACTCAGCTGCTTGTCGACCATCTTTTTGGAGTAGGTACCTCCCCAGGCATCCTTCCAGCTGGATAGTACCAGGTTCTGTTCTATTTTGTCAAATGCAATGCGTATCGCCTGCTGGTAGCTCACCGGCGTGACCCCAAGTTTCTCGCACAGTTCATTCTCCCGCGCCACCACATCCACGCTCATACTCGCCACCAGGTTTTTCGCCAGCACATAGGAAGTGGATGTAACGAGATACAACCAGTACGAAGACAATTTCGGCGTCATCACCGGCACAGTATAGATCGACCGTCGCAAGCCACGCGCGTTCGCAAAGCCGAGCAGCATTTCTTTGTAAGTAAGGATATCAGGACCGTAAATGTCAAAATGCCGGTTGAAGGTAAATTCTTTCATTAACACCCCCGACAACAGCTCAATCACATTTCTTATGGAAATGGGCTGACAGCGCGTGTGAAGCCACTTTGGAGCGATCATGACGGGAAGCTTTTCTACCAGGTCCCGGATAATTTCGAAAGAGGCGCTGCCGGAACCAACGATTATACCTGCACGCAAGCTGGTGAGCGGCACGCGCCCCGCGCCCAGGATCTCTTCCACATTTTTCCTTGATGAAAGGTGCACGGACAATTTACTGTCATTGATGATCCCGCCCAGGAATATACATTGCCGGGCACTTGTCTTATCCAGCGCTTTGATGAAATTTCTGGCTGACTGCTCTTCGCTGCTTGAAAATGCACCTGCAGTGGACATGGAATGCACCAGATAATATGCCGCATCGATATCCCGGGGAATGGCATCCAATGTCGCTTCCCGCAGCAGATCCACTTCGATCACATGCAGCGACTCCCCGTTCTCGAACCGGCCCTTGTCAAACCTGGATGCATCCCGGACTGCACACACAATCTCGTGCCCTTGTTCCAGCAGTACAGGCAGCAAACGCTGTCCTATATACCCTGTCGCACCTGTCAGTAAAATTTTCATGTCAGTCGGAGTAAAAGAGAATTAATGCATGGGGATTTCCCTGGGCTCGGTTCCCGGCTTGGCGTAAGCGAGCCTGCCGATCGGCTGAGGGATGAAGTAGGCGTCCAGTCCGGCCACTGTCATGGTACTTGCTTTCTCGTGATCGATCGTCCCGTCCTCCCCTATCATCGCATCTTCCGCAACGATCCGCACAATTTCACCGATTACAATGGTGGTACCATTCAGCTCAACGTCCATCATCTGCCGTAATTTCAGACCAATGCGCACGGTGGATTGTTTTACAAACGGAGCCGAAAAGCCTTCGGAATAAAAAGGATCAAACCCGCAGGCATCAAATTCCGAAATCCCGGAAGGGTAGCTGGCGCTTGTCTGATGCGCTTTTTTGTACCAGTCGGGCAGCACATTGTTCAATGTATATTCGCCAGTTGCCCTGATATTTTTCAAAGTATCATTGTGCTCCCGCTGGGGCCGCATGACCAAACCGACCAGCGGTGGATTTGCGCCCAGGTGAAAAGCGGAACTTACTACGCAAAGATTAGTCACTTTATCTTCACCCGCCGTGCCCAGCAGGTTCAGTGATTTAAACCCTACCAGGCTATTGATCAGATTGATACGGTAAAATTTCTCCATTCCGTCAATCTGCTCGCGGTTAAGATGTTCCATGTAAATGTGGTTGTTTTTAGAAATGCCTTCTTCAAAGATGTGTTACATCATTCAGAACACAATAATCAAACCACACCTACTGAAACAGCTACAAAAAAGAATGCTGCGCAATCATGATCTATGACTGCGCAGCATATTTTCTTAACGGCGATTGGAGTTATCGTTACAAACAGCTCGTTTAGTAACGGAAAAGTGTCTCAACCGGCATGGAGCTGCCTTTATCTCCGGCAAAGTTACATTCCAGCGAAAGCTTTGGCGTAATACCCTCTTTTAACTGGTAGAAGATCCTGATAGGATGCTCACCCGCTTTCAAATGGACTGAACCTGTAATCCGCTGGTCTTTCTGCACGTCAAAACTTCCATCCAGTACATTCGCCTGGTGCAGTTTTAGCAAGAAACCGCTGCTGCCCGACATCGCCATTTCGTAGGTACCATCTTTTTCAATATGTATCAAACCTTCGATCACAATCAAACCTTTCTTCGTCTTCAAGTCTGAGAAGTCCAAAGAAGAAAGGGTACCCTCGCGGGCAGGTTTTGTGTCTTTTAAATCCGCGATCCACGGAAAATCACCTTCATAAACCCTGAACTTCAAACCCTGCTTCGCTCCTTTCTGCGACACGGGCGGGATCAGCGCATTGTCGTACGGACGGGGTGCTTCTTCATCAGGTCGCCGGACTTGCAGTACCTGTGCTTTGAAATCCTGCTGCATTTGTTTGAATGCCGGATCTGATGCCAGGTTCCTGGTTTCCTGCGGGTCCTTTGCAACGTTGTAAATCTCGAAATCATCCTCTGCCGATTTGATCCCGTACCTTACGCCTGTATAATCCCCTTTCCGGATCTTTTGCATCTGGTTTCTCTGCCGCGATCTGTGGTTGGCAGAGAACTCTTCGAAGTCGGGCGTTTTGCCATTCTGGTCATATTCAATGTAAACCAGACTCTCGGTTTTCCTGCCTTTTCCTGTCAGATGCGGCAATAAGGTCACACCATCCACGCGCGCGGGAGCGGGTATGTGGGCTGCGTCGGCGAAGGTGGAGAGCCAGTCGTGGGAGGCACTTGGGGTATCGATCACCTGGTTGGCCGGGATTTGCCCGGGCCAGCTCACGATGGTAGGAACACGCACGCCGCCCTCCCAAACATCCCGCTTGATCCCGTCGAAAGGACCAAAACTGTTGAAAAACTCCGGACTGTAATCCACGTGCTCTTTTGGAAGATACGATTCGATCGAAGGTCCATTGTCCGAAGTAAATACGACCATGGTATTCTCGTCGATTTTCAGGTCTTTGAGCAACCTGAAAATATCACCGATACCATCGTCAATGCGGCGGCAAAGTGTTGCATACCTTTTGTAAGTATCGGGCCAGGGTTTTTCCGGGGTTGAGGGATTTTTATCATCGTCGTAAGTCGCATTGGCGTAATCGGGATGAATGTACGAATCCGGCGTGCCGCTGGCTGTATTGATCATTTTACCCGGCGTTCCCAGCCATTGAAGTCCCCCCTTCAATCCGCCGCCTGCTGGATATTGCTGAGTAGGAAGTTCCAGCACTGCGTGGGGCACGTCGTAGGCGAGGTACAGGAAAAAGGGCTGGTCCTTATTGCCGGCATTCGTTTCTTTTACGATCCAGTTCTTGGCAGCCGCAGTCCACAGGTCTGTTGTAAAGCATTTATCCAGCCCGTCGGACACTTCGGTTTTATTTTCCCAAACCTTCTTTTTGCCTCTGTAAATCCCCTCTTTCGGATAATGCTCGTGACCGTCCACGTGCTTGATATAAGCATAGGAATAGTCAAAACCACGGCTAAGCGGGTGAGCGGGCCACTCAGGCTCGGTAGCTTTTAAACCCTGCAGTCCCCATTTGCCCACCAGCCCCGTTTTGTACCCGGCCTTTTGCAATACGTTTCCGATCGTAAATGTATTCTGCAGTTCCTTGTCAAACTGGTTGTCGCGCACATTCGCGTGACCCTGACTTACCCCAAGCATGATCGACGCCCGGGAAGGCGCGCAAACCGGCGCGGCGCAATAATGGTTGGTGAGCATCGCCCCCCCTTTCGCCATCGCGTCCAGGCTGGGTGTAAACTGCCAGGGTTCGCTGCGGTCATTCTTTTTATTCCGCTGATTTTGCCAGAAAGCCCCCACATCACCCCAGCCCATATCGTCGACGAGAATGAAAATGATGTTTGGCTTTGCGGCCTTCTTCTTTTGTGCATCAGCAGGAAGAACCGCCAGCACAGCAAGCACCAGCAAACATTTACTTACTACTGATCTCATTTTAAATCCATCCATTATACTTGATTTTTTTACCGGTTGTAGTTCGGGTTTTGGTCGAGGTTCGGGTTAGTCTGCAATGCGGTGGTTGGAACAGGCCAAAGATAGTCGCGCTGCGGATTGAAAGAACGGTTATCCACTACTTTTCCGAGGTAATTAGTTACATCGACATTCAGCTCCGTATCGGCCGTTTTCCATCTTTTTACGTCAAAATAATAAAGCCCCTCTCCTACAAACTCGATCCTTCTTTCGTGCCGAAGGCGCTCGCGCATTGCCGCCTGTGTCAGTCCCGCCGGTAACTCAGGCATACCCACACGTTTCCGAACCAGGTTCACCGCCTCGTAAACGGACGCCTCGGGACCAGCTGCCTCGTTCTGCGCCTCCGCGTACGTAAGCAACACCTCCGCGTACCGGATCAGGATCACATTCAGGTCAGAGATATTATCGACCTTTCCTGCGGGCGAAGCTTCATTATCCTTGTAAGTTGTTCCTTTTTTCAGACCATAACCCGTTTGCGGATAAGTCGTCGCGACCACCGGTTTTCCTTTAAACTGGCTTCCGATATAGATAACCGTATTCTTCAATCGGGAATCGCGGTTTTCAAATGGCTTTGCAGGATCGTAAAGCGGCGAGTCTTTAATAGACTTTCCGTCGGTAAGCTGGTACTCGTCGATCAGGTTCTGGGTCGGGGCAAAGGAATTGAACTGGTCAAACTGAATATCATTGCTATGCACAAACTCGGGCTGCTTGTACTGCACGTCGAGTATCACCTCTGAGTTTCCTTCATTTTCCAGCATAAACAGCCCGCGATAATCGGGGAACAACGCATTGGATTTCAGGTCGATCACTGCCTTGGAAGCTTGCGCGGCGGCAACCCATTTGCCCCCGTACAACAAAATACGCGCCTTCAATGCAAGCGCAGTCGCCCTGCTCACGCGGCCTTTATTGGAGGCAGAAACGGTTGCAGGTAACACAGCAGCTGCGGCGTCAAGGTCGGCCAGCATCTGGGTTTCGATTTCTTCGGCTGAGTTGCGGGGCAGCTCGCCCTGCTCTTTCACCGGCGGATCGGTGATCAATGGTACCCCACCGTACACGGACCATAAACTGAAATAATAAAATGCACGCAGGAATTGCGCCTCGGCGACAATGAGCTTTTTGCGCGTTTCGTCCATTGCAATGCCGGGTACCCGGTTGATGACCGAGTTCGCCCGACCGATACCCTGGTAAGCATTGCCCCAGCGCGAATTAATGATTCCGGTATTTGCCGCATCGTGAATGCCGCGTGCAATGTTACCAGCTCCTGCCTGGTTGTCGTAGCTGTAAAAATTAGGCGTGATCGCGTCGAATGTGGCAGGGATATTATTTCCATAAACCAACATCAGTGAACTGTAAGCAGCTGTTATTCCTGCATTTGCGTGCTCCTCCGTTTTCCAGAATGTAGTTTCTGTAAAACGGTCTGTCGGATTTACGTCGAGGTAATCGGAGCAGCCGGAAAGCAATAATGTGGCGAGAACGAGTTTAGATAATTTCATATATAAATGCTTTGAAAGGGTCAGAATGAAACATTAAGTCCGAAGGAAACCACTTTGGCGATCGGGTAAGCAACCACGCCGGCAGCAGAAGGATCGCGCTCGGGATCGCCCAGGCGGAATTTGGAAACGGTGATCAGGTTCTGCCCGTTTACGTACAGCCTTACCCTCCCAAGACCCAGTTTTTTCACCAGCTCCAATGGTACCGAATAGCCCAGCTGAACGTTTTTCAAACGTAGATAGGCAATGCTTTGCAGCCAGAAATCAGATACCTGGAAATTCTGGGGATACCCGTTTGCGGTAGTCAGCCGTGGCAGCGACGCATTCGGATTTTCCGGTGTCCACGAGTCGGTAAGCCAGTCGCGGGTTACGCCTGCGCCATTTTTGTAGGGCTGCGCAAGATTGGCAGTTACATAGGTGTCAATCTTGAAGGTACCCTGCCAGAACATCGCAAAGTCAAACCCTTTGTAATCGGCCCCGGCGGTGAATGTGTAAGTGTAGCCCGGATTAGACTGCCCGATCACAACCCGGTCGCCGCTGTCAATTTTCCCGTCGCCATTCTGGTCTTTATACCGGATATCCCCCGGATTGGTCACATTATTCTGAAAAGGCGCTGCGTCAATTTCTTCCTTGGATTGGAAAAGACCTGTTGATTCCAGGCCAAAAAACGAGTTGATCGGCGAGCCTTCCTGGATGATCCGGTTGGTGTTGTACAAAATGGCGCCGTCGGTATTTTCCACGTTATTGACCAAATGCGTAATGTTACCTGCCAAATTGTAATTCACGCCGCCGATCCTGTCGCGGTAGCCCAGGGTCAGCTCGTAGCCTTTGTTGGACACGGAGCCTATGTTACTCAGCGGGCCTTGCAGGTTTCCTACCTGCGCAGGCAGGTTTACACGGGCGAGAATGCCGTCGGTGTATTTACGAAAAAGGTCGAATTCGAATGTCAGCTTGTTGTTGAAAAGCCCCCCATCGATCCCGATATTACTCGCGGTGGTCGACTCCCAGCCGACAGTCGGGTCAGCCAGTGTTCTCACAGCCGCTCCGCTGGAAATCACGTTATTGAATGAATAGTTGGTATTATAGCCGGACTGGTTCAGCTCCACTGCATTGATATAGCTGAACAATGGAATGTTCTGATTACCCAGCTGGCCCCACGAAGCGCGCAGTTTCAGGTTGGTGATCGCGCGCACATCTTTCAGGAAATTCTCTTCGTTGATACGCCAACCTGCCGAGAACGAAGGGAAGAATCCCCAGCGCCGCGACTGATCAAAACGGGAAGAGCCGTCAAACCGGAAATTGGTCTCAAACAGGTATTTGTCATTAAAAACATAATTAACCCGCCCAAAAGTGGACATAATGCGCGACTTGGTTGAAGTACCCGTCACGAGCGGGTTCAAACTGCCGCCATTGAGCTCGGTGATCTCATTGCCGAGATACCCCTGGTTTTCGGCTGTAAACCTGCTGATCGAGAAATGTTCGAGACTGAACCCGCCCAGCACATTCAAGTAGTGCTTTTCCTTTAAAGTTTTTTCCCAGTTGAGTGTGTGAAAGTTGGTGAACGAGAAATTCAGCCCGCTTCCCTGCCGCACTCCCCGCGGCGGGATGTTACCCATATTTGCGATGTCGCCCGTTTTGGTATTAGTCAGCGGGATTACTGGATAGTTGTACTTCTCGTTTTCAAAGTAAATGTTGGGCGCAACCGTGATTTTGTATTTAATGTCAAAAGGGAGGTTCACCTGTGCGTACAGGTTTGCTATTCCTCTCAGGCTCTTGTTGGTATGCCTGCCTTCCAGCGATAATGCATACGGGTTCCGAAAGAAATTGTGGCCCGGCACGCGGATCCACTGGTCGGCATAGGCACCGCTGGCGGTAAGGTTGGTCTGCATGGGAAGCCCGCGGTAGATCAGCCCCATAATCCCGCCTTCACCATTGGCATCGTTTACTGTGTATGCACCTTCGTAATTGTCCCACCAGTTGGCGATCACATTGCTTCCAATGGTCAGCCAGGGCGTCACCTCCGAGTTGATATTGGTACTGAAAGAATACTTCTGCGCCCCGCTTCCCGGCAATATCCCCTTTTGATTGAGGTAACCGAGTGAAACCGAATAGGTGGATTTTTCGCTGCCGCCTGACAGCCGCACATTGTGTTCCTGGATAGCCGCATTCCTGAACATCAGCTTAAACCAGTCGGTATTGGGGTAAATATAAGGATCGGTCCCATTCCGGTATTCCTGCATCAGCTCGGGGGAATATTCGGCGGCGCGGCCTTCATTGGCGAGGGCGCGGTTCTTGCCTTCCATGTATTCCAAAGTATTGGTAACCACATTATCTGGAAGCCTTGTCGCCTGCTGCACACCCAGGTAACCCGAATAATCTACCCGCACTTTGGTGTTCTTCATACCCGTTTTCGTCGTGATCAGCACAACGCCGTTTTGTGCGCGGCTACCGTAAATAGCAGCAGAAGCAGCATCTTTTAACACAGTTATCTTTTCAATATCATTCGGATTGACATCCCGCAGCGAAAACTCGATCCCGTCCACAAGCACGAGCGGACCGGTGCCGGTTTCCAGGTTGTAGGAGCTCGCACCACGAATGGTAATGTTCGCGCCGTCTGCGCCGGGGCGGCCCTGGTTCATATTCACATAAACGCCGGGCAATCCCTGCAATGCCTGCGACGAATTGGTGATCGGGCGGTTCTCTATTGCCTTGGAGTCAATGGACGTGATCGCGCCGGTGAGGTTCACTTTCTTCTGTGTGCCATAACCTACCACTACCAGCTCGTCCAGTTCTTTGAGATCGGGTTTCAGCGATATGTTCAGCACCGACTGGCCGGCAACTGCCACTTCCTGCGCTATGTAGCCGACGAACGAGAAGATGAGCACAGCCGCATCGTCCACATCATCGAATGCAAAGCTCCCGTCCACATTCGTGGTCGTACCGGTAGCGGTACCTTTCACCAGAATGCTCACGCCGGGCAAGCCTGCACCTTTTTCGTCCAGTACCGTTCCCGAAATTTTCTTAACGGGCGGCGCCTGCGTTTTTGGGACAATGTGGTCCGGCTGGACCAGCGACTTGTCAAGACTGAGCACAATGACCTTTTCGGTAGCCTGGTAAGTAATCCCGAGCGGCCTGAAATTCTTGTCGAGTACATCGAGTACGGTCTGGTTTTGCGCTGCGACCGACATCATCCGCTGCGCCCCGATCATCGACGGGCTGAATACAAACCTGACATTGGAACCCCGTTCAATGGCATCCAGCACAGACTGGATAGAACGGTTTTTCATTTCGATACTGATCCTTTTCCGCAGCAGGTCCTGCGCGTCGACGTCCAGCGCGATGGCGCTGACTGTGCACGTCAATGTGATTAGAAATGGAATGGCGCTGATTTTCATTAGCCAAACAAAATTGGAGTAGCATTTTTTCATACTTAGATGTGGTTAAGAGTTTAGGAATTTTGAGTTTATGAGTTTTGAGTTTATGAGTTTAAAGTTCAGAGTTTATGAGTTGGGGTTAGCAGCCGGGGGATTTGATCTGGATTCCTCCGTTACCCAGGGTGTAGTTTGCGTTGATCGCTTTGCAGATCGCGTCGATCTGTTCCATCAGGTGCATTCCTTGAAAGTTCGCGCGGATTTTGCAGGTTTTCAATTGCTTTGGATCAAAGGAAATATCGATATCGTAGGCCTTGCGGGCGATTTCAAGGTAATGGACAACCTGTATGTTTTTACCGTCCGCGGCAGACCTCAGGAATGCGCTGATCTCGTCATCCGAGGCTTGTGTTGCTTTTAGCACGTTGCGGTTCTTTTTGCCGACGGTTACCTGTTGCCCCGGCGTCACCTGAACCGATTGGCCGGGCGTATCCTGATCTGCCCGTGATACATTCACCTTTCCGGAAACTACCGCTACAACCGTTTCGCTTTCCGCATTCAGTGCCCGCACGCTGAAACTGGTACCAAGCACTTTGGTGATGGTTCCGCCTGCACTTACGTAAAATGGTTTTGACTTATCGGGCGCAACTTCGAAGAATGCCTCTCCCCGCAGCTCCACATCGCGGCGATCAGGCCCGAAATGTGCAGGGTAACGGACAGCGCCACCGGGTTTGAGAAAGACGGTACTTCCGTCAGCCAGCTGGATCAGTTTCGAGCGGGGCGTATTATTGACAATCCATTCCCGGTCAGCACCCTGCTGCGACTGCTGCGCGCTGGCAAAGCCCGCCTGCTTTTGAGAAGGTATCATATAAAAACCGATGATAACGGCCAATGTAGCAGCTGCGCCGAATGCCCAATAGTAGAGCGGACGGAGTTTGGCGGTCTCCTTCTTCCGGCTTGTCAGGTCGAAAATACGCTCAACCGCCTCCGCATGGTCGACTGGTGAAAGTGCATTGTTTTCAATGCGGACAGCCCTGACCAGATCCGCAGCAGCCATCAGTTTCTGGCTTTCGGCAGGATGCGCTTCAAGCCACTGTTCAAACTGGGTTTGCTGGCGCCCGGTCGGATGAAGTATGAGATTGCGGAAAGATTCGTTCAGTACCAGTTCCTCAATCGTCTTTTGGTAGTATTCTTCCATGCACGCTTTTTTGCTTTTGGCGTACTATAGACAAACCCTGCTGGCAGATACCCTCGCTTATTAGAAATTTTTATAAAAATATTTACAAAAACCAGCCAGCATTACAAAAACGACTGACGACCAGTTGGTTCTCAGCCACTTTAAAGATTTCTGTAAGGTGTTGGAAACCGACTGCGGGCTGATCTGCATGATCTCGGCAATCTCCTCACGGGACAAATTTTCAAAGTATTTCAGGAGAATGATCTCTTTCTGGCGGGAAGGGAGGTTGTTGAGCAAGGCTGCAAAGCGGAGCCCCAATTCTGTGGCAGCTTCCGACCGGATCATATCTTCCTCGACAGTGAATGCGGCCTGGAAGTAATGGTCTTCCCATTGCGCATCGAGGGTATCTGTGTGCGGGTCGGTTTGCCGGTGGATCCTCCTTCGTAAAGCGGCGAACAGATATGGAACGGGCGGAATGCTGTCGTTGAGCTTGCTTCTGCTTTCCCAGATTGTTAAGAATACATCCTGAATGCAGTCGCGGACCTGCTCTTTGTCCCTGCTGAACTTGGATCCGTAGTGAAAAAGGGAAGGATAGATCTGGTTGACGAGCGACTCAAAAGCCTCATTATCACCGGCTATAAACGATCTCCAAAGCGACTCTTCGGATTGACGGGAATTCGTGCTCATTTATACCGTGACTACAAACAGACAATGATCCAATGAAAAGTAATTACTACAAATAGCTGAAAACGTAGCTGATCTACTTGAAGCCTGCCGCTGTATTTACATCATATCAGCGCTCCCGGCAGCTCGTTTTCTGTAATATACCGGCGAATTTCTGTACAAAGCAAAACTTACCTTACCTGCGCCGTCTCCATTTGGCCGAAAAGAACGTTAATCAGGTATAGAATTTTTGTTAACTACATAGCTGGTTAATTCATTACCAAACTGACACTGAACTTCCATGATGCGTACCAGATTTTTGTATTCTCTTATTATACTGAGTAGTTCCGTTTTCATGTCCATGAACCCAAGGGCAAAGCACATTACCGAAGGCAGCTGGTATCCCGGACGGACAACTTCCAAAGTCACGATAGCGCCTTGCGGCAACAAATTTTGCGGTACAATCACGTGGATCAAAGACCCTTCCAAGGCAATCAAGAACGGGGAAGTAGGCGCGGTGATCTTTAAAGACTTTACGGTCACTGATCAACATACGCTTGAAGGCGGCAAGATCTATGATCCGCGCAATGACAAATGGTATAGCGGCAGGCTGAAAGTCGGGAGCGACGGTCGGCTGGAAGTGCGCGGCTGGGTGGGTATGCCTACTTTCGGGAAGTCAATGCATTGGACGCGGGCAAATTAGCGAAGTTCTGCTTTAAAAGAAACTTGTCTGCCGGGTCATTTGGAGCGGCGGCATTTTTCGCTGCAATACTTGACCTCGTCCCAAACCTTTTCCCACTTTTTACGCCAGGTAAACGGCCTTCCACAAACCACACAGATCTTTTGCGGCAGGTCCTGTTTTTTGGTCATGGCCATATTTCCGGCAATTAGAGGTACTTTCTTTTTTAGGATCCGTTAACTCCAAGAATGGCGGTTACAGCTTTTCAAGCAGCGTACGCATTTCTTTCAGTGTTAACGAGATTTCGTTGAGTTTGTGGGTGTTGCCGACAACAGGGGTGCTGGAATTCTCATTCTGCAACGTTACTACGGCTACTTCCAGGTCCTGGCAAAATCGGTCGCGCATCAATAAATGCACCCGCTCAATGTCATTGTTTCTTTCCGTCAACGCCTTGTGCATGGCCTTCATCGCACGGTCTGCCTTTTTGAGTTCAATGAGATTGACCACGTGCCGCGCCAGTACTTGCAAAGCCGATATCTGCTTTTCGGTTAGCTCCCGCGGCTGATTGTCGATCACGCACAATGAACCGAGCGCAAAGCCCCGGCTGTCAATGAGCGGCGCTCCGGCGTAAAAGATCACATTCGGGTACCCTGTTACCAACGGATTCGCTGAAAACCGGATATCATCTCGGGAATCGGGCACGATGAAAACCTGTGAGGGGTTCTGGATTGTGTGGGTACAAAAAGCGTACTCCCGCGGCGTCTCCCGCACCGACAAACCAAAATTGGATTTGAACCATTGCCGCGAATCGTCCACCAGACTGATGAGGGAAATGGGGGTCTGGCAAATCTCCGACGCCAGTTCTGTAATATCGTCGTATTCCTTCTCGTGCAGCGTATCCAGGATATCATAGCCTTTCAATGCATCTAACCTTTCCTGCTCTGCCATTTTAAATCATTTTCTGGATTCTATGCAAGATCTGAATCTTTTTGTGAACAAGTGCGGAAAACAACAGCCAAGTGTCTGTATTACTTCAAAATACAATGTATTTCTCAGCTGTAACTGGTGCGTTCGCCTGGTAAGGTTGCTTTTTCCCAGTAATCGCAGATCGCGGCGAGCTGTTCTTTAAGGCCTTCGTAAGTTTTTGCTTTGAGGTAAAATCCCTGAACCAGGGACATATACGCATCCTCCACATCGCGGGGATGCACTGCATCCGAAAGGAAAATAAATGGTATCGAACGCCTTTTAAGCGTCTCGTCGGAGTTGATGATCTCTTTCAGTTCAAGGCCCGACATTTGAGGCAAATGCAGGTCACATAAAATAATAAATGGTCTTTCTGTTACAGCACGCAGATAATCGATCAGTGCCTGCCCGTTGTCGAAGTTGATCACTTCGCTTGTGCAGCCAATGTCTTTCAGTGCGTCTGCAACAAGGTACCGGTCATCGTCATCACCTCCTACGTACAGAATAGGTCCGTTTTGCATGTTCTATCAATTTTAACTTACAAATTAAAAAATCGCGCCAGGAAACAAGGCTGCATGTGCGGTTCTTCTACTTTCCTGCGAGGCCTCCGGCACATTGCCAGCTCCGGCATGCAGGCGGTGCGTGCATTGCCTAAATAGTTCTGATATATATGAAGTTTGTTTTGTACTTTTCTAAAATCAAATTATACTCAACCGTTTTTTATGAAACAACTCTACTGCTTTATTGCGTTGTTGCTTCCCTTCGCTTCTTATGCACAATGCCCCAACGAAGTAATGTTACAAGACCAGGCTTCGGTCAACGACTTCCCCACCAACTATCCCGGATGCACCACAATACCGAACTATGTCGTCATCGGAGGGGGATTTGGATCACCAATTACAGACCTTACCCCATTGAGCGGGCTCACCTCCATTGGAACATCGCTCGTGATCAGCTACAACCAGGAGCTGACTACGCTGGCCGGATTGGAGAACATTGTGAGTGTCGGAACGGACGTTCAGATTTATGAAAATTCAAAATTAAGCGAGGTAGGTGCCCTCACTGGCATCACGGCGATTCCGGGTGAGTACCTGGTGCAGAACAATGCCGCGCTGACCACCCTGGCCGGGCTGGGGAATGTGCAGACGATCGGCGGCATTACGACCATTGATAATAACCCTGCACTGACTACGCTGGGAACAATGGCGCTCACCAGCACAAATGAAAAGATCCATATCCAGAATAACCCAGCACTGACCGACCTGGCTGGCCTGATTAACCTCACGAGCGTCGGCGGGCATCTAGTGATCCTCAATAACAAATTAATGACATCGATCGGGGGGCTGACCGGGCTCACGAGCATTGCCGGCGATCTCTTTATCGAGCAGGATTCCTCGCTCACGAGTTTGGCCGGTCTGGAAAATCTCACCTCCATTGGCGGAACACTTCAAGTGAGCGAAAATGACTTGCTGGCCAGCATTCAGGGGCTTTCGGGCATCACTTATGTGTCAGGCGAATTGAACATCTATGCTAATCCGTCCCTGACTTCGCTCGCCGGTTTGGATGCATTAACAGGTGTTGGTGCGGATTTGGATCTGGATGATCTCCCGGCACTGACCACGCTAGGCAGCCTTTCTTCACTGACCAGCGCAGGCAACGTTTACATTAACAACCTCCCGCTGATTACAAATCTGCAGGGATTGGAAAACCTCATCACCGTAGGCGATGAACTTGAACTTTCGAACAACGATCTGCTGGCAAGCATTCAGGAACTGTCCAATCTTGCCTCGGTGAATTCTATTGATATTGACGATAACCCGGTGCTCACATCACTTACCGGTATCGAAGGTATCACGGTGTATAATGGGGACCTTAATATCGAGGACAATAATTTATTGGCCGATTTGTCTGCCCTGTCAGGCGTTACCCAAGTTGTTGGTACACTCAACATTGAGGATAACCTGTCATTGACAAGCCTGAACGGACTTGGCCAGATTACTTCCGCCGGTGAGCTTGACATTGACGGAAACGATGCACTGACCTCGCTTAATGGTTTGACGCTCACGTCTGCCCCGGCCGTAAGAATCAGTTATAACAAGCTGCTTGTCAATTTGACGGGGTTGGGTACCATCACAGATTTGACCAACCTGAATATCCTGGAAAATGAATCGTTGGTGGATCTGTCAGGCCTGACGGTATCTGCAACAATGAGCTACATCGACATTGAAAACAACCCTAACCTGTCTACCCTGCAAGGATTGGAAGCAGTTACGACGGTTGATAACCTGCTGATCCTTGGCAATGAAAAGCTGACCAGTCTGCAAGGGCTCGATAACGTCACCGAAATACCTTTGGGATTTGCACTCGCAGATAACAGGGCTTTAACGGATATTACCAGCCTGTCGAAGCTCACTACGGCCGGCGTATTATTCATCGTATCAGACAGCTCCCTGGTTGACCTTCAAGGTCTGGAAGCTTTGCAAACCATCGGAGGACAACTTGCAATTCTGAATAATCCGGCGATGACCAGTCTGAAAGGTTTGAATGGACTTACCGAGATTGGCGGGTTAGGCGATGTGAGCATACTGCTAGCCAACAATAGCGGGCTGACCAATATTGATGATCTTTCCGCATTGACCAGAATCGACGGCGGGCTGGTCATTTTCGGTGACAGTGCATTGACGAGCGTTCAGGGCCTGAGCAACCTGGAAGCGATCGGGCCTTACGGGACTTTGTCAATTGTAGGGAATCTCGCTTTGACCAGCCTGTCGGGCATAGGAAAATTCCAAAGTGTCAGTGATCTGGAAATTGTGCTGAACGACGCATTAACTAACCTCGCCGGCCTTGAAAACCTAGGTACGGTAATCAACGACCTTACCATCGGAGGAAACAAGGCACTTACCTCACTCACCGGACTGAGCGGTTTGACCCAGATTGGTGGTTATTTCACCCTGGAATCCAATGTGGCACTTTCCAGTCTCAGCGGTTTAAGCGCGCTGACTTCCATTGGCAATACCCTGAGAGTGACAGACAATACCGCGCTGAGTACCTGCGCGGTAGCCGGGATATGTGCATATCTGGAAAACAATGCGCCGGGTTCGGCGATCTTTTCGGGTAATGATGCAGGCTGCAACTCAGAAGAAGAGGTGAAAGTTGCCTGCGCAAGTCTGCCCGTTACATTGGTTGATTTCTCAGCCGCAAAACAGGAGGCGTCGGTGCAGCTCCGCTGGTCGACCAGCAGTGAAGTGAACAGCGGCCACTTTGAAATTCAGCACAGCCGGAATGAAGGTCGGTCGTGGGTAACGATCGGTCAGGTGCAGGCGAGCAAGGAAAGCTTTGAATTGAAAAAATACGAATTCATGCACCTTAAACCTTCCAGAGGCGAAAATTTCTACCGTTTGAAGATTATCGACCTGGACGAAACATACGCATTCAGCAGCATTCACAACGTGAATATGGGCGGATTGAATGAATTCCTGGTTTACCCAAACCCGGTAGCAGACCAGCTGACCGTTGAGGTGGAGAAAACGGTTACTGCGGGCAAGGTGCAGGTTTACAATGCTGCAGGCAAAATGGTGCTTTCAAAGAACATGACTTTCTTGGAGGAAACTTCTACGCTGGAAATTGCGACACTGCCTGCCGGAATTTACACGATCCAGATGCTGGATTTGCAGGGTAAAAAAGAGGTGAAGAAATTCATCAAACTCGCGCGATAAGGCGACTTGGCCACATCTAAATAAACAAGGTCGTTCGCTTGAACGACCTTGTTTATTTTAAAATCAAAGCTCCGTTTTTCCGCTAAGTTTCTCAATGTGGCACTGATCGGCTTTGATGGCATATTCCTCGCTGACAACCACGTTGCTGCCGCGTTTGCCGATGAAACGGAAGTTATCAATTTCACCCTTTAATTTCGGATGGTAAGAATCGTCGAGAACGGTGTAATAGTTGGCTCCAAGGCCAACATTCTTCGTGTAGCGGATCGTGTCGTTGTTAGATAACCGGACCGTGTAAAACGAAGTCAGCGAGTCGCCGGGCACAAGCAGCGTTACAGATCTGAATTCTTCGGTACAGTTTACAGGCTCGTCTTTGGAGCAACCATGTACCGAAGCGGCAAGACAAAAGGTTAATTCGAATGCAAGTGTTCTGGCTGTCATATCGCTCTTTCAGTTTGAGTAATCGGATATCTGCTGGCAGAGACAAAAACAAGATGCTATCCGTTGGAAGCGCCTGTCATCGATTTATACTTCTGCGCCGCTAAGACTTGAATAATCACTTAAAAGTGGACTTGACTTCAACGGTAACTTACTTCTCTGATCGTTGCACTTCAATACCGGAGAGAGATACATTTCCCAGACTCGCCTGCGATGCGCTCAGGAATATTTCGCCCGGAAAACCACCGTGGGTGATCTTCACCTCCCTGATTTCCAGGTTCTGCACCGACGTTTCCTTGTCAAAACCAAACGTAGGATTGGAATATCGCTTTTCGGTGCGTTTTACATTGCTGATCGTCAGCTTGTCGAAATCTGAATTTTTGAATGCAAGTACCGCATAGGTTTGAGGTAAGTTGCGTTGGCTCGCGCGACTGTACACATTGGTACCCTCCACATTCGAGATCTTCACGTTCGAAAAACTCCCTTTTTTATCAAACAAACTGTAAAACAGCACAGACGCCATCGCGGTGTTTCCCTTCACATTTTCAATGACGACATTGGATACGCGCGTGTTTTCAAATGTATAAAATGCGACACCTTTCAAAGACGGAATAGAATCGTAGATCATCTCCGGAAAGATATTCCTGACCGTTACATTGCTGTAATCCCGCGCCGGGAAAGGCGACATCTTACCCTGAAAGCTGGCGCCGCCAGAAGCGAATGCAATCAGGTCGTCATTGGTGAATCCTGAGATATTTTCGATCAGTACATTGTTGCCTCCGCCGGTCACGCCGTCGCCATTGTGGGTCAATGCACTGGTATGTTTACTGTCCCGGAAAGGATTTTGCTGGAAGCGCACATCGTGTACATGCACATCGTCGCATTCCATATAAGCAATGCCCCAGCTGCGCGTGCTATCGATCTGCATGCTGCCCACTTCCAGGTTTTTGACCTTGTAAAAAAACATTCCGAAACAGAAATCAGAGTTTTCGACCTTGTCCCGGATCGTGCGTGTTTGCGTAAATGCATTTCCATTCCATTTGCCGCCCAGTACTTTGATATTCTCGTTTCCGTTCACAATATCCCTGTTTCGCAGCAGGTACTGATTGCAGGATTTTTTCAGTTCGATATACGCTTTCTGATCCGCTACCAATGTGAAGTTGGAAGGAATCAGCAGCGGCGCAGAAATAAGGTAATGCCCGGCAGGGATCTCATAGCGGTTTGTGCCGTTTTTAGCTGCTTTGTCAATGCCATTTTGCAGCATTTTGGTCATATCCTTTTGCCCGAAAACACATTGAACAAGAAGTAAGCTGAGTGCGATAGTGAATGAATATTTCAATTGCAGAGAATTTAGATGAAGCCAGCCGGTTTCCCGGATTTTGCTTAAACATGAAGTTTATTTAATAAAAAAGCGGCCTGACGTTTTTGAGGCGCAGGCCGCTTGGGTTCACAGCTACTAGTATCCGTTATTTTGTTTTAAACCCGACGACAAATCGATCTGCGCCTGCGGGATCGGATATACGCTCATATAGGCTTGCGGGGCGAGATTCACCACAACCGGACTTTTGGAAGCATAGTTGTACAGCCTTTCTTCCTGCTTCATCACCGTCGTGAATTTGCCGGTGCGTACCAGGTCAAACCAGCGCTCGTGCTCGTAAGCCAGTTCCAGCTGGCGTTCCAGCAGGATCAGGTCCATCAAGTCTGCTGCTTCGGCACCTTTGTAATTGTGCGTTGCATCGCCGAATGCACGCTGGCGCACGCGGTTAAGCTGGGTCAATGCACCCGCTTTATCGCCCAGCGCATTGAGCGTTTCGGCGTAAAGAAGCACTACATCTGCAAACCGCAACACCGGAATATCGATCCCGGAAGCACCATAGGAATGCTTCACGGCATATTTGCTCACGTAAGGATACCAGATCGCCGGCGCGTTGGGCTGTGCGGGCGACACCCACCATTCCTGAATCGTAGCCGCTTTGCGCTTGTCTCCTTCCTCATATTTCTTCATCAGGCTCCACGAAGGCAGCGACGTTTCGGCACCGCGGTCGGTCACGCCTACGATCCCTCCATTCGGTGCGTAGTTGGTCGATAAGCTATGTCCGTTTGTACCGTCAATGTATTTTACCGTAAAAAGCACTTCGCTGTTGTCCTCGGTCGCAAGCTGCCAGAGCGAGGCAAAATCGTTCACCAATGCATAATCAAAATCCTTGATCAGCTTCTCAAACTGCGTTTTTGCATTGGCATAATCTTTCCGGTACACATACACTTTGCCGAGCAAACCTACCGCCGCTCCCCTGCTCGCGCGCCCTGTCGCAATCGCATTTCGCAAGGGCAATTTCGCTGCAGCGTCTGTCAGATCAGCGATAATCTGTGCGTAAATTTCTTCTTCGCTCGCTTTCGGCAATGCAGCCGCTTCGGGGATCGAGATTTTCTCGGTCACCTTGGGTACTCCGCCGAAAATACGCACCAGATCAAAGTAGTACAGCGCGCGCATGAACTTGGCTTCGCCGATGTACTGGTCTTTGGCACCCGCCGCATAATTCGTAGGGTTGTCGATATTCATCAATACCGAGTTTGCGCGGAAGATCCCGTTGTAAGTCGTGTTCCAGAACGCGGCTGTCAATGCATTATCCGAGTTCAATGTCAGGAAATCGACGTCGTTGGAGCCGGCAATGGTCGTGTTGGTCGACATATACAGGTTGTCGCTTGGCACTTCCATGAGCAGGTAATCGGACGCGCGGCGGGTTTGCAGATTGTTGTAAATCCCCAGTACCGCCTGGTTGATATCGTTGGCAGTTTTGTAAAAGTTATTGGCTGTCAGTACCGATTCGGGCGTCGGGTTAAGTAGCTTGTCTTCGCAGCCGGCCAATCCCAATGCCAGCGCGGCAAAGCATTTGATGAGGTTATTTCTGATTTGCATGGTCGGTTCAGTTTAAAAATTAAAGTTGATACCCAGCGTGTACACCCGGTTGATTGGCGCTGCTCCATTGTTGAAACCCGGCTTGCTGCCCGTTCCCGCAATTTCACCATTTGTATATCCTTCGGGATTGTAGCCGTGAAATCCTTTTTTGGTGAACATGAATGGATTAGCCAGCGAAGCGTAGATCCTGAAATTGGACAGATGCGCTTTTTGTACCAGGTCGAGCGGCAGGGTATAGCCCAAATTGATGTTCCTGACAGCCAGGAAAGAGGCGTCTTCAATGTAGGCAGAGGAGGAAGACTGGTAGGTAAGCTGGCTCAGCGAGCTGCCCGGTGTGATACCATTTCCTGTCTCCGTTTGCGACCACCATTGTCTCTCCACCAGCGGCCTTCTCATAGCACCCAGCAATGCACCTTCGTAATATTCATTTTCAAAATTGTAGATCTTGGCACCTACCGAAGCTTGCATGGCAATGCTCAGGTCAAAGCTCTTCCACGCAAAATTGTTGATCAGACCGAAATAGGCTTTGGGTTGGAAATTACCGAGAATCACCTTGTCGGCCGAAGTGATCTTACCGTCGCCGTCTACATCCTGGTACTTGGGATTACCCGGCTTGGAGCCTGACAGTACTGGCGAATTGTTCACCTCTTCCTGGTTTTGCAGCACGCCAATTACCTTGTAGCCAAAGTAAGAGAACATCGGCTGGCCAAGACGCAGGATCCAGCCCATTCCGTAAGTGTCTGTTGTAATGCGTTCCTGCACGCCGCCGAGGTCTTCCACGGTATTGACATTCTTCGCCATATTGAACGAAGTTTCCCATTTGAATGCACCCGTCAGGTTTTTGGTAGTCAGTTCAATTTCAAAACCCTTGTTACGCACGGTTCCTACATTGGACAAAGAACTTGTAAAACCGGTAATGGAAGGGATGGAGACATTGTAAAGCAGACCATTGGTTTTCTTATCGTAATAATCCAGGACAAGACTAATGCGGTTTCTGAACAAACCTAACTCAAGACCCACGTCGTAGCTCGACGTTTTTTCCCAGCTCAGACTGTTGTTACCATAAGAAACCTGCGTCTGGCCTTTGGTAAGGGTGTTATTTGGCGCATAATACACGTCGCCGATCTGCCCGAGGTATTCAAAATCACCGATGTTGAAGTTACCCGTCGCGCCGTAGCTGGCACGCAGTTTCAGTTCACTGACAGCCGAAATACGCTTCATAAATTCCTCCTGCGACACGCGCCACGCTACCGAAGCAGATGGGAAATAGCCCCATTTGTTATCCGGTCCGAAACGCGAGCTGCCGTCTGTACGGATCGAGGCAGATAGCAGGTATTTGTCTTTGAAACCATAATTCACGCGGCTGAAATACGAGATCAGGCCCCACTGCGACCGTGTGGAATTCGTCGCGGAAGGATTGATGATCGCATTATTGAGCGTGCGGATAATGTCGTTATTAAACGATCCGTTCACCGCCGCCATATTTGACGCATTCGAGTTGAATTTCTGGTAAGATGCACCCGCGATTGCGCTTAATGTGTGCACATCCTTGAAAGTAGCGCTGTAACTCAACACGTTTTCGTTCGCGATGCTATAACTGTTGCTCTGCGCCAGCGAACCCGAGTTAAGGTTGGTGCTTTGCGCCCAGGAAGCCTGGAAACGGTCTGTCTGGTTGGAAGCCAGGTTGGTACTGATCGACGAGCGTAATGAGAGTCCTTTCGCCAGGTTCAGGTTCAAGAACGCTTCTCCCAGGTTATTGACCGTGGTTCCGTAGTAATGCGAACCTTCCAGTGTCGCCATCGGATTGGCCTGTCCGCTTACCACTGCGCCCCAGTAAGAGCGGGAATTGGGATAAGTACCGTCCGGATTCTGGACCGCTACAAAGCTTGGAAACTTGATATAGTTATTAATGTCGGTCGAAGCAAATCGACGCTTGGAATACGAAGGGTTCAGCATAAAGCCCAGGCTCACCACCGAGTTGACGGTCACATCCACATTGGCGCGCACGCCGTAGTTTTTGTACCAGGTGTTTTTCAAAGTTCCCTGTTCATCTTTCAGCGTACCCGACACATAGTAACGCACATGGTCCGTTCCACCACCTACCGACAGGTTGTAGTTCTGTACCATGGCGCTGCCAAGTACCTCATCTTCCCAAACCACATTGTTTCCGTTTTTCAAAACATCACTCACCTGGTATGCATTGGGCCTGCGCGGGTCGTTCCAAACGGGCAAAGTAGGATCTCCGCCTATCCAGGTGTATTCCCTGTTTTGGTAGCGTACCGCATAATCGTAGTACTCCTGCCCTACCAGCCAGTCGCCATGCTTTTTCGGACTCGCGACACCTGCGTATGCATTGAAATTGAATTTCGCTTTACCTGATTTTCCTTTTTTGGTCGTGACAATAATCACCCCGCCTGCACCGCGTGATCCGTAAATCGCCGCCGCCGAGGCATCTTTCAACACTTCAATGGACTCGATATCATTGGTACTGATGCTCCCCAGACTACCGCCCGGAAATCCGTCGATCACCACCAACGGATCGTTACCTGCGTCAATGGAGCTTGCTCCGCGGATCCTGATCAATGGCGCGCTGCCCGGCGAAGTATTTGTTTGTGAAACATTTACACCCGCAAGTCGCCCTGCCAGCACGGATTCAGGCCTGCCCACGGGGATCTGGTCGAGCACGGTGTTTTCTACTTTGGATACTGCTGCCGTGACAGAGCTCTTCTTTACAGCTCCGTAACCCACTACCACGAGTTCATCCAAAACCGTATTGTTCTGGCGCATTGTCACATTGATAACCGATTTGCTTCCTACCGGCACTTCGTTTTTCTCATAGCCAATAAACGAGAATGTGAGCACATCGCCCGCGCCTGCCTGTATCCGGTACTTACCATCCGCATCGGTGGTAACCCCTTTGCTTGTGCCTTTGATCACAACGCTCACACCGGGCAGCGATACATTGCCGACACTATCGACAACAATACCGGAAACCTCTCCGGCATTTTGCGCATAGCCGGTGACGCTCAGGAGCATCGCCAGCAAAAAGACAGGCAATTTCAATTGCGGCAATGTCCATTTTTTGTAGAATTTCAATCTGTTCATACGGAATTGGGTTTATTGGTTATGTAGAAAACACCGTCCCGTGCACGTGCCCGGGATACTTGAAAAAAATTTACCGGGACCTCACGGTCTTGACTTCACTCCCGGAAACTGCACTAAGCTGGTTGCCAAAGCTTTGTCGTACATAGGTTGCAATACCTGCAAGCGCATCATCGGTCAAAAATGACATAGCGGGCATGTGCTGGTCGTAAGATTTCCCATTCACTTCTATTTTGCCCGAAAGTCCGTTGAGCATGATATGGATAAGCTGCTCCTTATCCTTAACCTGCCCGGTTCCTTTTAGCGGAGGAAATACCTCGGCTACTCCTTCCCCATTTTGTTTGTGGCAAGAGGCGCAATACTGATTATACAGCCGCTGTCCCTGGGGTACCTCGGGCAATGCGGCTGTTTGCGGTGCAGGATCTCCCTTCATGCCGGGCGTGATCCGCAGGATCTGATCGTCTGCAGGCTTGGGAAATCCCGTTGCCGGGTTCCAGTCGCGATTGCTTGTGGAAACATAGATACTGCCATCGGGAGCTACACAAATGTCCCGCAGCCTGCCATACTGTGCGTCCAGTACAATGGTTTCCGATTCGATCTTTTTACCCGTTTTATCCAGTTTGAGAATGCGCAGATCGCTTTCTTTTAAGGTTGTCAGTAAAATGGCATTCTTCCATTCCGGGAACAGGCTCTTATTGTAGAAAGCAATTCCTGCCGGTGCAATCGTCGGTGTCCAGGCTTTTACAGGTTCAGTGACTTTAACCGAATCACAAAACTGCTTCTCGGCAGGCTGATCACAGAAACCTTCTACTTTGGGCCAGCCATAATTGCCGCCTTTCTGAATGATATTCAGCTCGTCTTCCAGCGCGTCGCCGTGTTCTGAGGCGTACAGCATTCCGTTTACCCCGTAAACCAGCCCCTGGATATTGCGGTGTCCCCACGACCATACCAGGCTTCCTTTGATGGGATTATCTGCTGGTGCAGTACCGTCGATGTTCATGCGCAAAACCTTCCCATTCAGCGACTTTGTGTTCTGTGCATTGGTGATCGTGATCGCATCCCCGGTCGCAAACATCAGTTTTCCATCGGGTGCAAAAACAATTCTGGATCCATTGTGGCCGGTATGCGCCGGAATTTCAAGCAGCGTTTTCGGATCGGTTAGCTTATTGTTTTTATAGGTAAACCGGACCAGCTTCGTTGTAATCAGCGAATCCTTTTTACACATATAATCAACGAACACAAACGGTTTGTGCTTGAAATCGGGGTGGATCGCCATTCCGAGCAATCCCAGCGAGCGATACCGGTACACTTCATCAATTTTCAAAAGCAGCGTTTTCGCACCTGTTTTCGGATCCACTTTGCTGATTGTGCCGCTTTGTTCCGTCAGCCAAAGCTGATCGTCAGGTCCCCAGCTCATTTCCCAGGGCACATTCAAACCGGAAGCTACGGTAGTAACCTTCAATGGAGTATCGACAAATGCATCCCGCTGCTGCGGTACGTTTTGACTGTCCCTGAAATGCCACATGCCCGCCAGGATCAATCCTGCTGCTAACCGATACACCAATGTCATACTAGATCAGATTGACTTCCTTCTCCAAAAATGCACTTACAAATTCATCGTCCACCAAATGCGGATAAGCCTCGGTAACCCTTGTAATTTCCTCGGCCTGACCTGGTGAAAGGTCTTCTTTGGGGTTCAATGTCCATATTCCTTCCATTAGCCCCTGCCTTCTGAGCACTTCGTGAACACCGGTAATGCAGCCGTGAAAGTTGTGCGCCGGGTCGAAAATTGCGGCATTCATATCGGTCACCTCCACATTGGCACTGAGCAGTTTTTCAATATCTTCTTTGGTACCGTTTATGGCTGTTTTAATATCTGCCAATAACTGCACTGATCTTTCTGTCCAAACAGCATAATGGCCGAGCAAACCACCTACAAACCGTTTTTCTACCTTCTCTCCATTCACATCAAACACAAACGGCGTCAGCAGGTCGGCCACGATATTATCGTCATTTCCGGTATACAATGCAATCTCATCTTTCCTCGAAGAGCAGGCCACCGCGCGCACCACGTCCAGTGTCTGGTACCGGTTAAATGCAGCTACTTTGATCGCAGTCACATTCGGTATCTCCGCAAATTTCTGCCAGAATTCGTAGCTGAAAACCCTTCCTCCTACTGCCACCTGCAGGTAAAACCCGAACACCGGAATCTTCTCAGCCACCTTTTTTACATGTGCAATAATTTCATCCTCAGGCTCTGTCCGGAATGCGGCCATGCTCACGAGTCCGAGATCGTAGCCGTATTGAATGGCGATGTCCGCTTCTTTGAGCGCCTGCTCCGTTTTACCACAAATCCCTGCCACTTTGATAAATGGTCTGTCCAGCGCTGCCTTGTCGATTTCTTCCGCCGTCATCGCAAGTACTTTTTCAAACAAATTGATCTCCGGATCACGGATCTCGAACTGCGTCGTGTGCACGCCGATCGCCACTCCACCCGCGCCACTGGCCATGTAATACCGCGTCAATCCGCGCTGCCTGGTCTCATCCAGTTGAAGCTCACGTGTCAATGCAAGTGGGTGTGCCGGAATAACCGTTCCTTCAAACAGCAGCTTTTTCTTCTGTTCGTTCAACATTTTGTATGCGATTTTACTGATATACCAACTCTATTTTCTTCCTAAAACTGTCCTTTTCTTTCCTGGAAATGGGTGGGCTTATTGATGGTCTTGCCACCTTCCAAAAGCCACTGCGCAGTAATGCCGATCATCTCTTTCAATGTGGTGCGCGGATAGCCGAATAAACGGAATGATTCCGCAGCGTTGCTCAGCAGTGCAGTGGACTGTTCCTCGCCCAAAAATGTCGGTTCGGTATTGAATATACGTCCGAATTCCATAGCCAGCCAGCGGAGCGAAACCGTCTCCGGTCCGGTAATGTTCAAAAGCTTCGCCGGCGCTTCACAATGCAGCAGCGAACGGATCGCCATTTCGTTGGCGTCGCCCTGCCAGATCACATTCACGTGCCCCATACTTACATCGATCGGCTTTCCATTCAGTACCGATTTGGCGATTTCAAGCAATACGCCGTACCGGAAATCAATGGCGTAGTTAAGGCGGTAGATCAAAAGCGGTGTACCGTAAACGGATGAAAAGTATTGGAATAACCGCTCGCGGCCGAGACACGACTGTCCATACTCTCCTACCGGATTTGCACGCACCTCCTCGGTAGCGCCGCCCGAGTTCACCGGCGTAAACGGATATACATTGCCCGTTGAATACACCACAATGCGCGATCTGCGGAACTTCTCAGCCACACGGCCAGGCAGGTAGGTGTTCATGGCCCAGGTATAAGGCTCGTTGTTAGACGTACCAAACTTGGTACCAGCCAGATAAAGGACATTTTCGATTTCAGGGAGGTCGTGCAACTGGGTATCATCCAGGATATTGGCAGAAATGGTGTCAATACCCTCTGCATTCAGTTCTGCGGCCAGGCCGGGTTCGCTGAAACGCGATACTGCCACCACACGCTTGTCGAGACCGGCGCGTTCTATCGCCTGTTTCGCGAGCCTGCAAATGCTCGGACCGATTTTGCCTCCTGCACCCAGCACCATGATGTCGCCGTCGATGCGCTTGATATCCTCGATCAATGCCTCTGACGGGCTCAGCCATTTTTCTTCCAGTGAAGCGATGTCAATCATAAAAGGTTATTTGAAAAGCGGATTATTAAAGAATAGTTCTTTCGAATTGATGATCGCCAGTCCGAAAATCACCAGCAGGCCGATCCCTGCCACAACTTTTACCAGCGGACTATTGACCTTGTCGCCCATGATCTTGCTGTCATTGCCGACCATATAAATGGCAGTACCTATGAACGGAACCACGAAAATGGTAACGCTCTGTGCAAAAACGATGAGTTCCAGCGGCAGCTTTCCGAAGCGGATCGCAATGAATGCTCCGACGATCATGACCAATGCAACCAGGTAACGTACTGACTTTGAACTGAAATTACTTCCCAGCCCAAGTGCATCACCTAACAAAGTCCCGCCCACTGAAGCATTTCCGATCAGCGACGAAAACGCCGCACCAAACAAACCCACCAGAAATACCGTCGACGCATTTTCACCAAAAATCGGTTCCAGCGCCTTGGCCATATCCGAAGCCGAGTTCACTGCAATGCCTTTCGGGTTCAGGATCGCTGCGGCGCAGATGATCACAATGCTGCACATCACTCCCAACAGGATAATCCCGGTAGAACTATCGTTTCTGGCATTGCGCAATGCAGGATTGATACGGATTCTTTCCTGTATCAGGTACGACTGGTATAAGGCGCCCACGATGGAAAAGCAGGACGCCATAAAGGCAATGATCAAACCCTGCGAACCTTCCGGGATCACGGGTGTTGTAAAGCCTTTTACGATCTTAACAGGATCAGGATCAGCCCAGAACAGTGTCGTAATAAACGAAAAAAGCATTAAGAAGATCAGGAGGATCATGGTCCGTTCCAGAACGGAATAAAAGCTTCGGAAGAACAACAGGCCGATGCCTAATCCATTGAAGACAATGATCCAGGGTACCGGTGAAGTATCATACAGCTCGCCCAGCGCAATACCCAGTCCGATCGAATTGCCCGCCTGAAACGAAGTGGCTACCAGAAAAACACCCAGGCCCATTGCTACGGAGGCCGCATTGCCCCACTTATGCTTTACCGAAGCCAGCAAAGACTGATTGGTAGCCACCCCGATGCGGGTCGACATGGCGGTGAATACTGCCATGAACAGGATTGCCACCACGACGATCCATAAAAGGGAATAGCCGTAAACCGCGCCGAGCTTCGAAGTAATGGTCATCTTGCTCGGTCCGAAAACCAATGCGGCAGTGATCATTCCCGGGCCTAGTGATTTGAGCCACCTGAGGGTTTGTTCTTTCATCATATTGTTCGAGGCAAAAGGTGTTTTGAGAGACGTCCACAGGCTTGTTAAAAGAATTTACGGGCACGTGCCCGTAAAGATAGAAAAGAATTTAATAATTCTAATTTCAGAGGATTTATATCCAGAAAATTCTGCAAGTTTTTTTGATCGGCCTATGTTCTAGCGCGAAGAGACCGTATTGCATTATGTAGTACTGAAAGGCTAATTCTGGTAAAACTCGTAGTTTTCCTTGGTAACGATGTCAATGGGCATATAGCTCAGCTTGCTCACAGGCGCATTGACAACCAGTTTCTGATAAAGGGCCATAATACCCCGATACCCCTGCTCTTCGGGGCGGTGGCAGATCAGGAAATCGATGACATTGTTTTCAAGATAGGATACATTTTCCGTCACAAAATCAAAGCCGATCAGCGATACATGCGTGCGGTGACTGTTTTTCAGGAAAGAAGCGACCGTATGCACGCGTGAATTGGTCACGAATGCAGCGCCTATATCTTTATTCAAATGAAAAACATAGGTAAGGTGCCTGGCGACGGACTGGTAGTCGGTTTCCCGGATATCAATCCTGACAATCTCCATAGGCTGTCCACGGTCGGCAAAGTAGCCTCTGAAACCTTCCTCTATTTTTTGGTAGTTGAAATTGTCAATCTCTTTGGAGATGTTGATGATCAGGATTTTCTTGTTGCGGTCCAGCCGGTAAGTGAGCAGCTTCGCACCAACATAGCCGCTCTTGAACAGGTGCGGGCCAATGTAGGAAAGGCTGTGAAGATCGGGAATGTCGGAATCCAGAAATACAAAAGGGATTTTGCGCTCGGCGCATTGTGCCGCAAACTTCTTGGTCTCTTCAATATAGGAAGGTGAGATCAATACCCCCTGAAAATCCCCGCGCAGTACCTCGGCGATCGTGTTTGAAAAAGAGTCCTTGTCGTTCAGATCAAAAAAGAAGACCTGCGTGTGTACGCCATATTGCTTAATTTCGGCTTCCGCCCTTTTCACACCACGCAAAGGCGCCTCCCAGAAGTTGGTTTCCTCCGATACCTTCGGGATTACCGCAGCGATACTGATGATCTTTTTGGAAGCAAGGCGGCTTGCCAGCAGATTGGGCTGGTAATCCAGTTCCTTGATGATCTCGTTGATCCGCTTTTTGGTTTTTTCAGAAACACCGGTACGGTTGTGCAGCACACGGTCCACGGTTGCGGTGGATACATTAGCACGTCTGGCAATTTCTTTTACTCCCTGCGAGGTACTCTCCTTTTTCATCTGGCGCTTGGTTTCGGTGCCTTGCGTCTTTTTGATTTAAGACTTCAGGGTAAATATAGCCTACCCGCCAATACCTCCAAAACTTTCGGGTTTGCTTACTGCTCTACTTTCCTGAAAATAATAGCGTCGACCAGCACCTGTCCTTCGGAACCTTCGCTCAATATCTCGACATAACCATCCATTCCCTCCCAGAACTCAAACTTTCCAAGCGAAAGCGATTCAGTTGACTTTACCCGGATATTTTCTGTCCCCTTTTTAGAATGGATCTTTACTGTGAATGCAGGAACTGCATTCAGCTTGCTATCTACGGCGTACTTTTTATCACCAATCGTCGCACGTCGCTGCGGATCAAAGGGGGTCTGTTCTGAGAAGAGCAATTCATAAGTGCCCGCCGCCAGGTCCGGTCGAAAACGGACGAACTCACCTGCAACGGCGCGACTCCCATTGGTCAGGTACAAATCGCGAAATCCTTTTTCTTTCCATCTTTTAAACTGCGGCGCAACCCAGAAATAGGGCGTGGCGTAAAACCGGTTTTCACGCACATCGGCATTGTCCACGATCTCCTGTTTTAAATTGCCCGTTTCGTTATGCGCAGGTGGATACGTCGGGATGGTCAATGCAACATTAAAATATTGAACCGCATTTACAGCACTCTGACTTTCAACCCGAATGCGTGCGGCATACACACCCGCTTTCAGCCCGGTTGCATTCACGGAAACCTGTATTTTTTGCTCATTCCCCTGCCCTTCCACTTTTAAATCCAGCCAGTTTTTTCCCTGCAGATATTCAATTTTCGGAGCATTTACTTTTGATAAAACACCATTGCCATTGTTCATGATCGAAAGCGTTTTCGCATTCGGCTGCGGCCTGGTCGGGCGGGCTAAAAAGTGAATCGTATTTGGAATAAATTTTCTTTCCAATGCATACACATCCATCACGTGCGCTGGACGAATGCGGAATGAAGGTTCTTCGTCACAGGCCAAGGTGAGCAACGGCGATTTGAGCGCACTTCCTGCAATGGTAATATGCTGCGTAAAACTGCTTTTTGAGATACCATCTTCAACCAGAAGTGTCACCGGGTAAATGCCGGGTTTGGCAAAAATGTGCTTTGGGTTTTTCTCAATGGAAATACTGCCGTCACCAAATGTCCAGTAGTAAGATAAATCCTTACCTGTATCCTTATATTCATTTCTTGACTTTTCACCAATAAACAGAATCGCCTCGCCCGTTTTGCCCGGACGAAATGCATTCGTGATCGCCTTGGTTTCACCAGCCCGCTCACGGTTATCTTCAAAAGTCTGCCAGAAAAGTATCCAAGGGTCGAGCAGCGTTTCCGTTGCTTCTTCCTTTGCTTTTACCCGGAATACAAAATGCGAATGGTTGTGCGCGCCGACATGTACGCCCGATCCGTCGGAGTACAATGCGCCCGCAGGGATCGGCGTATGCTCGGGTACGCGCAAGTTGAGCATGTGGTGGTTTTGAATGCTCCATACATCGCCGTTTTCCCAGGTATGAATGCCCCGCCAGCGATTGTTGTTGTCGCCTTTCTCCAGACTGAATACAAAATAATGGTCGTCGATCGGGAAAGGCGTGAAATGCGGCGTCCCGGCGGGCTTGTTCAGATCTAGTCCGCCATGGAGCTCAAATCCGTTGTATGCGCCCATCCAGCAATCGTCGGCATTATAACTGTCCGAAATGCGGATGAGATTTTCTGTCATGGGGAACATCGGATAAAGCCTGGACGGCGCAATGCGCTTGGTCATATCAGCCACGGCAAAACGAGCGTGCTTTTTCGGAACCGACTCACTGCTTTTTCCGCCGTGTTCGTCCTTGATGATCTGCCCGATGGTGTTCACGCCGTCAAACCAGATCCGCATTCCGTTGATGACGTAAGGCTCATAAAAGCTCTCCTGCGAACCCACGTAACGTTCCATTTCTATCAAATGCCCGTCTATCAGCACCTGGCAGGTGAAATGATAAAGCGTTGCACCCCCGGGCTGGTCTGCGCGGAGTTTGCCCAGGTTCGTAATAATGATATCGGAAGAAATTTCTTTCAGTACCATCGTTCGCACCTCACCATTCTGGAGCACAAACTTCAATGTATCTTCCCTGTTCATTTCCACGGGCGTCAGCGTGGCTTTTGCCTTGCGGTGAATGGTTTCGCTGAATGCAGGAATCCCGAAAAGCATAAGCAAAACAATGGGTATCCACGAAATGCGACGCGTTGAAACAGAAAAATTTAATATTGGTTTGTGCTCCATTTTTGATGCTGATTCTATCAAACTGATTTTACTGAAATGCTTATTTATTCACCTGCGTGGGTTCAAACAGATCGGGCAGCGGGCTGGGGGCATTCGCATTGGAGTTGATCTCATTTTGTCCGTAAAAAAACCTCTCGGGCAGGCGGTTTCCGGCTGATGGTGTCAGCTTGATACCGATCCCTTCTTTCCTTGTGCGCCTCACATCATTGAAACCGATCAGCCGCACATAAAAAGTGACATACCTTTCTTCCAGGATTTCTTCCAGAAGCGCCCGCGCTTTGTCCCATTGACCCGGATTGGCCATTCCTCCCGGAACGAAATCGGCCTCTGTGTAGGCCTGGTATTTCAATGCATACCGCGAGCGGTAAGTAGGGTCGATATACCCGCCCGAATTCATGAAGCTGCGGAAGCTGTTCAGGTGTCCCAATGCCGCATTGAAATCCGGTTTGCGGGCTGCCGCCTCAGCCAGGGTCAGCAGATTTTCCTCATAGGTAACCATCGGCGAAGACGCATTCATCGCGATTGCCCCATTCAAAGAGTCGCCACGTGCCACGGAAAGATAATTGGGCTCAATTTCCCCCGTAATTCCTTTGGTACCCAGGTTGATATAGTAAAAGTTGAACCGCGCCGTTTCATCCGTTTTGGCATTACCCCGGTAGGTTTTCGAAGCAGGATCCAGAATGGTCGTCAGGTAGGCATTTCGCGCACTAACATCGCCCGCCCGTTCTTCCACATTGTGCAGATAATACCGGTTGCGCGTGCCCGCGGTGGCCGTGTGCGGACTGAGCAATGAGCCTGCCGGAGCAGCAATTCCTTTCAACGCTTCACTGTAAGCTTTGTCGTATTCACGCGTTTCCAGGTACATTCTCGCTTTCAGCGTATGCGCCACGCCCAGCCATTTGGCCGCGTCCCCATCGAAAAAAATGTCCGATTTGCTTCTCACAGCACCTTTCCCCGATTCGAGCGCCGCAATGCCCTCGTCCAGCAGCAATTGTACGCCCGCGTAAACGCTTGTCTGCGGGTCAAATACAGGATTGGGAAACCGTTGCGGGTCGCCGAACTGCGAGAACGGAACATCCCCGTAAAGTGCCGCCGCAGAACTCATCGCGTAAGCCTGAATTACCCTCGAAATGCCGATACCCCGCTGATTTTCCGCTGCCGCATATTTTTCGATCGCTTTTTCCAGCTGGATGTAGGTTTGGTTATAAATGTAAGTCCAGGCATCGTCCGTTTCCACCGCCGTGTACTGGTAATTCTGGTAGTTCAAATACTGCCGTTGAATACCCGTCATATATCCCGACCACATATTGGCAATGATCGCAATGCGCGACCCGTTGAAGTTGACCGAAGCCACCTGTGCGCCCGTCAGCATCATATCCGCCGGCGCGTCGGTCACATTATTCGGGTCTACGTTCATGTCCTTTACAAAATTCGAACAGGACGTGGCGTAAACAAAAACAGTAGTTATGACAAACTGAAATAGTCTTTTCATGAGATAACTAATTAATAGTTAATGAGTAAAGAGAACAAATAAGATTGGGTACCGGGGTTATCAAAGTAATCCAGCCCGCGTCCCAGCGACACCTGCGTGTGATTAGAGTCCGGATCAATTCCACGTACGCCGGTCCACAGGAAGAGGTTACGGCCTGATAATCTGAACTCCACGGATTGCAGCTTCGTTGCTTTTCTGAAAGTGGCAGACTGTAATGTGTAGCCCAGCGAAAGCTCGCGCAACCGTGTCCAGCTTCCGTTTACCACAAATTGTTCTTTCAATCCACTGAAACCGCCGCCCAATGTGGTGTAATACGATTCGTCCAACAGCACTTCGCCGGCGCCGAGGTCTGCAATATTTCCTCTGACCGTGGTTCCGGCGGGTACTACTGTCCCTTTAAAGTTTTTGAGATCTCTGGTCAACGTCACCTCTTTGCCCACATCCTCGTGGGTACCATGCGAATACATCACGCCTCGCGTCCCTTCGAAAAAGTCCCCGCCCTGAAAGGTTTCAAACAGCAGGCCGAGCGAGAAGGATTTGTAAGAAAGGTTCGCCCCGAAACCGCCTCTCCAATCCGGATTAGGATCACCGATTTTGGCATTGGCCGCATTCACCGTCGGAAAACCATTGGCATCGAAAATCTTATTGCCCTGATCATCGCGGGCATAATGTCCGCCCATGAATACGCCCACAGGTTGTCCTTCCAACGCATTGATCGTCATGTACCCGCTGATCCCACCGACCTGAACTGCCGTGGCACCGGCCAGGTCGGTGACAAGACTGCGGTTTCGGTTGAGGTTAAAATTGAGCGAAAGTGTCAGGTCTTTTTTTCTGAAAATGTCATAGTTCAGGTCGAAGTCGATACCCTTGTTCTGCATTGTTCCGGCATTCTGGTAAGCGCTGGAAAAACCAGTGGAATTGGGCACCGGCACAGACAGCAGCAGGTCGGTCGTTTTGTTTTTGTAGTAGGTGATCTCCGTTCTCAGCCTGTTTCCCAGGAACCGGAGGTCGGCGCCTACTTCATATTCTGTTTTTCGTTCGGGCCGGAGCTGGTCATTCCCGAAGTTGGCACTTTGCAGGTACGATCCGTTTCCATAGAGCGAGTTACCGGGCACAAACAGCGTTCTGGTACGGTAAGGCGCTGGCTGCGAGCCCACTACTCCATACGAAGCGCGGAGCTTTCCGAAAGACAGCCAGTTGGCTCTTTCAAGAAATTTCAGCTTCGTAAACTGCCACGCCACATCGCCGGAAGGATAATAGAAAGTGTTGTCAGAAGCTTCGCCGAAAGTGGACGCTGCCTCGCCGGCGAATGATAAGTTGAAGAACAATGCTTCGTAAACCGACAGCCCGAGTACCGAATATGCCCGCGCACTTCGAATGTAGGTCTTGCCGTTGTTCGGATTTTTGTTGACCGTCAATGCATTCGAGAAATTCCAGGGACCGTCCGCGATCAGGAAATCAGACATTTCCCCGCCCAGATCAGCGTATTTTCGGTCGTTCAGGTTAAAACCTGCAATCAGGTTTGCCGAGAAATTGGTGTTGAAATTGTGGCTGTACCTTCCGATCAGATCATAGTTCAGCTGGTTTTCCAGAATATTCACTTCACCATACCTTCCATTCAAATTCACCGCATCAGCCTGCGCGGAATTAACCGGGAAATAGGTTTGGCGCACGTCCGAAGAATTGTCAATCCCGATCCGATTGATGATATCCAGACCTTTGAACGGCGTGATCGTGAGCTCCGCGCTACCAATGAAACGATTGACAGAGTTCGGATTTTTCTGCTCGATCATCGTCCATAATGGATTGTTATACACCGGATTGGAGCTATTACCCAGATAATTGCGGTACGAACGCTGGCGGTTTACGATCGGTGCTGCATTAGGGCCGCTGTAATAGTTGCCCTTGTAGTCGGTAATGTCAAAATCGGGCGTCATCCGGTAATATCCCAGCAGCATACCCGCTGTATTATTCGATCGTTGCACACGCTCAGAGCGGATCATCGCATAAGAAGCATGCGTCGAAAGCTTGATGATTTCGCTCAGCTTGCTTTCGATATTCAACCTGATCGTGCTGCGTCTGTAATCGCTGTTTTCGCGAAAAACGCCTTTCTGGTACACATCGCTCAGACTGAACAGGTAATTGGAGTTCGCGCCGCCTCCGCTCAGGCTCAAACTGTTATCAAATGCATATCCATTTCTGAAAATGGCGTCGAACTGTTTGTCGGCAAAAACTTCCTGCGAATTTTTCCTGATAATTGGGTAATACTTTTGTCCGGTCTGGTAACCTTCAAAGAACTCGCCGGATTGGTTCACTTCATCCGCACCGCCTGCTCTTGAAGCGATTTTATCGCCCCAAGCATTCCCCGAAGCCGGATTGAATTTTCCCTGATCGCCCTGACCATAAGCCGTTTGGCGCTGGTGAAAGCGGTTGATCTCATCCATTGAATAGCTCGATTTGAATGAAATCTTCATTTTATCATTATAAGAACCGTTTTTGGTGGTAATCACAATCACGCCATTCGCTGCCCGCGAGCCCCAGAGCGCAGCTGCCGACGCGCCTTTTAAAACCTGGATGGACGCAATGTCATCGGGATTAATGTCATTCACACGCGACTGCTGCACTACGCCGCGAATGTTGGTTCCCCCATGAACGGAGCTGTTTATAGGTACACCGTCGACAATGTAAAGCGGCTGCGACGAGCCCGACAATGTGCTTGCCCCGCGGATCTGCACGAACGAACCGCCGCCCGGATCGCTGCCGGAAGACCTTCCGATAAACACGCCGGACGCTTTTCCGGCCATTTTGTTAAGCAAACTGGTTTCGCCGGAAGCGGCAATGCTCTTATCCGTGATTTTTGAACTGGTAGAACCCAGCTTGTCCGCCGACTCTTTAAAACCCAGCGCGGTAACCACCACTGCATCCAGCATTTTGACGTCCGATTCGAGCACGATATTGAAGGTAGTTTGCGCGCTTACGGCAATTTCCTTGTTGACATAACCCACATAGGATAATATCAGCGTCGCATTTTCATCCGGCACGTCTATCTCAAAGGCACCGTCGGTGTTGGTCAATGTCCCGCGCTGCGAGCCTTTCAGCATTACGCTCACGCCCGGGAGTGCCTCCCCCGCTGCATCGCGGACAATGCCCCTGATTTTCCGGTCTGCGCCGGGCGAGACCGCATTCGACGTTTCGGCCTGGTCTCCGGCTTCTTTTGTCGGAGGTAGCGCTTTTTGCAGGATAATCTGTTTGCCTTGCACCTTGTACCGGATGCCTGATCTCAGCAGCAGCTCATCCAGCACATCGGACAGCGGTTGCTGGCGGACGGCCAGGGTTACCTTCTGGTCAGGCGCGATCAGCGTGGCATTGTAGGTAAAATGCACATCGGTCATTTTTTCGATCTGGCGAAGCACATGACGCAATCCTTCGTTTTCGGCCTGAATGGTAATTTTCTGGTTCAATGCATTTTGGGCATCGGCGGGCCGGGCGAGGCTTACGCCGGTAAACAGAAAAACCAACAAAAACTGGTGTATTGATATTTTCATAATTGTACGTGCCAGCCAAAGCGCTTGTCTTTGTTTTTTCATAATTTTGATCGTTTTGTCGAAATCTTGATTAGGGTTGAAGGCAAAATAATCCCGTTCATCTTCTTTGAAGATTTGCATGCTTACAGGTGTACAATGGTTACGGGACCGGGTTGGTGGTGGCTCAAACACCGCCAGCCCTTTTTTGTGGGATCTGGTAAGAGGTTTAGTTCATAGGCAATTTTTGGTTTAGCTTCTAGCTTTTGTTGCTGGCTACTAGTTGTTGTGTTGTTGTTATTGCCTTGTCACCCTGAGCGGACCGGGCCGCCGGGCGGTCGAAGGGTAACGTGCTGCATGTTCCCTTCGACCGCAGCGGCGGCCGCTCCGCTCAGGGTGACAAAAAGCGGACAGCCGACAGCCGAAAGCGGATAGCCCCCTACTCCCTGCACCCACTACCGGAGATGACGATTGCCCCACCCGCTGGCTCGTAACTGGCTTCGATGGCCTGGCAAATGCTGTTTACACGTTCTATCAGCGTTTCTCCACGGAATGATGTGATGATTTTACAGTCTGCAAAAACACGTTCGTCGAAGCTGATCTGAATACCGTAAATGCTTTCCAGCTCTTTAAAAACCTGCGTTACCGGCGTATCGACAAATACCTGCGCCTGCGAATCGGTATTTTGCGTGATGACTTTCAAGTCCGTCAACTGTGTTTTTTCCAATGCATCAAGCGCTTTGTCGAATACGACCTGCTCGTGCCTGGTGAGCATTACGCCGGGAATTTCGTGTTTTTCGGAAGGTTTGGGAAGGATAAATTCGCCGGCTTTGTGAACGGATACTTTTCCGCTTTTCACACTAACCTTCACATCCTTGTTTTGAGGAAAGGCTGTGACGCGGAATTGCGTGCCCCAAACGCGCGTCACCGTTTCGCCGGCGTATACCAGAAATGGCTTGCCGTCGTGAGTCACTTCGAAAAATGCGTCGCCAACTAAGGTCACTTTCCGACTTTCGCCCCTGAATGTTTCCGGGAATTGCAGCTTGCTTCCGGGGAAAAGCGTTACAATGCTGCTGTCGCTCAAAATGAGCGTCTGGCTGTGCTTTGTGGTATTTTCTCTGGCAATTAATTGGGTTGTAATGTCAGAAATCTGTGCGGTTTCATCTGTTGAAAAGCCGCCTTTCGGATTGTGACGCCACGTCCACAGCATAAAACCCAGACCAATGATCAGCACCGCCGCGACCCGCCACCAGTAATGAAACAGGAAGGATTTTGTGGTATCGGTCGCTCCGTCTACTTCACCCAACTTACCGAGCAACTGAGCTACGCGACGCTTTACTTCGGCTTCCGGAAGTTTTGTGTGAAATTGACTTTCCAGCGCGATCACCAGCAAACGCGCTTTTTCAAAACGCTCCCTCTGGCCTTCTCCGGCCAAAATCCACGTTTGCCAGAATGCATCCGACTCGCTATCCGGCTGCAAAACCGAATGCCGGAAGTAGGCGTCGCGGGCTAAATCTTCAATCGTATAAGTGTTGTAATCGGGCATGAATGCAATGCATTTGACTTAGGAATCACCTTATAGTCCGTTTTGATGCATTACATACCCAGGGTAGTTCAATTATTTTTTCAAATAATGATATAAATGCCCCAAATACGCTGATTTGCGGGTTTTAATGGGAAGAAAAAAGAAGAAGTACGGACAAAAACAAAACCACAGCCCAGCCTTCCTTGATCTTTTTCAGTGTACGGTGAAGCAAATTGGCCACGCTTTGGCGCGAAAGACCCATTATATGAGCGATTTCGTCGAATTCCAGACTTTGGTAAAAGCGAAGGTATACAATCTCCTGCTGGCGGGTGGTAAGTCCTTTCAAAACCGCATTCAGCTGCTTGGCCTGCGCCGCTTCTTCCTCGTTCAAAACCAGCATCGATTCTATGGAAATGTCGGAACCCGTGGCGAAAGGCACATCTTTGGGTTCCTTGAAGCGTTTCAGGCGGATGCTCTCTTTGAAGATCTTATTTCGCAGCGCGCGGAGCAGGTAGGTTTTTACAAAGTTGGTTTGTGAGAGAAACGTGCGTCGCTCCCATAGTTCGAGGAAAAGCTCCTGAATGCAGTCGGAAACAAAATCTTCGTCAGAATTCAGATTGAACCCGTAGTTGTACAACAACGGATAATAATGCAGCGCAAGCTTCCCGAATGCTTCCCTGTTGCCCGCCCGAAACCGGTCCCACAACAACTCATGCGAAACCTGTTCAGATATGTCGATAGTACCATTCAAGCGCCTGTCCGATTATAGGATTATTCTACACCGTCACATTCTCAACCATTTCCAGTTTGGTTTTCACCAGCTCGGTGATCTTGCAGGTTGCTTTTGGGAATACCTTGCGCAGGTCGATGTCCTGGTTATTGGTCAGTTCCGTTTTGAGCGAAGCCATGAATATATTCTTGATCTCGGTAGCCAGGTTAACCTTGCAAATTCCGTTGGAAATCGCCTGCTGTACCTGATTGTGCGGCACGCCGGAGCTGCCGTGCAAAACGAGGGTAGCGGCCGTTTTTTCTGCGATCCGGCGCAGCAGGTCAATGTCGAGTTTGGGCTCCTGTTTGTAAAAACCGTGGGCGGTACCGATTGCGACTGCCAATGCATCCACACCCGTTTCCTCTACAAAAGCCGCCGCTTCATCAGGCTGGGTAAATCCGCTGCCGTCATGCGACTGGCCCAGCTTGGCCACATAACCCAGCTCCGCTTCTACGTGCACACCATAACTTTTCGCCCGCTGAACAACCTCTTTGGTAAGCTTTACATTTTCTTCAAAAGGCAGCTCACTCCCATCGATCATTACCGAATCAAAACCTGCATCCAGACAACGCTGCACCAGGTCTACCGACCCGCCATGATCCAGGTGGATCCAGCCTTCGACGCCGAACTCTTCCAGTCCGTTCCGTCCCAGACTGACCGCCGTTTTCAACCCCATATAGTCAATGGAGCTTTGGGTAAGTTGCAAGATGACAGGCTGTTTCAAATCCGCTGCTGCCTGTAACACGCCGTGAAGGGTTTCCAGATCATAATAATTGGTGGCCAGCAAGCCTTTTTTAAGCTTCGTAAGTTCCCTTAATTTTTCTTTCAGTCTCATATCAGGTTTAGTTCCAGCCCCCAAAAGGCTTGTATGTTTTCGCTCAGCTTTTGTCGGTCGCAGAATGCACCGGTGCCTCCCGCGGCGGTCGTGTTGACGGCGCCCATCAGATTTCCCTCCCGCAGACAGTCTTCCAGACTGCCGCCAGCCATATATTTCCTTATAAACCCCGCATTGAATGAATCGCCCGCGCCGATCGCGTCCACAAATTGCGTCCCCTCGAAAGCAGGTACGGCCACCTGCTCGTCGCCGCGGATACCCATACTCCCGTTCCGGCCCATTTTCAAAGCCAGCGTATTCAAATAGGGTTGGATCATTTCAATGGCGCTGCTGACCGAGCTGGCTCCTGTAAGTGCGAGCAGTTCGGCTTCATTGGGCATGAAAACGTCCACATAAGGAAGGCAGCGCGCATAGTCGAATGCCCATTGCTCGGCAGGGTCCCATTGCAGGTCGAGGGAGGTCGTCATCCCGGCTGCTTTGGCCTGGATCAGTACCTGCTCAATGTCCTGTTGGATACCCTGCTGCAAAAACACACTCGACAAGTGCAGATGCTGGTAAGCCGCGGCTTCATTAAATGGTATATCGTGGATGGTCAATGCATTCATTGCACCCGGAAAAGTCACATTGGCGCGGTCCTGCTCGTAGCTCATGACGAGTGTGCAGCCCGTTTTCTGGCCTTTTTGTGTTTTAATGTGCACGCAGTCAACCGATTTGCTCCGAAGTTCCCGCAGGACAAATTCCCCGAAATAATCATCACCCACAATCCCGCAAAAGGCAGTATCAACACCCAGCGCAGCACTGTTCGCTGCCATAATCGCCGAAGAGCTGCCGAGACAGATATTCATTTCTTCCGCAATCGTCTCCTTGCCTACCTTCGGAAAAGCATGGATTTCGTTCAATATGAGGTCGACGTTGAGTTCGCCTACGACCAGTAACTTCGCGTTTGACATGGTTTACTCCTGATAAATATTCACTCCCTGCACTACCCTGCTGATCGAGCCCGATGTGGACGGACTGTCGGGATTAAGTCCCGCATGCAGCGCGCTGTAATAGCCCATCAGCTGCCCCACGAGGGTGGCGGCGATCATTTGGTACTCGTTTTCGGGATCCATTTTCAATGTAATTGTATTGCTGTTCGGCAGTTCAAGTCCGCCCGCGCGTCCTATTTGCAGCGACCTGATAGACCTTGCATCTCTCGCGGTATCTTCCGCCAGGTCCCGCTCGTAGCGCAGGATGTGCGGGTTTCTTGAAAACAGGTATACCAATAGCGTATTTTCATTGACAAAAGCCCGCGGCCCGTGTCTGAAGCCCAGAAAGGAATCCGACATACATACCTGTTTTCCGTCGGTCAGTTCCAGCAATTTCAAATGGCACTCTCTGGCAATTCCCAGCATTTCACCCGAGCCCAGAAAAACTACCCTTTCAAAGCCCTTTTGTACCAGGCTTTCGAGTAAAAATTTATTTTCAAAAATCACTTTTCCCTGCGCAACTATGTGCTGCACTTTGGAATACGACCCTTCAATCGTAGCTACATTCGCCACCAGCAGCGCCGTAAGCAGCATGCAGGTAAAGCTGCTCGTCATCGCCAGACTTTTATCGTTGGTCGCTTCGGGCAATATGATACAGTAAGCTTTATCCGGGTTAGCGGCGCCCGTGTGAGCGAGCGCGCCGTCGCTGTTGCAGGTGATGATCAGATGGTATACTTCATCACAGCATTGATCCGCCAGCTTCACGGTCTCCACACTTTCCGGACTGTTTCCCGAGCGGGCAAATGAAATGAGCAGCGTGGGCACCGATCGTATAAATGTAGCTTGCGGCTGTGTGACAATCTCGGTCGTTGGTACTGCCTGCACGGACTTCTGCCAGGCTTTTTGCAACGTTCCCTGTGCGGAATCGCCGATATAGCCAGAGGTACCTGCGCCGGTGAGCACAATGCGCAATTGTTCCTTTTCGAGAATCGGGTTCAGAAAACCCGCGATCGCTTCACTTTGCTGATGGACTAAATGGTATACTTCTTCCCACAGCGCAGGCTGTGACAGTATCTCTCTTCGCGTGTGTGCTTCCCCATGGCTTTCGGGCGCATGGATGCCACTGTTAATTTTTATCATTCCCGCAGTATCAGAGGATGGTGGTTTTGTAAAATTTTGAAGTATGCTAATATGACGATTCAAATTAAACATCATAAAACGAAAGTAAAAAATATTACTAAACCTTTCTTTTAATTTATTTAATCTTACCCCTATCTTGCAAGAAAAATAAAGGCGTATATTAAGCAAGCAACAACCGGTGACCGGCTTGCCATGCAGACAATCGCTTCCTGACCCACATTTATGATCCCTACTGAAAAGGCCTCGCCACAAGGACTTGTAATAGCAGACTTATGCAAAATCAGAAAGGCAGGCACACCATTATTGTCGCCCGATAACCGATATCTTGTTTATCACCTTGGATTAGCCGATTTCAATGCGGACAGCCGGTACGATGAAATCATTTTAATGCAGCTGGAAGGTAAAACCAAAACAACCGTCGCCCGCGGCACTGCCCACGCCTGGTCGCCTAACGGGACGGCATTATTATACGAAACCGAAGACGGAGCGCTGCATATATATGATGTAGCCAATGCAAACAGCCGCTTTCTGGTGCAGCGTTATGAGTCTTCGTATTTCATCAATCATCTTGCCTTAAATAATTGCCTCTGGTCGCCGGATGGGAAATACGTTGCTTATGTAAGTGCTGATGTTTCGGTGACAGAAACAGAAAAACCAGCTGTGCGCGTATTCGACGACTTGCTATATAAAAGCAAAGGCGGCCGCGGCAGACCGACCTATGCGGACCAGGCCGGAACGCACATTTACCTGATCCCGGCTACGGGCGGTGCGCCAGAGTTAATTACGTCTGGTTCTTACAACGAGCATTCCATCACCTGGTCACCTGACAGCCAGCACATTGCATTTGTCAGTAACAGAACCGAAAGACCTGATGATATCCAGCAGAGCGAAATCTGGATGGTTGATATCAATACAAAAGCAATTACGCAACTGACTGACAGCAAAGGCCTCGCTTACCAGCCAGCCTGGTCGCCCGATGGACATCATATTGCATTTCTGGCGATATCAGAAGCAATCGGCACCAACGATAGTCCCGCCGAAGACACGCACATTGCGCTGGTTTCGGCCAATGGCGGAACATCAAAATACATCAGCAAAAGCTTGGATCGACGCATCGAGCATATTCGCTGGCATCCTGCGGGACAGCATATTTACTTTACTGCCGGCGACAGGGGGGACACTTCTGTTTTTCGGGTTGATATTGAAAATGAAGAGATTGAGATTGTGCAGGGAGGAGCGGGTTGTGTTTCGGAGTTTTGTTTAGATGCGTCGGGTGAGGGTTTGGTGTTTGTGAAGTCGAGTTCAAATTGTCCGGCCGAGATTTTTATAGCTAGAAATCAAAATTTGGGTACTGAGCAGCATTATGGCAGAGGCCCTTCGACTGCGCTCAGGGTGACAAAACATATTGAACAAATTACTCAGGAGAATACAGCTTTGCTTGCGGTGAAAACGTTGCAACCGGCTGAATCATTCTGGTTTGAAAGTTTTGACGGTACTCAGGTTCAAGGTTGGCTTGTGCCGCCGGTTGATTTTGATCAAAAAATAAAGTACCCGCTCATTCTGGTGATCCACGGCGGTCCGCACAATATGTTTGGCCAGGATTTCGATGAGCGAATGCATTTGCTTTCACAGGCAGGTTATGCGGTGGTTTACATTAATCCCCGAGGCAGCCACGGTTATGGACAGCAGTTTTCTAATGGGACCCTGAATAAATGGGGAGGGGCTGATTATCAGGATTTAATGGCCGGTGTTGATTTTATTTTAGGTCAAAAAACCTGGCTGGACGATGAGAAATTGGGGGTTACTGGACAGAGTTATGGAGGTTATATGACCAACTGGATCATCACCCAAACTCCCCGTTTTAAAGCCGCGGTCGCCGATGGCGGACTGAGTAACCTGGTCAGTTTTGCGGGCACTTCGCTGTACCATTCTTTAATGGAAGCGGAATTTGGCGGCCGTGCTTATGATCGTTTTGACCTGCTCTGGCAATGGTCGCCGCTGCGGAATGTGGCCCAGGCGACTACGCCAACGCTGATTTTGCACGGCGAAACAGACAATGAAGTTCCATTTACACAGGCCGAAGAAATGTACATCGCACTCAAAAAACGCGGCGTGGAAACACAGCTAGTACAGTATACCAGCGAAGGTCACGGCTGGCGGCCCGACCTGCGGCCAAGCAACCGCGCCGACCTGAGTGCGCGGATGATTCAATGGTTTGACAAATATGTAAAAGCAAGTGTTAATGAGCAGCAAGACAAATAGTTGGTTAATTTATGTAATTATTCACGTCCTGTTCATCGGCGTATGGGGCGCGGTCATTGAGATTCCCGAAAAAGCTGGTTTTCCCGCCACGCTCGGCTATGTTATCTGGGCGCTGACGATGATTCCGGCTTCATTGGCGGCCTTAAAAATCAAAGGCTGGAAGCTGGATTTCAACAGAAAAGCCATGCTCTGGGGCGGCGCAGCGGGACTGCTCGGCGCGGGCGGCCAGCTGGTACTTTTCTTCGTGCTGCGCATTGCGCCGGCTTACCTGGTATTTCCGCTCCTTTCGCTCACGCCGGTGGTAACGATTTTAATGGCGGTTTTGCTTCTACACGAAAAAACGGGCAAACTAGGCTGGATTGGCGTGGCACTGGCACTGGTTTCCATTTTCATGCTTTCTTACCAACCTGCGGGCGCGACGCAGGTGAGCGGTTACACGTGGATGCTGCTGGTGGCGATCCCGCTTTTTGCCTGGGGCGCGCAGGGGTACATCATGCGCTTTGCGAATGAGATTATGTCCGCCGAAAGTCTGTATTTCTATATGATGGCGACTTCTGTGACGCTCATTCCCTTTGCGTTGTATCTCACCGATTTCAGTCAGCCGATCGAATGGAGCTTTAAAGGCCCGTACTTGTCGGCGATCATTCAGTCGCTGAATGCATTTGGCGCATTGTGCCTGGTGTATGCGTTCCGTTACGGCAAGGCAATAATTATTGCGCCAATTACAACCGCTCTTTCTCCGGTACTCACCGTTGCCTTGTCACTAGCTATATATCAAACAATCCCACACCCTGTCATTGTAGCAGGTATCGTTTTGGCTATTGTTTCAGCCTTATTTATGGGATACGAAGAAGTTTCAAATTGAAATGAAATAAAAAAGAAAGATTTCGAAAGTTTTGTTATTTTATTTATGCCGGACTAGTTATATTAGCATAATCAAAAACAATAACTACCTAAACCTTTAACTTCTTGACACGTTCATTACACCTCTGGCTGTATTTGATGTGCGCCGCCACTTCTTTTGCCCAGAAATCGCCCACCGAAGATAAGAATACCGTCTTCATCGAGTACCCTGATTTTCCTGAAGCGCATTCCACCTGGGGTTCGATCGGGTACAATGCCGCTTCCAATACCGTGCACATCGGAGTCACCAATCACGCCAATAACATTGGTCTGTACACGTTTGACGCTTCGCAAAAAACGATGAAACTCAACGGTTTCATCAAAGAAATGGCCAACCTGCGACCGTATCAATGGCAGGGAAAAATACATTCCAAGATCGTATCGGCTCCCGACGGTTCCATTTATTTCTCTACCGACGGCGGTGAGTCGCGGGAAGAGTACTTGATGGAGCATCCGCAAGGTTATGCCGGCGGTTTTTTCATGAAATGGGATGCCAAAGACGGTTTGAAAAACCTGGGAATCGGAATGCAATATGAAAGCATTAAAGATGTGGATATTGACCCGAAAACAGGAACATTGTACGGCATTACCTATCCTCAGGCGCATTTCCTGGTTTACAATCCGGAAAAAAATCAAATGCGCGACCTCGGTCGCCTGGCCAGCTCGCACGTGCCGCGTGTATTGTTCACCGATTGGTGGGGAAACTGCTATTATGTCGACTGGCGGCAGCGGCTGGTGAAGTATGAAAAGGATAGCGACAGTCTGGTTTTTGCCCGAGAAGCATTGCCCGCATTCCCCGGCACGCCCGGTTCCAAGATCATCACCGGCGTAACGGCCTATGCCAAAGATGAAGCAAAAGGCATTATTTACCTGGTTACCTACGGCGCAAAACTGATCGCGTTCCATCCTGAAAAACAAGGCATTGGCAAAGTGGAAGACCTTGGCGGTGTGATCGAAACAGGAAAGGCGCCCGCCTGGGGACCTTATGTTCCGAACCTGAACATTGGCCAAAATGGCAAGCTGTACTACATCATCGGCGGACACGGTAACTATGTTTTGAAAGACAAAACGGTGCTGGTGGAATTCGATCCGGCGACCAAAAAACCGACGATTCTGCGCGAGTACCCTACCACTTCCATGACCGAGGCCACGGGTTCGGATATCAGGGACAAAGACGGGAACCTGTATTTTGCAGCCCGTCGCCGCACAGGTGAAGGCGATTCCAGCCGGCCGTTTATGATCCAGTTCAATCCCGAAAAAGAAATCCGGAAATGAGAAATCTTATCCAAAACATACTCATACCCGCGCTGACGCTGGCCAGCTCAGCCCCGCTTTTTGCGCAATACGAATTCTTCACGCCCAAAGATGCATTTGCCATCGAAGTGTCGCTTCCTAATAGTAGCGAAAAGCGGCTGCCGATGTACCGGAATGCGATCACATCACTGCACGTACAGGGCGACAGGGTAATCGGTGGCACTACCGCAAAGGAAGGATTGTCGCCTTACCTCTTTGTCACCTCACTTTCCGGTCGCAAAATGCTGGCTATGAAAGATTTGCAAGAAACCATTCCCGGACAGAAAAGCATTCAGACAGGCTTTTGTAAAGGCGCGGGAAATGTGCTTTATGCAGGTACCTTGTCACATTCGACCAAAAACCAGAACGCTGGGCATTTATTGCAAATAAGTATCGGCACCGGCGACGTGATTGAAGTGAAAGACCTGGGCTCCCCCATTGCCGGAGAAGACATTTTCACATTGTTAAGCAATGCGCAAGGCACAGCGCTTTACGGCATCAGCTACCCGAGCGGAAAGTTTTTCACCTATGATATCGCTTCAAAAAAGACACAGGTTTTCGACGAAGTAGCACCTAAGGAAAAGGAGTTAAAAAACGCGCACGATTTTGCGGTCGGCCCGGAGGTTTATTTGTGCAAAGCACTGATTCAGGATAGTAAAGGACTGGTTTACGGCAGTGCCGCGGGAAACAGGATCTTCACTTTTGACCCTGCAAAAAAGAGCATTTCTTTCCTGGAAACGCCGCTGCCCGCCGTTTGGGGGCGCGAGGTTTTAGGTCAGGTGGAAGCCTGGGCTAAGGCTCCGAATGGAAAATTGTACGGCGGTAATGCCGGTGACGGTCAATTGTTTGTGCTGGATCCTGCCACTAAAAAGATCAAAAATCTGGGCAAACCGACGATGATGCCGCGTTTGCAGGCTTTGGCTTTTGGCGGTGATGGGAAATTGTACGGGTTAGCTGGCGGCGCGCCGGGCTACTCGCATTTGTTTTCTTACGATGAAAATGTTGGTTTTGTTGATCTTGGAAATCCCGAGTTTAAAATGGTAGAGCCGGGCATTGAGCAAGGCATTTTGTGGCGCGGCTTCCAGCTGAGCACGCTGGCTGCGTCGGCCGACGGCAAGTATATGGTGATCGGCGAGGATGAGGCATTAAGCCAGCTGATGATCTTTCCTACCACGAAATAGCGACCCCAAACCCCACTTCAAAATGTTAAGATTTACAACAAAAATGCTTTGCATGATTGCATTCTCCGCATTCAGCAGCATCAATAACACTTTCGGCGCAGACCCGTGGCAACTGCGCGCCCTACCCTCCTCCGTCAGGCTTGATCCCGTTTCAAATGAAATTATAGAACATCGGTTCAAAGGCGTGCCTTCCAGTGCATCAGCCAAAGGAAATTTGCTGGATAAGAACTGGATTTACGACGGGAAACAGGTTTCCCTGCATGCTGCGCGGGGTGAATATGTTTCTTTTCAGCTGGTTCTGACCAATGAAGCCGATGCCGAGCTGACCGGGATCAAATTGGAAATGGCGCCATTCAAAAATGGTAATGCAGAACTTGCCATTAAGCCTGAGCTCTTTTTGGAATGGTCTGTCAATGTGCAAAGTACGAGCACGGGTTACCTGAAAGCGAGCTTGGGAAAAGGCTGGTATCCTGACGCGCTGATCCCCTTTAAATTTATCCAAACCGACTCCGCCAAAGTGCGCGGGCGCTGGGTATATCCGTTCACATTGCCCGACTTTAACAACCGCATCCCCAACCAAAAATCACAGATCATCTGGGTCGACCAGTTTGTTCCCATTGACGCGCAGAAAGCAAAACCTGGCACCTATCAAAGCGTCATTTCGGTCACAATCGGCGGACAGACGAAGCAGATTCCGGTGAGCATGACGGTCTGGGATTTTGAGCTGCCGAATGAAAATGCGTTCAAGGCCAGTCTGCAACACGAAGGTTTCCTGAGCCGCATGGACCCAAAACAGGAACTGGCTGTGTACCAGCTTTTCAAGCGAAATAGAATCTCATTAATGGACCCGACTTACGATCCTGAGATCCAGGTGAAAAACGGAAAGGTCGAAATCCAGTGGGACAAGTTTGACAAACAACTCAAAAAATACCTGACCGGCGAAGCTTTCACGGCTGCACAGGGCTATGCTTACGGCCCCGGCTACGGCGAGCCGCTGGAAACTTTTGCACTTCCATTTGATGTGTACGGAAAACATGGTACTGCCGGCTGGCCGGATATCGGCAAACCCGAAGTGGAGCGCAATGCAGCCAATCAGGCTATTTATAGCAGCGCGATCAAACAGGTACGTCAGCATTTGCTGCCAATGGTGAATCCTAAAAAGACGCTGCTGACGGTGTATCTGAACGGTCTGGACGAATCGTACTTTCCCGAAGCCTGGTCGCGGATGGTGTTTTATGGTAATCTGTTCAAAAAGGAATATCCCGAGGCAAAATTCCGCGTGGACGGCGCTTATACCAAAGAAGCGATGGACGTGATCGGCAAATCGATCACCGACTGGGCGTCGCATACCATCAACTACAACATCGATACGGTAAAATCGTATCAGCAAATGGGCATCAAGGACTGGCTTTACGGTCCGATGCTCTACGAAGCGAAGCTCAACAGCTGGGTAGGAAGCTCGACATTCATTGACTTGCCGCTGGTTAACGACCGTGCGATCAGCTGGTCTTGCTGGAAATACAAAACCTTCTCGTGGATCAGCTGGGGCATCGGTGCGGGCTGGGAACGCGGCTGGTACGATCCCGAATCGTGGAAAGACTTTTATAAAGAAGCCTCTGAGGCCGACGCGGAATTTACCTACCGCGCATTCAATGGAAACGGCTCGGTGATTTACAAACCCGGCATGGTGCCCAATGTATCCGAACCTTGCCCGTCGATCCGTCTGAAAACAATGCGTGACGGTGTCCAGGAGTACGAATATCTCCGCCTGCTGGCCAAGCTCGATGGCGACACCAAACGTGCGGATGCGCTTGTGAATCAACTCATTAAAGAACCTTTCGGAGACAGATCCATTGGTAACCTCGATGTGTGGAGTTACGATCAGGAGCAATGGCATAAGGTCCGCATGGAGCTCGCAGGGCTTATTTTGAAAAGCAAAAAGTAATATCGCGACTATTTAAAATTTATCATCTGCGTGAGTGCCCTCTCCTCTTTTTCTCTGCCGTTGAATGCCAGAACAACCCGGTTTGTTCTGGCTTTACTGGCAACTTCGCCAGCGTTAATCGCGCAAAAAGCCAGTATCACCGAGCAGGTCCAGGCGATGAAAACATACCCGTTTTCTGATCCCAGCCCGCTGCCGGTGATGGGAATCGGCAAAAAAGTTGCGCCGTTTTATCCATATTATGTTTTCGACGGCTATACGGACAAAAGCACGACCAAAAACTGGAAAATCGTAGAACTGGAAAACCCGTACATCAAAGTGCAGGTGCTGCCGGAAGTGGGTGGGAAAGTCATGGGCGCGACTGAGAAATCGACGGGCGAGGAGTTTGTATACACCAATCACGTCATGAAATTCCGCGCGATCGGCATCCGTGGACCATGGACGAGCGGCGGCATTGAGCATAACTTCGGCCTCGACCTCGGTCACGCTCCCTGGGCAGCTGCGGCGGTGGATTATGTGATGCAAAACAATCCCGACGGCAGTGTAACCTGCGTCGTAGGCGGCCTGGACCTGGCTTCGCGAACGCAATGGCGCGTCAAAATCGTGCTCCCGAAAGACAAGGCATATTTCGAAACGCAAAGTCTTTGGTACAATCCCCTACCCCTGCACGATTCCTATCTTTCCTGGGAAAATGCGGCTTTCCGGGCTTCTGATGATATGCAGTTCTTTTTTCCGGGCACGCATCATGTGGGGCACGATGGCAATGCAAGTCCGTGGCCCGTGGATGAAAAAGGCGTGGATCTGTCTTTTTACAAAAACAATAATTCGGGCGGCGACAAATCTTATCACGTCGTCGGCACGCATACGGAATGGTTTGGCGGCTACTGGCACGACCGCAAATTTGGCTTTGGTCACTGGGCACCTTATTCGGATGCGCCAGGCAAGAAACTGTGGATCTGGTCGCGGGCGCGTGAAGGTGGCATCTGGGAAGATTTGCTGACGGATAAAGACGGGCAATACATTGAGGCACAGTCGGGTGTGACATTCAACCAGGCGGCGGAGCGAAGCGGGTTCCATAGTCCGTATAACCAGAAGTCACTGGGACCATTTTATTCTGAGACCAAAACAGAATACTGGTTCCCGGTCAAAGGCGCGGGCGGGATGGTGGATGCATCGCCTTATGGTACGCTGAATGTGACATCTGCTGGTGATAGTTTGAAAATCATTATCAACCCGATTTCTTTCATTCATGATACGCTAAAAGTGACGGTTAGCGGAAAAACGATTTTTCAAAATCCGCTGCACTTGAAACCGATGGAGGTGTTTGTGAAAACAATTCAGTTGTTGGGTATCGATCAAAAATCAGTTCGCGTAAGTGTTGGCAATGATCGGTTGGTGTATGCTGTTCAGCCCGAAAAGATTTTAGACCGACCTATTATTTCAGCCGAAAAACAGGATCCACATTCAGCGGAGCGCCTTTTTGAATTGGGTGAAGATGAAAACGCGATGCGCAATTTTCAAGGCGCACATCAGCGTTTCCTGGCCGTCTTGGAAAAAGAACCGACGCACAGCGGCGCGTTGGTTAGGCTGGCGGAGTACCATTATCGCAAAGGTGAATATGCGCAGGGTCTGGATTTTGCAAGAAGAGCTCTGGCTGAAAATACCTATCACGGCGGCGCGAACTATTTATATGGAGCACTTCATCGCAAGCTCGGCGACCTGACGAAAGCGGAAGAAGCATTGTCGGTTGCAACCTGGACAATGGAATATCGATCGGGCGCCTACGCGCAGCTGGCGGGTATTGCATTGCAAAAGCAGGATTATGAAAAAGCGGAGCACGATGCGAGGAAAGCACTGGATTACAACCGCAACAACCTGACTGCCTATCAGTTACTTGGAACTGCATTAAGAAAGCTGAACAAACCGGAGGAAGCTGCGCAGGTTTGGAAAGAACTGCTGGAAGTCGATCCGCTTAGCCACTACGCCCATTTTGAGCAATATCTGCTTGCGCCCAATAAAGAAAACCAGACCATTTTCCAGCAGGCGATCCGCAACGAGCTACCACATGAAACGTACCTGGAACTGGCGATGGATTATGTCAATCAGGGCCAGAATCAGGAAGCGAAACAGGTGCTCGCATTAGCACCCGCCTACCCTACTGTTTCTTACTGGCTAGCCTATTTAAATCGTGATTCCGCGCCTGCTGAAAGTAAAAAGCATTTGCAGGATGCCATTGCAATGTCGCCGGAGTTTGTATTTCCTTTTCGTTTGGAAACCATTCCCGTATTAATGTGGGCTGAAAAGCAGCTTCCTTCCTGGAAAAACCGCTATTATCTGGGTCTGATTTACTGGCATCTTGCGGATAAAGAAAACGCGAAGACGCACTTTGCAGCCTGCAAAAACGAACCCGACTTTGCACCTTTTTATATGGCGAGGGGAACACTTTTTCAAGGCGACGCTGCTTCCAAACAACAGGCGCAGCTTGATCTTGAAAAAGCAAACCAGCTCAATCCCAAGGAGTGGCGCACATGGCATTACCTAACCCAGCATTTCAATACTGGGGGCGAGAGCGTGCGGGAAAAAGCCTTAACCAACGCGCAGAAGGCGTACGAACGTTTTGCTGATAACCCGGTAATCGGAATTGATTATGCAAAATCGCTATTGAATGCAGGCAACTTTTCGGCAAGTTTGCGTGTGCTTGAAAAAGTGAAAGTACTACCGCAGGAAGGTGCGCGGGAGGGACATACATTATATGTAATTGCAAATCTGGCAAATGCGCTTACTTTGGTTGAAAATAAAAAGTACAAGGAAGCATTAAAATCACTTGAAAAGGCCCGCCTCTGGCCTGAAAACCTGGGCACCGGAAAACCCAACGAACCGGATACGCGGCTGATCGATTACCTGGCTGCCTATTGCGAAAAGCAACTTGGCCACGCGGAAAGAGCCCGCCAGTACGAGCAAAGAATTATTGACTATTCCCTTAATCCTGACAAAGCAGGCAACCGCAATGCATTCAGCAACTACCTTGGCGTGAAGCTGTTGAGGGATTCCGGCAAACCGGATCTGGCATCGAAATACCTGACTGAGTTTAAAGCAGAGCAGGATTCACTGCGCAAATGGGAAATTTTACCAGGCTCTGACGCGCCGGAAGTGAAATGGATTTTAGCCAAAACACAGGAAGATAAAATGCTTGCCGACAAGCTTAGACAAGATTTAACAGCAGACAAGAAACACAACCTCACTACCCTCTTTTTCAAAACGCTGGATCTGGCCGAAACGCGTAAAAAGGAGGAACAGTAATGCATGAATGCGATGATTTTATATAAAAACAAACATTACCGGACGCAGCTTCTTGCCTGCCTGTTTTGGGCGACAAGCCTGATCGCACACGCTCAGCAAACGCGGCCGAAAGGAATTATCGAAGACGCGAAGCATTATAGCGAGGTATTCAAAGAGGAGCGCAATTTTCGGCTGATTTTGCCGGCTGATTACCACCAGCATCCCGAGCATCGCTACCCGGTGATTTACTATTTTCATGGGAATGCGGGGCGGTTTAATGGTCCGGCGGAAGGTGAGGTTTCCCGCTCTGGTGAGGCACGCTACTATGATGATTTTAATGGAAACTACGCCCGCACCGGACCGGATTCGCTGGATAACTTTACGAGCTATGTAGCAGATAACGATGTGATTATTGCCAAATGGGACGGTTTTGTGCCCGCGCAATATCCGCGCCCTTACGACATTGCACCGGTGAAAGAAGACCGGCAGTTTGTGGACTACTTCCCGGAGTTTGTTAAATACATTGATACGCATTACCGCACGAAAGCTTCCCGGGAGGCGCGGGCAGTTTCGGGGCTGAGCATGGGTGGATTTATGTCGATGCTGGTGGCTTCCAAATATCCGCATTTGCTGTCGAGCGCTTCGTTTTTCTGTCCGTCGGCTTCGTTTACAGTCGGACCAAAGGCTTTGCAAATTTTTACGCCGTTTAAGGAAATGGGGCGCAACTTTGTGGGTTTGCCGATCAGAATGCATCTGGGCAGCAAGGATTTTTTACGGCAGCACGATCAGGAAATTGATGATGCTTACAAAACCTTGGAGCTGAACTACGAAAGCTGGCATTACGGGATCGGCTACTTTCGCGGCTTTCACAATGCAGTGAATATCAAAGGGCAGTTTGATTTTCACATGAAGTACTTCCGGATGCCGCTGGCAAAGCCTGAAAAGTGGCATCACATTGATCTTTATCCTAATTTTTCAGTCTGGAATTATGATGTGAAAACAGATCGGAAAATACCAGGATTCAGCATAATGGACGATGTGCGTAAAGAAGGATTTGGTTTACAAACCAAAAAATGGCTGCCCGACGGTCCGACGGTTTCTGGTTTGTCAGTGAAGATTGTTACCGATAGCATTTACACACCGAATACGCGCTACGAACTCATTCAGCTGGATGTTCCTACCCGTAAGATTTCTCGCACCAATGTGCGGAGCGATGCAAAAGGCCGTATTCAATGGCTGGGAACAGGAGAGCAAACAAATGTTGGTATTTATAAAAACGGCGATCCCGGCCACATTACAATGGCGACGTACACGCTCGACCGACAGATGCCTGCTGTTGGGGACATTATCCCGCTGTATCCGGTGCTATTCAATAAAGGCGGCGCGGCGGTGGATTCCATTCGGGTTGAGCTGATTGCACAGGATGAAGACGTGGAAGTGATCAGTCCGGCGATGACGATTGCAAAGCTGGCGCAAGGAGCTTTGCATGAAAAGACAGGTTTCAAAATACGCTCGCGGAATGCCACCTTAGACCGCGCGAAGCTGAAATTAGTATTGAATTATAACGGTAAAAAAGACCAGTTTTTGCTGGAAGTACCATTTTATTCATCCGAAAAAAGACTCACAAATTTCATCATTGCAGACGGGCGGAATGTGAATCTGGAAGTCGAAAAGCAAACGCGTGTCGGTGAAGGAAATGGGGACGGAATTGCTAATCCCGGCGAATGGATCAGCATTTTTACCAAATCTGACCTGGATTCGCTGCATGACTTTGGTCTCCGGCTTTATACCGAAGATCCTTATGTGGCCATGGAAAATCGCCGGATGTTGTTCTTGGCCCGGGCCGATTGGTCGGGTGCGGAGCGGCTGACTTCGCAGGTGCAGATTAAGCCCAATTGCCCGGACGGACATGAAATTACGTTTTACGGCATTTACGAATATCCCAAAACCGGCAACACGCGCCGGGACAGCCACGGGGCGCATTCGTTTATCTCGGAGACGAGGCGGGTTGCATTTAAGGTGAAAGTCAAAAGATAGTTCGATGGAAAATCAGCCAGCCGGTCCGAGCCGGATATCGATCTATGCCAGCGACGTGAACAATGTTTTGAGCCGCATTTTGCATACTTTCGGCAAAAGCCGGTTTGACGTGCATTACATTCAGATCTTCAAAACCGAAGATCCTGAATTGAAACTCATTATTGTGGAAGCCTCTTTCCCAAAAGAAATGATGACGCTGATTATCAGCCGCATTGAAAAGATTATCGAGGTGCACCGTGCTTTTGCGCATTTGGAGGAAGAACAGGAAACGAAGGCACTCTGATTACGTTCCGACCCGTTTTTGCACAACCATCTGACTGAATGTTGCTACATTTACGAATCAAAAGATTTTAATTCCATGAAAAAGACTGCGCAGCGCCGCTCGCTCATACTTCAAAAACTGGACGAGCTGGGCGAAGTGAATGTGAACGATTTGAGCGAGATGCTGGAAGTGAGCGAAGTGACGATTCGCAACGACCTCGACAAACTGGAAAATAGCAACCTGCTCGTGCGGGCGCACGGCGGGGCTTTTAAAACAAATAACATCGCGCTGACCGTCACCGAAAAACGTAAGATCAACCATGACACCAAGCGCCTGATCGGCCGCAAAGCCGTGTCGCTGATTAACGAAGGCGACAGCATTATCCTCGATTCGGGCACGACGACTTTTGAGATTTCGAACAATCTCGAAAAATTCAAAAGTCTGACTGTGATCAGCAACGCGCTGGACATCGTCAACAACCTGGCCCAATACGAAAACCTGCAAGTGTACATGCCAGGCGGCTATCTGAAAGAATTCTCGATGTCACTGGTTGGCCCCATGGCCGAGCGGAATTTTAAGCAATTGTATTGCAACAAACTCTTCCTGGGCATTGACGGCATGAAAGCCAATGCGGGCTTTTTCACGCACTATATGGAAGAGGCGCACTTGAACCAGATCATGATCGACATCGCGGAGGAGGTCATCATTGTTTCCGATTCATCAAAATTCAAGAAATCGGGGCTGGCATTTATTTGCGGTTTTGAAAAAATTCACAAAGTAGTGACGGATGATAAGATCGAAGAGGCGGATTTGAAGATGTTGAAGCAGCATAATATTGAGGTGATTGTGGCGGAGGGGTAGCCATATGTATGGGAGGAACTTGAAGTCAGGCTTAATGAGTTAAGAGTAGTGTAATTATCAGAATCAAACAACTATGACTTATAAAATCGTTTGTCCGGTAAAAAATAATCAGGTGATCCTTACTTTGCCGCCCAACTTTCGTGATAAAAAGGAAGTAACGGTATTTGTTGACGATCAGGTTGATATTAAATCTCAAAAGCTCGACGCAATGAAAATGGCCGCGAAAGATCCATTGTTTCTTGCAGACATTCGTGAGGTTCAGTCCGATTTTGACTCTATTGATGACGAGACATTATGAATGTAAGGAGATGGTCAATATATCGCGCGAATCTTGATCCGGTCATTGGTTCGGAGCAAGGTAAATCCAGGCCGGTTTTAGTGATAAGCGAAGATGCGATCAATAATCTTTTGAATATTGTAAACGTCATTCCGATTACCAGCAGAAAGCCTGGCAGAAGAATATATCCAAATGAAGTGCTGATTCCTTCTAATAACTTTGGCCTGAGTAATGAGTCTATTATTCTATGTCATCAAATTCGGACGTTGGATAAGCAAAGGCTTTCTTCGATATACGGAACAGTGTCGGACCCAGGAAAACAAGCTGAGATTTTGAATGCATTGTGTTTTCAGTTGGGTATTGAGCAAGGGTAAGTGGAGGATTGAATCTGAATGGGAGAGATATCTTACACGCGTGTTAGGAAATGAAAAAAGGCAATCAGTTTTGCACAGATTGCCAGAACACGCCCAAAAGCGAATTGTATCTCGCGGAAAAACTCAAAAAACAGTACTTCAATGAGCAACGAGACTCCAAATAAAAAGTTAACATCCTTTTCCGCACATTTGGATGACCAATATGGAAAACGGGGCACAGCCGAACGAGAGCAATACGAAGAGGAATTTGAAGCCTTCAAACTAGGCGCAATGATTCAGGAGCTACGCAAGAAACAAGGCCTGACACAAGAGCAACTCGCCGACAAATGCGGCACTACGAAAACGTACATTTCAAGAATCGAAAACAATGCGAGCGACATCAGACTTTCTACTTTGATGCGGATTGTGAGGGAGGGTTTGGGAGGGAATTTGAGGTTGAGCGTGACGGGGTGACACCAAGAACAAAATTAAAGAACAACACACTGTTTCCCAATTGGGAAATTTATGACTTTGATCTATCTTTGCATGAAAGCACACTTTGAAATTGAATTTTTGCCAGACGCTGTCAAATTCTTAGATAATCTTGATGAAAAGACAAGAGACAAGATTTATTACAACATCAGAAAATCTCAGTTTGTAAATGACAATGAGCTATTCAAGAAATTGAATGATTTTATTTGGGAATTTCGAACGCTATATAATGGCAAAGCTTATCGGCTTTTTTCTTTTTGGGATAAAACTGATGGTGACGAAATAATGGTTGTTGCAACTCACGGAATTTTAAAGAAGACTCAGAAGACGCCGGCAAAAGACATTGAAAAAGCTGATGAAATAAGGAGGCAATATTTGAATCACAAAGCAAAAGGGAAATGATCATGGATAAATTTAAGACAGTTTCGCTTGATCAAATGATTGATAAACACATTGGTGAGCGGGGAACAGAAAAAAGAGAAGCTTTTGAAAATGAGCTTAGAAATGATTTGCTAGGCCACGCCATTAAACAGGCAAGACAAGAGCGCAATTTGACTCAGGAACAATTAGGCGAACTTGTTGGTGTACAAAAGGCTCAAATTTCAAAGATCGAAAATAGCGTGAAGAATGCGAGGTTTGAAACTATTTTGAAAGTGTTTGACGCATTGGGAGCAACAGTTCATTTTAATGTGGAACTCAACAATAAAAAGCTGGCTTTCTGATAATTTTATTTAACTAGATACCCACACTATATGAAAACCTCCCTCTCCCACCTTCCCGAAGAAAAGCAAGAAGAATTACAAACAATCACCCAGATCATCCTCGAAAAAATCCCAGCCGAAATGATTATCCTTTTCGGTAGTCACGCGCGTGGTGATTGGGTGGAGGATTTTCAGGAGCATACTCAGTATGTAAGCGACTACGATATATTAGTTATCGCCAAAGACAGGAAATCTGCAAAAGCTGACGAAAAGTGGTGGAACCTGAAAAAGGTTATAAATAACAATGGTGAGCAAACAAATATCAGCCTTATTCATCACGGTATTGGCTTTGTCAACAATGCGATTGAGCAAAATCAATATTTCTTTGTCGATATTTTAAAAGAAGGGATAATGCTTTTCAATTCGGGAAATTTTACTTTATCCGAGCCAAAGAACATGAATCCTGAGGAAAGACAAAGAAAAGCATTGGATCAGTTTGGCCCTTGGTTTAAGTCTTCAAGCCGGTTTTTAGAAGGCTTTGAAATGTATTTTCAGAAAGGAGAAGATGATCCCGAGTATTATAAAGAAGCTGCTTTTTTACTACATCAAGCTACTGAGAGATTCTACGTTGTCATTCTTTTGGTCTTCACAGATTACAAACCAAAAATTCACGATATAGAGGAATTGGGAAAGCAAGTTGAAAAACTTAATTCCGCCTTTGAATCGGTTTTCCCGAAAAACACTCCTGTGAAAAAGCGATTATTTGAGCTTTTGCAGAAGGCGTATATCGATTCTAGGTATAATATGAATTACAAGATTGAGAAAGAGGAATTGGAATATTTATCCGAGCGCGTGAAAGTGCTGCGGGATTTGACAGAGCGGATTTGTATGGAGCGGATTGGGGAGTTTATGGAAAAATAAAAATGATAACCTTAAAGCTTTATAGCTCAGAGGCAACCCTTTTCCGAACATTTGCGACATAATTTACAGTTACATCTAGAAAGACAGCGATCTGCTCATCAGTGAGCGATGATAGCTTGATCATTCTTTTTATAGCATCAAGGGCTTTTTCCTCCTGGCCCTCCTTCCGGCCTTTTTCTACGAATTGTTCTAAGGTGTCCATAATCGATTCTTTGTTTGGAAATGGTGGTAACGATGTAATCAGTTCTAAAAATTGTTCCCTACCTAGCGGATTCCCTACTAATGTATAAACTATCAAAGTGTTTAGCAAGTTCTTCTCCATGTCGCTTCCCAGCGTTAATATCGTGGGAATTAGTGCATTCAAATGTTCTTTAAACGCACTGTATTTCATCGCCAGAAACGATGCAGCCAGAAATCTGTTATGCAATGCTACAATATCCTCATCTGGAATCTGGCCCAGATTGTGAAAAATATACTGATAGTCAGGCACAAATCCTTGCAACACTGGTTCCAGATCTTCGAAGAGATCCACCAGCGTTTTGTACTCCCAGCGGTCTTTGCCGTGATAAAGTAGTATTGGGATGATCAGTGAGGGGCTTTCCTTGTTGCCGATTTGTTTCAGAAGTCCGGAGAAAATGTAACTCCCAATCTGGATCGGCACGTATTTGTCGACGTAGCTCTTATGCTCCACTAACAGTGAGATTTTTACTTCGCCTTTCCCGCCTGCCCTCTTGCAGGTGTACACAATGTCCGAAATGGACTTTTGCAGCTCCTTAGAAACGTATGTGTCCGGAAGTTGTTCGAGAGTCGAAAAATCGAGCAGATCCTGGATGTTTTGCGGGAGGCAGGTCCGGAAATAGTCCAGGGCGATCTCCTTGTTGGCCATGATGGCTCTTAGGAAGGTGTCGTGTTTTTGTGTGTGTTTGTCCATGCGGCAAATATAGAAGTTTGGCACGTATCTAATTCCAAGGCTGTGATCTCTGGTGTTTGCAAGCTCTGCGAAATTCAGGATATACTATATCAGGAAATTAGGTTGAAGGCAGGCAAGTTAAAAAGAACCATTTGCAGCCCACGCCTAGCTCCGGAGGAGCACCCTGCCGCTCTGCGGCTGACTTCTATTTCCACGTATCCGCCGGATACCTTCTATATTTTACCATTTCACAAACAGGAAATTTCCCAAAAACCTCCGTTACCTTTCTTTTTGGATCGACAATATTATTTTTTTCTTACGAAAATATTTTACTTTTGATAAAAACATTATATTTGTTTCGATACCTTTCGATTCAATCATTTCTAGACCACTAACCTTCCTATCTTATGGGAAACAAAATGTTTACTGAAAGTTTTAGTTATTTCCGCAGTACTGGCGGAGTGCCGCTGCGGATGCTTTTCGCAGTGTTGTTTCTGTTTTTATGTTGCAGTCCAGGACAGGCGCAGAATGCCGGACGGGCGGGGCAAGTTGCTGTAAGCGGACAGGTTACCGAGAAATCTACCGGCGAGCCGCTGGTCGGTGTATCGGTTCGTGTAAAGAATAGCACCGACGGGGTGGTTTCCGATGCGGATGGAAAGTACAGCATTCAGGTGCCGGCAAACAGCACTTTAGTGTTTACGTATATAGGCTATGGTGATGTGGAAGAGGTGGTAGGAAACCGTTCCAAAATTTCACCCCAGCTTGAATCCAGCGACAAATCGTTAAATGAAGTTGTCGTAGTTGGTTACGGAAGCCAGTCCCGGCGTGAGGTTACAGGTTCGGTCGTTTCAGTCGGCGCGAAGCAGATCCAGGACAGACCCGTGGTTTCTTTTGGTGAGGCATTGGCCGGACAAGTGGCCGGGGTGCAGATCCAGCAGACGTCGGCAGCACCGGGCGGTGGTTTGTCGATTAAAATCCGCGGTACAGGATCTATTACGGCAGGTATACAACCTTTATATGTGGTCGACGGCGTGCCGCTCGATAACTCGGTAACCAATGCGGCGGCACAGGGCGGTGATATCGGGAGCCAGTCTCCGGTAAACCCGCTGGCCAGCATTAACCCGGGCGATATCCAATCTATCGACATCTTGAAAGATGCAGCGGCGACTTCCATTTACGGATCGCGCGGCTCCAATGGTGTGGTGATTATTACTACCAAGCAAGGTGCGGCAGGTAAATCGCAGATCAGCGTGAATGCGAGCTACGGTTTCCAGCGGATTGCAACGAGAGTTGGCCTGATGACTAACGAAGAATATGCACGCCGCCAAATCGATATCCGGAACAACGATTGGGTACGCGCAGGCGGAAAAGCGACAGACCCTAACTCGGTTCGAAGCGGGCCGGGCTTCAAAATTCCCGAAGAATTCAAAAATCCATCCGCCTACCCTTATACTGACTGGCAGGATGAACTTTACCGCAGCGCGCCCATGCAGAATTACCAGATCGCGGCTTCGGGCGGAACGGAAAGTGCACGTTATTACGTATCCGGTAACTACCAGAACCAGGAGGGGATTATTGTCAATTCCGGCTTCAAAAAATATGCATTCCGTTTGAATGTAGACGCAAAAGTAACGGATAAAATCAGGGTTGGCGCCCGCGTGGCCCCATCTTACACCAACAACCGCATTGCTACGTCGGGTGGTATCCAGGATTACGGCGCGGTAGCTGTAACGGTGATGTCGACCCCGGGCTTTTATCCGGTTAGAAATGCGGACGGCTCTTATGCAAGATCTTTCACACTACATTACGACGATGGTACCACGCAGAACATCATTTATAACAATGCACTCGCATTTGGTGAAGGGATTCAGAATACAATGAACCAGTTCAGCACCGTCGGAAGCTTGTTTACTACTGTTGATATCTTGAAAAACCTGCAATTCAAAACCAGCATCAATGCGGATGTGAATACATTCAGTAACAACAAGTTTTCTCCGTCATACATCAGTGTAAATCCGTCTAACGGTCAATCTTTTTCATCCGCCAACATCAGCTGGATCAATGAAAATACGCTGACTTACGACAATTCGTTTGCAGAAAAACACCATGTAAATGTTTTAGTGGGTGTGACAGGACAAAAATCCTCATTCAATTCTACTTCGGTCAGCGCAAACTCATTCCCGAACGACCTTGTGCCTACATTGAATGCAGGTATTATTACTGGCGGAGGTTCGAGCCGCTCGCAGTGGACGCTCCTCTCCTTCCTGAGCCGCGCGACTTACAATTACGACGAGAAATATTTCCTGACAGCCACTTTCCGCCGCGACGGTTCATCACGTTTCGGAGCTGACAACAAATGGGGTAATTTCCCTTCTGTTTCGGCCGGATGGAGGATCGGACAGGAGAAATTCCTGGCTAATGTACCAACCATCAGCGAGCTGAAAGTCCGGGCGAGCTATGGGATGATCGGTAACAACCAGATCCCCGACTACGCATCTGTGGGACTGATCTACGGATCCAATTACATTCTCGGATCAGGGGACGGCGGGATCGTCAATGGTCTGGCGCAGGGCTCGCTGGGCAACTCGATTTTGGGTTGGGAAAAAGCCAGAGAATTTGATTTAGGAATTGATCTGGGATTATTCCAGAACCGCCTGTTCCTGAATGTCGATTACTATAACAAGCTGACTTCCGACCTTCTCCTCAATGTGCCCGTGCCGCTTTCAACCGGTTTTGAAACTGCATTGCGTAACCTGGGAAGTCTGCGTAACAAGGGGCTTGAATTTGCCGTGGAAACAAGAAATTTTGCGCGGAAAAATTTCACCTGGAATACCAACGCAAACATTTCATTTAACACGAATACCGTAGAATCACTCGGAGCAAGCGGCGCGCCGATCATCGTGGCCAACCGTGCGCAGGAAAACTCCCTGACCCACATTACGCAGATCGGCAAACCACTGGGCAGTTACTACGGCCTTGTTTTCGAAGGCATTTACAACACACGGGCGGAAATAGACGGTTCTGCACATTTGCCGAACACATTCCCGGGTGATGTCCGTTTCAAAGACCTGAACGGAGACGGGCAGATTAACGATCTTGACAGGACGATCATCGGAAACAACCTGCCGAAGTTCACCTACGGTATTACGAACACCTTGAATGTCGGTAGTTTCGACTTCGGTGTATCGCTGCAAGGTGTACAGGACGTGGATGTGCTTAACCTGACCAAGCGGAGCGTTTACCGCAACAATGCGTCGATTTCCAACAACTACTGGCGCTCACCCGAAGAGCCTGGCGATGGCAAAACGTGGGGACCGAATAACAACGCGATCAACCGCAACATCTCATCGTACTACGTAGAAGATGCGTCTTTCCTTCGCGTCAGAAACGTGACGATCGGATATCGTTTCGACAAGATATTTGGTGGAAAAGTGGTTAAGAATGCACGGGTATATATGAACATTCAGAACCTGTACACTTTCACGAAATACAGCGGATATAACCCTGAGGTGAATACGACCGAAGGCGACCCGTGGATTTCTTCTGCACTGACGCCGGGTATGGATTATGGTACCTACCCCGTGGCAAGAGCATTTGTATTTGGCCTTAACCTTGGTTTCTAATTCAACCCGGACCACCCTTTAACATTGATGATGATGATCTCAAAAAATATTAAAATAGCTGTCGCTCTGGTTGTTCTGGCTTTTTCAGGAACCTCCTGCGAAGACTTTCTCGAATCAAAACCTATCTCACAAATCGGCGAAACGGACTTTTTCAAGACTGAGTCCGACTTCGGCCAGGCCGTCGTGGGATCTTATTCTGCGCTGGCACAGGTGTACTCCGGCAATGGATACTATCACCTGCTGGTAGACCTTCGCTCCGACAATACCAGCGAGCTGGTAGCCGGAGCCTCGGGTAATGATGCAAAAAAGAACATTGACGAATTCCGTGAAACAACCGACAATGAGCACCTTACCGCATTCTGGCAAAACAGCTACAACCTGATTGCAAGAACAAACAGCATCCTCGTCCGCATTGATGCCTCCCCCGTGGCGGACAACATGAAAAAGCAATACACCGGCGAATCACTTGCCATGCGGGCACTCGCGTACTTCAACCTGGTGCGTTTCTTCGGCGGTGTGCCGCTGGTAACGGAGCCGGTTACGGATATCGATGCGAGCTACAATGTGGGCCGTGCGAGTGTTCAGGAAGTGTATGCACAGATTGAAGCGGATCTGGTGAAAGCACAGGAACTGGTACCTGCCTCCTACGATGATGCCAATGTGGGAAGAATTACAAAAGGTGCGGCGCAAAGCCTTCTGGGACAAGTTTACCTCACGCAGAAAAAATACGCCGAGGCGGCGGCAGAGTTCAAAAAGGTGGTAACGTCTGGTACTTACAGCCTGCTTCCTGTGTATGCGGACTTGTACAAAGCCGGTCAGCAGGGAAACCCGGAAGCTATTCTGCAGATCCAGTACAAAGGTGCGGCAAATGGTCTTGGATCAAACCTGCCCAACCACTTCGCGCCTACCGGCTCGGAAGGTATCACCATTCCGTCGGGTGGAGCTTACGGGTTTAACCAGCCTACTGACGATATCGCTGCGGCTTATACCAAGGGCGATGTACGCAGGAACAATATCGCTGACGGTTATATGCTCAATGGTGCGATGGTGGCAGCGAAATATGTGCGCGGCTATGTGGAGCGCGAAACGGGCGGCGGGTTTGGTGACTCAGGAGCGGATTGGTACGTAGTCCGCTATGCCGACGTGCTGCTGAATTACGCCGAGGCGATTAACGAAGCCGGCAAAGCACCCAATGCAGATGCTTATGCGGCGATCAACCTCGTGCGCAAACGGGCGGGACTGACGGACCTGAGCGGGCTTACCTACGAAACGTTCAAGACAGCCGTTTACAATGAGGAAAGACTCGAATCACCATTTGAAGGACACCGCTGGTTTGATCTGCTGCGCACTGGTCGCGCGATGGAGGTGATGAATTCAAAACTATCCGGTCCAGGCAAGCCGACGGTAGGCGTCTCCACGCCGATTAAAGAATACCAGCTCCTCTACCCGATCCCTACGCTTGTGGTTACGACCAGCAGTCCGGCCATCACGCAAAATCCGGGGTATTAAGAGCTATCCAATTTTTATAGATCCTGAACAAAAGAGTAGCTGGCGCGAGCTGGTTACTCTTTTACTTAACCATTAAAGATTTTCTTTTGAACACGACTCACATGTACCGGAAGATTTTTCTATTGATCCAATGCTGCTTTCTGATCCAGTTTGCGACCTATGCGCAAATGGCGGCTTCTAAAAAATTACCAATCAACAAAATGCAGCCCGGATCTGGGTTACTGCCGCTGCCGCAGCAAATGCGGCTGGGCGATAAAAGGTTTGTAATTGGTAAAAACTGGACCGTTGTAGCAGATCCTTCACTGGTAAAAGAACAATCTGTGCTGAGCTTGCAGGAGGGACTCAGGGAGGTAAACCTTCCATTGAATGTAGTCGGAAACATAGCCGCTGCTGGCAAGTCGCCTGTGATCCAGCTTGTTGTTCAAAAAGGTTCGGTTGAAATCGGAAGCACTGTTGATACGAACAGCGTGGCACTGGCGCGGCAGGCTTATAAGTTGAGTTTGAAGCCCGGGTCAGTGACCATTTCAGCCAATGCGCCGCAGGGTTTGTATTATGGTGTTCAAACTTTTTTACAATTACTTAAAACAGAAAAGCAGCTTCCCGAGGGTGAAATCACCGACTGGCCGAATGTGGAATTGCGCATGATTTACTGGGACGACGCGCACCATTTGGAGAAAATGCCTGCCTTAAAGCGCATTATCAAACAAGCTTCTACTTATAAAATCAATGCATTTTCCATTAAGCTCGAAGGTCACTTCCAATACAAATCCGCGCCTGCAATTGTAGAACCCTATGCATTAACCCCGCAGGAATACCAGGAACTGGCCGATTTTGCCAAAGCACATTACATTGATCTGGTGCCTTTTCTCGACGCACCCGCGCACGTTTCGTTTATTCTGAAACACCCGGAATACAAACATTTGCGATTAATCGAGGATATTAACTACCAGTTTTCAGTCACTAATCCGGAAACATACAAGCTGCTCGACAACATGTTCGGCGAGCTGATCAATGCAAGCAAGGGCAGCGAGTACATTCTGCTTTCCAATGATGAGGCTTATTATACGGGTAAAGCACCTTCGGAAAAAGCGATGGCAGATAGCCTGGGTGGAAACGGGAGGTTACTGGCCTGGTTTATCAAGAAAATGGCCGACCGGTTGCACGAGCAGGGCCGCAAGGTTTTGTTCTGGGGCGAATTTCCGTTGCGGAGAGAAGATATCACTGCGCTGCCTTCGCATCTGATCAACGGGGTTTATAATAAGTCGATAGCGGCTGACTATAAAAAACATGGCATCAGGCAAACCGTCTACACAGCCACGCAAGGCGCCGAGCCTATTTTTCCAAATTATTACCCGTTGCACACCAAAACAGAGACAATGGCCGACGGGAGCGACCGCTCCTCGGGCCGGGTTGCTGGTATGTTCCGGGAAATCGGAACTGCATTCCAGGATAACCTGTCCTCATTTATGGGTGTAATTATTGCCGGCTGGGCAGATGCCGGGCTGCATCCCGAAACATTCTGGCTGGGCTACGCGACGGCCACAGCCGCAGGTTGGAACAATAAAAACCTCACGCCGGCAGACGCTTCCGCTCGTTTTATGACTTCATTTTACGGCCCCAAACAAAAAGATATTGATAGCATTTACCACGTTCTGAGCGAGCAGGCAGAGTTTCATACAAACAGCTGGGACTGGATCCCGTCCAAATGGCGGCCACAAATCAAGGGTAACTCGGACAGCCTTTTCCTGCAGGATGAAAGAGACCAAACCCTGCCCCTGCTGCCTGTTCCGGCGGCTGGTACATTGGCCATCGCAGACAGCGCATATCCCGTGAACGCAAAACGTTTGGCAACCGCAAAAGCAATGCTGCCGCGCAATGCTTACGCGCGTCAATTGCTTCAAAAAAATAAATCGCTTGCCAAAAACCAGCTTTACAACCTGGAAGTACTGGAATCGGTAGCGGCGATTTGCGGACAGAATCTTCGTATGCTGGTTGCATTGAACAAGGTAACGGACCTTTTGAAAGAAGCCGCTGCGGCGAAAGCGAACCCTAAAATGGCGGTTCAGAAGCTGGACGCGGCGATGAATCTGGTCAGCAGAATGAAAACGCAACGCGACAGTACATTTGCATTGGTTGAAAAAACGTGGTTTAAAGAATGGCAGCCGCTGGTAGAAGAAGCCAACGGACGCAAATTCCTGCACCAGGTAGACGATATCAAGGATCACCAGCCTGTGCGTACCACCGATCTCAGCTACCTCATTTACCGCGAACTACACTACCCGCTCGATCAGTGGTGGAACGATGTAAAAAAGGTAAGGAACGAATATGCGCAGCAACATCAGTTACCGCTGATGAACAAGGATCTGGAATGGCAACAGTACAGATAAGCCGGAATTGGAAAGCTTTCAATTCCGGTGATTGTTACGGAAAAAGGTTTGCAGCAGCGACAGGATCTTGTTTTCTGAATGTTGGTCGATGTACGGATTATTTACAAACAGAAGCTGATCCTTCAACTCGTCCATATTCCGGGTATTGGTTGTAATGTACCCCATAGACCATTTTTCAAACGATCTCGCATTTACCTCGCCCTGAAAAAGCGTGATCACCTGCGTGTGGCGCCCATCATTTTTTATTTTGTCAAATAACGGAGTCACAGTATCCTTCGGTCCTTCGAGGACTTGAATGATACTGCCGTTACAATACAGCAATGCACCCGTAATATCCAGCGAAGCATTGTTCTTTCGGCTTTGTTCGAGTATTGCACCTAACTCCGGCTCGTCTGCGAGCGTCTTCGCTGAACTCAAATAAACTATGGAGTGAATCATGAAGTAGTTTGTAGAATAATATGTCACCTAAGGTAAGATAAAGTTTTGTAGGCAACATTCGTACCAATGCTTTATTGACCGCAATGCACATCAGCGCGGGCATTGCTGCATTACTCCCTCTCGCGTCATTACCATTCCCTTAAACGTCATTTTTGCTATTTGGCGGCACCTATATTTGCACTCAATATAATTAGTCTAAATAAGGTGCAACTAAATTTACTCTTCACGGCATTACTTACCCTGCTACATATCACGTCCGCTGCACAGACTGCACCGAAAACGGCAACGATCAAGGGCACAGTAAAGGATGATAAAGGTTCGGTGATCAGCTTCGTGACGGTCCGCATTGACGGTACCAGCATTGCTACTTTCTCTGAGACCGATGGTACGTTCCAGCTGAAAGAGGTGCCTTACGGAAATCAGGATCTTGTAATCACATCCGTTGAGATCAAATCAAAAACAACGAAAATCCACGTTCACAAGCCTCTGCACGAGATTAATCCGGTGGTAACGCGGACTGCTCTGGACCTCAATGAAGTACAGATCGTTCAAAAAACCGAAAAGAAGAAAATCGAAACGACGGGATTTGCCGTGGCAGTCATTGAAACCAAAGAAGCCTCCCTACGCAACCTGACCACCAACGAACTGCTCGACCGGGCCGTAGGGGTGCGTGTTCGTCAGAATGGCGGTATTGGCTCGCGGGTTGAGTATAACTTGAATGGAATGTCGGGCAGTGCTGTGGGGATTTTTCTTGACGGGATCGAAATATCCACTTACGGGTCTTCCTTCAATCTGAACAACATTCCGCCGGCGATGATCGAACGCATTGAAGTGTACAAAGGAGTACTACCCTCCCACCTCACAGGCGATTACGTGGGGGGCGCGATCAACGTGGTGTTGAAAAAAGATGCTTCGCAGAACAACATTACGGCCGCTGTGGCTTACGGTTCGTTCAATACATTCCAATCTGACATTTCAGGGATTTACCGTAATAAACAAACCGGCTTTTCGACGAGGGTTTCGGGATTTTATACGTATACAGACAATAGTTACACTACCTGGGGCAAGTTTTCCAAGTTTGTACATCCGGACAGAACATTGGAGCGCTACTATCGCGCCAGGAGGTTCAACAATCAGTACAAATCCATCGGGGGGCGGTTTGAAGTCGGGTTTACCAATGTAAAATGGGCTGACCAGTTCTTCCTAGGTTACAATGTCTCAGATACTTACAGCGAAATACCGCACGGAACTACCATGGCGCGGCCTTATGTCGGCAGGTTTGGCGAGTACCGCGCCAATGTCGTGAGCCTGAACTACAACAAAAATAACTTCCTGGTGAAGGGATTGGCAGTCAATGTGAATGCGGTAAGAAGTTACCGGAGCACTTACGTGCAGGACACGGTCGGGCAGGTTTACAACTGGGACGGAAACCCTAGAATGCTGATCAGAAACGGGCAGATCGTGCCGGTGCCGCCTACGCCGGGAATGGGACAGCAGGGCGAAAAGAGCATTGTGGAAGTGAACCGGCAAATCACCAACATGCGGACCAACCTGGGTTACACGCTTTTCCCCGGTCACCGCATTTCCCTGAACCACAAGCTGGAAACGACCGACAGGGACGACAATGACCTGCTTAATCCTGAGAAGAAGGAAATGGTAACGGTAAGCAGCGTGATGAATAACATCCTCGCGATGAACTACGAAGCCCAGTTTTTTAACGATAAACTAAAAACCAACCTGCTCGGAAAATACACTTCCAACAGGACCATTCAAACACGGCCGGAGCTGGTGGAACAAGACGGCGTGAATGTGGTGAACAGGGTGCAGAACAAGACTGTATACCACAACAAAGGCTACGGGGCGACGGTATCTTACAATGTATTTTCCAAAATGCATATCATCGGGTCCACGCAAAACGCCTACGTGGCGGCGACTGAAAACCAGCTTTACGGTGATCCTGAGAACAATATCCTTGAAAGTCCCGGCCTGATACCTGAAAAGAATGTGAACTACAATCTGGGTTTCCGGCACGGGCCGGTTCAGCTGGGCAAACACAAGATTACACTTTACGCCAGCGCATTCTGGCGCAACGGTTTCGACAAAATCACCCAACAGGCTGTGGAAGACCAGATCGTGCCGGGCCGGGAAAGTGATGCCGATATTCAGGTGACCAAGTTCGTCAACCTGGGCAGGACACAGTCGCGGGGATTTGAGGGTGAGATCATCTATGTGTATGACAATCGCCTGAATGCGCTCTTCAACTTTTCCAAGTTCAATACGCTGTTCAAGCAAAAGTTCGACCCGAAAGGCAAGCCGCACGACCTCTACAATTTGCAACTGCCCAACGAGCCTTTCTTCACCATGAACGGAAGTGTGCAGTACCGACTGAACGATAAAATTCAGAAAAGATCAATCCTCAATATCTACTATAACACAGGCTTTGTCGCTCCATTCCGGACCGTTTGGATGGAATCTGAGTGGTTTACGACGCCCACGCAGTTCTACCACGACTTAGGCGCGAGCTACCGGTTCCCGAATGGAAAGATGGTGGCCAGCTTCGATCTGAAGAACATTTTCAATGCAGAGATGTACGACAATTTCGGAGTGCAAAAGCCCGGTAGAAGCATTTCAGTTAAGTTAAATTATACAATCAGTAAATTTTTATAATCCCTTTTAAGATGAAAAAAAATCTGTTAAGTGCTGTGATACTAGGGTTTGCGCTGACGCTTTCGGGCTGTAAAGAGGACGTTACAGATCCGGATGGAGGCGGCGGCGAAACGCCGGCTGCAAGAGAATTCGTTTCACTCACAGCCTCGATCCCGGATGAAGCCGGAACAGCTGGTAACGGGGGTACAATGGCATATGCGATCACCCACGCACAGGCAATCGACCCCAACTTTTCGATCAATATTTACCAGAACGGATTTGGGTTAAGATCAGCGCGTACTGCCCGCGTGCAGGCTTCCGAAAACGGGACCGAACTGTACAACATTCAGTATACCGGCGAGGACGGCGGTGTTTTCAATAAATACCTTGTAAAAGGCGGCAAGGATTACCAGGATACAGGCAATGAACTGGACTTGTCGGACATCATCGGGACTTCTCCGCGCTGGACGAAAGCGGCTGAGAACATTGGTATCGGCGTGCATTTGACAGGGAGTACGACGGTAACGGAGGGTGCCGCTCCCAACCATATTTTTAAATATACGAGGGGAAAAGTAAGGATCGCAGTAATCGATCTGGAAACAGCGAGGGTACCTAACTCCACTGAATTTGACTTCCCGCTCCCGGCAGAACTGGAAGCGCAGGGTTACTCGGTAGGACGCATTGATGTGCCGGTTTTGAATGAGGATAAGTCCAAAATTTTCATTGGTTGCAATGTGAGCAAAATTGACCCGACCAAATTGTCTTACAATGCAAGCGGAGCGCCGGTATGGGCGAATGACGCCGAAAACAGAACAATCGGAACTACAACGCTCGTGGTGGATTATCCTTCTTTGCAAAATCCCAAACTGATTTACTCCACCCTTTCGAAAACCAACAACCATTCATACCGCACCATGACGCAGTATGTAGGGAATGATGGTCACGTTTATCAGGCTACTGCCACGGGCGGAAAAGATATTTTACGCATTAATAAAAGCACAAACGATTACGACAGCGGCTACCATTTCAATCTGGATGAGGCGCTTAACCTGACAGATACCCGCATTCAGGCTTGGAGGTACATTCAGGACGGGATCGGTCTGGTACTGTATAACATCGCAGGCGAAGGCGGCTACATTGCCCTGATCGACCTCAATGCAAAAACCGCGACCAAGATCAGCAATGATTACGAAGCAGGACTGGATTTTGGTCAGTATCAAAACCTCGCTGTGAGCGGAGATTACGTTTACGTACCACTTACTCCGACTGGCGCAGCAGGTAAATTGTACGTAATCAATTGGAAAACGAAGGAAGTGATCAAAGGAAGCACATTGACCGGTCAGTCAGGATCGAGTTACCTGGGTTCATATTAACAGAATGCGACTCACGCATTTAGCAAAAAAAGGCCTGCTGGTGAGTCACCGGCAGGCCTTTTTTGTTGCATTGAAAAATCAGGGATGGCCACTGCCACCAGCAGCGCCGTAGATTTGCCCCGTAGAATAGCTCGCACGTTCGTCGGCAAGCTGCACGTATATCGAAGCCAGCTCTGCCGGTTGGCCTGGTCTGCCCAGTGGTGTAGCCTGACCGAATTCAACGATCTTATCCTGTGGCTGTCCACCGCTCACCTGCAGCGGCGTCCACACCGGCCCCGGCGCAACGCCGTTGACGCGGATACCTTTAGGTCCCAGCTGTTTGGCAAGTGATTTCACAAATGCGACATTCGCTGCTTTGGTCTGCGCGTAATCAAACAGGTTTTCCGAGGGATCATAAGCCTGGACAGAAGAAGTTGCAATGATCACCGAGCCTGCGCCGAGGTGCGGCAAAGCAGCCTTTGTAATCCAGAATGGAGCATAGATGTTGGTTTTGATCGTAGCATCGAAACCTTCGGACGAAATGTCAAGCAGCGACTCGACAGCCTGCTGGTGCCCGGCATTGTTGACCAGAATATCCAGTCCGCCGAGCTTCTCTACTGCCTGAGAAACCAGCTCTTTACAAAATGATTCATTGGTAATATCTCCGGGAATACCAAACCCCTTCCTACCCTCTGCCTCGATCAGCGCGATCACCTCGTCGGCGTCGGATTGTTCGTCGGGCAGGTAATTGATGACCACATCGGCACCTTCTCTTGCATAAGCAATGGCAGCTGCACGCCCGATACCAGAGTCACCGCCGGTAATCAGCGCCTTTCTGCCCGCCAGCCTTCCTGCACCTTTATAGCTTTCTTCGCCGTGATCAGGTTTGGGGTCCATTTTGGACGCAAGTCCTGGTACCTGCTGTGGTTGTTTGTTAAATGGTGGTTTCGGATATTTTTCTACCGGATTTTGAAGCGATACATTGATTGTTTCAGACATGTTGATGAAATTATATTAAGAAAATAATTACACAGGCCAGCGAACCAGCCTGTTTCCCTATCTCCTAATAAAACTTTGCCAACTGTTGTTCCGAACCGGATATTACCTCCTCCAAACCACGGGAAGAAAGCGCAATCGATTCCATTATTCACTTCTGAGAGACTTAATAGGGTTCATCAGTGCTGCTTTGATACTTTGGAAGCTGATGGTTAAAACGGCGATCAGCACGGACAGCAAACCTGCGAGAACAAACATCCACCATTCGATATCGATCCTGTAAGCGAAACCTTGCAGCCACTTGCTCATCAGCCACCACGCGGCGGGAGAAGCGAGCACGATGGATATGGCAACCAGTTTCAGAAAGTCTTTGGATAACAGCCCCACAATCCCGGCCACCGAAGCGCCCAGCACTTTACGCACGCCGATCTCCTTGGTACGCTGCTCGGCAGTGAATGTCGTCAGGCCAAACAAACCGAGACAAGAAATGAAGATTGCCACGAATGCAAAATAGCTCGATAGCTTGCTCACCACCTGCTCACTCTGATATTGTCGCGCATATGCCTCATCAGTGAACGAATAAGTGAAAGGAAACCTGGGATTGAGCTGTGTGCAAAGCCTCTCCATCGCAGTAATCGCTTCCGTCGTTTTCCCTGCTTCAATGCGGACGATCGCATTTCCCGAAACCCTGTTTGCGCCGAGATATGCGATCAGCGGGCGAATGCTGGTGTGCAGTGACTGAAAATGAAAATCCTTCAAAATGCCAACAATATGCCCCTTCCTGCCTCCCCAGCTCAGTTCTCTCCCGATCGGGTCTTTGTACCCGATTACTTTGAGCGCCGCTTCATTGATCAGGAACCCCGACGAGTCTGTCGGGAATTGTTTTGAAAAGTCGCGTCCTTCGGCCACTTGCAGGTTCATTGTTTTGACAAAATCATAACCAACTCCCAGAGGCGTAAACCGTACCTTATCACCGGGATCGCTCCCCAACCACGTGATTCCCTCCGTTCCTGAACCATTAGAGGCAGGCGATTCAGTCATGTGGGATACCTCTTTGATGCTCGGGATATCCAGCAGCGCGTCGTGGAGCAAGTGATAGTTTTTAGCCAAATCACCCTCCAATGGAAAATAAATGAGGTTTTCGCGGTCGTAGCCCAAGTTTTTTGTTTGTACAAACTCTACCTGTCTGTAAATAATGATCATTCCCACGATCAGGATAATTGACAAACCGAACTGAAATACGACGAGTCCTTGTCTCAGGAAAACGGATTTTGTGTCGAACCTCAATGTGCCTTTCAATACCCGGACGGGGCTGAGCGAAGACAGGAAAAAGGCGGGATAGCTTCCGGCAACCAGCCCGGTGACCACAAGCAAACCTGCCAGCGCTCCCCAAAATGAAGGCTCCCGGAACGGCAGCATAATCTGCTTCTCTGTAAGATTATTGAATGCAGGCAATGCGAGCGCAACCAGCAAAACGGCCAGCAGCACAGAGAAAACCGTCAGCAAAATCGCCTCCCCCATGAACTGCCCCACGAGCATGGAACGCATTGCGCCTACTACTTTACGAACACCCACTTCTTTCGCGCGCTTCGCCGAACGCGCTGTGGCCAGGTTCATGAAATTAATGCAGGCAATAAGCAGGATAAAAATCGCTACAAAGCTGAACAGACGCACATATTCAATGCGCCCGCCGTCCATTTTTGCGTCCTTGATATTGCTGTTGAGATAATATTCGTGAAATGGCTGCATAGCCAGCTGCGTTTTAAAACTCTTGCCCGGGTCACGGTTTAATTTATCCAGAAGGTGAGTAAGCTTGGCTTCCACTTTGGCAGGATCAGCATCCGCGCGGAGCATAAAAAAGGTTAGCGGATCGGTAGTACCCCAGTCTTTGGCCCAATCATTATCGGCTACAAAACCGTCCCAGTTTTGAAGGCAGTCGAATTTCAATGTGCTGTTTCCGGGTATGTTTTCAAAAACCGCGCTCACCATGAGATCTTTCCGGTTATCGAGCCGGATTGCCTTGCCCATTGCCGCCTCCGGACTCCCGAAGAAAGTAATGGCCATATTTCTGGAAATCGCCAGGTTGTTCGGGTCTTTCAAGGCTGCATCAGGCGTTCCCTGCAAGAGTTGAAAGCTGAACATTTTGAAAAAATCGGCACTTACTGCATTGGTAAGCTGTTTGTTGATCTTATCGCCTACCGAAAAGGTCTGGTTACTGGACCATTCAAATGGCGTTGAAAGTTGTATTTCGGGCACCGATTTCTTTAACTCCTCTGCCAACGGACCGGGTGTCCAGATCACACCCTGGACTTTTCCACTGAAATATTCCTTCATATAGATCCGGTACAACTGCTCCTTGTTAGCGTGAAAAGCATCAACGCTCAATTCGTCTTTGATCCAGAGCATGATCATCAGGCTGCACGCCATTCCCAATGCGAGACCAAGCACATTGATGCTTGAAAAAGTCTTGCTTCGGGCAAGGTTGCGGAAGGCGATCTTGAAGTAATTGCGTAGCATATTGGAGCGGGTTAAAGAAGAATGGCTACTCACACGGAGATTTCTCCTATGTGATCAATTAAATGCCGTGCCATTTTTCGAACGTACCTTAAACGGCTGTCGACAAGCGTATTTGACCTATTTTCCAATACAAACCAGTCGCCGCATTGTTCACAACCGAACGCGGCGCTGTGCACTAGCGGACATTCTGTAAGTACAAACCGGGGTTTATGCGCCTTCCGGGCACATCGCAGAAATGGTAAGGTATTTGCCGGGATCCAGTGGCAAAGCGCTTGAACAAAAAGGACCTAACCCTGATCAATATGCTACAAAACTACATCAAAGTCGCGTTTCGGAACCTCGCTAAAAACAGCACGTATTCCGCGATCAATATCGCCGGTTTGTCCATTGGTATGACGACGGTCATCCTGATCAGTCTTTGGATGTGGGACGAGCTTTCCTACAACAAATACCACCGAAACTATGACCGCATTGCGCGCGTCATGCAACATCAAACCTATAACGGTACTACTACCACGACGCAGGCCACTCCCCTGCCAATGCGGCAGGCGCTGGCCAATGAGCATGCCAGCGAATTCAGCCGCATTGCGTCCTCTTCATGGACCGAGGACCACATACTGGCTGTCGGGGACAAGAAAATTTCCAGAAAGGGAAACTGCGTGGAACCCGACTTTACCGCAATGATGTCACTCAGCATCACCAAAGGCACAGCAAGCGGCCTCAAAGATCCCTCCTCCACCCTGCTCTCCGAGTCGGTGGCTAAGGCGCTGTTTGGTGATGAAGATCCCATTAACAAGTCTGTCCGGGTTGACAACAAACGCTTTTTCAAGGTGACCGGCATTTATGAGGACATTCCGTTCGATACCGAGTTCCGGGAAGTGTCTTTTCTGCTGCCCTGGAAATACTTTGTAGAGGAAGAGCCCTGGGTCAAACGCTCCGAAACCAATTGGGGCAATAACTCATTTTTGTTGCTCGTACAAATCGCGCCACATACCAGCTTTGAGCAGGTAAGCGCCAAAATAGAGAAAATCAAAGCGCGTCACGCCAAAGAAGAAGCGAGATTTGATCCAAAAGCATTCCTGCACCCCATGAGCCGCTGGCATCTTTATTCGGAATGGGAAAATGGCGTGGCAGTCCGGGGACAGATTCAGTTTGTCTGGCTTTTCGGCATTATCGGCTTGTTTGTGCTGCTGCTTGCCTGTATCAATTTTATGAATTTATCGACCGCACGATCGCAAAAACGCGCGAAGGAAGTGGGTATCCGCAAGGCAGTAGGTTCACTGCGCAGCCAGCTCATTGCCCAGTTTTTTAGCGAATCCATGATGGTCGCTGTATTCGCATTTGTACTTGCGTTGCTGCTGGTGCAGCTGCTACTGCCGTGGTTTAACCAGGTTTCAGATAAACAGATCAGCTTTTCCTGGGACAATGCAGTCAGTTGGCTCGCCGGACTGGGCTTTGCATTGTTAACCGGTTTGCTTGCCGGAAGTTACCCTGCCTTGTACCTGTCGGGATTCCAGCCGGTGAAGGTGCTTACCGGTGCCGGCTCATCCTTGCTGGTCCGCGCAGGGAAGTTTGCGGCTATCCCGCGACAAACGCTGGTCGTCATTCAGTTTACCGTATCAGTGACACTGGTGATTGGCACGCTGGTGGTGTTGCGGCAGATCGATTATGCCAAGAACAGGCCCACAGGCTTTGACCGCTCAGGATTGCTTTCTGTGGCAATCAACACGCCCGATCTGCAAAAACATGCTTCGGCACTCCGCCAGGAACTACTGCAAACCGGCGCTGCCGTGAATGTGGCGAAGTCGTCGAGTCCGGCATCTGAAGTATGGAGCAGCGACGCGAGTTTCAACTGGCCGGGTAAAGATCCTGATCAGCTCGGCGATCTCGGAACTGTAGGCATTACCCCCGAATACGGCAAAACCATCAACTGGCAAATCAAGGAAGGCCGCGACTTCTCCACCGACTTTTCCTCAGACCGCCTTGGCATGGTAGTAAATGAAAGCGCAGTTCGGTTTATGGGGCTCAAAAAGGCGGTAGGTACTAATGTGCAGTGGAATGGCGATCAATATACCATTGTGGGTGTCATCAACGACGTGATTACTGGTTCACCGTTCATGCCCATTCAGCCCACGGTTTTTATGTTAAAAGAAGATTGGACCTCTTTCATCCACATCAGGCTTAATCCTGATCTCAATACAAGGGACGCACTTGCCAAACTTGCACCTGTTTTCAGGAAATACAATCCGGGAAGTCCGTTTGAATACAAGTTTGCCAGCGAGGAATACAAACGAAAGTTTTATGCAGAAGAAAGGATTGGCCAGCTCTCCACCACGTTTGCGTCACTGGCCATTTTCATCAGCTGCCTGGGTCTTTTTGGTTTAGCCTCCTTTTTCGCAGAACAACGGCAGAAAGAAATCGGCATTCGCAAGGTATTAGGCGCTTCGATAGCCGACCTTTGGCGGATGCTGACCAGGGATTTCGTGATTTTGGTATTGATCTCCTGCCTGCTTGCCACGCCGGTTGCCTACTACCTGATGCGCGACTGGCTGCAACAATATACTTACCAGACGAGTCTGTCCTGGTGGATTTTCGCAGCTGCGATCATGGGCGCTATGGCGATTACATTGCTCACCGTGAGCTTCCAGGCGATCAGGGCCGCATTGCTGAATCCCGTAAAATCATTGAAAAACGATTAGTCCGCTGGTCAGACTATCAACTTATACCCGATTCCGCGGATGTTAACGATCTGAATTTGCGGGTCTTCTTTAAGGTAGCGGCGCAGCCTGGTGATAAAAACATCCAGGCTGCGTCCATTGAAGAAGGAATCGTCGCCCCAAAGCTCCAGAAGCACCACATTCTTTTTCAGCACCTGGTTACGTAGCTGGTACAAACGGCGCAGCAGCTCTGCTTCCCTGTGCGACAATGCAATATCGTGTCCATCGATTGACAGGCGCTGCCTGGCCGGGTAGAAGGTGTACATGCCAATGTTAAAATGCGCATCATGCTCCGTTGCCGCGTTTCTTGGCCGGAGCAGCGCCTGAATGCGAACAACTAGCTCGTCGAGGCTGAAAGGTTTTTTGAGGTAATCATTCCCGCCCAGCTCAAAGCCTCTCACGACATCGGAAGTTTGCGAGCGCGCCGTCAGGAATATAATCGGTACATCTCTGTCCTGCCTGCGGATGTGCTCGGCCATTGTAAAACCGTCCATATCCGGCATCATCACATCTGCTACTATGATATCGGGCTGGTGCTCGGCAAACAGTAGCAAACCGGCGCTTCCGCTTTCCGCATAAAAAACGGTGAAGCCACGGTAGATCAGACTGTCTTTCACGATCATACCCAATGCGGCTTCGTCTTCGATAAGCAGGACTTTTGACATTGTCTAAAATTTAAGGATAAACTCACTTCCCCTGCCCGGTTCGCTTACCAGCTCAATCCGGCCGCCATGCCGCTCCACAACCTGTCTGACATAAGCGAGCCCCAGCCCAAAGCCTTTCACCGTATGCAGATCGCCTGTGGGCACCCGGAAAAAGCGGTCGAAAACTGCCTGCTGGTAATGTCTAGCAATGCCGATCCCATTGTCAGCTACCGAAAGCTGCCAGTGATCCTCCTCTTTTTTGTATTTAAAATCAATTTGCACCTGATCATTCGAGTACTTAACGGCATTATCGACCAGGTTGCTCAGCACATTGCCAAAGTGCATTCTGTCGACTGATATTATGTCGTGATCGCTAACATCCTGATTGAAATGCACGGGCTTTGCGGCATTCAATGCATAAGCTGCTGTGATCTCACTGATCAGTTCGCGGAGGTTAACCGGCTCGCGGTGCAGTTGCAGCTCCTGCTTGTCTTCCACAGCGAGATGAAGCACTTTCTCCACCAGCTCCGACAAGCGCCCGAGGTTGTTATAGGAAATCGAAAGGTAGTTTTTTGTCTTTTCAGGATTGTCAAGCACGCCGTAATTCATCATCGCTTCCACGGCGGCGGTTACCGTCGCAATGGGCGTTTTCAGCTCGTGGGTCATGTTGTTGATGAAATCGCTTTTGATCTCCGAGAGCCGCTTTTGTTTCAGGATAGTCTGCAACATATAAATAAAGCAGCCGCTGGTGAGTGTCAACAGCACAAAGCTCGCCGCCAGCAAGCCGCCCATTTTTTTGAACAAATAAAAAAACGGCATATCGAATGTAGCCTGCACAAACAGGTTTTTGACAGGATTAATGGGAACGGGGAATGTTTTAAACTGATTTGCTGCATTCAGTCTACCCGTTTCCTTATCAATAAAAATGGAATTACTGCCCGAAACCTGGGGTACAATGCGCAGTGTGTCGATCAGAAATGCAGCCTGTATGCCGCGCTCACGCAGTTCGTACCGGTATGCCCTGAATAATTTCCGCTTGTCAATCTGATCGCCCTCGGCCCAGCCCATCACCAGCATTCTGGAAATCCGGTCGGCCAATGTATCGCCCGGAGCTATGCTTTTCTCCTCCCCGATCTCCGACCGGATATATAGTCGTGCCTGTGCATCCGGACCTGACTGAAACTTGCGAACGATCATCCGGGGCTGCGAGGTTGGCGGCGGGCCCGGTGCGCCGGGCTTCTGTCCGTTACGGCCGAAGAGCGCATCCGCGCGCGTGATCTGCTCCCTTTCCACCACCCGGAACAAGGCTTCCTGTACGGTGTCCTTAAACTGCGACCGGTGCAGCCGGTAGTTTGTCAACAACCAGTAGCCTTGAAATACATTGATCGCTACAATGCAAGTGGTCATTAACCAGAAAATGAATCTGATACGGGAGCTGCTCATGTTACAAAGCTACATTGCGGCACGCACGATTGGCGCGGCTGTAACACTATTTAACACTAAATAGCAGTGCCTAACATAGCTTCTGTTCAATTTTGAATCGTCAAATCAAAACAGGAAAATGCTATGAAAATCACAATTCTGCTGGCCGCATTGTGGCTGGCCGCCGGGCAGGCTTATGCACAGTTTTCAGGACAGATCAGCTACGAGATCGTTCGCAAAATTGACCCTTCGCAATTAAGGATGGTTATTAATGGAGAACCCGTAAAACCCGGCGACCCCAACTTCCCGACAGACCTTCCCGACTCGCGCACTTTTGGACAGAAATCTTACTTTTCGGGGAATTATGTCAAAGAGGTTTTAGACGATCAGAATACAATTGTCAGCCGGGTTTCGGCAAATGGCGGTCCCGGCCGCACGATCAACCTCGGCCGCCCATTCGATGAATACAAGCTGGTAGACCTGGAAGGCAGTAAAATCGTCACCTTTCTGACGATGAAGGGCCCGGAATCTAAAAGCTACCAAACTGAAACGCCCATTGAACGCGCATCCGGCTGGCAGGTCACAGGTGAGACAAAGAAAATAGCAGGTTACCCTTGTAAAAAGGCCGTTGTAAAATTGAAAAACGAACCCTACTCAGTGTGGTTTACCGAAGCGCTTCCCGTCACCTACTCGCCTGTGCATGAGCTTACACCGGAGAAGGGCGTTGTGTTGCTGATTGAAGGTACCCGCGAACAGTTCAGGGCGGTGAAGGTGCAATCGGGCGATGTAAGCGACAAAGATGTGGCACCGCAGCCAGACGCTCAGCCTGTTTCCAAAGAAGAACTGAACGACATTCGTGAAAAGGCGCTGGCCGACTTCCGTCAGCAGAAAATGATGCCCGGAGACGGCGGGAGATAACCTATGAAATTCGCATTCCTATTAGCCATGATCCTGACCTGCTTCACCGCCTCGGGACAGAAACCTGCTGTCCGGGCGGAAGTGTCGGGAACCATTCTTGACTCGATCAGCCAGAAACCTTTGCGTACGGCGTCGGTATCACTGCTGACACAAAACGATTCCGCCTATGTTACCGCGGGCATTACCGATGGCGCCGGCCATTTTAAACTTAAAAATGTGGCCGCAGGCAGCTATCGGTTGCTGGTAACGTTTATAGGGCATCGTAACAAATCTATGCTCTTTGAAGTAGCAGCGCAAAATGTGCGGCTCGATACATTATGGATGACCGAGCAGGGTACCGATCTGCAGGAAGTGGTCATCAAACAGGAAGCCCCTCCGGTATCGGTGAAGGGAGATACGGTGCAGTTCAATGCAGACGCATTCAAAACCGAGCCGAATGCACAGGTGGAAGAATTGCTCAAAAAGTTACCCGGCGTGGAAGTCTCGCGCGACGGACAGATTAAAAGCAATGGACAGGCTGTGCGCCGGGTGTTCGTGGACGGGAAACCGTTTTTCGGCGACGATCCCAAAATGGCGACACGTAACCTGCCCGCGGGCATTGTAGATAAGGTACAGGTTTACGACCAGTCTTCTGACCAGTCGCAATTTTCAGGGATCGATGACGGTAACCGCGAGCGCACGATCAATATCACTATCAAGAAAGACAAAGGGAAAGGTTATTTTGGCCAGAATGCGATTGGGGCCGGCCGGAATACCGAATTGAATGCAATGCGCTACCAGGGAAAGCTGAGCCTCAACAGGTTCAACAACCGCAATGGAGGACCGGGCAGGCAGATATCACTGGTAGGTGAAGCCAATAACCTGAACCGGCAGAACTTTTCGCTCGGTGACGGAAGTCTGCCCGGCGGGGGAATGGGCGGGCCGATGTTCACAGGCCAGCCAGGGTCTTTTGGGGACGAGGACGGCCAGGGTCCGGCGAATATGACCGAAGTTCGGGCAGGCGGCTTCAACTATCGGGCTGAGGGTGAAAAAGTGCGTTATGGAAAGCGGGCGGAGATTTCTGCAAGCTATTTTGCCAATCAGGCGATCACGACCACGGACCAGGAAAGCCGGCGTGAATACATTTTGCCGGGGCAGTCGTTTGTAGCGGACCAATCCAGCTACAACAGGAACAAGGCTTTTAACCAGCGTTTTGCGGGCAGGTTCGAGTTTCAGCTGGATTCACTGACAAGTCTCCGCTTCACACCTCATTTTTCGTGGCAAAAGGTCCGGTACCAAAGTGATGTACTGAATGCTGCGAATACAAAGGCAGGAGATTCGCTGAATGCCGGAGAGACGCATTACCGCTCGTCGGGGAAAGGAATGAACGGGTACAACAACCTGATACTGATGCACAAATTCGCAAAACAGGGCCGCACATTTTCCGCTAACCTGAACACGGTCTTGGCTGACGGAAAAACCACCGGCTACAACCAGTCGCGGAACATGTTTTACGATTCAGCCGTTATTGAAAAACTTTCCGACCATATCGATCAGCAAAACAGGCAGAGCAGCTTTTCGGCACAAAACAACCTGAATATCTCCTATACCGAGCCGCTTTCATTTCGCCAGAAACTGGAAGTAAGGTATGCGCTGATCAATCATCAAAACCGGCAGTCGCGGTTTGTTTTTGATAAAAATGAGGAAACAAACAGCTATTCTGTTGCCGATTCAATGCTTACCAACCGGTTTGCGGGTACGTTTGCGGCGCACAAAGCCGGCGCCACATTACAAACTCAGCGACTCCGGTTCAGCTACACGCTGGGCATCGATGTACAACGCGCGCGTCAGGTCTCTGACAATCTTTCGCAGGAATCGCACATTGACAAAAGCTACTTCCATTGGCTGCCTAACGCATTGTTCAGCTATACCTTCCCGGGCAACCGGCGTGCACGGCTGCAATATCGCACGCGCATTGCGCCAGCAAGCATCACGCAGTTGCAGCCTGTTGTTGACAATACCAATCCACTGGATGTAAAAAGCGGCAATCCCGCGCTTCGGCCAGAGTACTTTAACACACTTACATTGACCTACAACAGCTCAGACAACAGCGGCGACCGCAGCCTTTTTCTTTTCGCCAACCTCAATCAGAGCAACAGCCGGATCAACAATGCCATGTCGATCAGCGACAATGGAGCCAGGTTTTCGATACCGATTAACACGCATGGTTTCTGGGCGCTGAACAGTTTTCTGTCGTGGAGCCGAAATTTGAACCCGTTGAAATTGAACCTGACGCTGAATTCTCAGGTGAATATGTCGGGAAGTGAAAGTTTGATAAATAACCTCGAAAACCGGGCGAATACCACTTTGCTCAGTCAAGGAATGCGCATTCAAAGCGCATTTAATGGTAAAATCGACTATGGAATGGGCGCGCGGATTAGTTACCAGCAGGCCTGGTACTCGCTTTTGCGTGAGCAGAATACACATTACTGGTCACAGTACCTCACAGCAGATTTCCATTGGCAGCTGCCTTTTCAATTCACATTCAGTTCAGACCTGACCTACAACGGGACGACGGGACGCGCCCGCGGCTTCAACCAGCAGTTCACGCTCTGGAACGCAGCATTGTCCAGGCAGTTTTTGAAGGGCAAACAGGGAGAAGTGAAGTTGCATATTTTCGACATACTCAACCAAAACCGCAGCCTGACGCGCAACACCACCGAGACCTACATAGAAGATGTCCGGAGTATAGTTTTAAAGCGCTATTTCCTGGTGAGTTTCGTATACAATCTTCGGAAGTTCGGGATTTGACATTATTTTGATTTTCGTACAACCATTGTTGTGGTTCCTGGCCACTTTAAGCCGGAGCCTAAATAAGCTTGTATGATCAACCGACAAATCCTGACCTATTTTACGTCAATAAGATGTATCTGCTTTTTCTGTGTTCTTCTTTGCTGCTGCACTGCGTATAGTCAGGACAGTACAGCTATAAAGTTCAGTGAAGAGCCGGATACGCTGACCAGGCAACGCTTTATTGACCGGTACGAAAATGTTTTTATGACAAAGGTGCCAACCAGACACATGTTTAAGTTTGGCTTGTCACAGTACTATCAGGCCGTGCCTTACCCGCTGACTGATGATAAAACTTTAAATAATTTATCACTTCACCTAGGCTATGAAGTCAAATTCCTCCCTGCATTCTCGCTTGCCTTGTCGGGGCACTTTCCACTTTACGGTGTGCAGGCGCCTTTCAGAGAATCTGTACAGAACACGGTAATGGATGCGCAGCTCCGCTGGTTTGTGGATATGCGCAGGCGGATCAGGAAAGGCAAGAGCGCGAATAATTTCAGCGGAAACTATGTTGCGCTCTTCTTTAATATGCCCGGCGCATTTGATGATGATCCTAAGGCTGGTATCAAATTAGGGTTTCAAAGGAGGTTCCTGAATCATGGCTATATGGACTTCTCTTTTGCCATCTTCAAGTCTGTCTTTGACTATCATTCTTATGGATTAGCGACCGGCCTGTCGTTCTCGACACAAGCAAGCTTCGGCTTCGCGCTGGGAGATTGGAAAAAGTCTGCCGTCGCTCCGCTCTGTGAGATTCTTCTGTGTGACGAATTTCAGCCCCAGCAATGGAAAATACGGCTTCCCGAAATCACCGTCGGCTATTATCTCAACAGGATCAGGACCGGCGTCGCTTTTGAACGTAAGGTGAAAGCATCTTCCTGGACGATCAATGTACAGCTGGATGCAGCCATGAACAGGGGTTTCAATTTTCTCAGATATGATCATACCGTCGATTTGTATGATGGGAATACAGTAAATCAGCGCACGTTTAAATATGCGCAAGTTTATTCCCGCGAGGGTATTGTCATTTTTTCGGTACAGCCAAGATATTATTTCCTTCAGAAGCGGCAGCGACTTAACGGCAAAGGCGGGAATGGACTATCAGGCTGGTATACCGGCCTGAATACGGAGTATAGCTACTATAAAGGGTGGCATGGCGGCTGGGCTCTTGCCGGCGGTGAGTTTCGAACTGAGACCAATACTATACAGGCTGGCCCACTGGCAGGATTCCAGCTACGGCTTTTTCGCCGCGGCTATCTCGATCTGAACACTTCGTACAATTTCAAGCAACAGCTGGGCGATCAGAAAACATCGTTTGGACTGAGATCCAACATCGGCGTCGGCCTGGCACTTTAGCCAAGCCGACGTCAATATCCCTTGCACAATTGGTACGTTCCAACAAGCTACTTCTTAGCTTCTCTCACCGCTTTGATCGGGAATTCTCCGTATTGGGAGGAGATCATGCCGGTGAGCGTGTCGCCTTTTTGCATTAAACTGTACTTGAATTCGCTGCCCTGGTTTTCGGTCATAAAAGTGACTTTTCCCTGATCTACCATCAGGTTTTTCACCTCCTGCCGCTCCGTTGCCTCCACGTAACCGACTGTCTTATTTTCTTTTTGTTCGAAAATCAGAAATCCCGATTCGTATTCAGGCGGAACGTCGCTGATCATGTATTTCCATGTTCCAAGCAGATCGTCGGCTGTAAATGCTTTTTGCGCGGCAATGGAGAAGACCGCCACCGCCATGATCATCAGAATGTAAAGTTTTGTTTTCATGTTCATCCGGGAGTTTATGTTGAATGCACCGGTAATTAATACAAAAATTAACACAAATTCTCCGCATTGTAATAATTATCCCTGGCATTGGTGCAGTTTCACTTTCCCGGCACTTACTTTACTCCGCCTCTATCACGAATGCATTGAGTTCGGCCATCTTGCCATCGCGAAACCGCCATACATCGCAATAACGATAATTGGTCAGCTTTCCGGCTGCATCCTTCAAGGCGATTTTGCCTACCGCAGTAACAAAGTCGCCTTCCGCGATCAGGTGTTCCACCATGAATTTCGGCGGTTCCTGGTAAGTGGCTGCCATATATTGCCGCACAGCCTCTTTACCCCTCAATACCTGATCTCCCACAAAATTCCATTCGGTGTCTTCCGTACAGAAAGTCAGAAAGCCCTCGTATTCGCCGCGTGTAATTGCAGCATTAGCTTCTTCCAGTATTTTTTTGTTGTTCAAATCCATAAATACATCTGGTTTGTGTTTCAAAAGTTTGTCACGGCTGATTACTTCGCGAAATGAAGTATCACGTAAACGAATCGCATTTTACCGCTTACAAGTTCCATTAGCACGGATAGCAGCGCGGTTTTGAAGACAAAAAAACAGCAAAGATTTAAGTTGATCAGAAGTATAGTGGAGCACTTTTTTTCTTTTATATAAAATTAAATTAGATGACCATTGATACGTATGAACTTCTGCCGCTCTGCATTCCTTGTTGTTTCCGCATTCCTTACATTCATTCGATGGACGCACGCGCAGCCAGGTTCATTGTCGGCACAGATCAACAAGGTATCGATCAGCCTGGATTCCTCTGCCCTGATGCATTCCGCACCTTTTAACCTGCAAAATTCCATTGATACCGATTTTAAAGTACTGGGAATCGGCGAGCAGTCGCACGGTACTTCCGAATTCTTTAAAGCCCGGATCTCTCTGATTAAGTCGCTGGTTAAATCGGGCGGCGTGACCAGAATTGCGCTGGAAGCGCCAGTGGCCGAAGTAGAAAATCTGAATGCATATCTGCTCACAGGATCCGGGGATCTCAAAGCTGTGCTGAAATCCTTCCGGCTGTTTAATTATGAATGTCAGGAGTTCGTAGATCTGGTAGCGGAAGTGAAAACATTGAACAAAACGGCAAAAAAACCGATCACATTCTTCGGCGTTGATATGCAATCCCCTTTTCAGGCATTGCAAAATATTTCAGCATCCTGCTTTTCAGCTGATAAAGCAGCCGCTGATTCGGTCACGAAGCTGACAGGCAATTATAAGGCTCTGGACAATGAACTGTACAGCCACAACATCAGCGGGGAAGATTACCGGGAGCTACTCGGGCTGAGCAATGCGATTTTTACGCGAATGGAACAGAATGGGTCCGGGTGTTTGAAAAACAGTCTTGTCAGTCGCAGCGTAGCCATTTACAAGCAATTTTTGCAATTGAATAAACCGGGTAACTTCTACGATGTGCTGTCTACATTAAGAGACTCGCTGATGGCGGAAAACCTGCTCAATGCTTTAACAACAAATGACAAGGTAATCCTCCTGGCCCACAACGGACACGTACAGAAAACGCCCAATGCATTCTCCCGAAGCATGGGACTTTTCCTGCAAAGAAAGCTAGGCAATAAGTACCAATCCCTGGCACTTACTACTTCTACGGGATTCTTTACGGCATTCACACCCGAGGCTGGCAAGGTTACCGACAAAAATCCGATCCCGACCGCGGAAGCAGGGACTTTCGAAGCGCAGTTTTCTCAAGTTGGAAAACCTGTGTTCCTTTTCAAAACTTCGCGTGTCAGCCGGAAGGATATCAGGGAACTGCCTGCGAGGTACAAGCTGCTTCCCTTCGGGATCACCGACAAACCCTTCGTGACCGGGAACCTGCTTGACGATTTTGACTATGTACTTCACATTGAAAAAACAACCGGCAACCAAAGCTTTTATTTAAAGTGATGCGCCGCTTCTGAGGGTTTTACGTTCCAAAAGTAAGTTCCTTGACGTAACTTGGGGGCTGATAACGGGTACTCTTAACTTAAAACCTCACTTAATGGATATTTCACAGATCTTTCAAAACAATCAGGACTGGGTTCAGAAAAAGCTCAACGTTGAACCGGACTATTTCAGTAACCTGGCCAAAGGACAAACGCCAGGCATTCTTTATATAGGCTGCTCCGACAGCCGCGTTACTGCCGAAGAGCTCATGGGCGTAGAGCCAGGCGAGGTATTCGTGCTGAGAAACATTGCCAACATGGTCCCCAATACGGACCTGAGTGTGATGTCCGTGATCAACTATGCAGTGGATCACCTGAAAGTAAACCACATTGTGGTATGCGGCCATTATTACTGCGGCGGTGTGCAGGCGGCGATGAAATCGGGCGACCTGGGTATCCTCAACCCCTGGCTGAGAAACATCCGTGACGTGTACCGGACGCACAAAGAGGAGCTTTCGGCGATCGAGAATGAAGAAGAACGCTACAAAAGACTGGTTGAGCTGAATGTGGAAGAGCAATGTATCAATGTGATCAAAACCGCAGAAGTGCAGAAAGCGCAGCGCGACCGCAACCTTACCGTTCACGGCTGGGTGTTTGACGTGCATTCGGGAAAGCTCATCGACCTGAACATTAATTTCAAAAAGCTGCTGGAAAACATCATGGAGATTTACCGGCTGGACCTGAAAGATCCGGAGGTACAAACTGCAAATCCCTGATTTTTTGGAAACATATAAGTAACAAAAGCGGCCGGGCAAAATCCCGGCCGCTTTTGTTTTATGCATTGAACATGCAAAGGTTATTTGCTTTCACTCTCAGGTGAGGTCTGATTTAATTTCCATCGTTTCATGATGATGCGCCCGGAGTACTTTTTCAAATGGTATTTCTCAGGTTCTCCGATCAGGAATCCGTATGCTTTCATCGATGGAATGGCGTCGAATACGACTTTCAAAACGGCTGTGATCGGAATGGCGAGGATCAGACCGGCAAGTCCGAAAAGCAACCCTCCCAAAAGCAGTCCGACCAGCGCCATCAGCGGGTTAATACTCACTTTTCCACCCACGATATTCGGTGTCAGGAAGTTACCTTCGAGGAACTGGACTACCTGAAACCAGATGATCACACCAACTGCGTACCACGCACTATCTTTGGTAGCCAATGCAAATAGCGCAGGCAGCACCGAGCCGATCGCAATACCGATGTAGGGCAAAAGCATCAGCAGCGAAGCCAGAATGCCGAAAAACCATGCGTAAGGAATGCCAAGAACCAACAAGCCAACAGTGTTCAAAACTGCCACTATCCCCATCACAGTCACCAGCCCGATCAGGTAGCTCTGAACGACATAATAGATTTTGTCAAGTACCCCGCTGACCAGTTCTTTGGGTGTAGATAAAAATGCGTGAAAGAAGAATTCGCGGAAGAAATCACGGTAGTACAGGAGGAAGAAAGTGAACAAAGGCACGATGATCACGCCTGCCAGTATACTTCCCATTGAACCAAAGGCCGCGCCCAGGATCACGCCCGCATTGGACACCGCCCTGTTGGTAAAAGCAGTGATCTGTTTGGTAATCTCACCTTCTTCAATACCAAACCGCAGCACTACCCATTGCTGAATGGTGTCGAGGATATGTTTGAATTTCAACTGCAGATCATCTCCGTTTGCACCGATAACAATCACCTGATGCACGATAAACCAGATCAGTCCGCCGATGAGGATAATGGCGATAATAACCGCCAGCAGCGAGGCACCCACCCGGTTGATCTTATACTTTTCAATAAAGCGTACGATCGGGAACAGGGAGATGGCCAGCAATATGGAAAACATGAGCGGCACCAGCACGCTTTGCAACGTATATAGCAATGCGATGATCAGGACAAGAGACAGCAGCGAAGCCGCAATGTCGACGCTTTTTGACTTAGCGGAAATATTATTCATGACAGGTGTAAGTGAGATTTACAACCAAACTGAAAATTTCATGCCCGGCCTCCTCTATCCTCTTTTTTCGGTTGCCAAACTGCATTTACAGGATTATACCCTTTTCACTTTTTTTTATAAGTATTCCAAGCATCCACCCGGGCTTTTAAGGATGTTCAACTTCCTAACCCTTTAACAAATGTTCGTATGCGAATAATATGTAGCTGTTTACTCACGCTGGCTATGCTTGTCATTTATGCCATACCGGCCCGTGCCCAATCCCGGCAGGTGTCCGGAAAGGTTGTAGATGAGACCAATGCAGCTGTGCCCGGCGCAAGTGTGCTGATCAAGGGTACCACTTCGGGTACCAATACCAATGCAGACGGAGCCTTCTCGATCAGCGTGCCTGACGGGAACCAGAAGCTGACCGTCTCGTCAATCGGATTTCAAACGGTGGATGTAGACGTACCGCGTTCCGTGTCGCAAGTGACCGTGCGGCTTTCTGCTGATGTGAAAAGTCTGGGGGAAGTGGTAGTAACTGCGCTCGGTGTGCAGCAAAGCACGCGGAATGTAGGCTACGCGGTGCAGCAGATCGGTGGCGGCAGCATTCAGGAAGCCAGGGAGGTCAACTATATCAATGCATTGCAGGGTAAGCTGGCCGGTGTGCAGATCGGTGGTAACAGTGGCTCCATGGGTGGCTCGTCGCGGGTTACCATACGCGGACTGAAATCGATTTCAGGTAACAACAATGCATTGTTCATCGTGGACGGCGTACCGATGGCCAATATGAACATGAATTCGTCCAGCGTAACCGGCGGCCAGGGAACAGGCGGCGGCGGTTTTGACTACGGAAACCCTGCCCAGCTCATTAACCCGAATGATGTGGAGAATATCTCCGTACTGAAAGGAGCAGCGGCAACCGCGCTTTACGGGAGCCGCGGTCAGAACGGGGTCATTTACATTACCACCAAAACGGGTAAAGGATCGGGTAACCTGTCGCTGAACTACGATTTCAACATTCAGATGGACCAGGTTTCGTACCTGCCGAAATTCCAGAATGCATACGGAGGCGGCGGCAGCTCGAATTTTACCAAATTATATGTCAATCAAAACCCGGGCGGTTTCCTGCCGGGCGGAGGTACTTATGATGACAATGATGGAAAAGGCAGGTACGATTTCATTCCCGATTATGGAACGGATGAATCGTGGGGACCAAAAATGGACGGTACGCTGGTGCGGCATTACTGGTCGTGGGACCAGGACCGCAACAATCCCAACTTCGGTAAGACCGCGCCTTGGAGCCCGCATCCTGACAATGCCAAAGATTTTTTCAAAACAGGTATCACTTTCTCCAACAACCTGTCTGTGGCCAGCAGCAGCGACAAAGGTTCGATCCGGTTTTCCGTGGGACAGACGAAGCAGAACTTCATTTATCCCGGAAGCGAGCTGAAACGCTTCTTTATCAGTCTGAACACTACCTACAAATTCACTGAGAAATTCACATTCAGCGGGGGGATCAATTATGTCAACGACCATTCCAAAGGCCGGCCGGGAACGGGCTTCATGGGTAACAACCCGATGCTTTTCTACGTTATGTACGGTCAGCGGCAGATTGATGACGCTTATCTGAAAAATTACAAATATGCCGATGGTACCGAACAGTCCTGGAACCGTACTGCATGGAACATTCAAAAACCCGCATTCAGCCAGAATCCTTACTGGAACCAGTACGAAAACTACAACACGGACAGGAACAACCGTTACTTCGGTAATGCGGGATTGACCTACAAGTTTGCCGACTGGCTTTCCGCCGATGTACGCGTGTTCTCCGATTTCTTCGACCACCTCGACGAAGTCCGCAGCGCGAAGGGATTCTTCGTGGGCAGCTACGCAAAACGCGCATTGCGTAACAACGAGAACAACTACCAGGCTACATTAAACGTCAATAAAAACCTGGGCGACAAATTCAGCCTGGAAGCTGTGGCGGGAGGTAATATATTGAGTATCAAATCGAGCATCGAGTCGGGCACAACGAATGGCGGCTTGCAAACACCGCTGGTATACGTGCTGCAAAACTCCGTAACGCCGGCAACTGTATCGACGACTTATGGAAACAAACAGATCAACTCGCTGTTCGGGTCGGTTACATTGGGCTACAACAAATACCTGTACCTGACCGCTACGGGCCGGAACGACTGGGCTTCGACGCTGAAACAAACGGGCAATTTCTCGTACTTCTATCCGTCGATCGCAGGTTCGTTCATTTTCTCCGATGTGATTGCGAAAACATCCTGGCTCACGCTCGGCAAAGCCCGCCTTTCTTACGCGCGTGTCGGCAATGACGCAGATCCTTATTCGGTATCGCGGTACTACGATATCGTGACGCAATTCGGGACATTCCCGCTGCAAAGCACGCCAGACAGGCTGCACAACAGCCGCCTGAAACCGGAGCTCTCCGCAGAAGTGGAAGGTGGGGTTGATTTCAAATTTTTCAATGAGATCCTCGGCGTCAATTTCACCTACTATGACCGCCGCACCGAAAACCAGATCTGGAATGTGCAGATCCCTGCGGAAAGCGGTTTTTCAACCAAAATCGTCAATGGTGGAACCGTGCAGAACAAGGGTATTGAACTTTCGGTGAATGTAATGCCGGTGATGACGAAGAATTTCAGCTGGCGTGCGTCCCTTAATTTTTCCAAAAACAAAAACAAGGTACTGAACCTGAACAGCTCGGATGAAAGCATTCAGGGAATTGAACGGTTTGTAATTGGTACTGAAAGGCGGACCAACCGGGTGTCCATGGTGGCGCAAAAAGGCATGTCGCTCGGAACCATGCTCGGTACCGACTATGTGTATGATGCAAAAGGAAATAAGGTAGTGGTAGCGAACGGAACCTACGCGGTAACGCCCACGCCGGTGATCATCGGCGATGCCAATCCTGACTTTATCGGCGGATTGAACAACACATTCAGTTACAAAAGCCTGTACCTGTCTGCACTGATTGATTTCCAGAAAGGCGGCGATTTCTTTTCTTACACCAACTTATACGGTAACAAATCGGGGATGTTTGAAGAGACCGCATTACCTGGTATCCGCGAAAACGGCCTGGTTAACCCTGGTGTGAAGGAGGATGGAAGTCCTAACGACATTGTCGTTCCCGCCCGTACGCACTTCAACTCCGACGGTGGTAACCGGATCAGTAAGGCCAATTTGTACGATGGCAGCTTTATCTACCTGCGCGAAGTAAGACTGGGCTGGCTACTGCCGGATGCATTGGCGAAAAAGATCAAAATGCAGGCGCTGCGCTTCACATTGACGGGTCGTAACCTCTGGCTGATCAAAAGCAATGCACCGAACGTGGACCCTGCGAACATCACCAACTCCATCGGCAACCAGATCGGCTTCGAGGGCGGCGCATTACCGCCGGTCCGCAGCTTTGGCGCCAACCTCAACTTTACATTCTGACCCCTTTTCCAGAACCCATTTTAGATCGATTGAGATATGAAATTGAAAATAACTATTCTGCTGCTGACGTGTGTGCTTGTGCTCCCCGGCTGCGATAATTTTGATAACCTGAACAGCGACCCGGCGCGGTCAAGCGAAACCCAGCCCGAGTTCCTGATGGCCAATGCGCAAAAACGCGCTTCCGATTTGCTGTACGATACCTATTTCAATGGGCGCGTCGGCATGCAGCTCTCGCAGTACTGGACGGGAACGGATAAGACAGGCGAAACCCGCTTTCTGTTTACCAACGACGGCCTCTGGAATGGTATGTACGCAGGGCCGCTGATGGACCTGCAGGAAATTGAAAACTATTATAAAAGGCATCCCCAGGAGTCGAGCGAGCACATGCTGGCTGCCACGGCGATCATGAAAGCCTGGCTTTTCCATATTCTCACAGACGTTTACGTTGACATTCCCTACTCCCAGGCACTCAAAGGCGACGAGATCGTGCAGCCCGTTTACGACAAAGGAAAAGATGTGTACGCCGCATTGCTTACCTCATTAAAAACACAGATCGATATCCTTGCCGGTCCTACTTCGGGAGCGATCCGCGGTGATGTGATCGCAGGCGGAAATGCAGCACAGTGGATCAGGATCGGGAATGCACTGCGCATGCGGATTGCAATGAGAATGGCCGATGCGCAACCAGCCGAAGCCAAAGCGATAATTGAAGATGCGGTGAAAAATACGCTCACTTCAACAAGTCAGGACGCGTTTTTCCCCTATAACACGGCAGCAGCCACCAACCGCTTTCCATATAATGATGTGGACCGGCCGCTTGTTGAATTTGCAGTTACTTCCACGCTGGTCGATTACCTGCAGGAAGTAAGTGATCCCCGGCTGCCAGTGTATGCCCGCCCGGATGAAACCAATGGAAAATATGTGGGTAAACCGTACGGTGTGGAGGCCAATACGCCGACGATGATCGGCTTATCAAAACCGGGTGTGCTCGCTTACAGCGGCTCGGCGCGGGGTAATATAATCACTTATGCGGAGGTTGCTTTTATCAAAGCCGAGGCTACGGCGCGCGGAATGAATGTGGGTACTGCCACTGCCGCGGACCTGTACAAAGAGGCCGTGACCGCTTCCATGACACAATGGGGCATTACAGATGCAAAGGCCATTGAAGCCTACCTGATAAGGGTGCCGTACAAGGCAGCAAACTGGAAGAATGTAATTGGTACACAAAAGTGGCTCGCGCTGTACATGCAGGGCATTCAGGGATGGATGGAGCGGTTGAGACTGGATATCAAAAAACCGGACGGAGATACGCTGTTCATCGCGCCGGTTTCGGGAAGCCTGGATCAGGAAGTGAAAGACGGTATCGTAAAACGCCTCAAATACCCGAGTGCCAGCCGCGCATCCAATGCAGCGAACAGCGAACAAGCCGCGAAAAGCATCGGGGGCGATTCGCAGGCTACAAAAAACTGGTGGGATATCTATTAAGCTGACATCATCAGGCAAATCGTCGAGCGCGCGGCTAAGTTTCTTCCATTCCGCGATTATCGACCGCCGTTCGTCGATTATTGAACCTTCTGGCCTGCTGGCTGCGGTAGTTTTGAATCGTACAGTAACAAGCTGTACGATTCAAATTCCGTATCCACCCGAAAACCAGATTGATCATGAAAAACATGCTATTTTTTATCAGGACATCATTCACCATTTTGTCCCTTGTTTACCTGACTGCCTGCTCCGGGCTGAAAGAAGAAAAAGCGCTGGTCCCGACAGTTGAAAAGACTTCTGAGCAGGTGGTGCCGGAGCTGGCCTACCCGGGCGAAACAGGGGAAGAAAAGGAAGGTACCTTGTTCGGAAGAAACATCAAATACGCTGAAATCAATGGAGAGGCGGTATTTGAAGGCGACATTATCCTCTCCAAAAAGCAGCTTAACGCAGCAGCCGGCGCACGCACGGAAGGCACCGGAGTATCCCTCAATGCGCAAAAGTGGGCGAAGGGAATTGTTTATTACACCATCGAGAAAACAGTTACAAACACTTCCGCGATCTATGCGGCTATGGCGATCATTGAAGCTTCAACGCCCATTACGTTTGTTTACCGTTCCAATCAGTATAATTATGTGACCTTCAAGTACGGACGCGGCTTTTCCTCCTCCGTAGGCGTGACCGGCGGGCAGCAGTTCATTACGCTCGGACTTGGTTTCAGCAAAGGCGGCGCGCTCCACGAGATCTGTCACACGCTGGGGCTTTTTCATGAACATACCCGCGACGACAGGGACCAGACCATCACCGTCAACTTCCAGAACATTGCGCCAACATTGCAGGTCAATTTTCTGACCCACAAGCAATCGGGCAGTGCAGGTTTCGGCTTTGATAAAATGGACCTGAAATCGGTGATGATGATGAATTCCGATTACTGTTCCAGCAACGGACTGCCTTCTATGACCACCAAAGACGGACAGCCTTTCTCTGTTCAGCGTACGGAATTATCACCCAATGATATCCGGTGCCTTACCGCGATGTACTCCAACATCTATTCTATTTCAGACGACGGCCTTTATGCTTCGGATACACGAAAAGGCAAAAGGGCTTTGCTATCTCAGGGCTGGTTTTACACGCGGGCTGTCACTGCCGATCCCTATTTTGTTTATGCATGTAAAGGCGGCTCGCTCGTCAGAATACGTCCGGATAATGGAGATACAAAAGTGATCGCAACGGGCTTCTACTATGTGCAGTCGATGGTGCTCCTGAAAGGTTTCCTGTATGTAATTGACAATGGGGTGATCAAAAAGGTGAGCACTGATACGGGTGTAACCACGACGGTCGGCACGCAGCTCTGGCTTCCGGCCACTGACATTGCCTACATGGATGGATTCTTCTATGTTATGACCAAGAATGCCATTTTCCGTCTGACTCCCGACACTGAGAACTTCGTCCAGATTGCTGCTGTAGCCGACGCAAGAGAACTGGTAGCGATGGGTGGAAGGCTCTACTACGTGAAGACTACGCCGGGCAAAACATCCGGTATCTATAAACTGGATCCGGCGGTCGGATTTGCGCTCCTCTTCTCACCGCTATTTACGCCAACTGCGCAGATGGTCTCCTCGGAAGGCTCTTTGTACATCGCTGATATGGGCAATTTGTACAAGATAGAAGCCAATGGAAACAGCGTCAACATTTCCCCGGGATGGTCATTCACAGCCCAGCTGGCTGCACTTAACTACTACAACTACTAGCATCTATTAGCCCAAACACGCGCAAAGCCGCCCCTGGCAACAGGAGCGGCTTTGCGCATTTATCAAAAAGGTTTTCCTATTTCTGGTTTTCGATCGCGTCCAGTAACTTTTGGAAAGGTTTGTTGAATTTCTCAATTCCTTCTTCTTCGAGCTGTTTGGTGATCGCGTCGATATCAATACCAGCGGCTTTTACCTTTTCCATTACACTGGTTGCTGCATCCAGATCCTCTTCAAGCCGGCTCGCCGGATCGCCATGGTCGCGGTAAGCTTCCAGCGTTTCCATTGGGATTGTGTTTACCGTGTTGGGACCAATGAGCGCTTCCACGTACCTGGTATCTTTGAAAGCAGGATTTTTGTTACTGGTACTTGCCCAGAGCAGCCGCTGCGGAACCGCGCCTTTGTCGGCCAGCTTTTTCCAGCGATCGGTGCTGAACATGCGTTTATAGATCTGGTAAGCTAGCTTGGCAGAGGCAATGGCCACTTCGCCTTTCAGCTCGGCCAGTCCTTTTTCTTCCAATATCGGGTCTACCAAAATATCAATGCGGCTCAAAAAGAAGCTCGCTACCGATGCAACATGGTCTACCGGCAATCCGATTTCCGCACGCTTTTCCAGACCGGATATATAGGCTTCTGCCACCGCTTCATACCGGTCAAGCCCGAAAAGCAATGTCACATTGACATTGATCCCTTCGCTGATCGCCGTTTGTATCGCGGCAAGTCCCGGCTGTGTTCCGGGGATTTTGATCATTACATTTTCACGGTCTACTGCCATCCAGAGCTCACTCGCCTGCTTGATGGTACCCTGGGTGTCCAGCGCAAGAAACGGGGAAACTTCCAGGCTCACATACCCGTCGGCTCCTACCACGTCTTCTTCATTGTAAACCGGCCACATCAGATCGCAGGCAGACTTGATGTCCTCGATCGCAAGACTGAAAAATATCTCTTCGTTGGTACTATCCCCTTTGGAAAGTTCTGCGATATCGGCATCGTAATCCGAGCTGCTGCTGATTGCCTTTTCGAAAATGGCAGGATTGGAAGTAACGCCCCGTACGCCATCTTCCTCGATCAGTTTTTTCAATTCACCGGAGTCGATGATTTTACGGTCAATGAAGTCCAGCCAGATGCTTTGGCCGAAGTCGTGTATTTGTTTTACTTTACTCGTAGCCATAACAAACTTGTATTTATGATTAAAAACGATGAACAGGTAAGTGCTGAAATATCATGCCATGCATGTAGCCGATTGGCTGCTGACCGAAGGCGCTGGATGGAGCTATCTACTACTCTACCGCTTTGATAAATGAAGTACCCTCGCAATTTTCGCAGGATTTGGTAGGCTGAGCAATGCCGCGATCGTGACCACAATTGGAACAAACCCAATTATCGGCAACGGCGCTGATCCTGTGCTGAAAATCCTGGTCCCAGATCGGCAGAATGGGCAGGCCGGGTACCGATTCGTGCCGCTTGACCAATGTAAATGTGCCGCCTGCCTCGAAATACAGTCTTTTTACTTCTCCCAGGTGGCGGATCCTTTTGCAGCGAAGCTGGGCGAATACCCGTTCCCTGGTTATCCCCGCCCTTTTCATCAATTGCAAATTCAGGCGCGAATCCTCAATGAGGGGCGTAATATCTCCCTGTGTGATCTTTTCAAGCGTTTGGTTTCGCATTGCCAGTCGGGCGATCAGCTGCTGCACGAAAACGACAATCCCGGCGATAACAACAGCTGCCAGAATGCCCCGGTCGGGCGATTGCAGGGGTACCCCTATCGCAGCTGCCAGCGAAACCATCGCCGCCATTTCGTTCCGGCTGAGCTGAGAGGCCATTCTTTTGCCCATCAGTCGCATTGCTACCATCAGGATCAGGTAAATGACCGCCACGCGCAGCACAACTTCCGCGTAAAATGCACCTGGTACGTCACCTACAAAAATGCGCTGCCAGTCGTTAATGAATATTTCTTCCGGCTTCATTTGTCGATGAGATCATATTTGACGGAAACAGCTGCGGGTATGCAGACGTCGGAACCGCACGTTTCACAGGGTTGAGACTCTTGCGCGCCGGGCGCTACATTGCCGCAATTGATACAGGCGCTGTGTTCCTCCACGATCCGCTGTGAGTAGCATTCGATACTGGTATCCGAAGGTGGGAAAATACATAACCCTGCCGCCGGCTCGGCATTCATGTAAATGCTGAAACAACCGAATGCCTCCATATACACCCGGCCTACATCACCGAGGTTAAACACATTCTCGTCCCGGAGCGCGGCAAAGAGCTGCTGCCGGGATACTTTGACCTTTTCGAGCTGGTCTATCTGGATGATCCCGTCTTTGACGAGCATCTGCGTGGTTCCCTGACTGATTTTTTCAAATTTCCTGCTCGAAAACTCGGCAAGACTTACACCCCGGCGAAACACCAGCGCACAAACCAGGATCATCACGCCCATCAGCAATCCAAGCTGCGGGATCTGCATAGCCGGCGAGACAATCGCACCAAGGGTGACCATAATGGCCATTTCCGAAATGCTCAACTGTCCGCCCATCCGCTTGCCCATCGCGCGGATGATCACGAGCAATGCAATGTAAATCAGGCTGGTTCTCAGGAAAACTTCTATCAGGTATTCAGGCGGAGCTTGTCCGAAAAGAATGCGGTGCCAGTCCCAGGGGATTATATCATCTTTCTTCATACACCAAGGCTGCAAACCCTTTTAAATAATCCATCTGCTCGTACACACGTTAAAATCAGACACCTCTTAAATAAATTGTGTGCCAGTAACTACCCTACAATGCAGGAGTGCAACATTTACGGCAAATGTTCATATTCAATTGTTTAGATACGCCGCCACCATAGCAGAAAGCCGCTCACAGCAAGTAATCCGGGCGTGAGTCCCAGAATTACGTAGAAGATCTTAACCCAAAATCCGCCAAAATTGCCCACGTGTACCGGTTGTACAGCTGCTTCAATGCGCTCGCTGACAGATTTATCGGCAAGCCGGGTAATTTTCAGCAGTTCACCGGTTTGCTGATCAAAGCGTACCGAGTTGGACGCGCCCCAGATTTTCCATTGACCCTGATGATATCCTCTTACTTCAAACTTGCGCTCCGGCTGCGTTGGCAGGTAAACATGGGTTGGTTCAAGGTCCGGCATTGCGTGCAATGCATTCAGGTACATTTCGTCGGCAGGTACCTGCATCACCGTGTTGGGCCGTGCGGGGGCGAGTTCCTTTTCCCAGGTTTTTGCCTCAAAAGCAAACAGGTTCATCCAGAATCCGGTAAAGAAGATCACCGCATTGAAAAGCAGTGACCACACACCTACTATGCGGTGCAGCCCCGAGCTGATGGTGCGCCAGTTTTTCCAGTTGATTGAAATCCGGAAGGTCAGGACTTTCCAGATCATTTTTTTGTAAACAACCATCCCGGTCAGCAGCGAAAGCAGCATGGTAATGCCAAAGATTGCGGTAAGCGCCGCACCGGGCATACCCAGCTGGAAACTGAAATGGAACTGGAACAGCCACTCAATAAAGCTGGGTGTAAAGTCAGTTGCCGGTCCCTCGCGCAGAATAGCGCCGGTATAGGGATTGAAAGAAATCAGCGCCAGATCATAGGTGAGCAGCCGCGCATCATTGAAGTAAATCCTGAAATTATAGGCCTCGCCAGGCCCCGCGTCGGGATTGAGCCAAGCGATACCGTCGAGATTGGGATACTTGCCGGTGATCTTTTCATAGCAGCGCATCAATGCGTCTGCGGGCAGTTTATTGCCGGCATTTGAGACGTGCAGTAACTCCCGGTTTGCAAGCGCATCGAGCTCCGTTCTGAAAACCAGAACGGAGCCGCTTAATCCCAGCAAAATCAGAAAGACGCCTGTTACGAGTCCAAGCCAGCTATGCAGCCTGAACAAGCTTCGGTTCGATGTGATCTTTTTCATAAAACCTGAGCTTACCAAAGCTGATAACTAACCCCCACCCTGATATTGAACGGATCGCCCAAGCCTGCCGTCGTCACGCCCGACCGGCTTCCCGTGAAATAATGCCTGTTGGTCAGGTTATATGCATTGATTTGTACCTGGTACCGGTTCCGAGAGTAGGAAAGCGCCGCGTCGAGCACGGTATATGAAGGAAATACAAAGTTCTGATTGCTCAGTAACCCAACCTGATCACTTACATAACGAACGCCAGCAGCAATGCCGAGCCCTCTCAGCGCGTGTTCAGCCAGTGTGTATTTACCCCAGAAATTGATCTGGTGCTTCGGTGCATTGGCAAAGCGGTCGCCCTTTTTGCCGTAGGTACTCGTGCTCACCAGCACATGCTCGTTGAATGCATATCCCGCGATCAGGCTCAGGTTGCGGAGACTGCCCGTTACCGAAAACTCGCCACCTCGGCTGCGCGTACCGTCAATGGCTGCCTGGCGGTGGGAGTTTTCTTCGGTAGGTGCCGCCGTGAGAATATTGGCGTAGTTGATCTGGTAAAGCGACAAAGTAGCCGATAAACGGTTACTGATCAGATCTGCCTTGCTGCCTACTTCGTATTGTGTAGCCCGGCGCGTGGGGAACGGGCCGCCAGCAAGTACATTGTTGGAAGTTTGCGGATTGAAGGATCTGAGGTAGGTACCATACACCGAAAGGTTCTTCACCGGCAAATACACAAGCGCCAAGCGCGGTATCCAGCCCGACGTTTTCAGTTCGTCACCCTGCTTGTTATCACGTTCCGATAATGGCGTTTCTCTTCCATTGTAGCTATCAAAACGGACAGAAAGAAGCACTTTCAGCTTGTCGCCGATACTCACCTGGTCCTGGACGTAAGCACCGATCAGGTTGGTAATGCGTTTGTTGTCGTCGGATTCGTCTGCCGGAACGGAATGGTCGGGAATGCTGCCCGTGTAATCAGGATGCAGAATGGAAATGCGGGTGGACGATTTGTACTGATAATCATTCTGCGTCCAGCCATAGCGGTTATAGTCTGCCCCGGCAATAAGCTGGTGCCCTAGCGCGCCCGTTTTCGCGTTGTAAGTTGCAAATGCAGTGGTCTGCAGACTAAACCGGTCCGTTTCCCAGTCCTGGTATCCCCTGCTGATCGAGTCATTCCTTATTCTTCCCACCGGAATATGGTCTGTATAATCCAGCACATTCCGCACCGCGCGTTCCACGACCGTGAGTCTCAGTTTTTGGCTGAATTGATGGTTGAAGGTCAGCGTAGCCGAAGTATTACGCGTTTTTCCATAATCCGTCGGACTTTGGATCGTCAGATTGTCCGGGTAATAGTTAAAGTCGAATGTACCGTCGGGCCGGGAAAGAATGTAGCTCCCATTGTCGTATTGCTGCACAGCTTTTGCATAGGCGTAGTTGAGTTCGAGGTTCAGGGAAGTTCTTTCGCTGGCCAGGTAAGTCAGCGAGGGCGCGACGAAAAGATTCTGTTTTTTCTGATAATCCCTGAAACCTTCAGTCCGGTCGTACCCGACAATAGCTCGGTACAATAGTTTTTTACTGCGGGAAACAGGTCCGGTAAAGTCAACAGACCCCCTGCCGAATCCCCAGCTTCCCAGCGACAGATCAACTGACGCTCTTTTCTCGGCAAGGGGTTTTTTTGTAATAAAATTAATAACCCCACCCGGCGAACCTTCGCTGAACAATGCGCCCGAAGGCCCGCGCAGCAGCTCTACCGATTCAATATTATACAGCAAAGGCTGCTGGCTCCACAAGTACAGGTTTCCTCGAATCCCGTTGAATAGCAGAAAACTGGCATCATTTGGCGAGTATGCCGTGAATCCGCGGATCTGGAAATTGCCATTTCCATTGTTGGCCTTCATGCCCGTGAATGTACCGGCGATCTCATTGAGAGTAAAAGCCTGCCGGTCACGCAGGGCGGCCGAGGATACCACCTGCACAGACTGTGGTGTTTCGAGCAAAGGAACGTCCAGTCGCGTTGAGGTGCTAGACGCAGCTACCTGGTAGCTGCTCCTGGCCGCGCTGACCGTCACTTCTTTCAGCTCCTGCCTGCTTTCGGAGAGTTGGAGGTTCAGAAAAGGATTTTTCCCTTTCGAGATCTTCATGGTCTGCGTGTGAGCGGTATACCCTATGTTGGACACCGTCAGGATATAGGAGCCCGGTGTAATACCTGCAAGGGTAAATTCCCCGTCAGCATCGGTAATGGTTCCCCAGCCCGTGTTCAGAAAAGCAATGGAAGCGCCGGCGACAGGTTCGTGTTCTGCATTGACAATGCGGCCGGTTAATGTGCCCGTTTCAGATTGGGCAGCAGCTTTTAAGCCACTTGTTAAAATGGCTAGTAACAAAATCAGATATTTCAATTTCATTGGGATACAATTGTAGATACAGCCCGTCGGAAAGCCGAGCGGGTGCGGTTAGGTAAAAAATACAAGAAGTGTGACCTAAGCGCAGGGTGGCGGAACTACAACTGTAAGCGGGGCCTGGTAAGCGGCCAGATGATAAGGAAAGGTATGCTGCTGATTGGGAATGAAAATACGCGGCAAAAACTCGAATGAAGCGAGTGGAGACGCGAAAAGATGCAGTGAAGGAAGATTCTGAACGCGTTCGCTGGTTTGCTGGTCTTTCTTCGCCTCCTGGGCTTTCAGCTTTTTAGCCAGGAAACAATGCCCGTCGCAATGGAGCTGCGGTTTGTCTCGATTTTCGCAAAGCACACGTGTAATGTACTCTTTGTTGATCTGGTAATATGCGATGGTACCCCACTGACTGAATGTCGGCAGGATGGTTGCGATTAGCCATATGTATAGCAGAGTGGTACGCATCGTTAGCGAAGCAAATATAGTTACGGAATGTTTGCGACATTTATATTAGATAGAGATTTACCCGATCTTTTACGCAAAACCTCCCGCTTGTTCGTAGGCTCACGTTCGTTTTAATATGAAAAAATCATTACAGTGCCTGATCCTGCTACTATTTACCGGGCTCCATTTGCTCCCCCTGGCCGGACAGGATCTGTCGGGTTACTGGCAGGGAATGGACTATGGGCCGAGACCAGCGACGGTTTCCTACTGGCCTGGTGCCATGCAGATTACCCAAAACGGCAACAAGCTTACCGGCGACTTTTTACAGCAGGTAACCAGTCAGACGAACTACTTTGCCAGGTGGGATATCAGCAATGGAACTGCCAGCGGGAATGCAGGCGAAATGCATTTCGCCGTCATCAAAGAAATAAATGTGGCCGACCCTGCCCTGTTTTGTTACAGTAAATATTCTTTCACCTATGATCCGCGGGAAGAAAAGATAACGGGCTTGCGGGAGTTTGACTGTGCGGGCATGAAGCTCACACTTGAACTTTACAGACTGCGGCTGAAATCACCCGATACATTTTGTAAAGGAGAAGTTGCCAGGCTCGAAGTAACCGGCAAAGATGTACGCTGGTACGCGGACCCAAAAAAATCAAAATTGCTTTATCGGGGCAACATTTACCAGACACCGATCACCGAAACTGATACCTTTTTTCTCTCCCAAACCTTTCACGACACAGAAACGCCTGTAGTACCTGTGATTATCAAGGTTAATGAGGCCAGGATTACGGATATCGGGCTGACAGATGCCAATTGTGGGAAAGACAACGGGACTATCACGGTAGCAGCCACAGGCGCTGAACCTGTTACTTACAGCATCGATAATGGTGCATTTCAGACATCGCCGGTTTTCCAGGGGCTTTATCCTAAAACATACAAAATAACGGCCCGGACATCTGCCGGTTGTACAGATACCCGGGAAGCGACGGTGGGAAAGCGCTTTATGCCCAGCTTTTTACAGTTACATACCTTGAATCCGTGCGAAGCCGGTTCAAATGGTATCAGCGCAGTTGCCCAGGGCGGTTATGACCAATTTTCTTATGCATTGGACGATGGTCCATTCCAGGGAACAGGCTATTTTCCCGACCTGCCTGGCGGCGAGTACCTCGTGAGAGCAAGAGATTTAGTAGGTTGCGAAGTCAGTTCGATGATAAGAGTACCTGATGCAGCGGAGAGAGGAGTAACATTGCAGAATGTGGAAGTGCAGAACGGAAACTGCGGTGCGAAATTTGGCTCCGTTACGATCACCGCCTCGGCTACGGGATTACTCAGCTACTCACTTGACGGACTTACTTATGTAAGCTCGCCATTTTTCGGTGAAGTTGAACCAGGCACCTATACTGCTTATGCTAAAAATCAGGGCGGATGCGTTGCCAGTAAACTGATCACAGTCAGCACAGCTCCTGCTCCCGTGATCCACCATGTAACCGAACGAAATCCTAGCTGCAATGGAAGCGACGGATCTATTTCAATCTACGCGACCGGCAGCGGCCCCTTGTTGTACTGGATAGACGCAGGTGATTTCAGAAGTGACACACTATTCACCGGGTTATCGGCAGGTAGTGGGACCGTATTCGTCGCCGATACCGCAGGTTGCAATGTAGGCCGCTCTTTCCGAATAGTGGAAGATTGTTTGGCGCAGGTATTTATTCCAAATGCATTTTCCCCTAACCTCGACAGTAAAAATGAATCAATGGATCTCAAATTTTCGGGAGACGCATTGAAGATCCGGTATTTCAGGCTGTATAACCGCTGGGGCAGTGTGATCGCCCTGCGTGACGAGCAGACTGTCGAGAGTGGCTATGCTTTATGGGACGGTTTTTACAAGGGCACCAGGGTGCAGCCAGGGATTTACCCCTATGAACTCATGATCGAATTCACCGACGGCCGGACTCAGGTTATCCGCAAGACCATTACCCTGCTGCGTTAACAGTACGCTGGCAGCATTTTTTTGAAGGTGGCATTATGAAAACTATAATCATAATTTTTCTCATGATGGTCAACCTAGCGGAACAGCCGCGCAAGGTTTTGCTGTTTCATAACGCAGCAGGCCAGCAACTCCTGAAATCACAGTTGAAAAAACTGGAAGCAGCTCAGGACGGATTTCGGGAGCGGGACATTGAAATAGAGTCCATTGCGGCTTCTGCACAAAATGCCGGCAAATGGAAAAAGTGGCAGGTCGACAGCTCCGAGGCATTTACTTTCATCCTGGTTGGCCGCGATGGCGGCGAAAAGCTGAGGTCCACCGAAGTTGTGAAAGTGAGCAAGCTCTTCGGCCTGATTGACGCGATGCCGATGCGGAGGAGAGAAATGAATGAGTGAATGAGCCACCGTGGAACGGGGAATGAGTGAATAAAAAAATATCTTGGCCGTGGCAGCGACGGCTACATTAAAACACAATTTATGTCTATTACAAAAGAATCTGATTTACAGGGAATGCAAAAGGCGAGTGAGGCGGTTGCACAAACATTGAAGAAAATGACCGACTACGCGCAGCCCGGAATGACCACGAAAGAACTCGACGAGTATGCAGCGAAGTTGCTGTCGGAGTTTGGAGCAAAGTCTGCGCCGCATTCGACCTACAAATTTCCAGGCTGGACCTGTATCAGCGTCAATAATGAATTTTGCCACGGAGTACCTTCCACTAAAAGGAAATTGCAGGAAGGCGATCTCATTAACATCGACGTTTCAGCCGAGCTGGACGGTTTTTGGGCGGATAATGGCGGCTCGTTTGTTCTTGGACTGGATATTCACAGACACCAGAAGCTTGTGGACGCTTCGAAAGAGATTTTGCTGAAAACGATCCATAATATCAGGGGCGGCGTCAAAATAGCGGACATTGGTTACCTGATGGAGTCGGAAGCCAGAAAACGCGGGTTTAAAGTAATCAGGAACCTGGCTGGTCACGGTATTGGCCGCGGGCTGCACGAACAGCCCAATGAGCTGATGAATTTCAGAAACAAAGCCGATCACAGACGTTTCAAGAAAAACTCGGTTGTCGCAATCGAAACATTTATTTCAACCACATCCTCCTACGCTACCGCGCTGAATGACGGCTGGACAATGGTCGGAAACAAAGGCGGTTTCATGGCACAACACGAACATACCATTGTAGTAACCGACAATGCACCGCTGGTACTAACGGCAATGAATGGGATCAACTGACTACACAAGGTTACGCCACTATAATGAAACAAAACAGCGCCCCGGTATCCCGCGGCGCTGTTTTGTTTCATTGCTCTATTTCACTTTTGCATTAAGCCAGCTCCCACTCTCTCCTACCATGGACAATTGGCTGGTGCCGGGAAGTATTCTTCACTGAAAAATTGGCCGGTTGGTCCTTGCTCGTCGATGAATGCGAACTTGATAATGCGTTGCGCGGCTTCTTCTGCTGTGCTCGTGCCCTGATGACCGGTGAAGTCGGTTTTTGTCCAGCCGGGACAAACTGCATTGACTTTGAAAGCGGTGTCACGAAGCTCATACGCAAGATTGATCGTGTACATATTGAGCGCAGCTTTGGAAGATTGGTACGCCACATACCGCGTTGGATAACTGGCATTGCTGAGGTCCGATGCCAGGTTAAGGGACGCCATACTGGTACTTACATTCACAATGCGCGGCGCTTCCGATTTTCTCAGCAAATCGATCATCGCCTGCGTTACATCCACCACACCGAATACATTCGTTTCATAAACGGTTTTAAAAACATCGCTGGCGGTTGCAAGTGCCGACTGCTGAAAGCCGCCTGAAATCCCCGCATTGTTAACGAGAACATCCAGGATACCTGTTTCAGCAGCGATCAAATCCTTCGCCGCGCTGATCGATTGCCGGTCCGTAACATCAAGCTGCACCGCCCTGACATTGTCAAATCCTTGTTCCCTGAGCTTTTCTGCTGCGATTTGTCCGCTGCTCAAATTCCGGCTTCCGATGTATACTAAAAATCCATTTTGGGAGAGCTGTTTGGCTACTTCCAACCCGATCCCCTTGTTTGCGCCTGTCACTAATGCTGTTTTCATTTTTGCCTGTTTTAATTAACAGGTCAAAAGTAGCGGTAAGCTGGAGAGCACGAATGGACGAATCATTTCACTTGCTGGACAAATCGCGCAAATCCTCCAAAAAGGCGCTTACACTCTTGCCCGTGCTCTTTTTGAAAAGTCGTGAGAAGTAATCAGGATCATTGAAACCCAGATCATAAGCAAGTTCTTTAACCGGAACGGGCGAATAATGCAGCTTTCGCTGTGCCTCCTGCATAAGCCTGTGCGTGATCCATTCTTTGGGTGAAAACCCGGAAAATTCCTTCACAACACTGTATAGGTTGCTCGTGGTCATCGCGAGCTTATCAGCAATCGTGTGTACATCCTGCTGCTCGGTCAGGTGTGTTTCCACAGCCAGCTTGAAGGCGACATACTTTGAAAGTTTTGCATTCGTAATGCTATCAGGATAGCCCTGCTGCTGATATGCGCTGTTGATCTCGGTGAGCAATGCGTGCAAATGCGCCAGGATAATATCCGCGTTCCGCTGCTTGCCGGGCGAATGAAGCAATTTGAACAAAGTAGAAAACAGTCCTTTCACGCGGATCTTCGATTCTGCGTCAAACGAAACGGCGTTGCTTCCAAAAGGATTAACAAGAAAGGAATAAGCGTGCGGCAGCAGCGCCAGCGTATTTTCATCAAAAGAAACTGCATAATGCTGGTCTTCCGGATTGAATGGCATGTTGGTAAAGATCTGGTTCGGCAAGCCAAATACCAGTTGCCCGTCCGACAATGTGATTTCCTGCAGATCTGCCTTGAAGGTTGCACTGCCCTGGTCCACGTACATCAGATAATAAAATGACAATCTGTGTGGGTTGAACAGCTTTTCAAGAACATTCTCCGGCAGTGGTATCGCGCAATTTTCATTGACAGCAATCGACAATTTCTCGTGATGCCTGATCTGATCCAGTAAGCCCGTTGTTTCGCGCATTGTTAATTATTTTACGTAAACTAAAACCAAAACCGCACTAATAAATTCCATTGCAGGTTATATTTGTTTTTTACATATACGCTCATGTACAAGACAACTTTCGAAGAACTCTGCGAACGCTTTACGAGCGGCGACTCGGCCGATCTGAGTGCGTTGCTACCCGAGGGGATACAGGACGAGGTCGGACATTTTAATGTGTTCAACCTGGACGAGATTCTGCCGACACAGCGCGAAAGGCCTACGGTATCCTGTGCGTCCCGCGCATTCTACAAGATCAGCTTCCTGACCGGCCGCTCGCAGGCAGACTACCCCGATCGCAGCATTGAAATTTCGAAGCCTACACTCGTTTTTACAACACCCAAAAGTCCGTTCTACTGGTCACCGGCGGGACAACAAACCGGCATGTTCTGCGTATTTACCGCTGAATTTCTGCATCCGGCAAAAAGTGGGGTGATGATCGACGAGCTGCCCATTTTCAAGTCGCCCGAGCATCCTATTTATGCTTTGTCCGATGACGATATCGCCCGTACCCAGCGCATTTTTGACAACATGAATGAAGAAATCAACTCGAACTACGCTTATAAGTACGACTTGCTGCGTGCCTACACGCTTGAACTGATCCACCTCGGACAGAAGCTGCAGTCGACCGTCATGCTGCATCCTAATCAAAGCGCTTCGGCACGCACTACTTCCCTTTTCCTGGAATTACTGGAAAGACAGTTCCCGCTCGAAAGTCCGCAGCAGAAAGTAATGCTCCGGACTGCCAGCCAGTTTGCAGACCATCTGGCGGTGCATATCAACCATTTGAACAAAGTACTTAAAGAAACCACCGGACTGACCACCACGGAGCTCATCGCCGGACGGATTGTGCAGGAAGCCAAGGCGCTGCTCCGGCATACCGACTGGAGTATTGCCGAGATCGCCGAGAGTCTGGGCTTTTCAGACTTTGCCCATTTCTCCAAATTCTTCAAAACAGAAACCGCCATTGCTCCCGGCGCTTACCGCAGTCAGACAAAAAGTTTGAATTATACATAAATCTGATTGGTTGTAACAAACCGGCTTTTCGACGAACAGGGGACATTTGCATTGTTTTAAAATCAATTCAAAAGTCCCATGACAACTCAGAAAATAGCATTGGTAACCGGCGGAAGCCGTGGAATAGGCAGAGACATTGTACTTAGTCTTGCCGGAAAAGGAATTGACGTCATCTTCACTTACCGCAGCAAGCAGAACGAAGCCGAGAAAACGGCTGCCGCTGTGAAGGCACTTGGTCAGAAAGCAGTTGCACTTCCTCTCGACACCACTGATACCAGCGGATTTGAACCCTTCTTTGAACAGGTTGCAAACGCATTGCAGACTACATTCGGCACCGACAAATTTGACTTCCTGATCAACAACGCCGGAACCAGCCTCACAGCGCCTGTCGCTGAGACCACGGAAGCGCAGTTCGATGAAATGATGAACGTCCATTTGAAAGGGGTTTATTTCCTGACGCAAAAAGCATTGACGCAGCTGCGTGATGGCGGCCGGATCGTCAATATATCCTCAGCGGTAGCGCGTGTCAGCTTTCCGGGCGTATCTGCTTATGCGATCATGAAAGGCGCGATAGATGTGTATACGAGGTACCTTGCACTGGAACTTGGCAGCCGGGGCATTGCCGCCAATGTGGTTGCGCCGGGAGCGGTATTTGGCGGCAGCACCATGGAGGATACCCCGGAAATGCGCGCATTTGTTGCAGGCGCAACTGCGCTGGGGCGCGTGGCTACTCCCGAAGATATCGGCGGCGTGGTGGCATTCCTTTGCAGTGATGAAGCACGCTGGATAAATGGACAGCGTATCGAGCTGACCGGCGGAATGAATCTGTAACAAGCATCTGCACAAAGGCCGTGGCAAACCTTCCGCCTAAATCACTGAGCCGTGAGGTTTGCCGCGGCTTTTACCTGCTGATGTAAGTTTCAAATTTCAGGCTGCGATTTTTCTCAATTACAAAAGCCGCGTCGGTTTTAACAGCGGCTGCACCTTGCGGATAAGGCAGGGTATCGTTAAACTGAAATCCGTAGCATCCTTTCGTTGTTCCGGAAGTAAATGAAACTGCATACCTGCTGCCTTTTTCAACGTTGATCTCAGGCGCGAAATGGAGCCGCTTTGCAGCCCAGCCTATGGAATCAGGTGATGCTACCGTTGAAAACAGCGGCTTACCCTCCGGAATGCCGGGTGTTGTTGCGCGGTAAATGTTTAACGTGAGTCCCGCATCAGGATCGCCGTCGCGGAATGTCGTGATGTTGACCGAAGTCAGCTTACCCGTTTTTGTTGCGGTAAAAGACTGGCTCCGCTCCTTCCCGTTTGCTATATCGCATTGTCTTGTAAAACCATTCAGGCCCGATGAAGTCTCAGGTTTTTTCAGGTTGGCCGGACTGCTTTTTTCACCTAACCTGATCCTGATATTTTCAGCCGGATTACACGGGATCGGCTCGATAGCGCCGTCAGCAGTGAACTTTAATGGCGCCCAGAAGTAGTTGGCAAGTGCCTCATTCCTGGCTGCATTGTTCCAGAGATCGCTGCCGTACAGGTATACTGTTTCCGAATCAAACTGAATGGTCGAAACGAAAGAAGGCTGCCCGCCGCAGGATTTGTCGCTGATGCGGATACCCTCCGACCACGGCCCGAGTGGCGATCTGGCAGTGCGGTACGAAGTGCCCGTACCCGAGCAATAACCGCAGTTTGGATCCGAATAGAGCAGATAATAAATGCCGTTTCGCTTCATCAAGCCCGGCGCTTCCGTTTTGCCCGGCGTTACAGCCTTCACGTGCCTCCCGGTACCTGAAAGAAAATCGGGCGTCAATTCTTCTATCACGATTGTACCTTTCGTCCGCCAGTCGGTATATGCTACATATCCCTTTCCATCCTCGTCGACGAAAGTATCGTGGTCTCCATTGTTCAAGCCTGCTACTTCTGCATCATTATTGACCGCCAGCTTGGGATTGTCTACTTCGGTAAAAGGTCCCGCAGGGCTGGTGCTTGTAAATACCCTGAAACCGACGCGGTTGTCATATACATTTACCCACAATACATATAAACCTGTTTGTTTGTTGAAGATTACGTGCGGACGAAAGCAGCCGTAAGTACTTCCATTGCACCTGCTTTGCCAAACCGGATTTTTGGCGTCAAACAGATAGCCTCTGTCAGTCCAGTTGACCAGATCAGGAGAAGCGTAAACTTTGAAACCGCAAAACGGCGCGGACTTGTTCTGCCACGCAAAACCGCAATCGTAGCTCGTCCCGTAGAGGTAGTAAGTGCCATCAAAATAGGCGATTTCGCCATCATGCGCATCCACAGCATCGCCTGCTACGTCAAAGCGTGTCACCTGTTTGCCCGCTTCGTTGAAGTTTACAATACTGACAGGTGAAAGCGATTTCGTTTTCCTGCCGCGCGACTTCTGCTTTCCCTGTGCATTTGCGTGGTGATTCGAAGCAATGAACAACAACAGGCAAGAGGCGAAAAGCAGTTGCAGAACTGTACTGATTTTAGATTTCATCGGCTTTTTTAAAATACGATCCGGTTGGGAATGCAAACCTAGAAGCCCGGACGAAGGCGACAAATGGCCGAATTGCATGATCTCTTACATATTTTGCTCAGGAACGTTTCAGGTAACTGGCGACTACCCTCCCGGCCTTACCGGAATATTGGCACGCGCGCCCCCTGATATTGGCCGGATTGCCCAGCTCCGCCCGAGATTATAACAGGTAATTTTGATGTATATAAATGGTGTCAAGGTGATTTAACACATTCATTATGAACAGAGAAATTGTTTTCTTTCACGGCGGCGGATCAAAGGAAGATTATGAGGCAGACCAAAAGCTGGTCGATTCGCTAGTTACCGAGCTTGGCCCCGGAACCGCGGTTCATTATCCTTACCTGCCTAATGACGCCACGCCGGACCTGGGCAGGCGCAGACAGATTGGTCAGGAAATTGCAGAAAGTCGTGATGGTGTAATCCTGGCCGCCCATTCACTTGGGGCCTCGATGCTGCTGGCCTATCTCTCCGAAAACACAGTTGAAAAGTCAATTGCCGGCATATTCCTGCTGGCAACACCATTCTGGGACGGGGACGAAGATTGGGTTGAACCGTTCAAGCTGCTGCCGGATTTTGCGGCCAGGCTGGATACGCAGGTACCATTGTTCTTTTACCATTGCCGCGATGACGAGGAGGTGCCATTGGCACAGTTCGACATTTACAAACAACAACTTCCATGGGCTACTTTCCGGCAGCTTGAAACCGGAGGCCACCAGTTCCTTCATGGTTTAGAGATTGTTGCAGCAGATATCAGGGCGCTACAATCACGCTGAAATAGCCAGGTTTGCCTTGTTGACTACCCATGAATATCAGCTTGTTATTCCCCTGCCAGCGCGGCTGGTAATCCGGCGACGGGATAAGACCCGGCAACAAGCCGACCTGCCTTACCTTGCCTGTCGCCACATCGCGCACCCACAGGCTGTACGCAAATGTAATGGGCTCGGTTCTTGTACTCAGGAATGCAACTTGCTTGCCGTCAGGCGAGAAAGAAGGAGTGGTATCGAGCCAGCCGGGCTGCGTTTCAAAATAGCGGGACTCGCCGGTGCCCTCGGGAGAATAGAATGAAATGGCGACGCGGTAATCTTTCCCACCACCTTCACTGCGGGCCCGGGCTACGGCAATGGAGGCTCCGTCGGGAGACCAGTCTATCTCTGCCTGCCTGATGCCGTTAAATTCACTGGCTGGCATCTCGGGTGTTAGCGGAATCGCATTTCCGCCTGCTGTCGACACTTTCCACAGGCGTGACGTTTGCTCCGAAAGCGTTGCAAAAGCCAGCCACTTTCCGTCCGGCGACCAGGCTAATCCATATTGCTGCGCTGGCGGCACACCAGGAATTACCCGCTTCTGTTCCGACGCTATATCGTAAATCACGAACCCGTTTTCTGCGGAAGAATAATAAGCCAGTTGCTTCGCATCAGGTGAAAACCTGCCGCCGCTTACCTGCGTGCCGATACGTTTTACAGACACCTCTTTTTCATTTTCAAGCTTGGCCAGATACAATGTAAAATCGGACTGACCGGCCCCATTTTGAGTGAAAGTGGCATAAAGCGCCCACTTTCCGTCTTCGGTCACATCCCCGCCGCCTACATACTCCGAAGTTCCGAATGCGGGATAAAGCGCAGATTGCGATAAAGATCCGCTGCTAACCATAATCACATTGGAATTCACGTCAGGTGCGCCTTCGGCTTTGGATACAATGCGCGCAACAAGCTGAGCGCCCTGAGCGGCAACGGGGATACTGATTGATTTTTGATCCGCTTTAACGGTCCGGTAAGTTTTGAATGGGCCCAGCTCGCTGTTGGCTATCTGAATCTCATATTCCTCAGCTTCGGTATTTGCAACATCGGGACATGGACTGGTGATGCAAATAATGCGATATTCTTCCCACGTCAGGTTATAATTCCCATCACTAACAGCGATCCGCAGCCCGACCGGCCTCACCAGCCTGGACGGATCCACCGTTTTGTCTGAACATGAAAGGAGGATTGAAAATGTGACGAGCAGAAGTAGGGCGCGGCGTTTCATAGAAGATCGTTTACAGGTTAGCCTTTGCAAGACGCATGGCGGTCCCAAATGGTTGGTAATGCGCACCTTCAATTCTGCTGGATTCACCAGGGCGCGTATCCCGGTTCACATTTTCTTTCTTTATTGCATATTACAAAGTCGATTCCGGCAATGGGAGTGATTTGAGTATACAGCCGGTTTATTACCTTCGTGCCAAATCAGTTTCCGGAACATGGTTTTGGAGCTACTGGATCAGTTTTTGTTAATGGATTTGAGGAATTAAAAAATAATATGGCATCAGGATTTTTTGCGATTTTAGACGATATAGCCTTTCTAATGGATGACGTCGCGCTGGCGACGAAAGTGGCGACCAAAAAAACGGCGGGTATTCTCGGTGACGACCTGGCTGTGAATGCAGAAAAGGCAACAGGATTTTTGTCCGAACGCGAGTTGCCGGTCTTGTGGGCAATTACAAAAGGTTCGCTGCTGAACAAGCTCATCATCGTACCGATCGCTTTACTGTTAAATGTATTCCTCCCGGTCGCTATTACCTATATCCTCATCTTAGGTGGTTTATACCTGGCTTATGAAGGAGTAGAGAAAATCGTTGAATACTTCTTCCATCATCCTAAAAAAGAACAATCCGTTGTTGAACAACGCGAGCAGGAAAGCCCGGAAGCCGCGGCAATCAATGAAAAAGCGAAGGTTAAATCGGCAGTTACTACCGACTTTATCCTTTCCATTGAAATCGTCATCATCGCACTAGGCAGCGTGCTGGAAGAAAGCCTGGCCATTCAGATTATGACCGTTTCTGCTGTCGCATTGGTAGCCACGGTCGGCGTTTACGGCATTGTGGCATTGATCGTGCGGTCTGACGATGCAGGTTATAAGCTGATCAAAAAATCCGACGACAAAGGTTTCCTGTCCAAAGTAGGCCACGTACTCGTGAAGGCACTACCTATTATGATCAAGGTTCTGGGCTTTGTTGGTACTATCGCATTAATACTGGTAGCAGGCGGGATTTTTGTTCATAATGTCAAATACTTCCATCACATTCTCCCTGATCTTCCTTCTATCGTCAAAGAGGCTGCCCTTGGCCTCGGTGCGGGACTGATTGTCTTTCTGCTGGTAAGCATTTTCCAAAAAGTATTTTCCCTGGGTAAACACTAGGCTGCATTTAAGGCTCTCCTGCCTGTCACGTCAGTAAATTCATTGCGCTGAATAACCCAAAAAATTATTTTACATACAAAACATGAATTTACATTTTCATTTTACATACATTTAATGAATTAATTGCTGATCCAATGAAAGGGACCAATCTGGGTGAATTTGAGGAACTGGTACTGCTGACTATCGCCGCCCTCGGCCAGGAAGCTTACAGCGTCGCCATTTGCGACGAACTGGAAAGATATACCGGCCGCTCCGCCAAACTCGGCGTCGTACATGCGGTATTGAACCGTCTTGAAGAAAAGAGCCTGAGTAAAAGTTACCTCGGCGATGCAAGCGCAACCCGGGGCGGAAAGCGGAAGCGGTTTTATGAAGTAACCCACGCAGGCAAGGTCGCACTCACCCGTGCCAAAGAAGTGCGCGAGAACATCTGGAGGAACATTCCCGGCTTTAATCTCGAAGGCTCAATATGAAAGAGACTACCCCCCGGCCCCCCAAATGGGCGACCGATTTCCTGAGATGGTACTGCCGGCCAGGCCTGGCTGAGGATCTGGAAGGCGATCTGTTTGAGTATTTCACACGAAACGTGCGTAACAAAGGAGCCAGGCGTGCGCGCCTGATCTATATCATAGACGTGATCAAGTTCCTGCGGCCTTATACCATCCGAAAAATAGATCCACTCACCTTTTTGTCTCATTTCTTTATGATCGGCAGCTACTTAAAAACGTCGCGGCGCAGTCTGGTGCGCAACAAATTGTTCTCGATGATCAATATCATTGGCCTGGCTGTGAGTATGTCGGTAGGGCTGCTGGTGATTTCCATTGTGAGCGACCAGCTGGCTTACGATGATTTCCATGAGAAAAAAGATCGCATTTACCGGGTAATCACGCGTTTTCAAAACGACGGACAGTCGCCTATCAACCTGGCTTCTACCTCGGTGAAAGTGGCGCAACGCATTCCTGATGCGGTTCCGGGCATCGAGAACTTCACCGTGATGCGCACGGGCTTCTCGGGTGACGCGCAGGTGGGGCAAAATATCTTTCCGATTGAAGCGACCTGGGCCGATCAGTCCTTTTTCAAAGTCTTCACTTTCCCATTGATCGCAGGCGACCCGGCGACGGCGCTCAAAGAACCCTACTCGCTGGTACTTACAGCAAAAACGGCCGAAAAGCTCTTTGGAAGTACGGACGCGATCGGGCGCACTGTACGTTTCGATTCCCTCGACTACCAGGTAACCGGCATTGCCAAAGATGTACCTCACCTATCCCATATCCGCTTTGACGCGCTCATTTCCTTCGCCTCCGCAGACGCGCTGATCGGCAAGAAGGACAATAACTTTTATGCATGGAACAGTGTATGGTCCAACTACGTCTATATTACGGTTCCAAAAGGCGGCTCAACGGCTGGCATGCAGCGCGCGCTAAATAAGCTGAGCGCGGCAGAAAACAAAGCTTTACAAACCGCGAAAGTGACTGTTTCGCTGCAACCGCTGCACGATATCGCAATGGGGCAGGATCTGTCCAATAACATTGGACCCAAAACAAACCCTATGATCCTGTGGGCGCTGGGCGGGCTCGCCTTCGTGATCATTCTTTCTGCCTGTTTCAATTATACCAATCTTTCCATTGCGAGGTCCCTGCGGCGCGCCCGGGAGGTGGGCGTGCGGAAGCTTATCGGTGCGCACCGGAGCCACGTACTGGGACAGTTCATTGCCGAGGCAGTAATGATTGCGCTGCTTGCACTGCTGTTTTCATTTGGTTTATATGCATTCCTGCGCACAGAGTTCCTCTCGCTCGACAAGCACATTGCCCAGCTTTTCACATTGAACCTCTCGCTGGTGACAGTACTCTGCTTTATCGCGCTCGCGGCGGTGACAGGAATCCTGGCGGGCGTATTACCTGCATTGTTCTTTTCCAAAATCAACGCATTGTCGGTGATGAAAGACAGTGGCGGACTTAAACTTTTCAAGCGGATCGGATTGCGCAAAACGCTGATTGTAGTACAGTACGTGCTTTCCCTGATCTTCATAGCCACCACGATGGTTGGTTACGGACAATACAAAGGTTTCCTGAACTTCGACCTGGGCTTTTCAACTGAAAACGTACTGAATATCAAGCTGCGCGGTGAAGAGGCCGATGCATTGAAGAAAGAGCTGGCCGAGCTGCCGGAGGTAAAAGGAATATCAACATCCAGGATGATCACCAGCGTAGGCAGCTTTTATGGAGAAACAGTGAAGTACAATCCGGGCGATTCCGCATTAGTCTGGCATAATACTGTGGACGAAAACTATATTCCCGTGCACCAGCATAAATTACTGGCAGGTACCAACTTCAAGCTGCGCCCCGAAAAGGGAAAGGAAAGCGAGGTCATTGTGAACCAGCAGGTATTGAAGCGCTTCAATATCGCCGGACAAGATCCTCAAAAAGCATTGGGAGAGTTGATCACGGTGGGCGGAAAGAAGCTGGCGATTGTGGGCGTGTTGAAAGATTTCCACTACGGAACAATGGAAAGCAAAATTGACCCTGTGATGCTCCTCTATTCGGCAAGCGAGCCCAGTGGTTATCTCAACCTGAAAATAGCTTCCGGCGACCTTGAAGCCACGATCGAGAAGGTGGAAAACATCTGGAAGAAGTTCGACAAAGTACATACCCTCGAAGCACGTTTTTACGACGATCAGATCCAGGAAGCTTACAGTCAGTTTTCTGTAATGATCAAAATCGTAGGCTTTATCGCGTTCCTCGCGATATGCATTGCCTCGCTGGGATTGTTTGGAATGGTCGTTTTTACAACGGAAACAAAACTCAAAGAGATTAGTATCCGCAAAGTACTAGGCGCAAGCCAGGCAGGATTGGTGTTCCTGCTGTGCCGCAATTTCCTGTTGCTGCTCGCCATTTCGGCGGCTGTTGCATTGCCGGTCACCTATGTGCTTTTTGATCAGATATTCCTGACGAAATTCGTTTATCATCAACCCATCGGCATGATTGAACTGGTAAGCGGCGCCATTGCAGTGATGTTGCTGGCATTGTTAATGATCAGCTGGCAAACGGCCAAGGCAGCCCGGAGCAACCCGGCTGAGATACTGAAAAGCGAGTAGCTCCAGACTGGCGCCTGCAATCAGCTGAGGTTACTTTTTAGCGGCCCGTTTGTCCAGCTCCGCATCTACCGGTACCACTGTAGCAAGATGTTGTTTCGCTGCCGCAGACAGTTCTTCAATCACTTGCGGGTACTTACTGCCGATCTCGAATTTTTCGGATGGATCGTGTTCCAGGTTGTACAAAAGAGGCGGATTGTGCACTGCTGCGGGCTTCTGAGAGTAAGACGCATTGGTTTTAAAATGCAGCTTATAAGGTCCTTTCCTGATGGCGTACAGATCGTTATTCTCATAATAATAAACGATTTCCGCGCCTTTCCCGGACTTGGCTGTCAGGATATCGGCGATGTTACCGCCATCGAGCTGCGTATTTGCAGGTGCCTCTGCGCCGGCCCACTTCAATATCGTCGGATAGAGGTCCATTGAAGTGGTTACGGTAGACGAAACCTGGCTTTTTACAGTTCCTGGCATCCAGGCAATGGCGGGCACGCGCATTCCGCCCTCGTAGGTAGACCCTTTCGCTTCATAAAGCAGCCCCGATGAGCCGCCGTTTTCATCGATCAGACTTTTCATCAGCCAGGGACCATTGTCGCTGAGGAAGACGACGAATGTATTCTGGTCCAGTTTGAGTTCTTTCAGTTTGTTCAAAATCTGCCCGACGCTCCAATCCAGTTCTTCTACCACATCGCCATAAGGCCCGCGCTTGCTCTTTCCTGCAAAATCAGGCGAAGCGTGCAGCGGAACGTGAGGGAACGGACTGGCGTAATAGATGAAAAAGGGTTTGCTGCGGTTTTTGGTAATTAAATTGGTCACTTCGCTGGTAAACCTTTTTGTCAGCAGGTCCTGGTTTGGCTCGGTTTCCACTACTTTGGTGTCGCGGTACAAAGGCAATGCAGGATTGTCAGCAACAATCGGTTTTCCATTCGCATCGGTACGGAAAGACTCTTTGCCCATATCATTGGAATACGGAATGCCGAAGTACGAATCAAAGCCATAATTGGTCGGCAAAAACTCAGGCAGCGAGCCCAAATGCCATTTTCCAACGATTGCAGTCTGGTAACCTTTCCCTTTCAATGCTTTGGCCAGCGTTGTTTCGCGCAGGGGTAAGCCGCTGGTGGAATTGGCAAAAAAAACCTTGTTAGCCGCACTCGTCCCGAACACGCCGTTTCGGACAGGCAGCCGGCCGGTAAGCAATGCAGCCCTGCTGGGTGAGCAGACATTGGCCGCTACATAAAACTGCGTGAACCGCGTACCTTCCAGTGCCATTTTGTCCAGGTTCGGTGTACGGATCGTCGGGTGACCGTACACGCCCAGGTCACCATAACCCAGATCGTCGGCGAGAATGATAATGAAATTCGGCTGTTTCGATTTCTGGGCAAATGCGGCCGCTGAACTAAAAAACAGGGTAATCAGGAGTGAGTATATAGGATATCTTTTCATGATGATATGTTTTGTCTGATAAGCATTCAGCGCGTAGCGAGCTGGTCAGGCCACGCAGCCGGCTTTCCGGTTTTCTTGAAAACAGGTAATTGTGCGTTCCATTTTTTGAGCTGTGCGGTCAGCAATGCGGCTAGCTCCCTTGTTTTCGCAGGATTGGAAGCCGACAGGTCTTTTTGCTCGCCTATGTCGTTTTTGAGATTGTAGAGTTCCAGCTTCTGGTTCCGGTAGTCGTAAATGAGTTTCCAGTCGCCTTTGCGCAATGCGCTTGCAAAATGAATGTTGGGCCCCTCCTGCGCAATCCAGCGGTTGGGATGATGCCACACCAGCGCGCGCTGATCGTCCTTGAATGCAGGATTTTTCAAGATCGGCAAAAAGGACTTTCCGTCAACCTGCTGGATCAGTTCAGGACTTTTTACACCGGCTATTTCCAGTATGGTGGGGAAGAAATCTTCCACAATCACATACTGCGCCGCGGTAGTCTGCGGCTTCACCACACCCGGCCAGCGCACCAGCATTGGCTCGCGTATCCCCCCTTCATACACAGAACCTTTTCCCGCTTTGAGCGGCAGGTTGTGCGTCCACGCTTTGCCTCCGCGCTGCGGCTTGGTGCTCAGCCCGCCATTGTCGGACATAAACAGGATCACTGTGTTATCAGCCAGCTTTTGATCGTCCAGGTATTTCAGCAAATCCCCCAGGCTCTTGTCCATTCCCTCGATCAACCCGGCGTACTTCGCTTCCAGACTGTCCAAACCCAATTTCAAGTACTTGTCGACATAGCGTTTATCAGCATCCAGCGGCGTGTGTACCGCATAATGTGCGAGGTAAAGAAAGAACGGCTTCTTCTCCGAAACAGGCTTTTCCAAAGCCTTTATAGCTTCCATTGTAATTGCGTCACTCAGAAAAGTGCCGGTACCGTGGTAAGCTTCCAGGCCGGGTACCGCATTGCGGTTGGGCTTTCCATTGTTAGGTTTGTCATAATTGTTCTCGCCCAGATAACTCGCAGGGTGCCCGATCTCACTCCCCGCAATATTCACCTGAAAACCCAGATTAAGAGGATTTGAACCAGGCGTACCCTTCGAGCCGAAATGCGCCTTTCCGCTGTGGATCGTGTAATACCCATTTTCGCGCAAAACCACAGGCAATGCTGTTCCGTGAAAAGTATGCGGCACATTGGCTTCGGGACTGAAACCATTGATGTTCCAGTCGACGAACTGCATTGTCGTGTCTGCAAAATCGGTATTGGTGTTCTGGTTGGGCGAAGTCCAGTGTGTTACGCGGTGGTGCGCCGCATTCACTCCCGTGATGAGGCTCACGCGCGTGGGGGTACAAACGGGCATTGCATACGCATTGGTAAACTTCATTCCCTCCCGCGCCAGCCGCTCCATATTGGGTGTGTGGTAACGCTTGTTAAAGTCCGTTACCTTCTCCCAAAATGGCACAGAAGTATCCTGCCAGCCCATATCGTCCACCAGGAAGACCACAATGTTCGGCTTGGCAGTTTGAGCCGATACCGGTTTCGGTACCGACAAGGCTGTCAGTACCAAAACCATTGCAATGCAATTCAATAACTTATTTGTAACCTTCATTCTGTTTCAGGTTTGGATTACGGTCGATCTCGCTTTGCGGCAGCGGGAAAAGTACCTGGTGATCAAATGCAACCTTGCCCCGCGCCTTTGCCCATTCGATAAACTTGCCGTGACGGATTAGATCCTGGCGGCGCAGCTCTTCGGAAAAGAACTCCCACCCTCTTTCTTTCAGGATCTGCGCACGGAAAGCTTCTTTCGTCGGAAGCTGAGCCAGTGTCAATGCAGCCAGACCGGCTTTTACATGCACCTGATTGAGAAGGCCAAGCGCCTCCGCTGTCGGACCATTCAGCTCATTCAATGCCTCCGCCTTAGTTAAAAGGATATCTGCGTAACGTACTACCGGAAAATCGTTTCCCAAATCGGCGGCGGTTGCATTCAGGTCTTCTTCAAACTTGAAGCTCCTTTTGTCATCTTGTCCCAACACAATGTGCTTGCCGCTCAGGTCATCGTACTCCGTCAGGAACACCTGCCTGCGCTGGTCTTTGGGATCGAACGAATCGTAAAATGCAGAGAGCGTTTTCAGTTGCGTCGCGTAGTTGGCCTTGGGGTTACCCTTGAATTTGTAGCTGGGCGGCGCGGCGTGTGCCAGATAGTTGGTACCCAGGCCCGGCTGCGCAATGTGCGGCCGCACGTAAATGAACTCACTGTTCACCTCATTGGCCAGTTTGAACAAATCGGCGCGGTTAGCACTGTTAAACAAACTGTAAGTGTTCAGATCAATTACTTTCTGGGCTGTTTCGCTGGCTTTTGCCCATTCTTTATTATTAAGATAAAATTTGGCAAGAAATGCGAGCGCAGCGCCTTTGGTCGCCCTGCCATAATTTTTGGCTTTTACAGGAAGGATCTCACTTACTGCATTCAGCTCGTCCGTCACAAACCTGACGAACTCTTCTTTGGTAGCACGCGCCGGCCGGTCTTCACTGCTGCTGATACTACTGGTAATGAGCGGCGTTGGCCCGAAAAGATCATACAGATAGATGTATCCGCTGGCGCGCAGGAACCTGGCTTCGGCCACGATCTGCTTTTTCCTTTCCTCGTCCAGTTCTATTGCAGGCACATTGTCGATCACGAGATTGGCGCGGTAAATGCCACTGTAGTACCGCGTCCAGGCCACATCGAAAAATTCGTGGGAGGCATTCCAGGTAAAATCTTCCAGCGGCTGTGCCAGCCCGCGCAACCCGCCCTCCCGGATAATGAGCAGGTCGGTAGTGACTTCGGCCATCACAAAAATGTTCCGGAATCCGTCGGTACCCTGCTTTTGTTCCAGCGCATAAGCCGCATTCAGCAGCGCCTCAGCATCGTCGGCCGTTTTGAAAAAATTATTGGGACCGAATGAAGAAAAAACCTCTTCTTCCAGTGGCTTGTCGCAGCCTAAAACAGTGAGCAATAAAAAGATATATAGCATCTTTTTCATTTTTATCAATATCAAAGATTAATACTCAAACCGGCCGTGTAAGTACGCGAAAGCGGAAATGCATTGTAATCCGCACGCACATTGGAGGTTCCGAATGCACTCACTTCGGGATCGTAGCCCGTGTATTTCGTAATGGTAAACAGGTTCTGCCCGGTTATGTATATCTGCACATTGCGTACATATTTCCATTTGGCAGTCGGGAAGTTGTAGGTGAGCTGCAATGTTTTGAGGCGCAGGTAAGAGGCATCTTCCACCGCCCGGCTGTTCACATTACTCGTGTAAGCCACCGCGACGGGGACAGCAGAGGAGTTTTTATTCGTCGGATTGGTTGGCGTCCAGCGGTCGGTATAGGTTTCAAGCAGCCGGTTGCGCCGGAAAGAAATCGGGTTTTCAGACTCGGTCCGGTTCAGGTTAAACATCTTGCTGCCCTGCACCCCCTGGAAGAAAAACGACAGGTTGAAAGGTCCGTAAGTGAAATCGTTGTTCAGCCCGTAAGTGAATTTGGGAAACGGCGAACCGAGGATCGTCCGGTCCTGCGAGTTAATCGCCCCGTCGCCATTTACATCCCGGTACTTGTACTCACCCGGCCGCGACAAAGGCTGCGCCGAAGAGGCAATATCCTCACCAGTCTGGAAAACACCGTCAACAATGTAACCATAGTAGGCATTGAGCGGATCGCCTTTGCGGATGATCGTAAAATCGTTGGTGAAGCCCGCCGAGCCGCCCAGGATAAAAGGCAATGCGCCCAGATCGGTTACCTCGTTTTTAATGGTCGAGAAATTGGCCGCAGTCCGCCAGGTAAATGGCGCAGTAATGTTGATCGAATTCAGCCCCAGCTCAAATCCCGAGTTTTTCAGGCCGCCCACATTTTTGAATGTAGTGGTAAAACCCGTCGTACGCGGCACGGGAAGTTGCAGCAGCAGATCTTTGGTTTGCTTATGGAAATAGTCAATACTCCCTGTGAGCCTGTTATCCAGCACCCCGAAATCGATGCCCAAATCGAGCTGCGTGGTGGTTTCCCATTTCAGGTCCGGGTTGGGGAGCTGGGTAGTAGAGATACCTACATAGGGAGCGCCGTCAAAAATCGCCTGTCCCTGCGGGCCGAGCAGCACCAGCGATTTGTAGCTGCCGATATCCTGGTTGCCGGTTACCCCATAGCTTGCGCGGAATTTCAGATCAGTGACTGAGCGGACATTTTTGAGAAACAACTCGTCCTTGATGCGCCAGCCCAATGCAACAGAAGGGAAAACGCCGTATTTGTTATTGTCCCCAAACCTCGACGAACCGTCGGCGCGAATGGAGGCTGTGAGCAGGTATTTGTCAAAAAGATTATAGTTAATGCGGCCAAGGTAGGAAAGCAGCTGGTTTTTAGTGCGACCCGAACCAAGCGAAAATGTGCTTTGTGCACCGGCAGCAAGGTTATCCGTACCCAGCGCGTCGAGGGGGAAGTTTTGCGCCCCCGCCGTAAGTGAGCTTGTTTCAAATTCCTGGAAAGTGTACCCGCCAAGTATTTCAAGCTGGTTGTTTTTATCCAAAGCTTTACTGTAACGCGCTGTAACTTCGATCAGGTTATTGTAAGAATTGCTCGTGAGCACATTGGCAACGCCCCTGGTACCTTCTGCCCTTTTGGTAAGCCTGGAAGTGAAAATGTCGCGGCGCGAATCCTGGCGGTCTGTTCCGAAGTTGATTTTGGCAGATAGCGAAGGCAGGAAGAAGTACTCTGCAAATACACTCGCGAATGTGCGGTTGGTAGTGGCAAAATCGCTTACCTCGCTGGCCAGTCCCACGGGATTTTCGAGGTTAACGATCTGTGTCTGCGCCCAGGTACCATTTGCATTCCTGATCGGGAGCGTGGGATCCTGGAAAATAGCCGTGTTGATCACACCCGCGCTCTCATTGACGCTCACGCCATTTGGTACAAAATCATCCTTTACATTGCTGGAATTCAGACTGAGTCCGAACTTGAACTTTTCATCAGAATAATTCAGGTTGACGCGACCTACATACTTTTTGATCCCTGAGCTGATCACCACGCCTTTCTGGTCAAGGTAGTTCAGCGAAGCATAGTAATTGAATTTATCCTGCCCACCCGAGAAGCTCAGCTGATGGTTTTGAACAGACCCTTTTTGAAAAATCTCATCCTGCCAGTAAGTCCCCGCTCCTATTTGCGCGATCTGCTCGGCAGAGAACTCCGGTGCCTGTTTCTGGTCGGCGCGCAGGTCGTTGAGCAGACTCGTATACTGCTTTGCATTCAGCATCGGCACCCTTTTCGTCACTTCTGAAATACCGCCGGACAGCGCGTAATTCACATTCAATTTTCCCTTGGTCCCTTTTTTGGTGGTAATCAGAATAACCCCGTTCGCACCACGTGAGCCGTAGATCGCCGTCGCAGAAGCGTCTTTCAGGATTTCGACGGATTCAATATCATTGGGGTTCAATGCATTGAGCGGGTTGCGCGGAGCCTGTTCCGTGACCACCGTCGAGCTGGGTACCACCGAAGTGTTATTAATCGGCAGGCCGTCGATCACATACAAAGGTTCATTATTGGCATTGATGGAGTTGGCCCCACGAATGCGGATCGTTACCCCGCCGCCCGGCTCAGAGCTGGACTGGGTAACCTGTACCCCTGGCGAGCGCCCGGCAATCAGCTGGTCGACAGAGGTTTGTACCCCTTTGTTGAAATCCCTGCTATCCAGCGAGCTGACGGAGCCTGTCAGGTCACGCTTTTTCTGAGTGCCGTAGCCGACCACCACCAGCTCATTGAGCTGGCGCGTATCATCGCTCAGCTGCACATTGACCTGAGAACGGCGGCGCACAGGCACTTCCTGCGTCAGGTAACCAATGCCGGAGATTACCAGTACCGCCTCTTCACCGGCCTGGATTTCGAAAGTACCATCCGCATTGGTGGAAGTACCCGTAGTAGAACCTTTGATCAGAATATTGATCCCGGGCAATGCCGACTGGTCAGTGGAAGATGTAACCTTTCCTTTGACCAGGCTTTGTGTAAATCCCGGAAAAGCCAGCAGCAGCAAGCCCAGGGTCAACATGCTGAAAGGAGAAACACGCAAATGTTGAGACATAAGAATTGGATATAGTTTATGTAAATCGGAGCGCGAATTTACTTAAACTATTTAATCTACCAAGTTTGTAGATTATAAATTCTTATCTGAAATTTTCTGCGTTTCTGAGAGATCAGTGATGATTTGTGTTATTAAAGCAGCTGGTTAACTGCTGCGGAGCTTACCTTTTCTCCATTCGGACAACCTGGTGTTCGATCGGTTTGACGGTATTCAGATAGGCGAAGATCGCACTTAGGTCCTGCTCCTTCATGCCGCCGTACATTGTCCACGGCATAGGTGAGTTCAGGTCACCGTGTGCAACTTTTGGGGCAACATAATTGCTGTCTGCAAATGCTTTGAAGCGCGCAACGAAAGCCTCTCTGGTCCAGTTACCAATGCCGGTTTCCTTGTGCATGGTGATGTTCGGCGAGCGTACTACGCCATTCGGACTGCTAAACTCCATTCCGCCACCGAACTCTGTGCCCGGCACTACACTTCCTTTTTCAGTTTTGCTGTGGCAATCCACGCATCCTGTTGCGGTAATAAGGTATTTGCCGTAGGCAACCTGGTCGGTTTCGGCGGGCCGCTTCGTAAATGCAGCTTTCTGGGGCATGGTGTTAATCAAAAAATTAACCGGAAAATCGGGCTCGGATTCCGGCACATCATTCTTGATCGGCGCCAGTCCACGGATGTAGGCGATCACCGAATAGATATCCTCCTGGTCCAGCTGTCCGAACCGGTGGTAACCCATTACAGGAAACAGCGCCTTTCCATCCTTGTTCACACCAGTGGTAACGGCACGGAAGATTTCTCCGTCCGTCCAGCTGGCCAGTGTGTAGGGTGTGATATTAGGTGCAAAAAACTTACCCGGGAATCCCATTTCCTGCGTAAAAGCTTCTCCGCCCCCACCGAGACCGCCCGATAGCGGCCCTGCGTACCGCGACCAGTCGCGGGTACTGTGGCAATCCATACAAACAGTTACATGGTTGGCGAGGTACTTGCCCCTTTCAATGCGAGCTGGTGTCAGTTCTACTTTCAAGTCAGGAGCGGGACCGGTATCAGGTAATGCGGCTTTAACGTAAATCATAGCGGCGACAACAACTATCACCAGTCCGGCGAGGATCTTACCTGTAATTTTCAATGCTTTCATGTAACTGTCAGATGTTCGTTTAGGCAGCTGAACTTGCCGGTCCGTGCGGATTTGTCACTGTACAGCCAGCAGGTTTCGTCACCCGCAGCCTGCCCAGCGCGTCCGTACATCATGGAAGTTCAGTGTGGTGGTTGAAAAAAGTTGAGTAAAAAAGGAATAACGTTGAGTAAAAAATTGGTTCAGAGCTACTTAATCCGGAAGTAACCAGGTAAACAGCCTGCCTGAATGTCGTTGCAACTTGTGGGGACAAAACAAAGCATGCTGTAAGCAAGGCGCAATAGCAAATTCTTGCTATATCCACCATTTCAGGCAGGTTTTGGCAGGTAATTTGTCGTCTTTTTTAAATCTTCCTCTCAACTCCGTTCTTCATTGCATGCTGCGTAATTTGGTTTTGTTTGCTCACCTGTTATTTCGGAGCAAAATTTGGGTTTTCACTCTGATTGTCTTTCTGGTACATTCTGGCATAATCACCTGTCCGGCGCAGGGGCCTCAAACGCGCGTGAACATTCAGCTGCTTGGCCCTGAGCAAGGGTTGCCCAGCAGGAATACACGCTGCCTGGCGGAGGATGGGCGCGGGTTTATTTGGGTGGCAACCGGGCAGGAACTGTGGCGTTACGACGGGTACACATTTCAAAATTTTACCTCTCTCCTCACCCGCTCGATTGGTGGCGGCACGCTGATCAACCAAATGCGGACCGGCGCCCGCGGGGATATCTGGCTCGCGCATAACAATGGCGTCAGTGTGATTGACCCTGTGAATCTGCGCTGCACGACCATTGATCCTTCCAGCAATCTGAAAGGAGCGGGTACCAGGCAAAATCTTGATATTTTCTTCGACAATAACCAGGACACGTGGACGGCGATACCAGGTGGCAAGCTCGTGAAGATCAGCAAAAAGCGCGTGCCGGTCGCATTGTATACGCCGCCGGCCGGCCCTGGACATTCGCCTGCATTCGAGTCACAGGTAACCAGGCTCTTTTTTGATAAACAAAACAATGGATATGCATTTACAGGCAGTACATTCCTCGATAAGGTAGATGCGAATGCGCGACTCATCCGGCGGATCAACCTGTTGGATAAAGCGCAGTTGAACAGTGATATCGTAATTTCCAGCCTCGTGCAGTTTGCCCCCGGGGAGCTGACTATTTATTATGAGAAAAAAGGCGGTAAGGATCCATTTTCGCGCAAATACGTGTTCGAAACACAACAGCTTGGTCCGGCTACTGCAATTGACACGCCTTTAATTCCCGACTATATCGGTCACGATTCAAGAGGTTACAGCTGGTACAAAGCCTCTGAGAACATTGGTTTTTTGAACAAAAAAACAGGCAAGTTCACCGACCTGACTTCCCAGCTGCAGCAGAAATCCGGTGCTACCAGCTACTTTTTTGCCGCTTACCTCAGCTCCGATGACAGCTTCTGGATCTCGTGCGTAGACGGACTTTTCAAGATCACGCTGACCGAGGAGATTTTCCGGAAATACCTCAATGTACCCCTGGAAAAGCCAGGCGATATCGGCAGCAGCATCCGCGGTATTACAGAAGACGATTCAGGAAAAATATGGGTATGTTCCTACGGTTTCAATCGTGATGGAAGAACGTATTTACTTCACCAGATTGATCCGGTAACTGGAATGCGCCGCCATATGGCGCTTCACCGGCCGAGTAATCTGCCCGGCGACAATGTAATTCCCTATAAAGTGCTCTTTGCACAAGACCAGGTTTATGCAGTGACTGACGGTACCCAGTTTATTAAAATCGATCCTGCAACAGAGGTCTATTACCCGGTTGCATTCCCCGCAGTAAGCGGCCGCGGTTTTACTACTTTTTACAAACTGAATGAACATACGCTCTGGATGGGAACCTGGGGCGGCATGGCGACGATAGATACCCGCGACCTGAAACCCGTTTTGCTCAACGACAAAGCAGGCGCCTACATCAAGAATGTGAGGGTTAACCATTTTATGGCTTGGAAAGACGGCAGCATTCTGGTGAGTACCACGAATGGTTTGTATGTGATTAACAAGAATGCAACTGTCCGCGAGCATTTCGGACAGAATCCGAAAGACAAGATCCAGCTTCCCGCCTTGCAGATATTCCACACGATCTGGCATGAAAATGCATTATGGGCTTCTTCCGGCCAGGGTTTGATCCGCATTGATCCGGTTCTGAAAAAGGCGCGGCTTTTTACTATGCAGGACGGTCTGCCTGATAACAACATTTACGCAGCCCTGCCCGACACGCGCGGTAATCTCTGGCTGAGCACGAACAAAGGTCTCTCGCGTTTCAACATCCGCACACAGAAGTTTTACAACTACAGTACCAGCGACGGACTTCCGCACATGGAGTTCAACCACGGGTCTTACCTGAAATCTCGGGATGGTACATTGTACTTTGGCGGATTAAACGGGATCGTCGCATTCGATCCCGCGCGCATTGACCTCAGTGCCCGTAAAGAACGTCCGTTGCAGCTGATCTCCTATTCCAAATACAATGCAGACCGAAACCGTACCGACACTGTAACCAACCATCGCCCCGGCAGCGAGATCGTGTTCAACCCCGGCGACCGCCTTTTTGCATTCTCATTCATGAGCCCCGATTACCAGAATACCGCGCGCAACCGCTTTCGCTACAAACTGGAAGGCTGGGACGATGACCGCTGGCAGATTTTTGAAAACGGGAACAAACTACTGCTGAACAGTTTGCCGGCAGGGAACTACAAGCTCCGGGTACAGGTATCCGCAGCAGGCGCTGACTGGAGTAGCCAGGAGTGGCAGGTACCTCTCAGGGTGATTGCGCCCTGGTATAAATCGGTGTGGTTTTACCTGCTGAGCATGCTTTCCATCGGGCTGGTACTCTATCTTTTTTACCGTTATCGCCTGCGACAGATCCTGCAAATACAGCAGATCCGCAACGGGATCAGCGCCGATATGCACGACGAGATCGGCAGCACGCTCAGCAGCATTACCTTTTACAGCCAGGCGCTGTTGATGCAAATGGAAAAACCTGAGCACCAGCAGGTGGTACAAAAGATCAAAAACAATGCACAGCAGGTGCAGGAAGGGCTCAGTGACATTGTGTGGAGCGTAAAAGCGGGCAGTGACGAGATCGAAGATGTATTTGCCCGCATGTTCCAGTTTGGCAGCGCGCTGGCGGAGTCCAAACAAATTGCATTCCATTTTGAAACAGATCCAAGGCTCGAAAACATGAAACTGGATATGCAGAAGCGCAAAAACCTGTATCTGATCTTCAAAGAGGCACTCAACAACGCAGCCAAGTACGCCGCTTGCACGAGTATGCGCGTGGTCGTCAGACAGGAAGAGAACCAGGTCAAAATGGTGATTGAAGACAATGGAAAAGGATTTGATCAAAAATCCGCGAAGCGCGGCAATGGGCTCGCAAACATGCAGCAGCGCGCATTACAGATCAAGGGGCAACTGACAATAGAGTCGGCAGCAGAGCAGGGAACTGTAATCACCCTGATTTTTTGAGAAGGTTGCAATAACAAATATTTGCTATATCATCCCAGGCATTGATCCCGTAATTTTGCACGATGGCTTCAAGGATCATTATTTTCGACGATAACCAGGAACGGTTGAGCAGCGTGGCAATGCTGCTTAACCTGTCCGGCGATTTTACATGTACAGGCACTTTTCCCAATGCAGTCAACCTGGTTGCAGATATTACAGCTTCCAAACCCGACCTTGTACTGATGGATATTGACATGCCAGGCATGGACGGGATCGAGGCAACTCGGCTTGTCAGAAAGCATTTCGGTGCTTTGCCGGTATTGATCCAGACCAACTTCGAAGACGACGAACGAATTTTTGAAAGCCTGAGGGCTGGCGCAAATGGGTACCTGCTCAAAAAAACAAGTCCGGAGCGGTTTTTAGAAAGCTTAACAGAGGCACTTGAAGGCGGCGCTCCGATGACGGGCAGCATTGCCGCCAGGGTACTCAGGTATTTCTCGGCAGAGTCCACAGCCAAAAAGGACTACCACCTGACCGAACGTGAAAAGAACATACTGAGCTTTCTGGTTAAAGGGTACAGCTACAAGCTGATCGCTTCCGAATGCCGCATTACCTATAATACTGTGAATAACCACATCCGCAATATTTACGACAAGCTGTATGTGAACAGCGCTACGGAGGCCGTCAGTCTGGCCATCAAAGAGCGGCTGGTGTAGCTACCGGCTTACCTGTCGATTACCGTTCCCACCGAATAGTACAGCTGTGCGACTGCCTTCTGGTAGCCCGCCACAAGCTCCGCCAGCTTGATCTTCATATCAATCAGCTTCGTTTCCCTGCTGTTGATCAGGAACAATGTACTTTCCCCAAGGTCAAATTTGGCCAGTTCGCCATTAAGAAGTATCTGCTGGTTATCGATGCTTTTGGACTGAATGACCAACTGTGATTCGTAAGCTTGCAGGCTGTTGAAGGAGCTCAGGATCTTGGTGTTGATCTCCCGGCCCGTTTGCTGAACATCGTATTGCAGCGCGCGTTGTTTTACTTTGATCTCATTCAGCTTTCCTCTCTGGCTGCGCAAGAATAGCGGAAAGGAAAAATCGACCCCAAGCTTATAGTTGCTCCATTGAAAATCATAATATTCAGGAACATAAGAGCCAAAATCGGTTCTGGTGGTAATAAGCGAGGCGCTCACGTTGAGCTTGGGTTTCAGCATTTCCCTGCGGTAGTTTCTTTCGAGTTGAAGCTGCAAACCTTTATTTTTCAGCAACAGCAGCTCAGGATGCGAGGTGGCTGCATTGCTGATCAGTGTTTCCAGCTGGTTTTTGTAAAAATCCGCACCCGGCTGTTCTGTATCCTGCGGGACGGAATTTTCCGGTAATTCCAGCGGCTCTTCGCGCTCATTCCACAAATGGTTTGACATTACCAGACGCGAGTTATTCAGCTCCACGCGGATCTTTTCAAGCTGCAGGCTGCGCTCCTGATAGGTAATGGCTGCTTCTACGGAATCAATGGCTGGCTTATCGCCGATCAGTACCTGATTTTTGACAAACAGAAACCGTCTCAAAGCCAGGTCGGTACCTTCCCGGATCAATGTAAACTGACGGTATGCATAAAACCAGTCCCAGTAATCTTTCACGGCTTCATACCACACCAGGTTGATCTGCTTGATCTTTTCTGCCTCGGCATAGCCGACCATTACCCTGGCCTGCCGCAATGTATTCCGGCGCGCATCGATCAGGAAACCCTGGCCGATCGGAACACTCAGCCCCACCCCGGCAAGTCCCGGCTGGGCTGTGCGCGTTTCGGGATTGGTGTAAGCACCTACATTGCGGTCGTAACCGATTTTCAAGTCTGCTCCTGCCAGCCAGAGCGGCACTTTGAGCTCGTTGGACCAGTTGTTATAATAGTCGGTACCACCGAAGGTTTTTCTACCAAAATAGCTTTTGAGGTTGGGGTCAAAATCACCCCACGCTTGCTGCACTTTCGTCCTGGCCTCTTCGCCGAGCAATCCCGCCTGCTTTACAACAGGGTGATTGGCCAGAACGATCTGCTCAAAATCCTTCAATGCAAATACCCGCGCATTTTCGGGAATGGTATCGTTCTGAGCGTGGCCTGTTACCTGAAAGGCAACAAGCGCCAGCAGCAGGAAGATCAATCGCTCCCCTTTTATTAAGTAATCCATGTTCAACAATGTTACGGCCACTCTCTTTTTCATCACTTCGCTCCTACCTGCACATCCGGCTCCTTCTGCAAGCTCGGCGGGAATCCGTTAAGCAACCGCCATATCTCGTACCAAAGCGGAACAGACCGCAGGATCACGCGCCCGTAAACACCCGAACCCTGCCGCAGCTGCTTGGGCCAGGGCTGGTCTTTTTCCGGGACCGGATCGGCCGGCTTCACCAGAAGCCGGTATTTCCCACCTTCGCTGCTTACCAGGTCAATCACCGATACTGTACCCGCGAAAGTTCCGACTGCTACTGACGGCCAGCCTGAAAACTGTACCGAAGGCCAGCCTTCAAACTGCAAACGCACGTCGCTGTTGTTCAGGATCAGCGGCACATCCATTGCATCCACGTAAATCTCGGCTGCCACCAAAGGCGCATCAGGTTGAAGTGTGGCAATGGATTCGCCTTCCTTGATATTTTCGCCAATACCCGCTTTCAGCGTTTTGACTACAAATCCATTCTGCGGCGCACGTACCACGTACAGCCCGCGGCGAATATTGATATTGGATATCTCGTTCCGAAGCTTGGCTATTTCGCCCTGCGCGCTTACCCTGCTCGACAATGCCGAGCTCAGGTCCGACTGTGCTTTCGCCAGCGACTGATCGTACTCTGCCTTGATGTTATCTAGGTCGATCTGCGCATTGCGCAGTGACTGAATGGAGTTGTTCAGCTTGTTCTGCTGGCTGATCACTTTGGCATTATCCTCCTGCAACTTCAATCTTCTTGATTCAATGTCAGTAAGCGAAAAGAGCCCGTTCTGATAACCGGCTTCATACCGCGCCAATCGTGACTTCGCTATTTCGTAAAAACGCCGCACTGCTACCAGGTCGGCGCTGTCGATGGTCACGTAGTTTTCTGCCTGGCGTACCTTGTTGCGCGCCGCATTCAGCTTGATCGACAGTGCTGTGGTAAGCGCGCGCATTTGTGCGTTGGTCGCTTCCATTTTCTGTGCAGCTGCATCTTCACTGCCTTTTTTGGCAGACAGCTGCTCCTGTAAACGCACCGGCAGTTCAGGATCGAAGTACGACTGGCTGGTTTCGGAAATTACCAGGATAGTATCTCCCTTTTTCACCTGCTGACCTTCCCTTACCGCCCAATGCTCAATGCGACCGCCAATCTGGTTTTGTACAGTTTGTGGCCGGTCTTCCGGCCGCAATGCAGTCACGTAGCCGCGGCCCGGGATGGTTTGCCGCCACGGCAGAAACAGCACGATGATAAATACCAGCAGCAGGCCGATCATGATCTTGCCCAATGCTTTCGGAGCGCGGGTGGTCAGGATCTGTTCCCGGGAGTGTACTCCCATTTCTTCCCACCGGTTTTGTTCGAGCATTTCGTTAGCCATGTCTCACCTCACTTTCTTCAAGTTCAAGATCTGTAACAACAGCAAGCTTCTCGCTACCAGTTACCATATCAAAGAGTGTATTCAGATTGGTCATGAATTTTTCAACTGCGTAGCTGATTTGCACGATGATCACCTCGGCGGCTACAAATTGCCCGAGTGTCATTTGTCTTTCAATTACGTAATGTGAACCTAAAAGCAGGAGCCCTCCCATTAACGCAGTCCGCAATGCTACCGAACTCGCAAAAAACTTCCGGAGAATCCTGAAATGCTCATTCCTGGCCCGGAGGTACCTGGAAGTAAGCTTGTCTGTTTCCATGATCACCTTGCTCAGCTGAGCAGGCTGGTTGCGGTACCGGTCCAGGTCTGCCGCGACGGATTCGAGATAAGCCACCACCTCATACTTGTACTCCGATTCCTCAATGCTCGTCATCAGGCCCTGCTTGTAGAATAGCCCTAGCATGAGCAGGATTACCAGCACGGTTATCACACCAAAAACGATAAACACAGGGTGGTAAAAGGAAAGCAGTATCGCCGCAAAAAAGATCTGCACCGTAGATGCGACCACGTCGACGAGGAGCTTTGTAAGTCCTTTCTGAATGGTAGTGACGTCAAAAAACCGGTTGACCAGTTCCGGAGGATATTCACCTTCCAGCTCCGATTTTTTGATCCTCGGAAAGCGATAGGCAAATTCCAGGGCGGCTCTTGTGAAGATTTTCTGTTCAAGTACCTCCACGAGCGTCAACTGGGCGATCAGCAAACTTCCGCCGACAATCACGCCCAGGAGCACCATACCGATCAATATATACGTAGAACTGAATAATGCGCCATTGGACAAGAAGTTAAAAACGGCTGTTGTACCCAGTGGCAAAGTGAGCCCGATAAGTCCAATCAGAATGGCGTAAATGAAAATGAAATTGATTGTCGATCTTTCAACATAAAGCATTCCCACTAATCTCTCCCAGGCAGTGGGAGCTTCGACATGATGTCCCTTCTTCATTAATCTAATATTCGTTTAACATGGTTTTCCAGCTTCCCATTTTACCTGTTCACGGCAGAAGACTGACGAGGAGCTTTACTCTCATAAAGCCGGGTTAATAGATCATTCCCGATAAACGGAACCAAAAAATATGCCAAAAGTCAGTTTGTCAGGTTCTTTTCTCAGATGCATCCAAGATTTTCGGCTCATAACCCAACGAAGGCAGGGGTGCGTCAGGGCAATGTCAGTCTGGTTATACCTGGCAGACCTGCGGCATTCTTACTCAGCGACCGGTTACAATCGCCAGGTTTGTAGAAGCTGTGTGTAACTGATTATACAGTTTCAGGCTACAACCTCAAAAGTGGTTCTTGCCTGAATCCCTGCAAACCAAAGCAACCCGGCACAGGGTACCGGGTTGCTTTTAAGATAGAATTCGGATTTACTAAAAATCAGTTGACCTGCTCACATCTTCAAATGTGGCCAGATCATGCTGAACAGCCTCGATTTTGCTGTGCGCCATTGCGAGTGCGTCGGAGCCCAGGAACAGGTGCAACGGCCGGCTTTCCATTGCTGCCACTTGGATCAATGCGGCGGCAGCTTTTTCTGGGTCGCCCGGTTGGTTTCCTATGATCTGATCATTGTGCAGTACTTCCAGGTCACGGGCTTCCTTATAGGCGGCGATCGGGCTGGCGGCTGTCCGCAGCGAACCCTGCAACAGGAAGTTGGTTTTGAAATAACCCGGATACACCACTGTCGCTGTTACCCCCAGCGAAGCCGCTTCTGCCGAGAGCGCTTCGGTAAACCCGGCGACTGCAAACTTGGTCGCATTGTAAATCCCCCAACCCGGAAATGTACCCAGGTAACCGGCAATAGATGAGATGTTGAAAAATGCACCTGACTTCTTGTCACGAAAGTGCGGCATGACGTGACGGATCACATTCAGCGAGCCGAACACATTGACATCGAAGTTCTTGCGGGCTTCCTCGTCGGTAAGCTCTTCCAGGGTGCCGAGCTGTCCGTACCCAGCATTGTTGACCACCACATCAATGCCGCCCAGCTTGCTGATGATCTCGGCTACGGCTGCTTGCACAGCAGCGTTGTCTGTGAGGTCTACCTCCAAAGGCAAAAAATCACTTCCTTGATATCCCGCTTCTGCGCGCAGTGCGGCTACATCCCTCGAAGTAGCAGCTACCTTATAGCCTTCGCGCAACAGATTTTTTACCAGTGTTAAACCCAATCCTTTTGAGGCTCCTGTAACGAACCATACCTTTTGTGTTTCCATGCTTGTGAGTTGTTAATTTGTATGACACAAAGTTGCTCACAAGCTTCGGAGAGGCACTTATTCGGATCACAGGTGAATTTGCGACTTTCAAATATGGACCGGCACAAACGTACTTTTCCTGAAAGCAGAAGGCGAAGTATTCGTTTTTTTCCGGAAAAATGAGGTAAAAGCCGCCTGACCAGAAAAACCCAGCCCGTCGCTGATCTCGTTGATCCCCCAGTCGGTTTGCACCAGCAGGGACTTGGCTTCGTGCAGCAAACGGTCCTGAATATGCTCCCGCAAAGTTTTTCCTGTCTGGCTTTTCACCAATGCATTCAGGTAGTTGGGATGTACCTGCAATTCGTCCGCAAACTCGGCCGCAGTTTTCAGTCTGGCATACGAACTTCGTTCTTCCACCTGGAATGCGGATTCGAGCAGTGACAAAAAACGATAGATATGCCCATAACCCTCGGGAGTTGGAGCGGTAGCCCTGTTCTTTCCGGCCCGCTGACTTTCCAGGAGCAGCATCTGCAAATGGAGCAAAATAGCCTGCTTCTTGTCTTCACTGCTGCCCTGCTCTTCTCTCAGCATGGTTTTAAAGTAGCCGTCAATCCGGTCAGACTGCTCGTCTGTGAGCTGAATAACCGCTTTGTCGCTGGCGAAATACGGATATTGCCGGAACAGCTGCAGCACATGATCTGCTTCGCGACCGAAGTAGCCGGGGTGAATGAGACAGAAATGCCCGCCCGTTTCGCTGGAAGTAGTTTGCCACGACATGATCTCGTCGGGATGAAGGAATGCGATTTCATTCGGCCCCATTTCATATCTGTGCAACCCAATCGTGAGCACACCGGTACCGGAAGTCATGTGAAATATCTTGTAAAACTTCCTGCGATGCGGCGATATGTAGTTCCTGACGGGATAGTTGTCTCGGTTTTCTATTACAAAAAAGCTGGAATCAACGGGGTAATGCGTCACGTCAAGCATAGGCACTTCGTAGCTGTCCTGCGCAAAAGCTTCGAGTTCAAGCCGGGGGATCGTTGCGTTTTCCATTTGTGTTGACAATTTTGCTTTGTCCAAATATAACAGCCGCCCGAACTGATACAAAATGCGCTGGCCGGTTCATTTTACACCTGCTGCACCTGCGTTGGAGCGACTCCGTATTTCTTTTTGAATGCAAATGAGAAATGGGAAAGGTCTTCAAAACCTACTTCCAGGAACACTTCAATCGGCTTCTTCTTTTGCTGCGCCAATTGGTAATGTGCCAGTTCGAGCCGCTTTTCGGTAAGCCATTTCTGGGGTGTCACATTGAATATCCGTTTAAAGTCACGGTTGAAGGTCGACAAGCTCCTTCCGGTGAGGTAACCCAGCTTTTCCATTGACATATTGAACATAAAATTGCGCTGCATGAAGTCAACCAGGTCAACCTTACCGGGATCGTCAAAATTGGCCAGCACACTGTCTACATTCCTGTCGATCTCGCGCAGGATCGTGATCGCCTCGGTGATTTTGAGCGAGGCGATCGTCTCCGGAAATTCACCTTTCACATCAAAGTAAGGTATCAGGGAAGTCAGGCAGCTTTCGAGCAATGGATGGTTGTTGAAGCTGAATATTTTCTGGTCAGGAACTGCGTGGCGTCTTACTTCCACTTTGTCATAAAACGCCCTGAGCCGGCTGGTCGACAAATGCATGACCACCGTTTTATGGGGTAAGCCGTTTTTGGGATAGTTCACAATCGTCGCCAGCTGGTTTCTGGGGATCAGGAAAATGTCCCCTGTCCGGAAATAGTAAGTTGCATCTGCCTGAATGATCTTGGTTTCTCCCGAAATAAACCAGATCAGCATATGATCGTCAAACATCAGGTCCGACTTGAAAAGCTTGTCGTCGTAGCTGGAAAGTTTGATTTCTTTTGTCAGGTATTTTGAAATGTGTTCCATAAAAACGGGCTTTCCGCCGGCCAGACTTAAACGATTGAATCAAGATAACAAAAACATCCACAGCAAACCTCGGCCGACTCAAAGCTGGCTTTGTGCCACTTCCGCATTGCGTTCCTCCCCGAACGAAATACCCGTTATTTCCTCACTCCATTTCCAGAGCTTTTTGGCATTTGTTTCATCCAGTGAATACAATTTGACCCCGCGCTGCGTTTCTCCTGCATTCCCTTCCAGGCTCAGCTCAGCTACGTCCGCATCCTCGCAGTAAACACCCCCGATATGATCAAGCAGCGGACTTGTGGCGCACCAGATCGTTGTGGCTGCACCCTGTGGGACCGTTTTCAGAGAGGCAGCTACTTCGGGCAACAAGTTACCCTCTGCATCCATAAAGCCCATTTGCTGAAAAAGCTCCAACGAAGCCTCCCGGCCAAGCTCCGTACCATGAATGGAACCTGGATGCAGCGAATATGACCTCACACCGAACGCTTTTCCGAAGTGGTCAAGTTCGAGCGCAAATAAGTTACTGGCCGTTTTCGATTGTCCGTACGCTTGCAGGGTTTCGTAGGCACGATGCAGGAAATTGGGATCTTCAAAGTCAAAAGGCGCCATCTGGTGACCCAGGGAAGATACATTGATAACCCTGGCACCGCGCGCCCTGACCAGCGCAGGCCACAACCTCGCAGTGAGATGAAATGCGCCGAGGTAGTTGGTGGCCAGCTGCGACTCGATCCCGCGGCTGTCGCGCCGCAGCGGTACCCACATAATACCCGCGTTGTTGATCAGCAGGTGGAGCGGCCGCCCGCTTGCCAGAAAAGCAGCCGCAAATGCATCGATCGAATCCGGGTCCATGAAATCGATTTCCCCTAATTCCACATTCGGAATGCCTGCCAGATTTCTCCTTGCCTTTTCCACGTCCCTGGCCGGAACGATCACAGTAGCTCCGGCCGCTGCCAAAACTCTGGTGGTTTCCAGTCCGATACCCGCATTACCGCCGGTCACGATCGCGGTTTTTCCTGTGAGATCGATGCCGCTGATTACCTCACCTGCTGTCGATGCTGCATGGAAGCCTGAATTTAATTTCCGCTGTAAAGCGCCCTGATAATTGCTTTGTCCCATTTGAGGTTTTGTTTAAAAGTGATAGGACAAAATTACCCGGTGCGCGCCGACCGCATTTTGTTAGGAACGTCAATTTACTTTGTTAAGAACGTCACCGATTTTGACAATACCCGATTGTTTTACACATTTGAGGCTGACGTTGCTCCGCAGCCTTGCACTTTTTACCATCTAAACCCATTCGTATGAAGGTCCTGTTCTTTTCTGCCAAACCTTATGACAAGCAGTTTTTCAATGCCTACAACCAGTCTTTTGGTTTTGAAATTGAATACCTGGAAACCCATTTGGGGCCGCATATCGTCAATGCAGTTCAGGATGAAAAGGCGGTTTGTGTTTTTGTAAATGACAAGGTCAATGCGGAGGTAATTGGTGTTTTGGCTGAAAAGGGCGTCAAGATCATAGCATTGCGTTGTGCAGGCTTTAATAATGTCAACCTGGAAGCAGCCCGGTCGCACGGGATCAAAGTTTGCCGCGTACCTGAGTATTCCCCCCAGGCAGTTGCGGAACATACCGTGGCCATGCTGCTCACCCTCAACCGGAAAACGCATAAAGCTTACAACCGGGTTCGGGAACAAAACTTCTCCCTGAACGGGTTGCTGGGTTTCAATCTTTTTGGCAAAACAGTTGGCGTGATCGGTACCGGGAAAATCGGCAGTGCGTTCTGCCACATCATGAAAGGTTTTGGCTGCAAAGTGATCGCCCACGATCTTTACCCGAACGAAGCGCTTAAAAATGCAGGAGTCGAATATGCGCCGCTCGATGAGGTACTGGCTACCAGCGATATCATTTCACTGCATTGCCCGCTGAACGGGGATACGCATTATATGATCAACGAGCAGTCACTCGGGATCATGAAAAAGGGTGTAACATTGATCAACACAAGCCGCGGCGGATTGATCAACACCGCCGATGTGATACAGGCTTTGAAAAACAAGCACGTGGCTTACCTCGGTATTGACGTGTACGAACAGGAGGATAAACTGTTTTTTAAAGATCTTTCAGGCAGCATTATCGAGGACGATACCATTCAGCGTCTGATGAGCTTCCCGAATGTGCTTGTAACCGCGCACCAGGCGTTTTTCACCGAAGAAGCACTGTCTGAAATTGCGCAGGTCACCCTGAAAAGCATTGATCAGCTCAGCAAAGGTGAGACACTGGAAAATCAGGCAGTGCTTCTTGTATAAACAGAAATAAGGGTCGGGACTTAGCTTACGCGCCGGTACACCGTTTCAGTCGCCATATCTTCCTGGCCTTCCGGTGAGATATTGTATGCAGTTATGGTAAGCTGGTCGGGTTCATTGAGCCGTACCACCGTGCGCCAGCCCCAGGGAACAGGGATACCCGGACCGCCATAAGCGCCCAGCACGGAAAACCCGTGCTCGACTGAGCTGCCTTCGGAAAGCATGATCGCAGTGCCCATGTGAAAGCTGTCCACCCAGGCGACCTGGAATTTTTCATTGCCAATGTCGTACCCGATCGTCGCTGAACCTTCAAACGGCTTGCCTGTCAGAGTACCCTCGTACTGGTACAACAGGAACCTCCCACCCAGGATAGGCTGGATACTGCCCGACATAGGTGATTCGTCGGCGAGTACGCCGGGCTCAAACCAGGTCTTGGTAACACCCTCCCACTTCCCGACCATGGCATGGATGTGCTGGTGAATGCCGGATTCCAGTGAGATCTCGAATTTGGACTTGCTCATATTGGCTGTTTATATCATTTTTCAAAACAAAAATAAGAATATAAGCTGCACCAACACTTAGCAGTAGAATGGAAAATACAAGCTCTTTCTTAACTTCCGCCGCTAACCCATTTTCATCAAACCATACGCCCATTCACCAAAATGCCCTACCTCACTGCTATGCATCGGGAAAGCGAAGTTTTGCGTCGGGTGTCCGAGGGTGACGAGCGTGCTTTTGCTGCGCTTTTCAATCACTACCACCAGCGGCTGGGCATGCATATCTACCGCATTACCAGGTCAGAAGAGCTGGCAGCGGAAGTAGTACAAGATGTTTTTCTCAAAATATGGCTCAACAAAGAACTGCTTGCGGAGGTGGATAATTTCCCGGTATACCTCTATGTCATTTCCAAGAACGCGGCATTGAATTGCCTGAAAAAAGCGGCCAGCGAAAGCGCCAGGATCGTGGATGTGGATCTGCATTCGGAACATTTCCCGGTGGCGGATACCATTGAGGAAGACCACCGCTACCTGCTGATCGACGAGGCGATAGACCTCCTCCCGCCACAACAAAAACAGGTGTACCTGCTGAGCCGCCACCAGCGCCTCTCCTATGCGGAGATTGCCGCGCAGATGAATATTTCCAGGGAGACCGTGAAGAAATATCTGCAGATCGCAACTGAATCGATTTCTTCACACATACGTAACAAACTGATAATAAGCTTCCTGCTCGCAGCTCATTATTTTTTTTCAAAATAATTCCATTTCAATAGCCCCTTTTCGGCTACCCGGTTTGTCCTGTTGGTGAAGTTCGACAATCAACTGATAATGGATCATACCGAACGCAGGTTGCAGGACCTGTTTGACCGCTACTACCACGGGAATGCCACCGAAGATGAGACGCAGGAGCTGATGGACCTGGTTCGTGCCGGTCGGCATGATGCACTTCTGGAACAGTATCTCAAAAACAACTGGCTGGAACAGACAGGCAATGAGACACTTTTTACAGAGGAAAAAAGCAATGCAATGCTGAGCGCAATCCTGGATGCAGCCAGCCAGCAAGCCGCTCCCGCGAAAAAGGTGGTACGCCTTAACTGGCTGCGCTACGCCGCCGCGGCGATGCTCGTGCTCACCGGTTTGGGGATCTGGTACAATGCTAAAAACAGCTTGAAAGACAGCGTTTCCGTGGCGGCCATTTCTCATCCGGCCGACGTAAAGCCGGGCGGCAACAAAGCGCTGCTCACCCTCTCCGACGGCTCGGCGATTGCGCTGGACCAGGTAGAAAGCGGCTTCGTGGCGCGACAAGGGAATGCGGAGATCAGGAAAACGCAGGAGGGTATCCTGGTGTATAATGCAAAAGCAGATGAACGAACCGGCACGATCAGCATGAACACGCTGTCGACCCCAAAAGGCGGCCAGTACCAGGTGCGCCTGCCCGACGGCAGCAAGGTTTGGCTGAATGCGTCCTCGTCCATCCGGTTCCCGTCGGCATTTGCAGCCTCGGAACGGAAGGTTGAAATTACCGGCGAAGCCTACTTCGAAGTGGCCAAAGACAAGAGCAAACCATTCAGGGTGAAGTTCAACCAATCGGAAGTACTGGTACTTGGCACGAGCTTCAACATCATGGCGTACCCTGAGGAAGGCGCTTCCAAAACAACGCTCGTGGAAGGTTCTGTCGACATTAAGAATGTGGGTCAGAATGCCCGCCTCAAACCCGGCCAGCAGGCTGCGATCCTGGTTACGGGGCAGATCAAAACAAAGTACACACCTGTTGAAGAGGCCGTCGCGTGGAAAAACGGCGAGTTCTATTTCCAGGATGCGAGTGTGGAAGAAGTAATGCGCCAGCTTTCACGCTGGTATGATGTCGGGATCAATTACAATGGAAAAATCCCCCTGAAACAGTTCACGGGGCGCGTGTCGCGACAGGTTAGCTTGTCGGAGATTGTAGGTATGCTCCGGTATGCGGGTGTCAACTGCAAGCTCGATAACAAGCAGATCATCATCGACCAGTAAGCGCGTATATAGTATTACGTTTAAACTATCCTAAACCTTTAATTTTTATGAAAAACCACTACTTACCCTGCGTGGCAGGTCGTAAGCGGCCTTATCTTGCTGCCCAAATTTGTATCGCGATGACCCGGATAATGCTTTTGCTGATCGTAACACTCTCGCAGGTCACGGCTGATGGTTTCAGCCAGAAGATTTCGATCCATGCGAAAAACACACCGCTGAAAAGCGTCCTGAAAACGATTGAGAAGCAAACGAACTACCTTTTTCTGTACGACAAGCTCGACTTGCCCGAGGGCCAGAAGGTTTCGGTGCAGGTGAAGAATGCAGATATCGACCAGACGCTCGGCGCTGTGTTCCAGGACCTTCCGGTTTCCTACAAGATTTTCAATCAGAACATTGTCCTGAAAGCGGTTCCCAGAAGGCAGCCGCAGGAAAATCTGATGCCCGTAAAAACGCCGGAGATCAAACCGAACATCCAGCTCAATTACCGGAGCATTGAAGAACCGCCGCACAATCTCGACCGGCTGATCCGCGGACGGGTAACCGACGAAAACGGCAATCCTTTCCCTGGCGTGAGCATTCTCGTGAAAAACACGCAGAACGGGACTACCTCCGATGCTAACGGAGAATTCAGGCTGAATGTACCTGAAACAGCGCAGGAACAGCTGGTTTTGATCGCCAGTTTTGTGGGTTATAAAAGTCAGGAAATTGCAGTAGGCAGCAGACAGGAAATCAGTTTCGGCATGTCGGTGGATACCAAGTCGCTCAATGACGTAGTCGTAGTCGGCTACGGTACCCAGAATAAAAGCAGCATAACAGGCTCGGTGGCCTCGCTGCCGATGAAAAGCATTTCGAATCAGCCGGTTACCAGCCTCGACCAGGCGCTGGGCGGACAAATTGCGGGGGTGAATGTGGCGCAAACCAAAGGCGCGCCGGGCGGAGGTGTATCAGTGCGTGTGCGGGGAACAGGTTCGATCGGGGCCGGAAACGAGCCGCTTTATGTGATTGACGGTTTTCCGGTATCTGCCGATTTCAATGGCAGCTTCAATGCACTTTCTACCATCAACCCCAGCGACATTGAATCCATCGAGATATTAAAAGATGCTTCTGCGGCGGCCATTTACGGTTCGCGGGGAAGTAACGGGGTAGTACTGGTCACTACCAAGCGCGGCAAGTCGGGCAAATCGGTGGTTCAGTTTGATGCTTACTTTGGTGTTCAGGAAGTAGCGAACAAGATTGAAATGCTGGACGCCAGCGAATATGCAATGTACAATACCGAGGCGCGGAACAATGCGTGGGTAGACCGCGGCGGCAAGGCAACAGATCCAAACAGCGCGCGACCGGCCAATTTACAGATCCCTGAAATGTTCCAGAACCCGCAGTCGCTCGGCAAGGGTACCGACTGGCAAGATGAGGTTTTTGTAACTGCGCCCATTCAAAATTACCAGCTCTCGGTGGCAGGTGGAACTGACAAAACGCAGCTTTTTATGTCAGGCGCGTATTTCCGCCAGGATGGTATCGTGATGAATACGGGCTTCGACCGCTACTCGGCACGCATTAACCTCGATCACCGCGTTTCCAAAAACGTGAAGGTTGGAATGAACTTATCGCCTTCGTTTTCGTCAAACAAGCTGCTGCCGGTAGAAGATCAGGTATTCACTGGCGGGATACTCGGCTCGGCGCTTTCGCTCCCTCCTACTGTGCCTGTTTACAACGCCGACGGTTCGTTTACTACTTTACTGGGGCCTTCGCCTTATAACATTGGTGTGATTGACAACCCGGTTGCGATTGCCAGCAAAATCAAAGACAAAAAGAGCTTCTTCCGCACGCTGGGTAATGTGTATGCGGAGATCGATATCATTGACGGCCTGAAATTCCGTACATCCTTCGGTCTGGACTATGCCGATTCACGACAAGCCGCTTTCTACCCGTCCAACCTGGGCTGGAATGGAGTACCTGCGCCGGTACAAGCCCGTGCCACGGCAAGCAGTATCCGCGACCTGAACTGGCTCAATGAGAATATCCTGACCTATAAAAAGACCTTTAACGATAAACACGAGCTCGACATCCTGGCTGGTTTTACGTCCCAAAAAGCCAAATCTGAGTACTCCTCCATGTCTGCTACCAACTTCCCGACTGACCTTGTACCTACCCTCAATGCAGGCCAGGTTACTGCGGGCGGAACGGGCATTTCGGAATGGTCGCTGCTCTCGTACCTCGGTCGTGTTAACTACACTTTTGCAAGCAAGTACCTGCTTTCTGCGACGATCCGCCGCGATGGTTCTTCCCGCTTCGGCGCGCGCAACAAATGGGGTACATTCCCGTCTGCTTCGGTGGGCTGGTACCTGTCGGAAGAAGAATTCATGAAAGGCCAGCAAGTGGTAACAGACCTGAAATTCCGTGCGAGCTATGGATTGGCGGGTAACAACACGATCGGTAACTACAATCACATTGGTTTGCTTTCCAACCGCCGGTACAGCCTGGGCGCGGGTACCGGTACTGTGGCTTACGGATTATATCCCGGCTCGATCACCAACGAGCAGCTGGGCTGGGAAATGATGCACCAGATGGATATCGGGATTGACTTTGGTATTTTAAGAAACAGGCTGACATTTACAATTGATTATTACAACAAAAACACGACCGACCTGCTGCTGAATGTACCGGTACCTGCCTCCACAGGCTACGAAACCGCGCTGCAAAATATTGGCAAGCTCAATAATAAAGGCTGGGAATTTAGTGTGAGCTCCAAAAATTTCACCGGCGCATTCAAATGGTCTACCAACTTCAATATTTCTTTTAACAAAAATAAAGTGGTCAGGCTGGGTCCTTCGGGTAATGCGATTATCTCGAAAAGTCCTTCTTTCAGTCCAAATACACACATTACAAAAATCGGCTCGCCAATCGGAAGCTTCTGGGGGTATGATGCGATCGGTGTGTACCGTGATGCGGAAGATGTAAAGAACAGTCCGGTGGTACAGGGAAGCACAGGTTCCCGCCCGGGTGACCTCAAATTCCGCGACATTGATGGCGACGGCGTGATCACTCCAAGTGACGTCACGATCATCGGCGACAACAGTCCCGACTTTTTCTACGGTATCACCAATAATTTCAGCTACGGTCGCCTGAACCTCAGCATTCTGGCCGACGGTGTGCAGGGTATCCAGCTGCTGAACGGATCGCGCAGAAACATCGGTCTGGTGAATGGAAGTTACAGCCGCAAGGATGTACTTGGCCGCTGGCAGTCGCCCGAAAACCCCGGTGACGGCCGCACGCCACGCGCCAATGTGTCGCCTACGGGAGGGAACGTAAGCTACGTTTCGAGCCTGCTTGTTGAAGACGCTTCGTTCTTCCGCATCCGGAACGTGAACCTGCGTTATGCCTTGCCTGAGAAAGCCGCCAAAGCCATTTTCATGCAGCAGGCAAGCGTAAGTCTTTCGGTACAAAATGCATTGACTTTTACCAAATACCTGGGTTATAACCCTGAGCAAAGCCTGAATGGAAGCAGCTCGCTGACACCCGGCGTGGATTTCAACGGCTACCCGCTGGCACGTACCTACACCCTCGGCGTAAACCTCACATTTTAACTAAACCCGACATGAAACTTCATAAAATAACACTTGCCTCACTGGTCTTTTTATCTGCCGGCTGCACCGATTTCCTTGATCTTTCGCCAAGAGATACGGCCAACGTGGGTAATTTCTACAAGAATGCCTCCGATATGCAGGCAGCGCTCACGGCGGCTTACGGCATGCTGGCCTCGCCGGGAGAATATGGGTATGCCTACTACAATGTTTCCGAAGTAAGGTCTGACAATACGATGAACTGGGAAGGCGGCGGAAACCTGCCCGATGCGGAGCTGGACCAGTTTAAGATGTCGTCGACAAACGAGATTATCCGCCTGATGTGGATCGATACTTACCGGGGTATCCTCGCCTGCAATGCGGTGCTGGACCATATTGGTGGGGCAACAATGGACGACGCAACGCGCCAGCGCTTTATAGGAGAAGCGAAATTCCTGCGTGCGCTGATGTACTTCAATATGGTACGTACATTTGGCGATGTGCCGCTGGTGTTGTCTGAGACCAAATCCGTGGACGAAGGTTACAGCCAGGCGCGCGTGCCACAGTCGGAAGTTTACGCGCAGATTATCACAGACCTGACTGAGGCTGCGGCGCAGCTGCCGCTTACCTACTCGGGAAATGATGTTGGAAGGGCGACGAAAGGCGCTGCCAAGGCATTGCTCGGGAAGGTATATCTCACGGTACGGGATTATGCCAAAGCGCGGGATATCCTGAAAGAAGTGATTGCGCAGGGTACTTATAAGCTGCTTGACGATTACGCTGCATTGTGGCCGGTCGCGAATGCGAACAATCAGGAATCGATTTTTGAGGTTCAGTTTAAAAAAGGCGGAACGGGCACGGGAAGCAGCTTTTACAACAACTTTTCACCCCGTAACTCGGGCAGCTCGGTGATCCAGATCGGATTTGCAGGCGGACGCAACATTCCTACCACCGACCTGATCAATGCCTACGAAACCGGCGATGCTAGAAAGGCAGCCTCGCTGGCAGTGGGTTACACGGACAATACGACGGGCAAGTTCGTTGCCGATCCCTACACCTTGAAATACCGCGATACACCGTTTGCCGAAGGCGATGCTGACAACAACTGGGTCGTTTTGAGATATGCGGACGTGCTCCTGATGTACGCCGAGGCGATCAATGAAGCCGGCAATGGAGCTACTGCCGAAGCTTACGAGGCTGTCAATGCGGTTAGAAAGCGTGCCAGGCTGGCGGTATTGCCTGCTGGCCTGTCGAAAGCTGCCTTTGCACTTGCGATAGAGCACGAGCGGCAGGTGGAGCTTGCTTTTGAAGGCCACCGCTGGTTTGACCTGGTGCGCACGGGCCGCGAGGTAGCTGTGATGAATGCACATTTCAATGCACCGGTAGTCGCCGAATTCAATGCTGTGTTCCCGATCCCGCAAACGCAGATCGATGTGAACCCTGCGGGAATTAAACAAAATCCAGGCTATACTTTTTAAATGAGCTGATGTTATGAAATGGAAATTGAGTCACTTATTGTCGTTGGTGCCGGGCGGCCGGACCGTCATTTATAGTCATTTGTTGTTCTTGGTTGCGGGTGCATTTGGTAATTTCTCTTTTGGGAAAAATGCACTTCATACTTTGGCTGATACCGTAATTACGCCAAAAGTTTTTATCAATACGGGCTTTGAAAATGCATCTCCCATGAACTGGGAAATCGATGCGGAAGGGCGGGTACTTGGCAGCCTGGTTTATGACCACGAACGTTTTGCACACAACCGTGCCAACAACCACTGGCATTTCAGAGTGGAGGCGCAAACGGGAATGGAGGTGACGGTGATCCTCCAAAACTTCGATAACATCTGGAACAATACCCACGCCAGCCCGATCTCGAAACAATCGCCTATCGTGGTTTCCTTTGACAACAAAACCTGGGAAACGCGCCCGGCGGAATTCCTGCCCGACAACCGCCTGCAGATCAAGCTGAAAATGAATGGGCCGAGTGTTTACATTGCAAGTATCGAACCCTACCGCATCAGCGATCTGGACCGGTTCTTGGCCAAAATCAAAAGTAACAAGCTGGTAAAAGTGGAACGCATCGGACAAACTGCCGAGGGCCGCTCCCTTGAAATCATCACAGTCGGAAACGAAAAGGCGCCTAAAAAGCTCTTCCTCCGCGGTCGCGCGCACGCCTTTGAAGCTGGCGGTAACTGGACACTCGAAGGTTTTGTCAACAGGCTTTTACAAAATGATGAGGCGTCGAAAAGATGGCTGAAAAGATACTGTGTGTACATTTTACCAATGGCCAATAAAGACGGGGTAGCTCGTGGGAAAACGCGCTTTAATGCAAATGGATACGACCTCAACCGCAAATGGGACAAGCCCGCAGACTCGCTGATCGCGCCCGAAAACTTTTATCTTGAAAAGTGGCTGCGTAAAATGGTCGACGAAAAGAAAAAGCCCGATCTCGCGCTGGATGTACACAATGACAATGGCGGCAACCTGCACGTAAGTCGCCCCGACGGCGATATCCGGGCCTATCTTGCTAACATGGCCAGGCTGGATACACTTTTAAGAAAGCATACCTGGTATACCGAGGGCGCCACCAAGCCCGGCTTCCGCAACCCGGGCACTTTGGGAGAAGGTTTTATGGAAAGGTTCGGTATCGAAGCCGCCGTTTATGAGCTCAATTACGAATGGGTGGAAGGTTTGAAGAAAGCGCCGGTTGCCAAAGACTGGCTGTTGCTGGGAAGCCAGCTGCCGAATGTCTTTTATGATTATTTCGAAGACCGCCCGGCGAAATGAAAAAGTGGATCTTTGGCTCCTGCGTGGTAGCTGCCGGGTTGGCGACCTGCCTGTTTTCGGCAGGCTACCGCGCGATCAGAAGCGACTTTCCCGCGAGTTTTGAAACTGAAAAATACGAGCTCGACTCGACGCTCCTGAAACTGGAAACCGTGGCCACCGACCTGAATGTGGTGTGGGATATGGCGTGGGGACCTGACAACTGGATCTGGTTTACGGACCATGACGGAAAAGTAAGCAGGCTCAACCCGAAGACAGGCCAGGTAGTCGACATTTTACAGATTGAAGATTATTACCGAAAGCGGCTGGGGCTGATGAGCATGGTACTGCACCCCGATTGGCAGAAACACCCGCACGTGTTCATCAATTACAGCCACATTCAAAGCGACTCGGCGATTGTATCGAAGCTGGTGCGCTATACTTACAATGGCAAAAAGCTGGTGGAACCCAGGCTGCTGTACCAGATTCCCGGCTACCTGGGCCACAACGGATCGAGACTGGTGATCAGTAAAGACAGGAAAATCCTCTGGGCAACAGGCGATCTGAAACACAAGGAAACGATCCAGAATCCGGCATTTGCCAATGGAAAAGTGCTTCGCCTCAACCTCGACGGTAGTATTCCCAAAGATAACCCCTACCCCGGCAGTCCCGCCTGGGCGATGGGCTTCCGTGTGCCGCAGGGACTTACCTATTCAGCCAACGGAAATCTCTTCATCGCCGAGCACGGTGACGCAACAGACGACGAGGTGAACCTGGTGCAAAGAAGAAAAAGCTACGGCTGGCCTGCCATCGCAGGGTTTTGCGACCTGCCCGAAGAGCGCGACAACTGCCCCGACTCGGCTGTTGCGCCGGTGAAAGCATGGACGCCCACGATTGCGCCTGCCGGAATGGATTATTATAAAGGCAGTATCCCCGAATGGAACAATGCATTGCTGCTCACGACCCTGAAAGACCAGAGTCTGCGCGTGCTTAAACTGGACGCGAAGCAGCAGAAAGTTATCGGTGAGGACATTGTTTTCAGCAAAAAGTACGGCAGGCTGCGCGATGTGTGCGTTTCACCTTCGGGCGAGATTTACATTTCAACCAGCAACCGCGACTGGAACCCGGCCCCTAACTTCCCGATCAAGACCGACGACCGCATTATCCGGATCACCCGCGCCGGTACTATCCCGAAATCTGCCCGGAATGCCGGTAAGAACACGCAAAAAGAAGTAGGCAACGCTGCTTCCTTGTATGTGAACTTCTGCGAGTCCTGTCACAAGGCGGACGGAAAAGGTGTACCAGGGTCGTTTCCCTCGCTTGTCACATCCAGGCGGCTTGCCGGAGAAAAGGATGCATTGATCCGCTTTATCCTGAAAGGGTCGCAATCACCGACCGGCGAGGCAATGCCCGCATTTGGTTTTATGACGGACGCGCAGCTTGCCGCAGTAAGCAGCTACGCAAGGAGACAATTCGCAAAAATCCCTGATGAAATCAGCGAGGCAGATGTAGCGAGGGCTCGGTAGGTATTTATGTTAAATCTTGTACAAAAAAATACCACGATAGCAAATTCAACTATAATTAAGAACAAAGTCAAATTTCATTCTATTCTAAATTCATTTTGATTAAATAATAGTTCGCTTTCTTATTTTATTTCTTAATAAATCAATAATAAAACTTACCTTTAATGAAAATAGATCGGCATTTAATTGTCGGTCTATTTTTATTTAAATACTTCCCTGTTTCATATCCCGCACTTTGCTAATTGCATTCTGATCTGTAATATAAATTGATGTAAAGCTTAATGACTTTCTCACACGCGAATACATCATTATCAGCAAGTTGCAAAATTTCAGCGCTATTTTCCGCTTCTTTCTACAATACCCATAAAGCGAAAACAGTCGCTATGTAGTACAACTTCTAGTTGTTTTAGAGATGTGTCCAAATTGGCCATTTCTCCTACAACAAACTCTCCCAGTGCTGGAAAAAAACCTAGTTTTGGCAATCAAAGTAACTCGCAATGTATTTCTACATGCCACACAGTTCTTTATTGTTTTACTAGTTGAATTAGTTATGAAAACAACATCTACAAAATCGATCATGTTAAACCTGGCGCTAACGCTGGGCTTGCTAACAGCCGGTACTGGCGCCTACGCACAGTCGCTGCCGGTACTTCCATCACCAAACCACGAAACTGATCACACAGCGCTTATCAATGGGGTTGTAACAGTTAACGGAAGCGCACAACAAATTGCAGGCGTTGTAGCCAGACTGAGCCGCGTAATTCCAGGTTCGCCTGAAACGCTGGTACCTGTTTCCTACGCGATGTCCGATGCAAACGGAGCATTTACATTGACTGGTCAGCCAGGCGTTACGTACCGCATCAGCTACGAATTTCCTACCGCCGGTTTCACTGCGCCACAGGGAAATCCTTCCGAAAACTTCATACCGGCAGACGGTGCAAACACAGCCCCGAACGGTGGCATAGAGCTATTCAGAAATTTAAATACCATCACAAACTGTAATGTAACCGCACGCCAGGCAACAGACTGGACCACAACCATCCAGGTTGCCAAAGCGGTGCAAATTAATCCGAACGCTATCCTCAACAGCGTCACCGTTTTCGGTTCCACACTGGCAGCGCATCCGATGATCGAGGTTACTGCTACGACCGCCTCCAATGTGCGTGCGCTACGAATAGGTGCGGCCATTGACCTGGACGGCCCCAGCTACTTTCAGGCGCTGGAAGCAGTGAAAAACTTTGCAGGTGCCTCCCCTTCCCAGAACATTGTTCTGAATGCAGACCAGACCCTGACCTACTATGATATCAGCTCTGCAGGCACGTCAAACGAGCCACTGAGTTCAGTACCAGTGGAATATACAGGCACCGGCACTGTGCCCTTTTTAGCCAAGGCGTATGGTTCAAAAACGATCACAACAACGGGTGGAAACACTTCCAGCATGGAGCAAACCTTTGCATCTGCGGGCGTTTGTCTCACTTACACCTACAATTCTGACCCGCTTCCTGTCACATTAACTTCATTCTCGGCCACGAAATCGGGTGAAAATGTGAACGGCACGAAGCTGGAATGGAAAACAAGTGCGGAAAGTCAAAGCGACCGTTTCGAAATTCAGCGGAGTAACGATGGTAAAGCGTGGGAACAAATAGGTACCGTGCTTGCCAAAGGTGAAAGCAGCATTATCACACACTATGAATTTGCAGACGAAAACCCATTTGCTGGCGAAAACCTTTACCGCCTGAAAATGGTAGACGCAGACGGGACATTTTCTTTGAGTTCAGTAAGAAATGTCCGGTTTGAAATGACAAGTCAGGTAGTGCTGCACCCGAACCCGGTTTCGGATATGCTGACTGTCAAAAGCACCGCTTCGGACCAGGTTGCCGAGGTCATTATTTACAACCTGACAGGTATCCCGCTTTTCTCGAAAAGGGTAAACAACGGCGATAACAAGATCGATATGTCGCGCTTGTCTCCCGGCTTGTACATGGTGAAAACTGTTTCGGATAATGGATCATATAATACTCAGAAAGTGATTGTTACAAAATAAGTCCGTGCTATTAGGGACACCAATTTTAACGTTGAGTAAAATCTTACACCTCCTGAAAGTTTTTTAGGAGGTGTTTTGTACATTTTAATTAACCCACATGTTTCATTTGATTTCGCAATGAGAGTACTGATCATCGATGACCATCAACTGGTTTATCTTGGATTGAAATTAATCATCGCCGAAATCTACCCGCAATCGGAGGTATTTCAGGCATTGACATTTGAAGAAGGATTAGCGCTTTTATCCATTCAGAAACTGGATCTTATTGTACTTGATATCGGAATTCCGGATGGTGAAAATGAAAAAATGATTGCAAGAATAAATAGTATTGACAATGAGGTTCGAATTCTGATTAATACCGGGTTTGATGAAAAAATATATGCAGCAACTTATCTTCGTGCAGGGGCTGATGGATTTATTTCAAAGAATGCGGATTCCGATACTTTAAAGAGTGCATTGGTGTTAATGGCGAAGAAGAAAAAGTACATTAACCCCGAATTACTTTACAGTTCCAATAGCGAACCCAATTTAATCAGGATCAAAGGATCTGTTACATTATCACCGATAGAAGCACGCGTGGCAGAGCTGTTATTAGAAGGAAAATGGCTGAAAGAAATCGGTGCTATTCTGGATATTTCGCCTTCCACTGTCAGCACGCATAAACAAAGGATTTTCACAAAACTCAATGTAAATAATATCATTGATCTTGCGCGAAAATTCAATTTATTAAAGCGATAAAAATAGTTGGAATATGCATTGAAAGCAGCTGGCAACTCCTGAAATTTCCGCCGTCGCAGTGCTAAGCTGGTACATTCGCGCTACTTGTCTTAACTTTACCGGAATACCAACGCTTTTCAGGAATTGAAAAATAAAAAACTCATATTCGTTCTGCTGCTGGCCGCTTTTCTGGGCTATATCATTTACGATTCTACATCGCAGCCAGGTGTCACTGACCTTGCCGGCAACTTCAAAGAGGCCGCCGTTTACAGAAACGAGAACAACACCGGCCCTATCGTGCGGATTTATGCGGTGACAGTGGAAGGTACCCCCTGGGAGGAAATGGAAAAATACGGTGAACTGATGCCTTACACCAAATACGGCAGTACAACAGTGTACTTTTTTGACGCTTCCAAGCCCGCGCCCACCAAGCTGATCCCCATTGAACCGAACTTCGATCCAGATTTCAGGGCAAATTGCCTGGCCGTTTACACCAAAGACCAGAATGGCTCGGTGACTTTCAGGAAATCGCCGATGTGAACTTTTTGATGCGCGCGGGAGCATGTTATCTTATTGTTAACCCTCGCGCAGGAAGGTGATGCGACTGTAACTTTACCGGCATTAAAGCAAAATATGCCTGTAATGACCATCACGAAAATCAGTCAAGTTCTTCTATCTCTCTTTCTTTTTGCCTGCACCGGAACATACGCACAGCAACTGTCCGGCGCGTTTCCTCAGGGACATTCCCACAACGATTACCTGCAAGCCGCTCCGTTTACGCTGGCTTACCAGCAGCAATTCGGCTCTATAGAGGCCGATGTTTTTCTTCGAAATGACACCCTCTTCGTGGCGCATACTTTCAATGAGATTGAACGCGGGCGGACATTTGAAAAGCTGTACCTCGCGCCTTTGTTGCAGGTTGCGGCCAGAAATGGAGGCAGGATTTACCAGCAAAAAAAATTACAGCTGCTGGTCGACCTGAAAACATCCGGCGAGCCCACGCTTCAAGCATTAGTCAGGCTGCTTGAACCACACAAGCAGCTATTTGGTGAAGGTGGCGCAGTGACGCTGGTGATCAGCGGGAATACACCTACGCCGGAGGCATTCAGCCAATATCCCGGGTACGTACTGTTCGACGGCCGCCCCGAGGTGAGCTACACGCCTGAGCAATTACAGCGGGTTGGACTGATCAGCCAGGCTTTCGGGACCTATTCCAAATGGAATGGCAAGGGTATACCCGTGGAAGCCGACCGGGAGAAACTGCATGCAGTGATCCAAAAAGCGCATGCAGACAAAAAACCTTTCCGCTTCTGGGCGAGCCCGGATAACATCAATGCATGGAAAGTGCTGATGAACCTAGGTGCCGACTACATTAATACAGATAAGGTAACCGGGCTGGGCACTTTCCTGAATGGTCGCCACAATGCGGAGTTTAAAGCGCAGGGGTTTTACGAACCTTATAAGCCTTCCTACAGGAACAATGACAGCAAAGGAACTGTCAAAAACATCATTCTGCTGATCGGCGACGGAATGGGACTCGCGCAGATTTACGCGGGACTTACAGGGAATGCGGGCAAGCTCAACCTTGCCAATTTTCTCAACATCGGCTTCTCCAAAACAGCTTCATCGGACAATTATATTACCGATTCGGCCGCGGGCGCTACTGCATTTGCAACGGGCAAAAAGACCAGAAACCGCGCGATCGGTGTGGACTCCAACCTGGTCCCGGCCCGTTCGATCATGCGGGATTTCCAGTTTGCCGGCAAGAAAACGGCTCTGATATCATCCGGTGATATTACCGACGCAACACCGGCCAGCTTCTACGCCCACCGGCCAGAAAGAAGTATGCAGGACAGCATTGCGAAAGATTATCTCACGTGCCAGGCAGATATCCTGATCGGTGGCGGCTTTGCGCATTTCCAGCGCACGGGGGTAGTCGATTCTCTCCGGAAATCGGGCGTATCTGTTTCTGATCAATGGAAGGATCTTGCGTCGATCCGGACACCGTTTGTTCTTTTGGATGAACAGAATGCGCGCCCTATGAGCAAAGGCCGGGGTGATTTTCTTTCAGCTGCATTCAAAAAGTCGGTACAGAGCTTTGCCGGCCACAAGCCCGGATTTTTCATCATGGCCGAAGGCGCGCAGATCGATTACGGTGGTCATGCCAATATAGTGAGTTACGCGGTTACCGAAATGCTGGACTTCGACCAGCTGGTAGGAGAAGCGATGCGCTTTGCCGACAGCAACGGAGAAACCCTCGTGATCGTCACCGCAGACCACGAAACAGGCGGACTTACCCTGCTGGATGGGAATTTGCGCACGGGCTATGTTGACGGGCATTTCAGTACTGACGATCATACGGGCATTATGGTACCCGTGTTCGCCTACGGCCCGCGTTCGCTGGATTTCCGCGGGGTATACGAGAATACTGAAATTCACCAGAAGCTGATCCGCATTTTGAAGGGCAGGTAGTTACAGCATCTTGTGCACGTAAATTTTGGTTTCCCGATAGTTTGGGTAAATTTTGCTGAATGAAGCTGAGCGCAAACCATGCTCAGACAGCAATTTTTTCACTCCATTTATGAAAGGTTACCTCAACCTGTTTGACTTCTCACAAAAAATCAACTACAAAACCGAGATCCTGGCCGGCCTTACCGTGGCGATGACCATGATGCCGGAGTCGCTTTCGTTTGCAATTCTGGCGGGGCTTCCTCCCCTCGTCGGACTTTATGCTGCATTTATAATGGGGCTTATCACCGCGGTTTTCGGAGGGCGGCCGGGACTGATCTCAGGAGGTGCCGGTGCGACGGTGATCGTGCTGATCGCCTTAATGCAGTCACACGGGATCGAATATGTATTTGCGGCCGTGGCACTTGCGGGCATTGTGCAGATACTCGTCGGCGTTTTCAGGTTCGGGAAATTTATCAGACTTGTTCCGCAGCCGGTGATGTACGGATTTGTAAACGGGCTTGCGGTCATCATCTTCATGTCGCAGCTGCAACAGTTCCAAACCGTCAGCAATGGGGAAGTTACCTGGCTGAGCGGCACACCACTGCTGACCATGGCGGGCCTTGTGCTGCTTACCATCGCCATTATCATTATTTTGCCAAAATTCACAAAGGCAGTCCCGCCTTCGCTGGTGGCGATCATCATTGTATTTGCGGTTGTGCTTGGCTTTGATATCGACACCAAAACAGTGCGCGATATTGCGTCGGTGGCAGGCGGCTTTCCGCCGTTTCATATACCGCAGGTCCCGTTAACACTCGCTACCCTGCAAATCATCTTTCCTTACGCGCTGATCATGGCCGGCGTGGGTTTGACGGAAGGACTTCTCACCCTGAACCTCGTAGATGAACTGACCGCCACGCGCGGCAACAGCAACCGCGAATGCATTGCGCAGGGTACTGCCAATATCGCCAACGGGTTCTTTTTTGGAATGGGTGGCTGCCCGATGATCGCGCAGACGCTGGTTAACCTTTCAGCCGGTGCGCGTGCCAGGCTTTCGGGCGTTATCGCCTCCCTTACGATCCTGCTGATCATCCTTTTTGGTGCGCCGGTAATCGAGCTGGTACCGATGGCGGCGCTCACGGGCGTGATGATCATGGTTGCTTTCGGGACATTTGAATGGGCCAGTTTCCGGATTATCAATAAAATGCCGAAACACGATATTTTCGTGGGGATACTTGTCGCAGCGATCACGATTTACCTGCATAACCTGGCGCTTGCCGTGCTGGTGGGGGTTATTATTTCGGCCCTGGTTTTTGCGTGGGAAAGTGCCAAAAGGATCCGCGCGCAAAAATCGGTTGACGAACACGGAGTGAAGCAGTACAAAATCTATGGTCCGCTTTTCTTTGGATCGGTAACTGCATTTAACGAGAAATTCGAGATCGAGAAAGATCCGCAGGAGGTGGTCATTGACTTTTCAGAAAGTCGCGTCGCAGATATGTCGGGCATTGAAGCATTGAGCAAAATTACCGGGCGGTACCAGCAGGCAGGAAAAAAGGTACACCTGAAACACCTCAGCCCCGACTGCCGCAAGTTGCTCAGCAATGCGCAGGATGTCATTGAAGTAAATATCCTGGAAGACCCGACGTATCCGGTATCTATTTAGGTTGGTAAAATACAAATAATCAGTAAATTAGTGCATTCCCTAACCTATCTACTCAAACGGCACTTATGAGATCATTTTTCTGCGTCATTTTACTTGCTGCACTGGCATCCTGCGACAAAAGCGGACCTACTTACAGCATTATACCTTCCGGTACAGGTACGCCGGGCGGCTCAGGTAACCCGGTCGTGGAAATCGATTCAACCAGGTTTGACAAACCTGAATTTGGTGATCCGGCTGCAACAGTACGCCAGTTTCCCTACGGACCAGGCAAAGCATATTCCGGAGATATCCGGCTGGTGGCAACGAAGCGCGGAGGGCTGAGGGACCAGCAATTCATATACGATAAATCCGGGAAGCTGGTTGAAAAGAAAACGTATGGGGGCGATGGTAAACACGTCTATACATCACAGAAGTATGTGTATCATCCAAATGCAGGCATTGCCAAAATCGAGTACTGGATCAATATAATAGGGATCATGCCGGAAGGTTACCCGACTACCGATGAGCTGTACTTGTATAGTTCGACAAAATTCGAGAATGGTTATATTGAGGGTACTTTTGACAAAGTTAATCAGCGTGCAGAACGGCAGGAAAGTTACTATTCCCCGGACCCGGTGGAACTTGGTTTTGATAAAAAAGGCAGACAGGTTTGGGAAGGAAGGACGCAGGACAAATCCCATTACTTCTCATATACCGCAATAGAAAGAGCTGATAACGGGAACATTGTCAAGATTAAGAACCGCTACTATTCGGATTACCAGGTAGGAAATCAGACGGTTTACACTTACGACGACAAGAAAAACCCCTACTACACCACAGGCGACCCTGCCGATTGGAGCAACCTGAATATCAACAATGTGATCGCTTCCAAATTCACTAACAACCAAAAATACAGCCAGACTGCCACATTCGAATACACCTATCGCCCTGATGGTTATCCTCAATACCAGATCGATCCCGCAACGAAGAAAGTGATCATGGAATTTATCTATAATAAGTAGTCAGATTAGCGCCTGGTAGTGAGCAGAGAGTGGTTATTTGGAATCTTCCACAAGGAACCGGCGGAATTCCGAATCGATCTGAAAACTGGTTACACCTATCGAAAGCATTCGGCGGCAATCCCGGGCAGCGTCGGCCATCATATCGGCAGATTGCCTGTAATGATACTTGTTAATCGCAGCCACAACCATTATTCCATTCTTGCGCACCCATTGTACATCTGCATCGGTCAGTCTGGACGGGCGCTCAAATAGAAAATAGTCGGTTACCTTGTAGCCGGGTTTCCGCAGATTCTCTTCCAGCTGCGCGCGGGAGCAGCTTAGCCTGATTTTGCCAGTAAAAAAATCCGTAGACTCATCGGTACCAATCATTAATGCCGATTTTCTCAACTGATATTTATCCAAAAGATCAATCAACTTCGTAAAAACAGTAGAATCAAACCCGGCTATTTTGTTGTCAAGCATGATCCCCAGCTTGTTCCGAGCACAAAAGCGGAGGATATTTTCGAGCAGCAACGGACTGTCCCCATCCAGCTTGCTTTTCATCTGCCTTATTTCTCCCCAATTAAGCTCGGTCACTTTCTTATCAACCTCGTAGTACCGCCTGAAATCCGCATCGTGGTTGGCGATCAAAATACCGTCCTTCGTTACGCGCACGTCTGTTTCAATCAGCTTGTACCCCTCCCGAACCGCCGCTTTGAGCGCCGACATACCATTTTCCGTAAAGGAACTGTCCACTACCCCGCCCCGGTGCGCAATCAGGGTTAGTTTTGTTTTTTGTGAAAAACAGAATGTAAATGAGAGGAATGCAATGATAAAAGCGACGAGGAATTTCATAGTAAAAAATAAAAGTACTTTCAGGTTCAGTGCCTGCACAACCCGCAAAAAACATCAGTTCTTATTCATTTTGCAAAGCTTCCACAGGATTGCCTGTGGCGGCACGATAAGTTCTGGTGCTGATGATCAGTCCGCCCAGTAGCAACAATACCCCCACGCAAAGTCCGAGTGTTTCGAAGCCGATAGACACGTGATAGGCGAAATTAAACAGGAATGCAAATCCTGCCATATACCCCAGCGGCAGCGCGATTACGGCGGCTATAACCAGCAGCTTGACAAAGTCCCGAGACAGCAGCCAGATGATCTGCGCGACCTCCGCTCCCATTACCTTCCGTATTCCTACTTCTTTAATGCGCGTTTGTGTGTTGTAGGTCACCATTCCGAGCAGGCCCAGGCAGGCAATTGAAAACGATATCCCCAAAAGCAGCCCCATAAAGCTCAGGTCATCAAAATGGGAATGGTGGCGATAAAGAAAGTCGTCGTACCACTCACCTTCAAAGGTTGCGTACGGACTGCTCTTCTTCCAGAGCGCCCTGATATCTGCTAAAACTTTGTCGCGTGCGCCGGGTGCAACTGCCACGTGCATATAGCCGATCCCGGCAGTTTGCTGGCGCAGTACAAGCGGCATGATTTTCCAGTTGAAGCTGGTGAACCGAAAGTTGCGGAGCACCCCCGCCACCTGTACTTCGGTGCTGTCATTGAGCCACAAAGATTTCCCGACTGCTTCTGCATTGCTGCCGAGGTTGAATTTGCTGACGGCCTCTTCATTGATAAAAACAAACCTGCCAGCAGCAGATCTGTTTGTAAGATCTTTCCCCGACAAAAGCGTCAGGTTCAAAGCCGGTATGAAGTCGGGTGCCACAGTGAAAATAAAACTGCTGGCAGAATTGACAGCTCCCCGGCTGGTTTTAATCAGGCCCGTTTGTCCGTAGTGGCCGAAAGGCTCGGAGATACCCGACACGTGCTCCACTCCGGCCAGCTTGCCCGCTTCATTCGAAAGCCGCTCGTAGGACAACGCATTCAGCGGAATGTTCAGCACATTCTCATTGCGAAAGCCATAGTCGCCCGTCGCCATATAATTTTGCTGCCGCATAACGGTTACCAGCGTGATCATCGCGATCAGCGAAATGGTAAACTGCATTACGATCAACGTTTTACGCAGCGAAATACCCTTGATTACTTTCAGCCCGTTCTGGCTGCGAAGTACCTCCGCCGGTTGAAAACCGGAAAGTACCCTGGCCGGGACAATGCCCGCGAGCAGCCCGGTACAAATGCTGAATGCGATGATAGCGCCCCATAATTTCCAGTCCCACACGACCCCTCCGATCAGCCACTGCTGCACAAAGCTCATGGGTTTTACAATTTCAAGCATGATATAAGCCAGCCCTAATGCAAGCAGGGAAAGAATGACCGACTCAGCCATAAACTGTCCGAGCAATTGCCAGCGAAGCGCGCCGGACGTTTTCCGTATCCCTACCTCTCGCGCCCGGCTCATGGAACGCGCCAGTGTAAGGTTGATATAGTTAAAAGCGGCCATTAACAGCGTAATAAGTCCCACCGCCATTTCGGCCATCAATCCACTGATCTGCGGCTCGTAGCTGCTGTTCATCAGCTCTTCCGTAGCCGGCGAAATGCTTTTCAGCGCCTGCGTGCGAAAGCCGAGTGAGCGGGTTGGCCCGGTGCCGAGGGCGGCGCTTCCTGTTTTGGCAACCCCAGGCAAAATGCTGTTCAGCTGCGCAGGGGTAGTGCCTGGTTTGAGCAGTACGTAAGTGTAGCTTTTCATATGATCCTTCCAGCCCGCATTATCGCCCCACGCGCTGAGCTGGTCTTCGGCCAATGCAAACAGGATATCAAAGCGCAAATGGGAATGCGATTCTGCTTTGGCGACTACGCCGGTGACGATTGAAGTACCTGCTTCTCCCTGGTCCAGCACCTGACCGATCGGGTTCATTTTGCCAAAAAGCTTTTCCGCTGCTTTCTGGCTGATTACTGCGTGTGCCGGAGCAGAAGGATACTGGCCCGATACAAGCGGGTAACTAAAAAGCTGAAAAAAGGATGGGTCAACGGCGAAAGTAAGGAAATCGAGCTCCCGGGAATTGCCCGTTACCGGCCCGTAAGTACGCACGGCGCGCGCTGCCTTCTCGATAATTCCGTAATCCTGCTCCAATGTACCTGCGAGCGGCAAAGGTGATGTGGCAAATGCAGACTTATCGCCCGTTTTGCTGGTTGCATCTGTGATAATGCGGTAAATACGGTCGGCATTTGTGTGAAAATGATCGTATTCCAATGCGCCTTTGATGTGCGCAATCGCCAGGAAGCAGACCATCAAACCAGAGGCAAGCCCGAATATATTGATGAATGCAAAAAGCCGCTGCTTCCAGATATTCCGCACGGCGATCTTTGTATAGTTTCTCAGCATGAAAAAGGGATTGGTATAAACCTGTTACAATGACGTAAAAGTTTATACCAATCGAAAAAACGGTTCAGAAACAGTACAACGCCTGTTTTCAGACCGAACGCTGTACGATTCCGAACGTAAATTGTTCACTTTTTGACAGTTTCAAAACGCGTCCGCTCGGTCTTCGTGAAGTCGACATAGCGGTATTGCTCCAGTACTGACATTTCCAGCGAAAGCTTGTAAATACCCCAGGGATACCTTGCTTCCGTCTGCACTTTCTCCTTTTTAGAACGCGCGACGCTTTTTGTGGTTTTTGTATAAAACTCTTTCATTACCCGCCCGTCCATTTGTTTTGGTACCTGCATACCGTACAGGCTCAGCACGGTTGGCGCGATGTCCACATTGGAAGTAGGCAGCCCGCCTGTGAATGCATCTTTGAAATCGGGCCCATCGGCGAAGAAGGCGATGTTGATCTCATACGGACTGGATCCGCCGTGGCCTGCTACGCCGCCGGAGAAATCTGTCCCTACATATCCTTTGTCGTTTTTATCATCATTCCAGTTTGGAGCGACCAGAATGTCGCCTGAGCGCGTCGGGTGGTTATAATGGATCGCGTCGAAAGACAAGGTACCGTCCACCCAGCCTGTGAAGCTGCCTTTCTTTTTAGGTTTTGTAAAAACAGCGCCGACCCAGTCTTCCTTATGCAATGCTGCGACGATCTTTCTGATCACATTTTCATCATGATTTTTCACATAAACAGCACCTTCCGAAATCACCACGTCGTCAGATTCCTTGTCTTTTTTCAAACCTTCCGCTATGAGCAAATCGCCCAGGTTTTGCTTGCCTGTGTGCGTTACAAAGCCGTGATCGGTGGAAATGAGGATATTATACTTTTCGCGCAAACCGCGCGCTGAAAGCGAATCCAGGATCCTGCCAAACTGCGCGTCTACATACCTGATCGCCGCAACAGCCTGTTCAGAACCGATACCATACCGGTGGGCAGCGCCGTCAGGGTCTGAAAACCAAACTGCACTTACCAGCGGGCCTTCGTTTTTCAAACCATAATGCAGTAATGCATCCGCCACCCATTTGTGTTTGATAAAAACATCGCCCGTACCTTTGGGCATCGGGCCCAGTTCGGCAAGTACCTTCGTTTTCAAAGATTCTGGCAGGATCAGTTCGTGGTTGATGATCCCTCCGCTACCAATTTTATGGTTTTGCAAAAAGGCCTGACCGGTGGTACCGGAGCTAAAAACCATCATCTGCTCGCCCGCCGCTTCCAGTACTTCGCCCATTGAAACAGCTGTCAGCAACTGCCCCGACTCAGATTCCTGCACTTTCATCAGATCCTCGTAAGTGGTACCAATTGCTTTGTTCGGACTCACTTTCGGGAAGTAAATGGAATTGCCGAGCAGTCCGTGCGTGCCGGGATAGGAACCGGTGGCGTAGGAAGAAGAGTTTACGCGGGTAACAGTCGGGAACACGCTGTGGTGCTCCTTTCCGTGGGACGCTTTTTGTTTGAATGCAAACAGGTTGGGCATCTGCTCTTTTGTAATGTAATCCGGCCGCAGTCCGTCGAAAAATACGATCAGCGTTTTATTCTTCGCTTTGTCGTTTTGTGACAGCTTTTGGGCAGGCACTTTTGCCTTGGAGTAAGCGGGTACCACGGGATTTATGCCGAGCTTTTTGGCCTCGGGAATAAAGTCTGACACATTATTGACCAAGACAAAATCAACACCTTCCGCATAGAGCCTGCTCAGTTCGTATGGCGTTTTTGCATAAAAATAGCTGATCTTAACTTTGTTGTCTTTCAAGTCCTGCATGACCTGCGTGCGGTCTTCACCCGGCTCGTGGCGCAGGAGCTGGATAAAGCCGGCGTGCATATCAATAGTAGCCTGGGCGTACTTCGGCGTATTTTTCCGGTAGCTGTTCTCCCCATTGCAGATCTGGATTCCGGGAACAACTTTCCTCGCCGCACCTGCCGCCTTTTCAGAGCAGGTTAGAAATGCCTGGTGCAGCCGGCCTGACTTCGCCAGCATTGCCGCCGCTTTTGCACCTACCGCCTCGTCGCCTTTCAAATGGCAGTTGAGCCACACATTATCGGGCATCATCGCCAAGGTTTCTTCAAAAGTAGGCACCTGCGTTTCTTTGAATTGCTCCGACTTCTTTATGCCCGCATCCAGCGCACGGATCTGTGCAAATGTAAGATCCGAAACCTTGCCAGTACCATTCGTGGTACGCTCCACGCCATCGTCGTGCATGATCACCAGCGCACTGTCTCTGGTCAACTGGATATCAAACTCGATCATCTGGGCGCCGAGCCGCACTGCCTCGCGGAATGCAGGCAATGTATTTTCCGGATGCGTGTCCATGCAGCCGCGGTGGGCGCACAAGCCACGCGCCGGCATTTGTATGTTTTGCGCGTAAGCTGTTAATCCTGCAAAAAACGATAGCAAAACAGCAGCAAACCTGAATCTGTATTTGAACATTGTACTTGAAATTTAACGCTACTGAAAACCTGAACAAACCTATTTATCCCACCAAACCTTAATATCACTGTCGTCGCCACCCATGGAAGCCACCGCACCGGCGAGTGCCTCGGGATTGAGCGATTGCAGATAGGTAGGGTAAGGCACGCGGGACGGAAATTTGTTTTCGGCAGGGATACCGGTGCCACGCGGTAATGCAGGATAGCCCGTCCGGCGCTTTTCAAACCAGGATTGATAATCTACAAAAAAGTAAGCGTAGTACTTCTGCAGCATAATCTGCTCCAACTGCATTTCGGGTGTAGCTGCCGCATTGTACGCGATACCCGGCTGCGCCAAAAAGCCCGCTGGTATGGTTACTCCCCATTGCGTCATGGAGGCGGCAATACCTGCTTCGTAGTGTTTATCCGGCGTCGACCCCGTGTTGTATCCCTTCAATGCAAGCTCAGCTTTGATGAATTCTACTTCCGCGAGCGTCATCATCACACCCAGCTGCGGCAGCGTTTTCAATGCATCGGAATAGCTTGAATTACTTCCTACCGCGTATTCCAGCGTAGTCGGGTAGCCGCTTTCTATGCCGCGGTATACGTTTTCAGTCCCTGCTTTTACCTGCGTAGCCCAGGGTGCGCGGCGCGGGTCGCCCGTCTGGTTCATAAAATCCATGAAGAATTTGGTATAATAATTCCCGTCCCGCCAGTCAACCTGCCGTGCATTGTAGAATGGATTGAAAAACGGAAATGTACCCGGATACCTGAAAATAGCCTCGTCTGCATTCGTTGCAAATACAGGGTTTGCAGCAGGATTTGCCAGTATCGCCGAGATCTGCTCTTTTACATTCACCTCGCCTTCTCTTTTAGAAATCCGGAGCAACAATCTCAGTCGCAAAGAATTGCAGAACTTCTTCCATTTCTGGATCCCCGGATTTTTACCGCCCGAAAGCGCATTGGAATTGTAGAGCATATCGCCGCCGTAAGTCAGCGCTTTGGTATCGTCGAGCAGACTGTTGGCTGTTTCCAGGTTTTTCAGGAGCTGAATATAAATGTCCTTTTGTTTGTCAAAACCTGGTTTGAAGTTACCCTCAATCGCCTTGGTAGCCTGAGAATAAGGCACGTCTCCGTAAAGATCCGTCAGAATCGAGTAGCTCCATGTCTTGTAAATCAATGCGATCGCCTTGTAATTATTCTCATTCAGCCTGTCGGCGATGATGTAAATATCCTCGATATCATTGAGATAGGTGTAAAAATTGCTCCAAACACCCGATCCCGGATTGACCAGGTACCTGTGCAAACCGCCCCCGCCCGCGCTGGCCCTCGGCGCGTCTACCTGCATCAGTTCATGCGTAAAATTGCGGCTCGCATTCACCGTACTGTTCACGATCTGGTATTGCAGCTGGCCCAGCATAACGCCCGGCGTGATCTCCTTTGGGCGGTTCGGGTCCGTATTGAGCTCTTCAAAACCGTTGGTACAGGATACCAGCAGACTGATCAGCATTAAAAAAGGAATATATGCTTTCTTCAACATGGTGATTTTCATTAGAATTTTAATGTAAGGTTCATTCCCATTGTCCTCGTGGAAGGAAACTGCGCCAGCTCCACGCCCGGCGTAAGCGTTCCATTGTTGAGGTTTCCGCCTTCGGGATCAAAGCCCGGGAATTTGGTAAAGTTGAACAGGTCCCTGCCGAAGAATGCAAGGCTCGTCTGGCGCACGCCAACTCTGTTAAGCAGCGCCTGCGGCAGGTTAAACTCCACCCGCAGTTCCCTGATTTTCAGGAAAGACGCATCGAAAATGTTGGTTTCTGCATTCGCGATCTGGTAGTAGTTATCGTAGTATGAGCTGGCAGGCACCTTCACCGTGTTAGGCGTAAAACTTCCATCCGGCTGCTTTACCACACCTTGACCCACGATCCCGTCTTCGCGTCCGGGTAGTGTCACTTTCGTTTTGCCCAAAGTATTGTTCTTGTGATTGGTTTGCGAGAACATACTGCCGCCTTTCTGTCCGTCAAGCAGCAGACTTACCCGCACGTTTTTGATCGTAAATTCATTGGATAAGCTCGCTTTCCAGTCTGCGAATGCGTTACCCCACTTTTTGGCCGTCGGATCCAGTGCAGCAGGCAGTCCTACCGAGGAATAAATGATCTGTCCGTCAGGTGCGCGCTGGAAACCACGTCCATACATATCGCCCATTAATCCTCCTACCCTCGCCTCAATGCTGACGTTGGTATTATGCGCATAAATCACCTGGTTGGTAATCCCCGAAGCAAGTTCTTTCACGTAACTGCGGTTGCGCGACCAAAGTAAAGTCGTGTTCCAGGTGAAATTTTTGGCAGTAACAGGCTTGCCAGTCAGCTTGATCTCCACACCGCGGCTGTTGATCAAACCCGCATTGATCAATGCATTGTTATATCCCGAAACCGGGTCCAACGGGACCGCAAGTATTTGGTTGCGGCTGTTATTGTTGTAGTAAGCGACATCGAGTCCCACCAAATTTTTGAGCAAACGAACATCCAGACCAAACTCGTAGCTGGCGGTAATTTCAGGTTTCAGGTCCGCATTGAAAAGTGTGTTGGAGTTGGTAAAGCTGTTTCCGTAAACCCGGTCGTAGTAGCGGGCAGTCTGGTAAGGTCTGGTATCATTCCCGACCTGCGCCCAAGAAGCACGAAGTTTAGCGAACGAAATCGCGCGCGGCAATGTCAAAAGCTCATTCAGCAAAAAGCTGGAACTGATAGAAGGGTAGAAAAACGAATTGTTTCCATAAGGCAGCGTACTCGACCAGTCATTCCGGCCGGTTACGTCCACAAAAATCTTTTCATCCCACGAAAACTGCGTCGCTGCGTAGATACTGTTGATCGCCTTTTTGGTTTTCAAAGGATCTGCTACTGCCTGGTCGAGGCTGTTTGAGATCTGGTAAATGCCAGGCTGCGCAAGCTGGTCGGCGTACATTCCTGCGAAATCGTAAGATTGGCGCATTGCATTTCCTCCCGCAGACGCAGTTACATCGATCAGCCCGCCGATTTTGTCTTTATAATTCAGTAAAAAATCGGTGTTCGACTCGTAGGTAAATACATTCTGTTCGCGGTACATCCCGCGCGGGTAGCGCGTCATACTGAACGGGCGCTGCTGCGAGCGGAACTCAAAGGCCATATCGAGGCCGGTGCGCACAAGCAGATCGAATTTTTTGGAGATCTCGTAATTCGCAGAAACGTTACCGATCACGCCGTGCTTGTTCATTTTGTTCAGCATTTCGTACATACCCAGGTAAGGGTTGTCGGGCGTCGGGTTGAATGGACTTCTTTGTTTTACGTTTTCCAGTCCGGGCTCCCAGTAGGGCTTAAACCACTCAGGTTTGATATTGGGCGTCGTGCCAAGGATCAGGAAGTACATCAGCGACTGGTTGTTATATCCCGCCATCGGCAAGTTGTCGCTTTTCTTATTGGTATAATTGACCTTTCCATTGATTTTCAGGCGACTTGATACCTTCTGACTAACTGAAAGCGCGGCATTCAACCTTTCGAAACCGGTGTTGGGAATGATCCATTTGTTTTTCAAATGCGTGAGTGACAAGCGGGCGGAGCCGTTTTCGCTTCCTCCTTCAATGGAAACGCTGTTCGAAAAAGTAGTACCTGTCTGGAAAAATCCGGAGATATAATCTTTATTGGCTACCCAGGGTGTACGTTCAGTCGGCCTTCCGTCCGGTGAATTCGGGTTAAACTGATAGTACATTTGTCCATTGAACTTGGGGCCCCAGGCTCTTCCCGCCGCTACTGTTGTTGCTGTATTGGGTCCGTCTTCGCTGTCGAGGTAAGAAAAATACGCGCCGCTTCTTCCTTCCCCATATTCAAACTGGTAGTCTGGATAGCGGTTGATCTGCTCTACGCTGAAATTGGAATTGACGGTAATACCTATGCCTTTGTCTTTGCGAACACCTGATTTGGTGGTGATAATGATTGCTCCGCCTGCTGCCCGGCTGCCGTACAAGGCCGTAGCACCGGGACCTTTGAGCACGGTAACTTTCTCAATATCATCAGGATTAATATCGGATAGACTGGAACCGTAGTCTACCGGGCTGTCGGCAGAAAGGTGAGAATTAAATCCGGTCCCGGTAATCCTGCTGCTCACAGGCACACCGTCCACGACGATCAACGCCTGGTTGTTGTCGAGGTTCAAAGACGATTCACCGCGCAGGGTAATCCTTGCCGATCCCATTGGCCCGGCGCCCGCACCCTGGATATTGAGCCCTGCTACTTTACCAGAAAGTGTATTGACCCAGTTGTTGGATTTGGCATCTTTTACCGCATTTTCATTGATCGTCTGTGCAGCGAAGCCCAGCGACTTCTCCTCGCGCCTGATCCCAAGCGCCGTTACCACTACTTCATTCAGGATTTTGGTATCTTCCTTTAATGTAACATTGATCACGCTCTTGTTACCCACTGCCTCTTCCTGTGACAGAAAACCGATCGCTGAGAAAATCAGTGTTGAGCCGGGTGCCGGGATGGTCAGGGAAAATGCGCCATTGGCGTCGGTGGTGGTACCTAAGCTCGTTCCTTTTACAAGAACGCTCACGCCCGGCAATGGGTCCCCGGCTGGTGCGGCACCCGTTGGTGCGGCACCCGCTGGTGCGGTAACCTTACCGTTGATGGTAAAAGACTGGGCAGACGAACGCATAGGCATGCAGAGTCCGGCCAGCAAGGCAAAAAATGCCAGCAGTAACCGTGTTTTCATATTCTTTTATCAGAGGTTAGTGAGAGTGCCGGCGCGGAATGTCCGGCATTTTGTTTTGTTAAACCCCAAAGATATCTGACGGTTACTGCCTGGATATTAAGCCTGCATTATGCATTTGTTACCGAATAAAACACGCCGGTTAAACTGCCGTATCCAGCGACTCCAACCCGGTATAGGTCACTCAATCAGCTTCCAGCTCCGCCAGGGTAGCTTTTATGCTGGCCAGCTGCGGGTCAGGCAAATTTTGTAAAAGCCGGCGTGCGGCGGCGTACACGAGCAGGACAATCAATGCTTGTGTAGCTATCACCAAGGCGATCTTCTGGCTACTGAAAGCTTCAAAACGCGGGGCAAGCAGCGAGATCCCCAGCAGAAAGCCGGCCACCAAGCTCAATTTCCAGATCTTTGCCGCGAGCCGCTGGTACCTTTCGTGTACGCGGATTACGGAAGACAGGCTTTCCCGTAAATCAGTGCCGGTGAGGTTGACCCGGCGTAAAAACAGGTACTCATTTACGGCGACTGCCAAAGCGGCTGCAACTACGAGCAGATATAAGAATGCAGGCAGATAATGAAGCCAATGCGTATAATCAAATGGATTACCGGCCAGTATAGCTGTAAAAAGCGCGAGTAGCGCGGTAAAGAACATTGCTATGCGGGCGGTTTTGGACTGCATGATCGCGAGCGTCCCGCGAGAGCGGTCGGTCAGCATGCTGCGCAGCATTTTCTCATTGAACTGGCGGGTAGCCAGCAGGTTCTGATCCAGGGTATTCCACTGTGTTTTAAGTTCTTCAAGTATCATGATTTTGTCGTTAAAGTGTTACGGATTTCATCAGGCTTTCCAGTTTCGTTTTAATCCGGCTGAGCTTTACGCCCACATTCGTCCTGCTGATCCCCAGTATAGACGCAATCTCCTCGTAGCTTTTTTCTTCCAGGTACAGCAGTACCAATGCCTTTTCAACCATAGAAAGCTGGTCAATGGCCACGTACAACCTGGCCACCTGATCGGGCGGTTCCGGCTCTTCCAGCAGGTCGGGGATCGGAAATGCCAGGTGCGAAAATGGCGTCGGGCTTGTTCTGCGGATATCTTTCCGGTAGGTTGAAATCGCCGTATTCATCGCAACGCGGTACAGCCAGGTACTTGCATTGGCTTGCTTGCGGAAAGTCGGGAAGGCGCGCCAAAGTTGAAGGACGATCTCCTGGAAAAGATCCTGGCGGTCCGGCGGCTCACGGGCATATATCTTGCAAACCTTGAAAAGAATGCCGCGGTGTTGGTTCAGCAGGTCGACAAATTGTTTTTCCACGATCAGATTCAGGACAGTTATACATCAATTAGTCGCATCGGGCATTCAAAAATTACATGGAGGCCGGTTTATTTTCAGATAAGGGTTTAAAATTTTTATCTATTGTTTAAAAGCAGTCTAAATACAGGCTATTTTTGTGGCAGGTACCTTTCCGAGAATGCATCTGTGGCGACAATAGAAAAAGAATTAAAGTATCAGGGAGTAACGAATGCGGAGCAAGGAGCTGGCGATACATATGCGCATAACAGCTGGACCTTTCCTGAATTCGGCGAACTGCATGAAGAAGAACTCACAGACAATGAGCTGCTTTACGATAATGCGCACACAGCCGGCGCAGGCAGGGAGTTTATTTCCAAAGCGTTTTATATATGGTACGGCAAGTTCCGGGTGCATTCAGAAGGTCCTGTTGTGGTCCATTCATCGGGTGACCGGATACAAATGCTGTTTTGCCTGCAGGGTGTAGCTACCTATTTTCAGGAAACTGCTTCAAAACCTTTTGTGCGCTTCAAACCGCAGCAGCATAACCTGTTTTTGCTGCCGGACAAGAATGTAATGATCCAGTGGAAGCCGGGCGAGGAAGTGGAGACTTTTGCGATCAGTATGGACACGCGTTTTTTCTTTGAAAACCTACCTGCATCTCATCCGATCTGCACACATTTCAGGAGCGGGATCAGCAGGTCGCTGCCTGCTTTTATGCTCAGGAGGAACCTGCCCGTCACCACCAAAATGGTTTCGTCCCTTTTTGAGATACTTAACTGCACTTACAGCGGCTATTACAAAAGTCTTTTCATCAAGGCGAAAGTAATCGAGCTGCTGGCATTCCAGTTTGAACAATACGAACATTTGCCCGTGCCGGATATCTCGGTTAACCTGAAAGAATCGGACAAAGACAAAATGCATCTTGCGCGCAGGATATTGTCCGAAAACCTCGATAAGCCGTGGTCGCTGCGGGAGCTGGCGCACCAGGTAGGCACCAATGAATTCAGTCTTAAAAAGTATTTCAAGGAAGTTTTCGGAAAACCTGTTTTTGGCTACCTGCACGATCTGCGAATGGAAACTTCGATGCAAATGCTGAAAGAGCCCGGCAACCGGGTAGCTGAAATCGCCCAGCGCGCGGGCTACAAGAATGCAACCCACTTCACGGCTGCATTCAAAAAGTATTACGGGATTTTGCCCAATAAGATCAGGATATGCCTGCTGCACTTGCTGCATCTTTCTGATGTACTCACCCAGCTTTTTACGCAGGCAATGGACAAAACCTCCTCTGTAGAGGCACTTTAAGGCCAGTTAAGGCTACATGATCTTGATCCCTTCTGCCTTGAAGCGGATCAGCGTTTGTTCCAGAACGTAGCTTTTAAATGTCGTTTCCTGGTAAACATCATTCAGCCAGACTAGGATTTTCAGCTCGATATTATCCGCAGCGATCGCATTGAAGAGGATCTGGCGAGGTGCGTTCTTGACGGTACCTTCCGCATTGTCGACAATATCGTGTATCACTTTCTTGACACGCTCTAAATCAGCCTCAATGCTGATTTTAAATGTGATTTCCGCCTTTAACCTTGCGTCACTCGTCGTGTAGTTGACCAACCGGCCGGAGAGCAGGTCTCCGTTGGGGATAATGACCTTTGAACCCAGCGGTGTGAGCAGCCGGCTGGACCTGATACCGATGTCGAGCACCTTCCCTTTCTTGTCTGCCAATTCAATGTAATCGCCTATCGTGAATGGTTTTTCAAAAATCAGGATGATCCCGGATACGAAATTGTTGACGATGTTCTGCATACCTAACCCGATACCTACGCCCAATGCACCAAGGAGAACGGTGATCCTGGTCAGCGGTACGCCGGAAACTGTTACGGCGATCAGAAAGCCGACCACAATGATCAGCAGCCGGATCAATGCGAGCTTTGAACCCTTATGTCCCGAATCCGCAGCAAAGCTGACATCGTGGCCCGAGAAGAAGTAGCCTACATTCTTTTGCAGGCTGTTGGCAAGCCAGATCGTGACAGCAAAAAACAGCACGTTTTCGAGGGTAAATGTCACGCTACCGAAAGTCCGCTCTTTTTCGAGGATCTGTAATGCAAAGTCGAATACCGCACCGATGATATTGAGGTTGATACAGAAAACCATCAGCCAGAGCACAATGGAAACAAACAGCAGCAGCCGCTGAAAATACAATCTGGTACGCTGCGCACTGACGCGCGAAAAGAGCATTTTTGCAGCTGTACTAACGCGGATATGCAAGTCGAGCGCCTCCGTGAGCATGTGCACGAAAACGGTTAAGCTGACCACCTGGATCAACCCGCTGATAGCAGTAATGCTGAATGCTTTGGCCAAGGAAAGCCGCCCGAAAACATTGAGCAGGATTGCCAGTACGTGTAGTACGATGTAAATAATCACCACCGGCTTGATCAGCCTTTCACCCAGATTGGCCTTTTTGACAATCTTGAAAAACCACCATCCAAATGCAATGGAAGCGGCACTAAGCCCCAGAAATGCAAACCGGAGCAGAAAAGATCCGTCCACAACCACATTGGCGCCGACCGTGAGCAGGTACAAAACGATGACGGAAAACCACCACGCAAGCTGCTCGCGCGGCAGCATTTTCAAGAAGAAGAATGTAAGTGTGATGACCAGCAGAAACTGGTTGAGCTCAATGTAAATGGAAGGTGAACGGGGCTCAAAAAGCGGCGTGATATTGAATAGTAAAATCAGCGTTGCAAGAAAAGGTTTATGCCCGATGAATTTGAAATCGGTCGGGCCTACCTCCTTGCTCAGCCTGGCACTTTTGGCGAAGTTGAAATTAATGTAAATCCATGCGAAAAAACCAATGCAGAGCAGCAGCAAGAAGACGCGGTTGTCCCAGGTAGACTGCAGGAAGTACCTCAGAACCTTATTCTGGCCGGCATAAGAGACTTTGATCAGCCGGTTCATATTGTCGGAGCTGTCTTTCTGGCGGGCTTTCCAGAGATAGCTTGATTCCCGTCCGAGCAGGTTTTTACCTGATTCTTTGATGTAATCGTTGATCGTGCCACTTAGATCGTTGGCCGCAAAATAGACCTCCGAAACATCGGCGAGCAGGTTACTTACGGTGTCCAGGTTGGCAGTGGTCGTCTCCCCTGCCTCCTGCAGCTTGCGCCTCAGCTCGGCTATCTGACCTTTGTACAGCTTCTTTTGCGTAGAATCGCCATTGTCGATGGTGAGCAGCGAATCCCGGCCAAACTCGATCACCGACGACGACATACTTTGCAGCTCGGCATTATAGCGGGAAAGCTGCTTGCGCCAGGCACTTGTTTTTTGCTGAATATCGGTGAGCATCAGCCGGTAATTGGCCAGACTTTTACTATCAGGAGCCGTCTTCTCTACTTTGATCGCCTCCTGTATCTGGCTTACATTGGTTTTGGCAACACCCAGCTCGCGCCTGATATCGGCGCTTCCGTAACCCTTTTTATTGGCTGCATTGATCTGCGTGATCACCGCCTGCGCGTTCTCGATCTTAAACAGCAGCGTGTCCGGTATTACCACACTGGGGGTTTCTTTTTCCGCAGGCTTCTGTGCGAGTAGCGGCAATGTGCTGGTGAGCAGCACAAGCAGGATTAAAAGGACAAAGTCCCTGACTTTTTGTGAATTGAAGAAGGAAATGCGGGTAATAACCGGTGTCATAGTCTGGATTTTAGCCAAGATTCTAGCTGCCGCCGGGTTGGCGACATCGAATTTGCTAAACTTCCATACCAATAAACGTCAATGAGAAAGAGAGAAACTTGTGCCCCGACAGCCGGAATTGAACAAACAGGCGTTTGTCAGCACATCAATGTACTTGTTCCTCCTTTTTGACCGGCTTGTAATAACGGTCGTAGAAAACCTGCTTTGAATCATTATAGCTGCTTACCGCGCCCAATTTGCGCATCAGTTTGATATAATAAAAAGCAAGGTCAACCTGGTGTGGCTGGAAACCGCTGCGTGCACTCTGCGGGAACAAATGGTGGTTATTGTGCCATTCTCCTGCCACCAGGCCCGGCCACAGCTGGTTAATGGATCTGTCTTTGTTGTTGTAATCAACGCCCGGCCGCTGCTTGTCCTCGCCTTTTCCGTGGCCTTCGTAATTGAAAGTCCGCACACCAATTGCCCAGAAGCCCGCCGCTCCGAACAACGTACAAGCCAGCGCGTGCCCGCCCATCAGGTAAAATGCGAGGTACCAGAAAGACCAGTTGAAAATCCAGTTGATCACCGCGTCGCCCGGGTTAACATAAGAGCCCCATTTCAGGTATTGCTGATAGGTATTCCCTTTCACGCCGGTGTGCTCCATCAACTTTGTGACGCGCTGGTAATCCGCCTCACTGAGATCCTTTGCAATCGGCTGGTGATTGACATCCGCCAGGAAACAGTACAAAAAGCCCGCGCTCGCATTATACGGATCGCCGGGCTGGTCGGACTTCAAATGATGAACATGGTGAGAAATGGCGTAGATCTCTTCCGGAACGACAGATACCGTCAGGTTTTTGGTAAAAAACCGCCAGAATGAGTTCCTGAATTTATAGGCGCCATGCGTACAGTAGCGATGATGCCAGATAGTCCCGTGGGTACCCATGATGATCATGCTGTATAGAAATGCAGCAGCGAGCATCCACAGACTGAAAAATTTAAAAACGAACAGAAAGAAGAATGGCATCAGCAGCAGCACCTGCGCCCAGCTGAAAAACGAAAGCCAGTTCCTCCGGTCTTTCACCACATTGAGCCTGGAAAAGAACTCACGCAGGATCTGACCGGTGCTCGGCTTGACAAGATCCCCTTTTTCATCCTTCCACCCGTACGAAGGGACCTGCAATACATAATCAAAAAAAGCCATTTAGAAGAGTTTACGATGAAAGGTGGGTTACGAAAAGTTCTGTATTTCAGCCTAATGTAGGCTTTAATCCGGATAAAACCCAAAAGTAGCTCGCAACAAGATCACACCCGCATGAAAACGCTGGGTTTGACACGCTGGTATTTTTTGAGCAAAAGATTGTAAAAAAGCTTTCAAACTATTCCATAGGTACGCCGGAAAACTACTGTATCTGCTACCAAAATCCGGCAAAAGCACATGTTTTCATTGAACTTTAACTGCTTTAACTATAATCAATCCCGGATTGTAAGGTAAAAAACAGGAATTAAATGCGGGGCGGTTGCTTGTTCGCTAAACTGTACTTTACTTTGTCTATCAGATTAGTAGGTTAAGTATGCTAATCAGCATCCCAGTCAAAACAAGCACCAGCATGAACTGCCTTCAAACAAGGGGCCAGGCGCTATTTCCCTAATTTTTATGTATCAAAACTCTTCCCTCAAACCGCTGTATCGCATTGTCAGCGTGCAGCTGGCGGCGATGGTGCTTTTTGCACTTAACGTCTTTGCACAAAATGGTGCTGTCTCAGGAACGGTCACGTCGGCCGGCGACAATTCTCCCGTTCCAGGTGTCAACATCGTCATCAAAAATTCACTAACCGGTACTTCTACCGATACCGACGGTAAGTACGGAATCACCGCGCCCGGTGAGGCTACCCTTGTTTTCTCGGGTATCGGGTACGTAACCCAGGAAGTGGCTGTAAACGGCCGCAGCGTTGTGGACGTGAAGCTCGCGGCTGATACCAAGCAGCTTGAAGAAGTTGTCGTAGTAGGTTACGGTACGCAAAAGCGCAATGCGCTTACCAACTCTATTTCGCAGATCGGCGGCGAGGCCATTACACGGCGACCGGTCTCCAACATTCAGCAGTCGTTTCAGGGCTTGATGCCGGGTGTGACCGTGCTCGACCAGGGCGGCTCTCCGGGTAAATCCAATGCCAGTATCCGGGTCCGCGGTATTACCACTTTCAATATCAATGGAAGCAGTACAAGCGGATTTGATTTGGGTAAAAATGATGCATTGGTGATCGTCGACGGCATTGAGCAGCGGCTGAGTGATATTAACCCTGACGATATCGAGTCTGTTTCGGTGCTGAAAGACGCTTCTTCCACGGCGATTTACGGTTCACGCGCCACAAACGGAGTTATTCTTGTAACAACAAAAAGAGCGAAAGGTGGCAAGGTACAGGTGGATTATCACGGCTACTACGCAATCCAGAAATCCAATAATGTGCCCAAAATGATGGGAATCGAGGCTTACATGCGGGAGCAGGTAGCGGCTTACACCAATGCAGGCGTGACTTTGCCTGCGCGTTTTACAGAAGAATCCATTCAGGCTTACGTGAATGCAACAGACCGAGAGAAGTATCCTTTGCCCAACACCTGGTTTGAAACCATGCTCCGCGCTGCGCCGCAGCAAAACCATACGATCTCCGTTGCAGGCGGTACTGACGTGCTGCGCACCAGATTGAGCGCAAGGTACCAGGATCAGCAGGGCGTCATTGCGGGCTACTCCAATACAATTGGTGAGTTCAGGCTGAACACCGACTATGATGTTTCAAAAAGGATCCGTGTAAGCGGCGATATCAATTACCGGTACAGCCGCACATTGAACCCGACCGTAAACAATGCAGCCAACAACCCGCAGCCGCTGAACAACTTTTTCCACGGTACATTGTGGGCAGTTCCCAAATATCCCGACGGCACTTACGGACTGAGTACACAGGGAAACAACCCGTTGATGTTTAACGAAATAGGCGGCCAGTCGCGGCAGAACACGGACTATCTCGCGGGTTACATCAAAGCAGACATCGACCTTGCTGAGGGCCTGACATTCTCGACGCAGATTGCGGGCCGGGGTACTTTTGTATTTCAAAAGAACTTCACGAACTCCTATACAAACGTTGACAAAAATACCAATGTAACCAAAACGGTTGCGATCAACTCGCTTACGGAAGTGCGCAACAGCTTGCGCGAGTACACTATCAACAACTTGCTTACTTACGAAAAAGGCTTTGGCGAACATAACCTGAAAGTACTGGCGGGCTACTCGCAGATCGGAAATACGCAGACTTTCCTGTCGGCCTACCGGGAACGTTTTTACAACAACGACATTGGTTCAATCGGGCAGGGCGCAAACGACGGAACGAAAAGCAACGGCGGCAATGATGCGGAATACGGGCTCAGGTCGTTTTTTGGCCGGGTAAATTATGACTTTAAAGAAAAATATCTTTTTGAGGCAAATGGGCGCTATGACGGTTCATCCAAATTCACAGGCAACAAGCAGTACAGCTTCTTCCCTTCCTTCTCTGCCGGCTGGCGGATCTCGAAAGAAGCTTTCTGGGGTAGATTGGAAAATGCGGTTAATGATCTGAAACTACGTGGTTCATGGGGTATTACGGGAAACCAGTCGGTGGACCTTTACAGCTACTATTCCGCGCTGACTGCCTACGGATATACATTCGGCGGAACGCCCGCCCAGGGCTACCGGCCTACCACACTGGCCAATACAAATCTCGGATGGGAATCGACCACGCAGCTTGACCTCGGAATAGACGCTGCATTGCTAAACAGAAGACTGACTTTTACAGCTGATTATTACCGCAAGCTGACCGACGACATTCTGCTTAACCTGGATATCCCTGCCACCATCGGGTTGAAAGCACCGCCCCAGAATGCGGGATCGGTAGAAAACAAAGGTTGGGAATTCAGCGCCAACTACCGCGGTGGCCAGAGTACTTCCAGCTTCCGGTACAATCTGGGTGCCAATTTGAGTATTAATGAAAACAAAGTTACTGACCTGAAAGGCACAGGCCCCTATATTACCGGTTCCGATATCGACCCGAGGTACATCATTGCAAAAGGGTTACCGATCAATACACTCTGGGGTTATCAGACCGATGGCTTGTTCCAGTCCGAGCAGGAGATTGCAGAATACAAGGCGACTTACGCAGCGAACACCAAGCCAGGTGACGTCAAATACGTAGACAGGAACGGTGACGGAAAGATCAATGCAGATGATATGACCGTAATAGGCAACTCTTTCCCGAAATATACCTTCGGCCTGAACACGGATTTTTCTTACAAAGGTTTTGACCTGAGTATCCTTTTTCAGGGAGCGGCGAAAGTAGACGCGCGGCTCGCAGGTGCATTGGCCGAAATGGGTAACCAGGAAGGATTCACGCATGAGATTTACACCAACAACTACTGGACTCCCGAAAACCCCGGCGCACGTTTCCCCCGTCCGGTGAAATTTGACCTGCGCAATGTGGCTACTTCTGACAGACTGGTGATCGACGGATCGTACCTGCGCCTTAAAAACGTGCAGCTTGCTTATACTATCCCGGCGGACATGGCAAGCAAGCTGCGCCTGAACAAAATCCGCGTGTATACTTCTGCGACCAACCTGCTGACATTCTCCAAGCTGAATGAATGGAATCTCGACCCGGAAGTACCATCGGGCCGTGCGGTATACTTTCCGCAAACTGCATTGTACACCTTCGGCTTAAATCTGCAATTCTGACCCGCATTCAAAAGCATTGATCATGAAAACAAATACCATCAAATACCTCATATACTCGGGAGTTGCGGCGCTTGCATTGAGCCTTTCTTCGTGCGACTCCAACTTGCTGGAAACAGTGCCGAATGACCGTCTTTCCGAAGATTTGTTCTGGAAAACAGAAGGCGATGCGCGGCTGGCTGTCAACTCGCTTTATACCGATCTGGACAGCATCAATGTCATTTCCTGGGACGGCGTGACCGACATTGCGCACATCAACCAGAGCTTCAATATCGACGCATACATTGAACAGGGCAGCTACGATGCAACCAGCTCGAAAATTTACGGAGAATGGAGAAATGCCTACCGCGGGATCCGTTCCGTGAATTACTTTCTTGAAAATGTTGATAAAATACCAACTGCAAATACAGCACTGATCAACCAGTTTAAAGGTGAAGCGAAAGTGTTGCGTGCTTATCAGTACATCAAGCTCGCCGGCTTGTTCGGCTCCGTTCCGCTGATCACTTCCACACTGACCATTGATGAAGGCCGCACATTGAAAAATGCTCCTGTCGAAGAGATATGGGGATTTGTTGAAAAAGAACTGACCGAGGCAGCTGCATTGCTGCCCGCTACTTACGGCCCGGCTGACAGAGGAAGAGCGACGAAAGGAGCGGCTCTGGGTTTGCTGGCTCGTGCGCATTTATATGCCGGACATTATGAAAAGGCAGCTGCGGCAGCCGATCAGGTGATCAAGCTGGGGGTTTACAGTTTGTACGATTCGTATGAAAAACTCTTTACCTACGCTGCCGAAAATAACAATGAGGTAATCTTCGACAAGCAGCATCTAAAAGATGTGTATCCGATCAATGTGTTCGCTTACCTGGCGCCTTACAGCCAGAAGAATGGCGGCAGCACGGTTGTGCCAACAAAAGCTTTGGTGGATACCTACGAAACGATTTCCGGTAAAAAGATCACGGATGCAGCCAGCGGCTACGATCCTGCCAAGCCTTACCTGAACCGTGATCCCCGGCTCAGATTCTCCGTATTTCTGGAAGGTGACGCGCTTCCCAGCGGGATTTCCTTTCAGCCCCGTCCTACCAGCGGCACAGCCGACGCGATCGGGAGTACTTACATTGCTTCCACGACGGGTTTTAACATCAAAAAATATTTCAACGCCGAAGATTACGCGAACCCGGCAAACGGGGGGATCAACATCATCCTGCTGCGTTATGCTGAGATCTTGCTGACATATGCCGAGGCGAAGATCGAGCTGGGGCAGATTGATGCGAGCGTTGTGAATGCGATTAATCTCGTGCGGAATGGACGGACAGACGTGAAACAGCCCGCAATCAAAGCCACAACGCAGGCTGATTTACGTGAGATCGTTCGCCGCGAACGTACTGTTGAGCTGGCGTTTGAAGGGCAGCATTTATTTGATATCCGCCGCTGGAAAACAGCCGAGCAGGTCATGAAGGGCCCTGTTTACGGCATTACCTATACTGACAATGCAGGTAAGCTGGTTACTGTGCAGGCCGCCTCGTCAAACCGTGTTTTTGACGCAAGCCGTCACTATCTTTGGCCGATTCCGCAAAAAGAACGGGACCTCAATCCTAACCTGACACAAAATCCTAACTGGTAAGCTCTTGTAATTTCATTCTTATGTCAAAATTATTTTCTGCATTGTTTGTCACTTTGGCCGCATGCATTTTACTGGGTTTTCAGTCCAAACAGCCGGCTGCAAAAACGCCTAACATTGTACTTTTCTTTATCGACGATCTTGGCTACGGCGACTTGTCGGTAAATGGCGCATTGGGCTACAAAACGCCCAATCTCGACAAAATGGCTGCCGAAGGAACGCGCTTCACGAACTTTATGGCAGCGCAGGCTGTGTGCAGTGCCTCGCGTGCAGCTTTACTCACAGGCTGCTACCCGAACCGGGTTGGCATTTATGGCGCACTCGGACCAGCGCAGCCCATTGGCCTGAACCCAAAAGAGGAAACAATCGCTGAGCTCCTGAAAGCGCAGGGTTATGCAACCGGCATTTTTGGTAAATGGCATTTGGGAAGCGAACAGGAGTTCCTCCCATTGCAGCAAGGTTTCGACGAATATTACGGCGTACCTTACTCCCACGACATGTGGCCGCTGCACCCATGGCAGGAAAAAGCCAAGTACCCGCCTTTGCACTGGATCGATGGAAACAAGCAGGGTAAGGAGATCAAAAACCTGGACGATGCCAGCGAGCTCACCCCAGCAATTACCGAGCATGCCGTTTCATTCATCAAAAAGAACAAGAACAAACCTTTCTTCCTGTACGTACCGCATCCGCTGCCACACGTTCCCCTTGCTGCCTCCGCAAAGTTCAGGGGTAAAAGTGAACGGGGTATTTTCGGGGATGTACTCATGGAGCTTGACTGGTCTGTAGGCGAGATTATGAAAGAATTGAAAGCGCAGGGACTGGATGAGAATACATTGGTCATTTTCACGAGTGACAATGGCCCGTGGCTCAACTACGGTGACCATGCCGGTTCATCGGGTGGTTTCCGGGAAGGAAAAGGCACTTCCTTCGAAGGCGGGCAGCGCGAGCCTTGCATTATGCGCTGGCCGGGCGTGGTACCCGCAGGCAGGGTATCGAACAAGCTTTTATCAACCATCGATATCCTGCCCACAATTGCCAGGCTAACCGGCGCAAAACTGCCCAAAGAGAAGATCGATGGTATCGATTTCACCGACCTTCTCAAAGGCGACGACACCAAGACACCGCGGGAAAATTTCCTCTATTATTATCGCAAAAACAGCCTTGAAGCTGTGCGTAAAGGCAACTGGAAACTAGTGTTTGCGCATCCTGGCCGAACTTATGAAGGTTCACTACCCGGGAAAAACGGTCAGCCTGGTCCTGCTCCCGAAGACCACGCAATTGCGAGGGCACTGTATAACCTGGCGCGCGACCCGGGTGAGCGTTATGATGTGCAGGAACAAAATCCTGAGATCGTAGCCGAGCTAGAAAAGATTGCAGAGGCTGCACGTGAGGATCTGGGAGACGATTTGCAGCAACGTCCGGGCAAAAACCTGCGCCCGGTCGGACAAGTTGCCAGAAAATAAATGCTAAGGCCCGGTTGTTACTTTTTAATGACCGGGCCTAAAAACTGCCAGGCAGCCACTTCCGGCTCCTGGTGTTCTTTCCTGAGTATTGCATCAAACTCTTGCAGCAGTCCTGGATTTTTCGCCGCCACATCAGTGGTTTCATTTCGATCTTTTTTCAGGTTAAAGAGCTGCCAGGGATTGTCCGGATTCTTTCTCAAATCGGTTTTTACAGCCTTCCAATCGCCCATTCTGATCGCCAGCTGACCTCCCTTTTCAGGATACTCGAAATACAGGTACTTATGTTGGGGCTGCTTTTTGCCCAAGAGTGTTGGCAGAAATGAAATTCCGTCTGTTTTTGCAATTTGCTGACCGGTAAGCTCAGCAAGTGTGGCCATTAAATCGTACTGAATGGAAACGTGCTCGCTGACACTTCCTGCCTTGATCTTACCGGGCCAGCGTGCGATAAACGGCTCGCGTATCCCGCCTTCGTAAACATCCATTTTCAAGCCCCGCAAACCTGCGACGCTGTTGAAGAACCTTGCATTTACGCCACCATTGAAAGTAGCCCCATTGTCGCTGCTGAACATGATAATTGTGTTTTCATCCAACCCCAGCTCTTTTACTTTTTGCATTACTATGCCCACCTGCTCGTCCAGGTAAGTTATCATGGCGGCGTAGGTGGATAGCGGGTATTTGTTTGCCGCATATCCTTTCGCACCATAATAGGGCTTCTCATCGAACTGCCCGATGTATTTCCGAACGTAAGCATCGGGAGCCTGCAATGCAGCGTGCGGGATGGTATAGGGCATATACAGGAAAAACGGCGCGCCTTTGTTCTTTTCAATGAATGCAAGCGCTTTTTCAGTCATTTTGGCCGGCGCATATTCTTTGCCTTTAAAGGAATCAAAATCTGCATTGGTTGCCTTCGTGGAGTCTATTTTTCGGTGCACATCAAACCAGGGCTGAGCAAGTGTGTCCCACTCGCCGTTCTCCCAGAGGTGTGAGGGATAGAAATTATGTGCCTGCTTTTGGTCGAGGTAACCATAGTAATAATCAAAACCTTGCTTGTTTGGAGCGCCTTCGGTATTGTTCATTCCGAGGCCCCATTTGCCTGTAAGCGCGGTGGCATAACCTTTTTGTTTAAGCATTTCGGCCACGGTAAATTCCCCTGCCGCCAGCGGCTTCTGGCCTCTTTCTTCTTCATCCTTAAAACCGCCCAGCTCAAAATTGCCCCTTATGGCCGAATGGCCGCCGTGCTTTCCTGTCATAAGCATAGCCCGGGCAGGCGCGCACACGGGCATGCTGGTATAGTGCTGCGTAAAGCGCATTCCTTCTTTCGCCATTTTATCGAGGTTCGGCGTCTTGATTTTTTGCTGACCATAACAGCCGAGCTCACCATAACCCAGATCGTCGGCGTAGATGTAAATGATATTGGGTAACTTTTGCTGCTGGCCCTGGCAATGTGGGGGAAGAATTATCAGGAGAATGATTAACAAGCTGATGCTAAGCAGGTAGTCGGGGCGAAATGTCACGATGGTTCAGGTTGAGTTTTCAGGTTGTTAAATATATCCATTTAGCTTTTGCAGACCAATAATGCAGCTCTAAACAAGCCGGTTGAGATGATAATTGCGGACTTAATTTATTTCGATCTGAAAACAAAAACCCGACGCTCACATGCCCTACACTCTGGCGATATATTTCAATTATTTGCCTGATTAATGACAAAATACATCAAAATACAGTTAGTACTAATCAAATACTTCCGCATTTTTAGCATTATTTTGGTTTAAAATTGTATTGTGAAAATCGATCGGTTTTAATGATAATTATTGACTTGTGAAAAATAACATAGATCAATCAACAGCAACTATGCCTATGGAAAATTCCTAGACTTCCTCTCGATGCGTGTACCATATACCGTTAGCCGGTTAGCGTTGTTTTAGTGAGCTGGCTGCATTTAATGGTACAATCCCTGCTGATTTAACAAAATCAGTAAACAGGTTTCCTATGTCTGATTTTCATTCAAAAAACTCACTTTATCCGTAAAACAACAGGCAAAATGATGTAAAAGCAGTTAAGTACTCACCTTTCTTTAAAAACGAATCTATGGACCTAATTAGACGAAATCCTTATCCGGGACTTCGCAGAACACTTTGTGCCTTAGCGGTAACAGGAGCGCTGCATTTTCCGAGCATTGCCAGCACCAGTCCCACGCACTGGTCAGGCCCGTCGCGCCTTCATCAGCGTATTGACAAAACCCTCACGGGCAAAGTAATTGATGAAAACAACAATCCGCTGCCCGGCGTAAGTGTGATCATCAAGGGAACAAGCAAAGGAACTACCACCGGCACGGATGGTAATTTCAGTTTGTCGGTGGATGATGCTGCGCAAACGCTCACGTTTTCATTCATTGGCTACACTTCGCAGGACATTGCGATTGGTAACCAGTCTGCTTTCAATGTAACATTGCTACCCAGCAGTGAAGAGCTTACCGAGGTGGTTGTAGTTGGTTACGGCACGCAGTCGACGGCGGCGGTAACGGGAGCTGTGAGTAATATTCAGGCCAAAGACCTGATCCGCACCCCTTCGATTGGTACTTCCGATGCGCTGGTCGGTCGCGTGCAGGGTATTACAGCCAGGAAAGCGGATGCACGGCCGGGCGCTGCCACGACCATTCAGATCCGAAATATGGGCACGCCCCTTTTTGTGATTGACGGGGTACCTTCCGATGCGGCCAACTTCAATAACCTGGGCCAGAATGATATCGAAAGTGTCTCCATTCTGAAAGATGCTTCCGCTGCGGTGTACGGGTTGCGTGCTGCAAACGGGGTAATACTGGTAACGACCAAGCGCGGAAAAGCGGGCGACGGTCCGGCCAAGATCAACATCAATGCGTATTATGGTTTGCAGAATTTTACCCGCTACCCGAAACCCGCCAGTGCTTACCAGCATATGCGCGGACTCGTGGAATCGGATGTAAACCAGGGACGTACTCCTACAATCACGCCCGAAGAGCTTGAAAAATGGCGGGTAGGTACGGAAAAAGGGTATCAGAGTTTTGACTACTACAAAATGGTGATGCGGCCGAATGTCCCGCAGTATTCGGTGAATGCCAATGTTTCCGGCGGTACCGAGAAAATCAGCTACTTCCTCTCAGTGGGGCACCTTAACCAGGATGCATTGATCAAGGATTACAATTTCAAACGGACGAACATTCAGGCGAATGTAGAATCTTATGTTACCAAGAAGCTGAAAGTGGGCGCGCAGATCAGCGGACGTATCGAGGACCGTTTTCAGGTGGGTGTGCCGGGACTGGATGATTACTTCAATCCTTTCCTAAGTATTTTCACCATGTGGCCTACCGAGCGTCCGTATGCAAACGATAACCCGAAATACATCAACCAGACCCACAATGTGAATGTGAACCCGGCGACCTATAAAAAGGAGGTAACGGGCTACATTGACGAGATCACGCGGGTGGTAAAAGGTAACTTCTATGCAGAATACGATTTCGCATTCGGCCTCAAAGTGAAGGGTACTTACTCCTATCAATATCACAATTTCGATTTTGACGGATTCGAATACACGTACGATGCCTACAAATACGACGAAGCTTCGGACGCTTACAATGTGGTAGCCGGCGGCGGTAACCAGAATCCCTGGCGCGAGCGGCGGAAACGCAATATAGTTGACCGTTTTGCGCAGCTGCAATTGAACTACAACAAAACCTTTGGCGACCACGAGCTGTCGGCTGTGGCGGCTTACGAGCAGTCGGATAATGTAAACACCTACCTGGTTGTACACACGGTACCTCCCAATAATTACATTCCGCTGATGTCATTTGCCAATCAGGATCTGCTGATCGATGAATGGAGCACGGAGGCGAGAGCGGGTTACATTGGCCGGGTTAACTATAATTATAAGCAAAAGTACCTACTGGAAGCGGTGGGCCGGTATGACGGTTCGTTTCTGTATGCGCCTGGAAAACGTTTCGGTTTCTTCCCGGGTGTTTCTGCCGGCTGGCGGATTTCGGAGGAGAACTTCTTCAAGGGAAAACTGGAAAATGTGTTCAGCAGTCTTAAAATCCGTGGTTCCTATGGTCGCACAGGTAGTGATCGTTTGAGCAATGATGCTTTTCTGGTGGCGCCTTTCAGCTATTTGCCGGGCTATAACTTCCTGCAGGGAAGCGCGATTTTCAATGGACAGTACAATATTGGTGTGAGGCCGCGCGGGTTACCCATTACTACGCTTTCGTGGATTACCAACATTTCTACCAACGTAGGTATCGATTTCGGTTTGCTGGGCGGCAAGCTGAACGGACAGTTTGATCTTTTTGAAAGAAAGAGAGAAGGTCTTCCCGCGGCGCGCTATGACGTACTGCTGCCTTCGGAAGTGGGTTATACTTTGCCTAATGAAAACCTGAATAGCGATACGCACCGCGGTCTGGAAGGTGTGCTGACTTACAAGAGCAATGTGGGGCAAATCGATTACACGATCAGCGCGAATGCCACTTTATCACGCCGCCGCGATCTGGATTTCTACAAACCGCGTTTTGGAAATTCATATAACGAATACCGCGATTCGTATGTAGACCGCTGGGGAAATATCAACTGGGGTTACCAGGTAGTGGGCCAGTTCCAGTCGCAGGAGCAGATTGAAAGTCACCCGATCAACAATGACGAGCAGGGCAACCGCACGCAGCTTCCCGGGGACTTTATTTATAAAGATGTGAATGGGGACGGTATCATCAACAACCTCGACGAGCGCCCGATCGGCTATGCGGAAGGCGCGAATCCGTACGTCAGCTTTGCGTTGAACGGCAGTGTGGCTTACAAGGGTTTTTCGCTGTTCTTTGATTTTGCCGGAGCGTCGCTTCAAAGTTTCCAGCGCAACTGGGAGCTGAAAATTCCTTATCAGAACAACGGTACCTCGCCGCATTTCATGCTGGAAGACCGCTGGCACCGGGCTGATCCTTTTGACCCGAACAGTGAATGGATCCCGGGCACTTACCCTGCGCTCAGAAAAGACAATTCGAGCCACGTCAACTTCCGAAAAAGTGATTTCTGGATCACCAATGTGCGTTATATCCGTCTGCGCAACATTGAGCTCGGTTACAGCTTCGATTCAAAAGTTTTCAAGAAAATCGGCAGCAACGGTTTACGGATTTACGTGAATGCGAGCAATCTGTTCTCGATCGACAATGTGAAAAAGTACGAGATCGATCCGGAAATTTCGTCGGGTAATGCGCTGGTTTATCCGCAGCAGCGACTCTTCAATGCCGGTTTCAGCATCAATTTTTAATTCAATCTGTTATGAAACGAATTTCACAATATTTACTCGTGCTGGCGATATTCATCCTTTCCGGATGCGCCGAGCAGTGGCTTGACAGAAAGCCACAGAATATCATCCTGGAAGAGCAGGTATGGAACGATTCCAAAATGATCACGGGGCTTCTTGCCAACTACTACGACCGCCTGCCGGCGCATACTTCGCTTACCACAGGCTGGGCTGAGTTTGCCGCATATGACGAAGCAATGTGGTCCAACAACGACGACGGCCGGAACAACATCGTTTCCTATCCATTTGACCGCTGGCGGCTTTGGGATTACGGCCTGATCCGCGATATCAACCTGGCGATCGAAAACATCGAAACTTACGGGACTTCCCTGAATGAAGGACAAAAGACGCAGTTTTCAGCGGAGTTCAGGTTTTTGCGTGCCTTCGTTTATTTCGAGCTGGTAAAAAGAATGGGTGGCGTGCCGCTGGTGACCAAGCAGCTAATTTACGATTTCAACGGAAATCCCGCTTACCTGCAGCAGCCCCGCAATACCGAGGAGGAGGTGTACGACTTCATCGCCAGCGAGCTGGATGCAGTGAAAGACCAGCTGGGCAATGACGGGAGCAACACGCGTGCAAACAGGTTTACCGCAATGGCGCTGAAAAGTCGTGCGATGCTGTACGCAGGTTCGCTTGCGAAGTATAACAATCTGATGGCCTCGCCTATCGCCACGCCTGGTCGCGAGGTAGGTATCCCGGCTGCGCGTGCCAATGATTATTATGCCAAATCGCTTGCAGCTTCCGAGGAGATCATCAACAGCGGCAAGTACCAGCTTTACAAGACCAACCCTAATCTGGGTGAGAATTTCTATGACGCGATCACCAAGAAATCTGCCAATCCGGAGATCATTCTTGCGCAGGATTTTCTGGTAAGTAAAGACAAAAGGCACGGTTTCACTTACGACAACATTGCCCGGAACGTGCGTGAAGACAACCTTTCATCTTCCTCCATTACACCGTCGCTCAACCTGGTTGAAGACTACGAGTACCTCGACGGAACTTCGGGAGAGCTGAAAACGCGCAATGCAGGCAACACGGATTACATCTATTATGACAATCTGCAGGATGTTTTTGCGAACAAGGATGCGCGTCTTTACGGAACGGTTATCTACCCTGGCACTTCTTTCCGCGGTACTCCGGTTCAAATTCAGGCTGGCGTGAAGGTTTGGAACCAGGCATCAAACAGCTTCCAGAATGTAGAATCGAATACGCTGGGCTCGAACTATGACGACGGGGGCCTGCTTACAGGCTCGTCGGGACCGCAGCGATCACAAACGGAGGTGACCAACTCAGGTTTCTATCTCCGGAAATATGTAGACCAAACCGCCATGTCGAGTACTCGCGGTATCCGCAGTGATATGTGGTGGGTACGCTTTCGTTTAGGTGAAATTTACCTGAATGCAAGCGAGGCTGCATTGGAATTGGGCAAAGCGGCGGATGCGATTAAGTATGTGAATCTGGTGAGAGAAAGAGCAGGATTTGGGGCGAACAGCCTGAAAACGCTGACATTGGCCCGTTTGCAAAACGAGCGGCGCGTGGAGCTGGCTTTTGAAGATCACCGCGTGTGGGACCTGGTGCGCTGGCGCATTGCGCATGAGGTTTGGAATGGGAATGCTTCCAACCCTGATGCGGTGATTTACGCGCTGTACCCATACCGGGTTGTACGTCCCGGGCATCCTACGCATAACAAATATGTGTTCGATAAGCTGGTAGCGCCTCGCTTCCGTGCACCACGGTTTTTCCAGATGGGCAATTATTATTCGTCCATTGAGCAGATCGTGATTGATAACAATCCTAAAATTGTCAGGAACCCATTCCATTGATCTTATGAAAACGACTAATCATTTCTTCAAACCAATGCTGCTGGGCCTGCTTTCGCTGGTGGCTTTATCTTCCTGCGAGAAGGATAACCGGGCTGAGCCGAAGTCTGAGCTGAAAGGCCGGATCGTGTATGAAGGTGCGCCGGTAGGTGTGCGTTCCAACGGTGTCCAGCTGGAAATCTGGCAGCGCGGGTACCAGCTTTTTACCAAAATTCCTGTTTATGTAAATCAGGATGGTACTTTTTCGGCTTCTCTTTTTGATGGCAACTACAAGCTGGTGAGGCTCCGCGGGAATGGCCCGTGGGTTGATAATACGGATACGATCGATGTGGAGCTGCGGGGCACAAAGGAGCTTGATGTGCCGGTTAAGCCTTACTTTGTTTTTCAAAATGATGTTTATTCCAAAGGCGAAGGCAAGGTATCCGCCACATTTAACCTCAAACAGGTTGATAATTCACGAACGCTGGAAAGAGTCAATCTATATGTAGGCACAACCACGATCGTGGATCCTAACAACAATGCAGGCAATGTGCAGGAAATAGCCGCCAACATTACGGACCTTTCCAAACCCATTACCCTGACAGCTACATTGTCCCCCACCCTGGCAAAACGGGAGTATGTGTACGCACGCATTGGCGTGAAGACTTCGGGTGTAGGTGAAATGCTCTTTGGCGCTCCGCAGAAGGTGATGTTGAGGTAAGAAAGCAGAAGCCGGTCGCATTAAATTGTGTGACCGGCTCTGTTTGTGTTTTATTTCGGAGGAAAATACTTGTAGATATTCCCCCGTGAAGCAATCAATATCATTAATATATCGGGCCGGACGTATTTAATACCCAACCTGTAACTTCCGACCCTTATTCTGTAAAGGTTTTGACCGTCCTTTTGCCCCTCCATTATGGCGTAGTCTACTCCTGCAGACTGCAGGTCCGGCGCTTTTCTGCGCTTATCTAAAATGTCTCTTACTGCGAGTTGCGTTTTTGGAGGTAAACTTTGAAGATCTTTCAAAAACTTCTTTTTATAACTCACTTCCATCCCATTGCCTGGTAAAGCTCGTCATGACTCAACGTTTCGTCGCTTTCCCTGGATTCCATCTGCTGCAGCATCAGATAGTCGTTCACATCCTCGTTATCTATGATGTGGACAATTCTTTTAACCTCTTCCAGCGTAAAGGGCATTCTGTTTTTCTTTGCAGAAAAATTAACGTTAGTCAAACCAAGCTTTTTGGCAATGTAGTCGTTCCGGTATCCCGAAACCTCAATAAGCTTTCCGATGTTCATAACAATCTGTTCGTAATTAGTGACAATATCGACGATCATGACGGAAGTTGAGTTTGTATTTATCTGAATACAAATTAGCACATTATTCAATACAATTCAACCACCCTCCACGTCGAGATTGAAACCGACAGCAAGTGGATGGCTTTTGTTTTGAGTTTCGATACGACGACTTAATTTTTAAAGAACTTATATCTACTTGTCTCTCACTTGCATTGATCAATTCGATGATAAACACCCCGGACGACAAGCTTTTCACATCAATTCCAGCGCGATCCATAGCTGCAGTTTCAATGAGCAACTTACCTGCCGGATTTGAGATCTTTACTTTTGATAAATCTTTTAGCTGATCTTCATTGAGCATCAATATATCAGAAACAGGGTTCGGGTAAACCGCATTTACATTGCGTTTGCCAGTATCAGTTGTGACAATTTTAGACAAGGCAAAAGTATTGTCTACATCAACCATTTTTAATCTGTAGTAATTATGTCCTGAGCTCGGAAATTGATGTAAAAATGTATATTCAGTAAGCATTTGACTTTCTCTGGAAGCATTGATTTGCCCTAGAACCTGCCATCTTTTTGCATTTGAACTATGCTGGATCTCAAAATGACCGCTATTTGATTCTTCGGTAGTTGACCAATGCAAGTTAACGGTCTGTCCTTCGCGATCAGCGCGGAAGGACGACAGCTTCACCGGTAGTGGGAAGTCTACCAGACTCACTAATGAATTGTCAACATATGACTCAACTGTCGCACCCGGGCCTGCATAAAACCTTCCGGCATCTGCCTGAATGCGATCCTGACCATCTACAGATACAACTATTAGGAATGGTATGTATAAACCCGAAAGGTCAGCAAACATGCAAGGGACAGTTTTTATGTTGTCACTTACATAGAAATTAAATTCAACCAGATCAATTTCAGCTCCTGCTGCAATGCTAAAAGGCTGGCTTCCTATCCACCTGATATCGGAATAATGTGTACTAAAACTAATTTGACTTTTCTGCGTGAAAGTACCTGCACCTTCATTTGGTAAAAATTTCAGGTTTCTTACCTCAGAACTGTAATTATAACTTTTGAGGTAAGCCACCATTGTAAATTGAATATCGTCCAAATTGCCGGTTATCAAACTGGATGTATTGTTCTTTATTCTAAAATTTATTTTACCTCGACTTTCGCTAAGCGAGATTGTGGCCTGCAACCCTTGTGCATTCGCACTAAAACAAACAAGAATGAACAGAAATTGTAAAAGTTTCTTCATCTGATGTCAATCGATTTTTAGAAATAATGTGAGTATGTCAAGAGGCAAGAATTCTTGTCAAAAAAAAAACCAAGTCTCCACATATTAATATCCATTTTAGTTACCCTAATATACATACAGCCCCGCAAGATGCAATAAAGCATAAATTACCCCATTTTAGTGCTGACCGAATGAAACTATTTGCCTTTTTCCCTTCTTTTCAGTAACTTCTATCATCAGCTGACGGGCCGTAAATGGAAGGGACCATAATATCATTCATTCGCATATAAACGGTCAACTGACCGCGGTGGTGGACCCAGTGGTTGAGCGTCGAGCTGACACCTTCCAGTATCGGCTGCGAGTAGAGAACTTCCTCACCATTTTTGAGGTAAAATGTACCATTAAGTGCTTCATCTGTTGCGCTTTGCAATGCATTTTTTGCTCCTGCCATATTATCCTCAAACACCGCTAACAATTCCTCAGTCGTTGTCGGCCGGTTATGTTTGTAAGTGGTAAAATTGACCTCTCCCTCCTCGACCATCACCTTAATCCATTGAGGAATTTCTGCAACTAACAACGTCAAATAGCCCATTTGCATTGATTTTGGATGCGGCTTGTACTCCAACAAATCAAATGGTATCCTTTCCAGGCATTTTTTGGTAGAACTGTACTCTGCTTCCAGTTCTTTCACATAAGCGGCTGCAAGTTCGGTGTTGTCCATAACTGATATTTTGTTTATGTTCAGGCTGTTAAAAAATAATGCCTGTCGTAATATCAGAATGAAGCAAAAAAGTGCCTTGATAGGCAGCACCGTCGCATTGCTGTTTGCATTGACGATCTACTGGGTTTTCCGTAGGAACTGGTGGCAGGAACTATTTGCAGTAATGACGCTCTCCTTTCTGTTATGCATGCCCTTCGGAATGGGTTTCCTGACCATTTACTTCCGCGGCGAAAGAAATGCGGCAGGGAAACGGGACGCTATTTTGATCCCCTGGCTGCCGCTGTCTGCCTTTGTAATCCTCACATTGTTCTGGCAGCTGGAAGGTTGGGCGTGCTGGGTAATGATATTACCGCTTTTCATGGCTGCAAGCTCCCTCGGCGGACTCGCTGGACGAAGCTTCTTGCATAAGTTGAAGGACAAAGACAGCAAGCTAAGTGTCTCATTCATTGTATTGTTACCCCTCATTCTAGCTCCCATTGAAGCATTGATTGGCAAGATACCGGGGACATACAAAGCCGATACACATATTGATATAGCTGCGCCAGCTTCTGCGATCTGGCCGCTGGTTACGCGTGTGAGTACGATTTCTGAGCAGGAGGATACCGGCTGGCTGAACAAGTCGCTCGGCTTCCCCCGACCGGTCAAGGCAGAGCTCAACTACGAAGGTGTCGGTGCCTACCGCGAAGCTATTTTCACAGGCGGTCTGATCTTCCATGAGACGGTTTCCGAATACAACCACGAGTCGAAAATGGTATTCTCAATCAAAGCCAACCCCCACGAAATTCCTTCAACAACCATGGACGAGCATGTGGTGATCGGCGGCGACTATTTTGATGTTTTAAACGGCACCTACGAGCTTGAAAAACTAAGTCAGAACCGCTACCGCCTGCATTTATACAGTCACTTCCAGCTCAATACCACCTTCAACTTTTACGCAAGCTGGTGGGCGAAATGGATCATGCAGGATATTCAGAACAATATCCTCGGTGTTATCAAAAGCCGGGCTGAAAAGACGGAATCCATTTGAATTTTGCGAGATATTCGCCACCGCAGGATAAATAAAATTGTAAGCGGGAGGCTGTAAAAGTATTTTGCCGATCAAACTTTCAGTTAAATAGGCATAAATACATTATGGAGATTTATCGCTGTCTAGATACGATTAACCCTACAAACGAGCAGGTAATATTGTGGGCCTATGATTGGGATCTGTATCTGACAGATCAGGATGAAGATCTGATTCTTCATTCAAACCAATATCTAGCTATACTTTGTCAGCTTGCCTGCGACCACAATTGTCCAAAAAAAGAATATTGCTTTTCAATACTAAAACACCACATTCAACATCTTTTAACCAGGCGTGATATTGAGAATATTAACGAAGCAGTAACAATAATCGCCCAAGTGGAATGTGTATCAGATATTGATGTTTGTAATTGGAGAGCCGATTTCCATTGGATTGCAGAACTGATCACAAGACCACGCAAGCTGAATTTAGAAGACATGCAAAAAATCGCCGGCTACATTATTGGTACTGACAATGAGACTCCCATATTAACGACAGTAAGTGCATCCGGATATTTCCAATTCGAGCAAATTTTCGAGGTATCCAAAGACTATCTATATATCCACCCCTCTACATCAGATTGGAAATACTTACATATACTTCCAATTGAAATTGACTAGCAAGGTTAAACAATTCGTGCTTCTTCGTGCATTCGTGGCAAAAAAACATCACCGTCGCACAGCCCGCTGCAACATATCCGTTTCCTGCAAAACCTTATTCTTTAAAAAGCCCGGATATTCAGGATTAGCTTTCAAAAACGCATTCACAACAGCGGCAGCTTCGGGGGATGAATGTCCGGAAAATGTGCTGTGCAGCCAGCGGGTTGGGAAGAAAATATCGCCGGTAAGCTGGATTTCCTGCAAAAGATCCAGAGAGGGACGCAGGTACTTTACCGCACTTTGGCCGCGCAAAGGATGATGCAGATATCCCAGCGCCTCAATAACCCAAGCTTCCTTTTCGCGACTGCTCTCCCTCTTCAAAGATTCAAAAAAAGCGTCCCTCACTTTCTCAGCAGGATTCAATGCAGGTATCACAAACTGCATTTTGGCTTTGCGATCGGGATTTTTGGTATTCAATATCTGCTCATTCAAAACTTCCGCGGCTGCTTCGGGCTGTTTCAATGCCAGTTCGTAAGCAAGGGAAATCTTGTCGTCTTCCGACAGTACCAGATCTTTCACAACCAACTTCCCATTCCAGAGTGAACGCATTTTTTGCAACCCGTCCGGATTTACCGCAACGTTTTTAAAAGCACGGAAATAGGAAGTTTTGACACCCTTATCCCGCGTTTCATTCAGCAGTCGCCAAAGCAGCTGTTCGAGCTGCACCTGCCGCGAAGCCCGGCCGCGTTCATCCAGGAAAGTCCACCAGGTTGTTTGTAACGCACCCAGCATGTAGTCGATCAGGAGCGGATTACTTTCTTTCGGCAATGTTGCCAGCAGTTTTTGAAGCAGATCCTCTGCGCCTGCATCCTTGCCCCGCAGGAAACCTTCCCAGATGTTCACCAGCATTGCACCTTTAAAAACGGGTTCGTCGAAAATGGAATCGGGCTCGTTATAGTGTGTAAAAAAGTAATTTTTACTTAAACTATCCATTTCAAAATAGCCGTAACCAGTTCCGTCTCCATTTGGAAAAACAAGCCTGCCATCCTGCGTATCACGTTCCTTTGAGTTGAGCGGCTGTAACCATACCCGCGCTGAAACCGAATCTTTAACCTGCTTCAACACCGTTTTATAATGCTCCTCGCCGGTTGTGTAGACCGGCATTCCTGCCGTTTTTACCCAAACATTACTCCATGCTGCAATATCCTCGGGCGTTTTGCGGTCTATAATCGCGATCAGATCGTCCCAGCGCGCATTTTTGAATGAAAATGTTTTCAAATATTCACGCAAACTTTCCTGCATTAAGTCAGCGCCAATGATCTTTTCGAGCTTACGCATGACAATCGGCGCTTTCAGATATATAATGGCGCCGTAAAGTGTCCCGGCATTTTTAAGGTTGCCGAGCTGCTGCAAAATCGGGTTTGTTCCCTGGGTCCGGTCGACTTCATACGCCCCCGGATAATGCGCGAGCAGGAAGCGAAGCTCGTGATTGATTTCGGGGAAACTGGGCTGCACGATCTTCGCCGCCATAAAATTGGCAAATACCTCTTTGAGCCAAACGTCGTTAAACCAATCCATTGTCACCAGATCCCCAAACCACATGTGCGCAGATTCGTGTGCGATCACGCTTGCTCTCGCCATAAGCCGGTTGACGGAAGGGTTTTCATCCAGAAACAAAGCAGATTCATTGTAGAAAACCGAACCCGGATGCTCCATGCCGCCATACTGAAATGAAGGTATCAATGCAAAATCAAACTTGCCGAACGGGTACGGAATGCCGGTATATTCTTCGAGCCAGGCGAGGGATTTCGCATGCAACGCAAATACCTCATCCCGGTTGCGGTTTACTTTTGTTGTGTCTGTCTCGCGGTAGTACATGGTCATTTCCCGACCGTCGACCGTTTGCGTAGCTTTAAAAAACTGACCCGCTGCAAACGCAAACAAATACGAGCTGACCGGCCTGGTTTCGGCAAATTGATAGATACTCTGGCCGCCCTCCTTCGTTTTTGATTTGAGCGCGCCATTTGAAACAGCCTCCCATTTCGCAGGTGTTTTTAATGTAAGCGTGTACTTCGCCTTCAAGTTGGGCTGGTCAAATAGCGGAAAGCAGGTTGATGCGCGGTCGGGAACGAATAAGGTATAGAGGTAATCGTCGCTCCGGTTGAGCGAGAGGTCACCCGCAATAAAGGATATCTGGATACTGTTTTTTCCTTTGTTCAAATGTTTTGGCTGAATAACGATGTGCTCATTTACAAATTGATATTTAATCTTTTTACCTTCACTATTAACGGCCAGAATGTGACTGCTGTCTGTATTAAAATCAAGTACAAGCGCAGAGTCCAATGATTTAAGCTCAAATGTAATCGTCTCCTCACCCTTGATCTGCGCGCTTTTCCCTTCCGGAATATCCAATGTAATTGCATAGCGAATGCTGTCGATATGCTGCTTGCGGTATTGGTTCAGTGAGAAAGAAACGCCTTTTTCGGGAGGGGTACTGTGCTTTTGGCATGCAGTAAAAACAAATAACAACAGGAGGAACTGAACGAAGATTTTCATTACTATTGGGGCTGATTGTTCCAAAAATAGTATTTAAATACCAACTTAGGGACAGCAAGATATTTTTGTTACGTCTCGTAACAATTTGTATATTGAACAACTAAACACACACTGATGAACGAATTTGACCTTAGAATGCGCCTGGCGGCGCTTCGTCAGTACTTGCGAGACAATGAGGATACGCTGACGTCTGAGAAAATCGACGAGATCCTGGATGTAATTGCCAAATTGTTACAGGTTTTAAATGAACTGGAAAAGAGACGATAGATATGACAGCTGCAATCACAAAATCGAAAGAAGACCTTGATTCTTTGCTTTCTGAAACAAGAAATGCAATTAATGAGGCCCAGGATTATCTCTCCAAAAACGGGGTCAGATATGAATTACATGACTGGGTTACCATTGCTGAATACTGCAAAAGATTTAATATTCCGAACACTCAAACGGTGAGCAACTGGATCAAACGGGGCATTGTACCCAAGGAGGATACAGTTGTCATTGAAGAATACAACAACATCCGCCTAATTAAAGCCATCCCTTACCACGAGACTCCAAAGCAATAGCAACCAACCTGTTGCCAACCTGATTACATGAAAATTATTCTACGATTTGCATTGATTTGCCAGATCGCAGTTACTGCTACTGCTTTCTCCCAAACCCTCTCTCCGCTCACAGTTGAAAAGATCATGCGGGATCCTAAGAACTGGATCGGGACTTCGCCTTCTGACATTACCTGGGCCGATGATTCGAAGACCATTTATTTCAATTGGAACCCGGACAAAAATATGTCGGATTCGCTGTACGGCTATTCGCTGACGGGCAAAGCGATCTCCAAGGTTAACATTCAGCAACGGAAAGTGCTTGCAGGAAGAAACGGGACGTATAACCGGAACCGGACTATCCGTCTCTATGAAAAGAATGGTGACATTCACCTGATCGATTACAAAGATTTCCGTATCCGCACTATCACTCAAACTGTCGAGAGGGAAAGCAATCCTGTATTCAGCGGTGATGAGAAGCGCGTGATTTTTGAGCGTGGCAATAACCTGTTTTCTGTCTCACTTGAATCGGGCTTGTTGGTTCAGCTGACGGATTTTAAACCCGGAAACAAGAAGCCGGATCCCAAACCAGGCGAACAGGAGAAGTTCTTAAAGGAAGATCAGCTGGCTATGTTTGAGGTTTTGAAAGAACGAAAAGAGAAAAAAGACGCCGGCAAGAAGATCTCGGATGCCGAAAAACCTGCATTGCCAAAGGAGATATATCTCAATGAAAAATCAATATCAAACCAGACAGTAAGTCCCGATTCCCGGTTTATCACTTACAGACTTGCCCAGCCTAATAAGTCAGCCAAGCAGACCATCGTACCCAATTACGTTACCGAGTCGGGCTTTACTGATGATATTTCGAGCAGAACAAAGGTCGGAGCGCCTGGCTCTTCCTACGAATTTTGGGTGTATGATGTAAAAAAAGACACTGCACGCAAGGTCAGTGTGAAGGATATCCCCGGCATTCACGATAAACCGGACTACCTCAAAGACTATCCTGAACTGAATACTGCCTGGAAAAACAAAGAGCGCGACGTCATTATCCACGGACCGTTCTGGTCAGAAAACGGGAACAATGCCGTGGTGGTGATCCGCTCGCTGGACAGCAAGGATCGGTGGATTATGCGCTTCAATGCAGATTCCCTTTCATTAAAGTTACTTGACAGACAGCGGGATGAAGCCTGGATCGGCGGTCCCGGAATCGGCGGCTATCCGATGAGTGCAGGTGAAATTGGCTGGCTTAATGAAGAGACTATCTACTTTCAAAGTGAGCAGACGGGGTACTCGCATTTGTATTCGGTTAACGTAAATACGGGCAAAAAGACCGCCATTACTTCGGGTAACTTTGAGGTTCAGAATGTAACCTTATCAAAAGACAAAAAGAGCTTTTACATTATTACTAATGAAATCCATCCCGGCGAGCAGCATTTGTTCCGGGTAGCTGTCAATGGCGGCGCCCGCACCAGGCTCACGCACAGTTCCGGTGCTCACGAGGCCACCCTTTCGCCGGACGAAACCAAAATCGCGATCCGATATTCCACGAGCAATACGCCCTGGGAATTACACGTAATGGATAATCCCAAAGCAGGATCAAAGCCTAAGGAGCCTCAGCGTATCACCGCGTCGGTTTCCAAAGAGTTTCTATCCTATCCATGGCGAGAGGCGAAAGTGGTGACCATCACTGCGACAGATGGTAAGCCTATTTACGCGCGCGTTTATGAACCGGCCAAATCAAATGGGAAAGCAGTGATTTTCGTGCACGGCGCAGGGTACCTGCAGAATGCACATAAGTGGTGGAGCCAGTATTTCCGGGAATATATGTTCCACAATTTGCTCACCGACAAAGGCTACACGGTGCTCGATATGGATTACCGCGCAAGCTCCGGCTACGGCCGCGACTGGCGCACGGGCATTTACCGGTTTATGGGAGGCAAGGATCTGACGGACAATACTGACGGTGCAGCCTGGCTTGTAAAAACATACGGGATTGACCCAAAAAGAATAGGAATTTACGGCGGATCGTACGGAGGTTTTATTACGTTAATGGGACTTTTCACCACGCCTGACGTGTTCAAGGCGGGCGCCGCATTGAGGCCCGTGACAGACTGGGCCTCTTACAATCATCCTTATACCGCGAATATCCTCAACGAGCCGCAGGCGGACAGTGTGGCTTATCGTAAGAGCTCTCCCATTTATCACGCGGCAGGTCTAAAAAACCATTTACTGATATGTCACGGAATGGTGGATGTGAATGTACACTACCAGGATGTGGTGCGGCTTTCCCAGCGGCTGATCGAGCTGGGAAAAGATAATTGGGAGCTCGCCTCCTACCCGATGGAAGACCACGGTTTTGCAGAAGCTTCCTCCTGGACAGACGAGTACAAAAGGATCTTGAAGCTATTTGAGGAAAATCTCTAAAACAAAATCGCCGGCAGAAGTCTCTGCCGGCGATTTTGTTTGAATGTAATAGTGGATCAGGCCGCGTTGTTAATCCTGCGGATTAATGGATACCCTCCAAAATCTTCCCATTTATGCAGGATCAGATTCTTTTCCCTGCTTGTATGCAGTCCGAAATCGATCAGGATCTCGCCATCTGTGAGGCGGTTTTGGAAGTACTCCGCGTATTTATCAGATAATACAGAACTTGCCAGCGCACGTGCGCCGCTTGTTGCCATATCGCCTGCCACTACAAGGGCCAGTCCCGGAATCGCCACGAATCTTCCCATCACATCCAATGCTTCCGAGATCCTGGTTACCTGTAGTTTCTTTCTTGTGGTGTTGCTTTGGTAAAAATGGTTACTCTTATGTTCGTACAATCGGTCAAATGTATCTTCCGACATGATCAATGTGATCTCGCCTGCATTATATCCTAACCGCAGCAATGTCTGATATGCATTTTCTGCGTCTTCCCTCGTGGCAAATACTCCCGTTACAGTATTGATGCTCTTGTTTTGCTGTATAGAATCCATAATCATTGGTGTGTAAAAGTTCAAAAAGTACTTATCATATAGAATGTCTGATAAGAATGACACGTATTAGTAAAATCCGTGCCAGCATGCTTCTACAACGTACTGTTTTAAAAAGCATTGAGCGGTTCGAAATCTGTAACCAACCTTTTACTTTCGTGGTATTTCTTCTACATAAAACAAAACTTTTGCCTGATAACAGTATTTCAATTTGCCCTTCGACTTATATTTCCAGCCTTAAAACCAACTTAGCTCAAACAATGCAAAGCACCTTTTACCCCATTAAAATGATCGCTCTGACCACCGTCGCAGGTGTGTTCGGAACCTGTATAACTGCATTCGCACAAGTTGGCGTAGGCGTAAAAGCTCCGAAGGGAGCAGAAGTGTACCTCGACGGAAGCCGCAAAATGCTCGACGAGAAATGGATTTACTGGGAAGGTCCGCGCTTCGCTGCAAAGCCGCCAATCAAGTGGACCGTAGTAAACGACCCCGTAGACAAAGGTACCGTGATCAACTGCAACGATCCTGCATCGGCTGGTGGTTTATACGGTGCAGCTGATATTGTTACCAAGAAGGAGTTTAAAGATTTCCGCGCCCACGTGGAGTTCCTTATCACTAAACCAGGCGGCAACAGCGGGGTATATCTGCAAAACAGGTACGAAATTCAGGTACTTGACGGAGATACTACTTCTCACGGAATGGCGGCGGTGATCAATGAATCAAAATCACCCTACTACGCCTACAATGGAATAGGAAAATGGAATTCTTACGACATTCTGTTCCGCGCGGCTCGCTTTAAAGATGGGAAAATGGTGGAGCAGCCGATGGTTACCCTCTATTTTAATGGTAAAAAGGTGCATTCCAACCAAAAGATCTCACAGGTTTGGGGCGGGCCTAATTCCGGGATTGATGGTGGGAACAATGGCGGCAAGGGAATCACAGACAAACCCGGCGGCTTGAAACTGCAATCGGAAGGACACGACGTGTATTACCGGAATATCTGGATCAAGGAAATGGAGCTTGATAAAGCGGACACGAGCTTTTAAAACGAAAAAGACCTGGCAACTAAAACATGCCAGGTCTTTTTTCTAGCTCAAATTCTTACTTGTTGTAGGCAATTTTGAAAATGGTCCCGTTCAGATCGTCGGTCACGTACAATGCGCCGTCGGGTCCCTGGGCCAGTCCGCAAGGACGGTGCTGTATTGGTCCCGTAGGTTTCACCAGGTCCACACCTGCGAAATTGTCCGCAAAAATCTCCCATTTACCCGGCTTGCCATTCACAAAAGGCACAAATGCAACCAGGTAACCCTTTTTTAGCTCAGCCGACTGACTGTGAAATGCGATAAACGCGCCGTTCTTATATTTGCCAGGAAACATATTTCCTGAATAAAACAACAATGCATTTGGGCCAAGGTGAGCCGGAAAGCCCACCAGCGGATTGACCGCCTTTTCACCGGCAGTCTTCTTTCCATCGCCACCGTATTCAGGCGCAAGCATTTTTTTGTTTTGAAAATGATCGTAGTAGATGTACGGCCAACCCGCATCGTCACCTTCTTTCAGGCGGTAAAGCGTCTCGGCGGGCAACTCTGCGCTTTGTTTCGGCGTGTAGTACTGCGGATACATGTCGTCAAACTTGCCGCGGCCGTGAACTGCTACGTACAATGCGTCTGTCTTGTTATCCCAATTAATCCCCACCGCATTCTTCACACCGGTAGCAAAGCGGGTACCATCTGAAAACTTCTGGTTCAGCTTATCAGCGCTGAATTTCCACACCCCGCCTGCCGAATCGAGGATTGTGCAAGGCGACATACCTTTTCCTGATCCTGTTTCACGGCAATTGTCGCTGTAAGAGCCTACGGTAACATACAGATTGCCCTTATTGTCGAGTGCGAGCGGCTTAGCATTATCGCGGCCTTTGTCTACCAGTCCATCGACGATCAGTTCCGGATGGTCAAAATCAATAACTTCTTCCTTTTCGTTCAGCTTATAGCGGTATACTCCCTTATTGGAAGAGCTGTACAGGTAGCCGTTTTTGATCGCAATACCAGTTCCGGGATAGTCGCCGAAAAGCTTTTGCTCGTCTATCTTACCATCCTTATCCGAATCGCGCAGCAGGTAAATGCCTTTTCCATCTTTCAGCTTGGAAAGCTTCACATACATATCCCCGTTCTTGCCAACTGCCATATGGCGGGTCGGGCCGAGATCAGTAGCCAGGATTTTGGCATAGAACCCGGCGGGAAGCTTAATCTCTTTGGCATCAACAGGTTCAATCACGCTGCTTTCAGCTGAGAGAGTGCCGGTAGTACTTGTGTAGGCAAAAAGCGCCGATGCCCCAGCCAATCCCAGGAGGACGCCCGCTGATTTAAATAACTTTCTTTGCATGTAAGGTTTGAATAGAATTTAACTTAGATAATCTCAGATAAACACGTTTGAGATGCATTTAAAAGCATACAGGCAAAGTGTTGCTACTTTCTTCCTGATTTATTTTTCTGCCCCGGGATGTAATTTGGAATAATTTTTTTTAACACCTTTGGTCCTTAATCAGCAGGTCACGTAAACTTTTAAAACCAACAACCAATAATCTTTTTAACCTCAAAAGCTATGAATCCATTCGATGATGATGACGATGAAGTATATGATGACGACCTTCCAGGCAACTATCCTTCAGAAGAGGATATTTTCAGAAAAGGGCTAATCGAGGCAGATATTGATCCGGAAGATATAACCCGCATGAAGCGTCCGGCCGAGCTGGAAGCAGATGACTGGAATGAAAAAACTTTCGAAGACGACCTGACAGGAGAAGATCTTGACATTCCCGGTTCTGAATTTGATGATGAAGACGAGGAAATCGGTCGGGAAGACGAAGAAAATAACTATTACAGCCTCGGCGGTGACAACCACGAAGCCCAGGAAGAAAATCAGGGCGACTAATCAGTTGCGAGATACATTAGATAAGCCTGGCAGAAATTGCCAGGCTTTTTTTGTATTTTCGAATCGAACAAACACAAACACCACTATGAAAACAGCCAAGAGCAGTTCTGGTAAACTTGCAGAATTCAGCACTTCACAGCCAGTGACTGGTTTAACAATTCAGGATTTTTCTTTTCTTAAATCCAGGAGACTGCTCAAAGATTTGCGAACCTCCCTTCAACAAGCTGTGATCGAAGAAAGAAGACCCAATAATGAATCTCTTTCTTGACACGTCTTCGCTGGTCACATTGTACCACGAAGAAGCTGACACTGAGATAATGGATGCATTATTTCACCACAATATGGTGACTAATATATTTCTTTCCGAAATCTCAAAAATTGAATTTTCGTCTACTTTTTGGAAGAAAAACAGGACGGGTGAAATCAGCCGGGAGCTCGCGGAACAGATCATCTCAGTATTCGAACAAGATTGTGCGACCTTCATTTTTATACCTGTCGACTATCAGATAACTGAAAATGCGAGACGATTACTAAGTAAGTATGGTAACTACGGATTGAGAACTTTGGATAGCATTCAACTTGCCACTGCGACTTGTTTACGTGAAAAGGTAGATTTCTTTAAATCAGGTGATAAGCTGTTAGTCTCATTCATGAATAAGGAATCACTTCCAACAAGCATATCTTAACATAATCAACCACAAGTATGAAAATCCAGCGATTCGCTTTTTCCTAAAAAGCTGACAAATTATGGCTGCATTTACTGCCGAGGCATTCAGGAAAGAGTTGATTGCAATCCTTGATTATTGGGCAAAATACGGCCCTGATCAGGAAAAGGGAGGATTTTACGGCAGGGTAAACTATGATAACCAGCCGGTGAAAGACGCCGAAAGATCGGTAGTGCTCACAGGGCGCATTCTCTGGACATTCTCATTGGCTCACCGCCTCTTCAAAGAAGCAAAATACCTTACGCTCGCCGATCGCGCCTATCAGCAGCTTTTCAAGAATTTCATTGATCACGAGCACGGAGGTGTGTACTGGTCCACCACCGCAGACGGCGCTCCGAAAGAAACCAAAAAGCAGATTTACGGAAATGCATTCGCGATGTACGGACTGAGCGAATATTACAGGATTACCCACCATAAACCTGCACTCGAACAGGCGATCGCACTTTTTAATATCATTGAAAAACATGCATTTGACCCAAAGAACGGTGGTTATCGCGAAGCATTTGCAAAGGATTGGTCTGAAACCGATGATTACATATTAAGTAAAAGTCCGTGGGTGAAAAGCATGAATACGCATTTGCACCTGGTAGAAGCTTATACAAACCTGTACACGATTTGGCCAGACAAGAAGCTGAAAAAACAGACTGCGAATATGCTGGACACGATTATTACGCACATCGTCAATCCGCAAACCAACACAATGCAGCTATTCTTTGATGAGCAATGGAAAGCAAAGGATGATATTATTTCTTACGGTCACGACATTGAAGCTTCGTGGCTGCTTTTTGAAACTGCCGAAATCCTGCACGACGAACAGCAGATCGCCAAAATGAAGCAGAAGTCGATTAAAATGGCGCGGGCTGCAAGTAAAGGACTGAGCTCCGACGGCGCACTTAACTATGAGTACGATCCTGCAACAAAACATACTCAGACAGACCGCAGCTGGTGGGTAGGCGCAGAACAGCTGGTGGGTTTTTACAATGCCTATCAGCTTACCGGGGAAGCACAATTCAGGGATAAAGCTGAAAAAAGCTGGGATTATGTTGCAGGCAAGTTCATCGACCAGGAACGAGGCGAGTGGCACATGACGGTGAAAGAAGACGGAACGCCCGTGAAAGGCGACAAAATCAATTTCTGGAAATGCCCCTATCACAATGCGCGCGCCTGCGCCGAGATGTGGCGCCGCATAGAAAAAGGCTAATCTCAGTTAAAGAACATTTCGTCGACGAGCAACAATGCGCGGTTACCCTTCGCACCATGCCACTCCGGAATTTTCTCAACGGGCTTTACCACCACTTTCACAAACGAAACTTGCTGCGGCTTAAACTGCCCCTCCACCATTTTCAGGGTTGCTTTGTCCCCTTTTGACGGAAGCGGCGCTTTGAAAGTGGATATCAGTTTCAGATTATCCCGGCTGCTGCCGCCCCAAACTTCCACGAGTTGCGGAGGGAAAATACCGGTCGCTTCCTCGATCATATAATGCAACCCGACCGACGACAATGCGATCGGCTTCTTAAATTCGGACATGAGCACCATATCGTTGTTGCGCACACCTGCCCAATTATTGGCCCAGGCAGGATTATTCGCTCCTATCACACCTAACTTCTTATCAAAAAACGTTTTTGCACCTTCGGCCTGGTGAACGCGGTTAAGCGGCTGCAAGAGGTTGACACTGTCTGGATTGTAGGCACTTTTGAAGAAATCGAATGTAGCCAGTTCGCTCCCATACCAGCCATTTTTATAAGCTCTCGCTTTGACGGTCGCACTGGTAGTTAGAACTGTTTTGTTATCGAAAAGCGGGGAATTGATACTATCGGGCTCCGTTCCGTCCATGGTAAAGCGGATATCCACTCCTTTGATCGGGTGTCTCAATTCCAGCGGCGCGGTTTTGGCGAAAATCATCGCACTGTTTTTCACCTGCGGCGGGTTTAATCTCAATGGATTTTTACCATCATCCTTGAAGCCACCGATGATTTCTACATTTCTGATTTCCTTTTGCAAAGTGGCCACATCTGCCGCAGACAGCTTCGTATCCCACACAGCGACCGTTTTGAGGCTTTTTAATGCAGGTAACAAACCCTTCAAATCAGCCAGATTAACCTTGGTACCTGAAAGGGTCAGATTTTGAAGGTGTTTCAATGAAGAAAGCGCTTTCAGTCCGGCCGCAGTTACCTCGGTAAAGTTGAGATCCAGTTTTCGCAGATTTTCAAATTGAGTAACGCTTTTCAGGTCGGCATCCTTTACCGGCATTTTGTTGAGGTTCAATGACACAATCTGCTGCCTGATCTTATTCAGCTCATCCAGCTGCCTGGGACTATAACTTGCCGCATTGTAAATGTTCACTGCAAGTGCGGGCGATTCGCGAGCTAGCGGCAGGATGGTCCGGTAATCTGAATTCAGTTTGGCAACCTCATCTTCATCCGCCGCGTCAAAGTTAAACTGCTCTTCTGCCTGAGCAGGTTTAAGATAAGCGGTGGCCAGCAGCCGCAACGAGTCAGAAGTGCCAAGATCAACCAGTTTTTTGTTGAAATCCGCCTTTTGATTTACCCATAAAGTAAGCAAAGAGATTTCCTGCAATGTAAGCTGTGCTTTGCCCGAAGGCGGCATATGCTTTTTTTCTTCCATTGGTAAATGCACCCTTTGCAACAGCAGGCTCATTGCCGCATTGCCCGGCACGATCAGCTTGCCTGACTTTCCTCCTTTCATAATCGAAGCCGGATCCGTCAAAATCAACTCCCCTTTGAGCTTATCAGGATTGTGGCAGCTGGTACATTTCTGTTCCAAAATGGGCTGTATTACATTGGTATACACAACAGCTTCGTTGAGCGGTACCGCAGCCATTTCATTTTGCTTAGACACCGGCTCCCAGATAAAGTTACTTCCATGCGTAAGAGCAGCGCCGTAATGTCCCGTAAGTACCAATGCAATCACAGTCACAAAGGCGCCGGCTTTGGCGACAGGCGCTTTGTACCAGCCCGTATTCCTGACAAAATAGATAAGGGAAGCAATAAAGAAAATACCGGCACCGGTCCATTTATGAAGGGTCAACACTTCGCCGGCATATCCCTCTTCTTTTGACAGGAAGAGCCCCATGATCACTGTAATTGCAGCGAACAAAGAGCCTATTAAAAGCAGATTTTGAAGAAAATTCTTATAAAACGCATTGGTTGCATACTCGGGCTTGAACCTGAAAAATTCAAGCAGCATGGCAATCAGCAGGATCACAATGGGAAAGTGCAGGATCAGCGGGTGCATTCTTCCGATTGTTTGCAGCCAGGCGGGAACCACCAGCTTGCTTTCAAAAATCAGTAAGAACAGAATGAAAATATTGGAAGCAACAAGTACTTGTTCCGCAAAAAACCTGAATCTTAAATACATTTAAAGTCTCACCAAGAATTTGATCAATAAGAATTTACCTGAGCCGGTCAGCTGATTATATCACGCACTACCCTACCCGAAACATCAGTAAGGCGGTACCTTCTTCCAAGATGTTTGAAAACAAGCTTCTCGTGGTCCAAACCCAGCTGATGTAACACAGTAGCCTGAAAATCATGCACATGTACGGGATCTTTGGCAATGTTATACCCGAGCTCGTCGGTTTCTCCGTAAACCATTCCCGGCTTGATACCTCCACCTGCCATCCAGATCGTGAAGCAGCGGGGATGGTGATCACGGCCGTAATTATCCGCTGTCAGTTTGCCTTGTGTGTAGCTCGTGCGGCCGAATTCACCGCCCCAGATCACCAGCGTTTCATCCAGCAATCCTCTCTGCTTCAAGTCAGTAACCAAAGCTGCCGACGCCTGGTCCACGTCCATTGCCTGCTTGGTAATTTCGTAAGGCAGGTTACCGTGCTGGTCCCAACCCTGGTGATAGAGCTGCACAAAACGCACGCCGTTTTCAGACAGTTTGCGCGCTAGCAGGCAGTTAGCAGCGTAGGTACCCGGCACCAGACATTCGGGGCCGTAAAGCTTGATGATATCGTCCGATTCTTTGGATAAATCCATTACCTCCGGCACCGCAGTCTGCATGCGGTAAGCCATTTCATATTGCTTGATCTTGGCTGTAATTTCGGGATCGCCGAATTCCTGATAGGATAGCTCGTTGAGTTGCGACAAGTTATCCAGCATTTCGCGCCGCTCTTTCCGGTCCATTCCGTCGGGATCGCGCAGGTACAAAACGGGATCTTCGCCTTTGCTGAACTGAACACCCTGGTGCACTGAATCGAGGAAACCATTTGACCATAATTTGGAATAAACTCCCTGTCCATTACCTACGCCACGTGAAAGCAACACTGTGAAATTGGGCAGGTTCTTATTTTCATTTCCAAGTCCATAACTCAGCCAGGAACCCATACTGGGGCGATTTCCCTGCTGGGAGCCGGTTTGTAAAAACGTCAGAGCCGGATCGTGGTTGATCGCTTCAGTATACATGGATCTTACGATGCATATATCATCCACAATCTTGGAAGTATAAGGCAGCAAGTCGCTCACCCACGCCTGAGACTGACCATATTGCTTGAAATCCACGAACGAACCAACCAATGGAAATGAAGCCTGATTGGCCGTCATACCTGTAAGCCGCTGATTCCCGCGCACGGACGGAGGAATTTCCTGCCCCAGCATTTCACGCAGCTTGGGTTTATAGTCGAAGAGCTCCTGCTGCGAAGGTGCGCCATTCTGGAACATATAGATCACGCGTTTGGCTTTCGGCGCAAAATGCGGAATGCCCGGCGCAAGTCCCTCCTCCTCCAATCCGCCTCCTTTCAGCAGATCAGGCATTAACAAAGACCCAAGCGCCACACTCCCGATTCCCAGGCTCATAGTAGATAAAAACCGCCGGCGATTAAAGTTGAACCCGTGTTCTATGATTTCTTTGTCCATATCTTTTTGGCTGTCAGCTGTCGGCCATCGGCTATCAGCTGTTAGTACTTAATTTCTTTTTCAAAACCCAAAAAAAGCCGATTGCAGACTGCCGACAGCCGACAGCCAACTCCCCTAGCTTTTCGTTATCGTCTCCTCCAGATTGTAAATCGTCGAGATAACCCTCATCAATGAGGCCAGGGCTTTTTTGTCGACGTTTCTTGTCAATGGATATTCCCCGATCGCGATCATTTTCTCGGCGGAACCCGAACTGATCGTTTTTAGCTCTTTTTCATAATATGCTGTCAAAACAGCAAGCTCCTTTTCGGAAGGTTTGCGGCAGACGATCAGCCTGAATGCTTTGGTGATCTTTTCGCTCGCATCTGTTTTTTCCTGTAAAAGCTTTGCAGAAAGCACACGCGAAGCTTCCAGCACTGCCGGATCGTTCATCATCACCAGCGCCTGCAATGGTGTGTTGGTTTTCAGCCTCTTTACTTCGCACAGATCGCGGTTACTCGCGTCGAAAATGCTCATTGTAGGTGGTGGCACTGTTCTTTTTATCAGCGTGTACATTCCGCGGCGGTAAAGGCTCGGACCGTGATCCTGATTGTACACGGACAATAACCCACGACCCGACGTGGCGCCCTCCCACAAGCCAGCAGGCTGGTAGGGTTTTACGCTTGGTCCTCCGATGGTTTTGTTTAAAAGTCCGCTGCTCGATAGCACCAGGTCTTTAATAAACTCGGCATGAATGCGGTATCTCGACCCTCGCGCCAGCAGGATATTGTCGGGATCAACTGCGAGTTTCTCCTTGGTAACTACTGCCGATTGCCGGTAAGTAGCCGAGGTAACCATTTGTTTTACAAGCCTTTTGATATCCCAGTTATGCTCCATAAAGTCAACAGCAAGCCAGTCGAGTAATGCAGGGTGCGAGGGTAATTCTCCTTGCATTCCAAAGTCCCCGGAGGTTTTTACAATGCCCTTTCCAAAGAATTCCTGCCAGAGAATGTTGACGTAAACACGGGAAGTCAATGGATTGCGCTTATCAAATAGCCACTGTGAAAGTCCGAGACGGTTTTTAGGATATTTGCTGTCAAAAGGCAGAATTGAACCTGGCGTACCGGGCTGCACTTCATCCCCGGGCGCATCGTAAACGCCTCTTTTCAGAATGTAAGTTTTCCGGGTTGAATCCAGATCGCCCATCACGGAAACGATCAACCTGTTTGTATCAGGCTTATTGACGAAGCTGAGTATGCTTTTCACATCCTCGTCGCTGATTTCCATTAAAGGCTTTTTGGCATAAGTTTCGGGCCCGCCGATCACGGATTCGATACCTACTTCATTCACATTGTTAAAGAATGCGAACATCTGATAATATTCCTTCTGCGAAAACGGGTCGTATTTGTGGTCGTGGCAATGCGCGCATTCGAGTGTGACGCCCAGTAATCCTTTTCCAAAAAGATCATTGCGGTCGGTTACGTACATAATGCGGTACTCCTCGGGTATCACACCACCTTCCTCGGTTATTTTATGGTTTCTGTTAAAACCAGTCGCAAGAAGCTGCTCTTTTCCCGAATTCGGGAGCAAGTCGCCCGCCAGCTGCCAGGTTACAAAATCATTGTAATGCATGTTTTTGTTAAATGCATGGATCACCCAGTCGCGCCAGGGCCACTGTGTGCGGTAACCATCGTCCTGGTACCCGTGCGAATCTGCGTAACGTGCCAGATCCAGCCAGTGAATGGCCATTTTTTCACCATAGGCAGGGTTTTTCAGAAGCTGATCAACCATTTTCTCGTATGCCTCCGGACTTTTATCAGCCAGGAATTCATCCATCATTTGCAACGTCGGCGGCAGACCTGTCAAATCGAGGCTAAGGCGTTTTAGCAGCCGCTCTTTGTCAGCTTCTTCATTTGGCTTTAAGCCCTTTTGTTCCTGTTTTTCAAGAACGAAATAGTCGATCTCGTTTTTCGGCCAATCCTCATTGTCAACCTCCGGCACTGCAATTTTCCGCGGCGCGACAAATGCCCAGTGCTTCTCATACTTCGCTCCTTGCCTGATCCACCTTTCAATCAGGTCAACCTCACGTTGCGACAATTTGAGGTTGGAAGCAGGTGGCGGCATCCGCAGGGAAGTATCTGTGGTAGTAATGCGCAGGTACGCTTCCGAGAGTTCCGGTTTACCCGCGACGATCGCGTGTGCTTTTGGATTGTCCTTTAATGCCTTGAATGCAGCCACAGGATCGTCAAGACGCAAGCCGGCTTCTCGCTTGTTCGCGTCAGGACCGTGACAAGCCAGACATTTATCTGAAAGAATGGGACGTATATCGAAATTGTAACTAACCTGCTCAGGTAATTTCCCGTCAGCAGCCTGATTAGACGACGTATTGTTGCAGGATTTAAAAACCAATGCGCTCCATACCAGGAGTATGGTGCAAGTTATTCTTGTCTTAAATGTCATGGTACGAGGTTCAGGAAACTGCTTGTACAAATACGTCAGCTCATTCAATTAACGCAAAATTGTACACTTATTTATACAATAATGAACATTTTATACACAACAACTATCCTGCACTATACTGCCTGTACCATATTTTAGATAGAAAATGCAATTCAGTTTACCCTATCCATTGAATTTTGTCAAAAACCTGTCTGCGAAAGCCGCTGACAGCAAGAATTTAGCCTGCTACTATGAAACACGCGCAATGAAGGCTAATTTGCGCGCAGCAACTATCATCATTATGGGACTAAGGACCTACATCAGGGAAAATTTCATCCTCGATATAAAACCATTTAAACCTAAACATATGCGCCGGCCGGCCAATATGCTGGAAGTCGTTTCGGCCTGGGAGGGTTTGGAACTGATCATAGCCGATATTATAGACCAGTTTCACCTGGGTAATGAGCGCTGCATTGAATTTGGGGTGGAGTTCGGGTATTCGTCGGTGGTATTTTCCAACTACTTTAAATCTGTAACAGGCGTAGATACCTTCGAGGGCGACGAACATACGGTCAACAAAAGCGAGCATTTTCGCGACACAAGTGCGCGTTTGGCGCCTTACCCGAATATTCATCTGGTAAAATCTGATTACCGCGACTGGATCAAGACGGACCAGAAACGCTACGATTTGGCCCACGTGGACATTGTCCACAACTATAAGGAAACATTTGAATGCGGCCTTTGGGCAGCGCAGCACAGCGATTGTACGATCTTTCATGATACCGAAAGCTTTCCGGCGGTAAGACAGGCTGTCAAAGACATTGCCAAACAAACCGGGCAAACTTTGTACAATTATCCCAAACATTTTGGACTGGGAATTCTGGTTGATAAAAAATCCATTTCCAGGAAATAAACGGCTCTGTTGCAGGTATGGAGAAGATTCCGGTTATCATCGATTGCGATCCCGGGCAGGATGATGCGCTGATGCTAATGCTTGCATTTGGCAGCGGACAACTAAATGTAAAAGCTGTAACGATATCGGCAGGAAACCAGACGCAGGACAGGACTTTTGCAAATGCAAATAAAGTTCTCTCTCTGATCGGAGCGAATGCTCCCGTGTACCGGGGCGCCGAGAAGCCATTATCCTGCGAGCTGATTATAGCAGATGAAATGCAGGGCGAAACCCTGCTTGATGGGCCTTTATTCCCCTCCATTACCGCCCTGCCTGATACAATTCCCGCCGCGGCAGCTATTGCTGGTATCTTGGAAGAAGCAACAACAAAAGTGACGATCGTAGCGACAGGTCCGCTTACCAACATCGCCACATTCCTGAGCAGCTATCCGCATTTGAGAGTTAAAATCGAGCGCATTGTGCTCATGGGCGGAGGTATTTTCAGGGGTAATATGACGCCGCTGGCTGAGTTCAATATGTACGTGGACCCGGAGGCGGCCGCCTTTGTTTTCCGGGCTGGCGTTCCTGTTACCATGTGCGGCTTGGACGTAACACACAAAGCATTGGTTTTTCAGCGTGACATGGAGCTGTTCCGGACTTTCAAAAACAAATCAGGGGAAGTGGCAGCAGGCTTAATGGAATTTGTAGCAAAAAAATACCCGGAGCAAACGGCAGAATCGGAAGGTGGAACTGCCTTACACGATCCCTGCGCCATTGCCTGGCTTCTTAATCCCGGCATATTCAAGACAAAAGCTTGCTATGTGGATGTGGAAACGAAGGGTGAATTGACGCGCGGCGCTACTGTGGTGGATTTTTACAATGTACTTCATCGCGAACCTAACACCATTGTAGCGTACGACGTTGACAGGCAGGCATTGATCGATATGCTTTTCAATGCAGTAAGGAAGCTGCCTTGAAATTAAAGCAGCACTGAAACTTCGTCTTCCACGCTTCTGCGGCTGGCTTGGTGCCTTACCACGATATTCCCGGTGTACAAAATAGCCAGCCCGGCAACAGAACAAAACGCCATCATCCCGACCATCGGAACGGCGGTATTATTGTGAAAGAGGCTGACCAGCGCTGAAATAATCGCTCCCGCGCCCATTCGCCAGCTGCCCATTAAAGCCGAGGCGCTGCCCGTATGTTTATGAAAAGGAGCCAGCGATAATGCAGATGCATTCGGGCCTGTTAACCCCTGTCCGCAAAGGAAAAGGAACATCATCCCGATCAATGGAAGCAGGCTAAACCAGCTGTTATAAACCCCCACGATCAAAACCAGTCCTACTAAGCTCTGACTTATGAGCGTAGTTTTAATGATCTGCTCACTTGTAAATTTCTTTAAAAGAATGTGGTTCAGCTGTGTGGAACCGATCATCGCAAAAGCGAGGAATGCAAAAATCCAGCCGTACTGCTGTTCGGACACTTTGTAAATATTCATAAAAACGTCCGAGGAGCCGGCTATATAGGCGAAAGGTGCCGCTGTGGCCAGGCCGCCTGCCAGTGTGTACAGTAAAAACTGCGGCTGGCTCAACACAATCCCGAATCCTTTCATCACGGCACGAGGCTGCAGGGAAACAGAGGGGTCTGCCGCCCTCCCCGTAGGTAGAAAAAAGTAAATTGCGAGCATCATCGCACTTACAATGCCAGCCAGGATTACGAAAATCCATTGCCACGCGATCGTGGAAGTTACATAGCCGCCAATAGTGGGTGCGATCATTGGGGAAACGGCGATCACAAGTGTGATCAGCGAAAATACTTCTGCCCTCTTTTGAGGAGCAAAAAGGTCACTCACCAGCGCCTGCGACGCCACCAGACCTACACAACCGCCCATTGCCTGAAAGAACCGCATCGCGATCAATGCATCTACGGAGGAAGTCAATGCGCAGCCGATGGACGCAATGACGTACAAGCCCAGACCCACGTAAAGGGGCTTTTTACGACCGAAACGGTCGAGCAACGGACCGTATAGAATTTGTCCTAAACAGATCCCGATCAGGTAACTGGTTAATGAAAGTTGTACCCTGTCGATTGTAGTGGCGAGATCCGAGGCTATCCGCGGAAAGCCCGGCAGGTACATATCTATCGAAAATGGGCTGACAGTCGCCAGCGAGCCCAAAATCAGGATGATATAGAAATATTGCTTTTTCTCCATGGCTGTCTATAATACTAATCTTTTAACGGGTCAAAAGCGGGATTAAGTTCCGGTCTTTCTATAAGTACAATCTTTTCATCAATGATGAATATCGGGCGCATCCAATGCGGCGGCATCTGCGTATAGTACAATATCGCTGCGCTTCGTGGCGCAATATTTTTCTTATATTTAAATCAATTGCACTAATCAATCCATTCAACCTATGAGAACAATCTTCTTATTACTGACATTCTTTATCCTGAAAACATTTCTACCCCGGCACGCGGAAAAAGTCAATTCCATTCCCGTTTGTCACACAGTGGCCATTCCGGGTAATAGCATGTCTGCGCTTGCAGCAGATCCCAGTTTTCAAATGCTACACGAAAATCCGGCCGCTTTCACTTACCAGGGCGCTGGTGAAACAGTTTCGTTTCCTACGCCGGATGGAAAAACGGCCAGCGGGTTTTTGCTGAAATCCCCGAAAAAGTCAGATAAGTGGCTGTTTGTGTATCAGGAATGGTGGGGATTAAACGATTACATCAAGCAGGAAGCAGCCAAACTGCACAAAGACCTGGGGGATGTAAATGTGCTGGCGCTGGATATGTACGATGGAAAAGTGGCGACTACCCGTGAAGAAGCGGGTAAACTAATGCAGTCCTCACCTGCCGGGCGGCTTGCGGCGATCACAAAGGGCGGACTTGCTTACGCCGGTACAAATGCAAAAGTGGCCAGTATCGGCTGGTGTTTTGGTGGAATGTTGTCGCTGCAGAATGCGATTGAAGGTGGCAATCAAGTAGTCGGCTGCGTGATGTACTACGGCCGCCCGGAAACGGATATTGAGAAATTGAAGAAGCTGAATACGGACGTGCTCGGAATTTTCGGAAGCCAGGATCAGGGCATTTCACCGGCTATGGTAAGCAAGTTTGAAGAAGATATGAAAGCTGCCGGCAAAAAGGTTACTATCAAAATGTATGACGCAGTGCACGCCTTTGCGAACCCAAGCAATGCGAAATATGATCCGGCAGCGACTGCAGATGCATACAAGCTGACGATCAGCTACCTGAAAAGTAAACTATCTTAAAACGTAGAACAAACAAAATGCCCGCCGGATAACAACTATCTGGCGGGCATTTTCATAATTTTCCAGACTTATTTATCGTCTGTTTTCTTCTTAATGTCACGCTTAACTTCCTTGGCTTCGTCCTTGGTGGCATTGTAGGCTTTCTCAGTTCCACGTTTCGCTTTTTTGGCGCCCTTTTCTACGCCGTCTCCTACGTATTCCGCACCTTCCTTGGTTTTGTCACCAACGTACTCAGCGCCGTCTTTGGTTTTCTCGCCCACAACTTTTGCGTCTTTCTTAATCTCCTTACCTGCTTTCCGTCCGGCAGATTTGGTCTTGTCGACAGCTTGTTCAGTTTTAGTTTTTGCATCCTGCGCGTAAGCAGCAGATGAGAATGCGATTAAAGCGGCTAATACAAATACTTTTTTCATGATTTCAGTTTGTTCAAATGGATCGCCCGAAAGTGGGGTCGATGAAACAGAGCAAAAATCATTCCGCGGGAACAACCCGCGTCACAAACTTCGTTCTGTTCTGATCTCTGAAATTTCTTTGAAAATGTCTTCTTCGGAAATCTCAGTGATGTTCGGGAGCGTTTTCGAGAAATTACTCCATCGTTCGTTCCAAGAAGGTTTTGTTTCCTTTACCGAGATCAATCCCAGCGCCGCCATGTCATCGATCAGCCGTTTCACCTCGGGATTACTTATTTCAATCGTTAGTGTTTCCATAAGAGACTATTTACACCAATTTAGGATTTTACATTGGGAAAACAAAAAGTGTATTTCTCAACTCCTAAACGAATAAATCCGGCCGTTTGTGGCCGGGTTTATCTTCAATGCAGTCAAGTTGCTTGTTCTTTACTTCAATTCCTTGGAAGCAGCTGCGAATACCTCGGTAGATGCGCTACCAGTCTTTTTTGCTTCGAATGTAGTTACCTTTTCGGTTTTAGCCTTCTCGTTCATTCCATGCATATCCGCGTGCTCCACTGCAATGTGCGGCGCGATTACCAGGGAAACGATCGACATCAGCTTGATCAGAATGTTCATTGAAGGCCCGGATGTATCTTTAAACGGATCTCCCACAGTATCTCCGGTTACTGCCGCCTTGTGCGGTTCTGATTTCTTGTAGTAAGTCTGTCCGTTAATTACCGCGCCTTTTTCAAAAGACTTCTTGGCATTATCCCAAGCGCCGCCTGCATTGTTTTGAAAAATTCCCATCAATACGCCCGATACAGTCACACCCGCCAATGTACCTCCGAGTACCTCTGGCCCGAAAAGAAAGCCGACCAGTACAGGCACAATCAGGGCGATAAGGCCAGGCGCTACCATTTCACGGATTGATGCCTGCGTGGAGATAGCAACACATTTGTCGTACTCCGGCTTAGCCGTACCTTCCATAATACCCGGAATTTCGCGGAACTGCCGACGTACTTCTTCCACCATTTTCATAGCCGCGCGACCTACCGCCGCAATGGCGAGCGATGAGAAAATAAAAGGTATCATCGCTCCTACAAACAGCCCGGCGAGCACATTAGCTTTATAAATATCAATTGAATTGATCCCCGCCACACCGCAGAACGCAGCAAAAAGCGCCAGGGAAGTAAGTGCCGCCGAAGCGATTGCAAAACCTTTTCCGGTTGCGGCAGTGGTGTTACCTACTGCATCAAGTACATCTGTCCGACCACGTACTTCCTCAGGTAAATGTGCCATTTCAGCAATTCCACCCGCATTGTCTGCGATCGGCCCGAAAGCATCGATCGCGAGCTGCATGGCAGTTGTCGCCATCATACCTGCCGCTGCGATAGCCACACCGTACAGACCTGCAAATTCATAACTGATAAAAATACCAGCCGCCAGTACAAGCGTCGGGATTACGGTTGATTCCATTCCTACTGAGAGACCACCAATAATATTGGTCGCGTGGCCCGTAGAAGACTGGTTAACAATCGACTGGACCGGCCGCTTACCCATTGCAGTATAATATTCAGTAACCATCGACATGATCGCACCCACAACAGAGCCCAGCAAAATTGCCCAATAAACGTCCATTGCTGTAAAATCAACCCCTCTGATCGTGAGCGTACCTTCTGGCAACATCCACATCGTCAAAGGATAACTTACAACCAGCACCAGGATAATGGAACCCCAGTTCCCGCGGTTTAATGCTGCCTGTACATTGCCATTATCATCAGCAACACGCACAAGCATCATCCCGATGATAGACGCAATCAAGCCCATTCCAGCAATGACCATTGGAAGCAGGATCGGTGCAATTCCACCGAAGTTATCTGTTGAAGTAGCGACAATCTCCCTACCTAAAACCATGGTAGCCAGAATTGTAGCCACGTATGAACCAAACAAGTCGGCGCCCATTCCGGCTACGTCTCCCACGTTGTCACCAACGTTATCCGCAATAGTAGCTGGATTGCGCGGATCGTCTTCGGGGATTCCTGCTTCAACCTTACCGACCAGGTCGGCACCCACGTCAGCTGCTTTGGTGTAAATACCGCCGCCTACACGCGCAAAAAGCGCAATCGATTCAGCACCAAGCGAAAATCCGGCGAGTACTTCCAGCACTTTTTCCATTGCCAGCCCATTCACGTCTGTGCTGTCGCCTACGAATGCGGAATATAAAATGATAAAGAGTCCGCCCAGCCCTATTACTGCAAGGCTTGCTACGCCGATCCCCATTACAGAACCGCCAGTAAATGAAACTTCCAGCGCTTTTGCAAGACTGGTTCGCGCAGCCTGGGTGGTACGCACGTTCGATTTTGTAGCGATATTCATGCCGATGTACCCTGCAAATGCAGATACAAAAGCGCCGATTACAAACGATATTCCAATAAATGCACTTGAATTTTCAACGAGGGTACCGGAGTAGCCCAGCAATATTGCAACTATAATTCCAAAGACGATGAGTACACGCCATTCGGCTTTCAGGAAGGCAAGGGCGCCATCTGCAATAGCATCCGCTATCTCTTTCATTTCAGGACTTCCACCATCCTGTCGGACAACCCAGCCTCTTTTGAAGAACATAACCAGCAGGCCAACAAGACCGAGAACCGGTACTAAATAGGTAATGACACTCATGCTATATCCAATTTATTGTTAAAATGTTTACAATTCCGTAAATATAGAAAATGAGACCTCATAACAAAATCCAAAAACCCGCTTTTTGGTTAATTCTTATAGATTTTATAAAAATTTAATGAACATAGCTCAGTGGAAATGCCTCAGAAATTGAAGCATTTTACAACAAAACCTGACCTAACTAATTAGTCTCCAGCGCCTTTGAGCCTGCCGGACGGAAGATTGCGAGAAGAAGCAGACTGCCCAGGAACCCCGCCAAACCGGCAGCTATCGCGAGCATTGTTCCTCCCAGCATGTATTGCACAAGATTGAGGTGAATGGATTCGAGCGTCAAATTGTCGAAAGAACTGATTTCCACACCTTTCTCGTAGAACAAACCGCCGAATTGGTAGCTGGCGAAGATGATGAATGGAATAAATGGAGGAATACTGATATGGGCGGCAGTTAGGAAAAGGACTTTGTTCATCCGAAAGAAAATCGAAAGCGGGATCCCGATCAGCAACTGAAAACCCCAGACTGGTAGAATTCCCATAAAAAAGCCGAAACCAATGGATCTGGCCTTGTCAAAATTGGATTCGCCCGGCTTGACAGCTTCCTGTTTGATCAGGTTCCACAAACCTTTCCGCCTCACTTGCAGGATCAGCCGTTTGGGTAGATAGTAAAGCAGGGTAAGTATTACAAGCCACGTATTAAGAATACTAATGCGGGTGAAGTCGCGGAACGGACGAAAATGCGTAACCCGCTCATTCTTATCGTAAATAACCTGTATGTTAATAGGAACAATGGGTACATCACGCCAGGCCATTTTCACGATCACTTCTATCTCGGTTTCAAATTTCCGCGTGAAAAGCTTCATGGATTCAAGCGGCTGCAATGGGTACAGCCTGAAACCCGTTTGTGTATCGGGAAGCGTGATCCCGGTTTCAAACTTGAACCAGAAATTGGAAAATTTGTTGCCAAACGAGCTTTTGCCCGGCACCCCCTCCTGCTCCATATTCCTTGATCCCATGATCAGTGCACCCGGGTTTAAATGCGCGGCTTCGATGAAAGCAGGTATGTCGCTCGCGAGATGCTGACCGTCCGAGTCGAGCGTGATTGCATTCTGGTAACCCAGCAGAATGGCCTCCTGAAAAGCCCGCCTGAGCGAGTAGCCCTTTCCGAAATTTTTGAAATTGTTTAAAACACGCAGTTTAACGCCGTACGAGGACAGTATGTACTTGGTATCATCCGTGGAACCATCGTTGACCACAATCACCGTCTGCCCGTCCGCGTAAAGAAGCACAGAATCGATAACCCTCCGTAATGTGTTCTGATTGTTGTAAGTAGGAATGATAATGCAGCACTTGATCTCCGAAAGAGTCATTTTAGTTACGGGACTGATAAAAAATTTCTTTATGTCCGTTGAGTCAAAAAAGAGAGTAAATAACTCAGATGAATGTTGCTTGCAGCTTGAAAAAAACTGAACCGCCACTTTCCCCGGAAGCGATAATATCCAGCGTATCCTGCATCTTGTATTTGATAGAAACCGTCAGTTCTGTATGCATTGATGGATCGAGTACTTCCAGAAACTTACAGGTTCTCAGCGTTTTTAACTTCACCTTTCTGCCTGTATGCTGCGCCAGTGTCTCCTGCACCATTTCCAGCTGAATCACCCCCGGTACCACCGGCGCACCTGGAAAATGTCCGCTAAAAAGTGCGTGTGTTGGATCGATTGTCACTGCCCCATTTACGCCACCGTCTGTTTGTTCGAGTGCCCCGATATGGTAAATTCCTTGCTGCATCCTGTTCAAGTATACTTATAAATTTTGGAAGAGACTATCGTTAATCGACTGATTGAATTTCTCAGATGAAAATTTCATCACGCTTTTGTCACCTCCCTTTTCAAAAAACGTCAATTCTTTCACCCTGAGGGAGCTTTTGGGAAAAACCATCGTGATTTTTGAATAAATATTTTTAAGCCGCCGGTTAATGGGGGTCAGCACGATCTGGTACTGATCTTCATTCCCCAGACAAGCAATGGAAAACGCTTTGTTCTGCTGGAAATCGCCGTTAACAAGCCCTATCATAAGCTCTTTAATCTGCGAAGCCATTCTGCCCGCCTGGCCCACATTCTTCTCTTTTCCGCCTTCCTGGATGCGCAGCTTATCACCGTTAATTAATATGACGTATTTAGAAGGAGACTTCTGCTCCCAGCGCATTTTGTCTTTTTGCTGAAAGTAGAACAAACCTGAGGAACGCTCGGGCTCTTTGAGAACTGCCAGGAATTTTTCTTCTGTAAATGCTGCCTGAATGGATGTCGTAGCCTGTGAAGTTTTACGCAACTCAGCCAGGACTTTTTCCTGATCAGCCACCGGCTTGAAAGTTTGTGCCTGCAAAATATGCGTAGCCCCAATGCAGAACAAGCACAAAATGAACCTGAATTTATTCATAAGCTTCTTTTTCAATGAGTTGGGAAAGAGGTATAATCTTGATCCCCTTTTGCAGACAATGCTCGATCACATCTTCAACAGAATCGGCAGTAACGCGCAGGTTGTCGTGCAGCAACACTATATCCCTCGTTTTTAGCCGGGCTATGATCTTGTTGATAATCTGGTACTTATTGGTAGCGCGCGTATCCAGGCTCCGCAGCGACCAGCCTATTGAATGCAGCCGCAGCTCTTTTAATACCTTCGCATAAATGGGGTTTGTGACGCCAAATGGCGGTCTGAAAAACACGGGCGACTTTCCTATGGCAGACAAAATCGCCTCACTGCATTTTTCAATGTCGTGTTTCAATTTTGTCCCCGGGAAAAACCCGAGGAAATAACTGTGGCTATAAGTATGGTTGCCGATAATATGTCCCTCACTTTCAATTTGACGAAGCAGTTCCGGGTATTTTGCAGCCTTTTTGCCAATTACAAAAAATGCTGCTTTCACATTCTTTTCTCTTAAAACTTCCAGGATACGCGGTGTCGTATCAGGGTCCGGACCATCGTCGAATGTAAGCGAGATAGCCTTTTTCCTGCCTTGGTTAATGGACTTGAAAAAGTAGTTGGACTGGATTTTAAAAGATCCGTAAGCGGTAATTGCGAGGTAAGCCACCACAATAGCCACAAAGACTAACCATGCAAAGCCGGTCTCCCAAAAGATGATCCCGCTCAATGCAAACACAGTAATAGATGTGAATGTGACGATGTTATGCTTCAACTGATTGTATCAATGTTAATCCCAGGTTCTCACTTCTCAATGCATTTACGATGAGTATATTCCGAATCGATCTATCAGTTCGCATCAGATCTGCCGCGTAGTGCATTCCAAAAGCAGCGGCAGTTGGGTAAATGCCCGAAAATGCCAGATAGTCAATGCATCGCTCTCCGCTCATACCAGCCGAAGTAAATAAGTCCACCAACTCTCCGGACTGTTCCGGCAGCAGCGACGCAAACAAGACATAGTCAACCTCAGCTGCATTCAGTTCATTCCTTTGCAAGAAATCGTTGATCGCCGAAGTCTTGCTTTCCGGGAATGCAATAGGCCAGCAATCTTTTACACAGGCAACCGTGTCGCTTTCGGGTGCATTGGAAACAATAAAAAATGATGCCGCAGAAGTAAGCTGACGCGCAGGACGCACGTTCAGTTCGCCCGCTATTTCCGTCAATATCTCAATGTATTCATCCGCCGCTCCCACCAATATGCTGGCTTCTCCGTCATCCAAAAGCATCATCGCGTCCAGCAATGCATGCTCGAAAGAGAGCGTGTTCTGCGTGTGGGTCATATTGTAGCCGTGATTGCTGATGCTCAGCGAAATCTGGCCGGCCATTGTATTGTGCGTCGACTGGATAAAAGAAGTGGGCGGCAGCAATCCCTCAACGGTTAATGAGGTATTGAGGAATTTTTCAGTGTCGTGCAGGCAGCCCAGACCCGTTCCAACAATGATCGCATCCGGCTGTTCCAAGTGCGACTGCGCAAGGCAATCCTTCGCACAAGCCACAGACATACGCAGGATCTTGCTCATGCGGCGAAGCAAACCCGCATCAATAAACGCCTTGAAGTCAGGAGTTATCAAAGAGGAATCCGCTTCCAACGCACAGATCGACTTCGAAAATCCTGCATTTCCAAAGGTAGGCTGGTGCGAAATCGTGGAGGCGGCTGAAATATAGTACACGCTTTTTTCCATATTAAGCACGATCTGAAAAGACCAGAGATGAATTATTACCGCCAAAACCAAAGGAATTGGACAACACAGCCCGCACTTCCCGGTCGGTTTGCAACGTTATGACCGGCTCTAATCCGGTCTCTTCGATGCTGTTTTTGAAATTCAGGTTTGGGTAGATGAGGTTATTCTGAATGGATAAAACTGAAAAAACAGCCTCAATCGCGCCTGCGGCAGCAAGCGTGTGACCTGTAAATGCTTTTGTTGAACTGAATGCGGGAATCTGGTCTGCAAAGACATTCTTCAAAGCGACAGATTCTGATAAATCGTTGTTTTTGGTGCCGGTACCATGCGCATTTACATATGTGATCCCGGATGTATTCAAACCGGATTTCTTCAAAGCCTGCGCTATCGCCAGGGTAGCACCTTTTCCTTCCGGCGAAGAGGCAGTCTGGTGATATGCATCTGCCGCATTTGCCCAGCCGCTTAAATAGGCGATCGTTGTGTTTCCTGAGAATTCAATGCTTTTTTCATTCTCCAATAACAAAAAACCAGCGCCTTCGCCCAGGTTCAATCCGCTTCTCGATTCATCGAAAGGGCGGCACCATTGATCGTCATAAATCATCAGCGACCGGAAACCATCGATGGTAAAGCTCGCCAATGCATCCGAGCCGCCTACCAGCACCCGGTCCAGTCTGTTTTGCAGGATCAGCCTGGCACCGAGCATGATCGCATTGGCACCTGACGAGCAAGCAGTTGACAAAGTATTTACGTAATCTTTAATACCCAGCTCAGCGGCGATCCGCTCAGTTGTTGATCCGCTGTCGTGTGTTTTGAGCAACCGGAAATCCGGATTTTCCTTTGCGAGATAATCTTTGTAAAAATGTTCGCTGCGGTCCATCCCGCCTACCGAAGTAGCCGAGATAATGCCTGTCCGCAAGGATTTTGACAACCTGTTTTTGCCCCAGGCCTCGCGTGCCGCCAGCAGCCCGAGCAGTGAAGTACGGGACACATACCTGGTACCAATATGCAATGCAGCTTTCAGGTCTTCATTTGAAATCTTGGCCTCTCCCACCAGCAATTCCGAATTTTCTTTCAGAAAAGCCATTTTACCAATTCCCGATTTTCCCTCTTTCAATGCACGCAGGTTTTCTTCAACCGTTAATCCAATTGCAGAAACAACACCGATACCTGTGATCCGGACTCCCATTGATTGTTCGATCAGCTTTTGCGTTTGCGGATGTATTCCGCCATTGTGTTGACAGATTTGAATGCTTCTTTGCCTTCCTCGGGCTTGGTAACCTGGATACCATGGTATTTTTCGAGCAGAACGATCAGTTCAAGCGCGTCGATAGAATCGAGTCCGAGTCCTTCGTCGTTGAAGAGCAGGCTATCGTCGGCAATGTCCGCAGGCGTGATATCTTCGAGGTTAAGCTGTTCTATGATCTGTTTTTTAAGGTCTTCTTTGAGCGTGTCCATTGCCTTATAAATATTGAGTGTGAATTTTAGTTTGTTGGGAAATTATGTCAGAGACAGGTTTAACAGGTTTTCTGCATTGAGTTCCAGGCTGTCCGTTCCGCTTTCCTCAACGAGAAAAAGCAACACGTCGATCCTGCCTTCCAGAACTTCCAGCCACCCGCAAAGTGCGGCCTTCGCGCCTGTTGATCCTATTACCTGCAAATAATTGAGGAAGAATCCGGGAGCGAATTTAGGTAAAACAGCAAACATATTTTCGCCGTACCATTTGTTCAAAATGGCTATTTCACCCAAAACAATGTTGGGCAAGGTATAAACAAACACAGACGGACTTGGTGAATCGCTTCCTTCGTAAGACTTAATAAAACGCAAGTCCGTATCAGTGCTGGACACGCTATTCGCGAAAACCAATGCAATTTCATCGTCTTCGTAATTCGTTGCAAAGTCCGGATTAGCACGCTTGATCAGCTCGGAAGCCAGGTAACCCGCCTGTGAGAGCGAGTCCATTTTATAAAATTTGGGGTAGCCGAATCCCTGCTCCTTGTAAATCTGCTTGAACCAGGAATCGGACGATGCTAAGTCCCTACGCGCCACCTCGGCGCCATTTACTGCACAATAATCCTCTTTTAGCCGGCAATATGCTGTAATACGCTTCATATTTTTCGGATGATCAAAGAGGCATTTCCGCCGCCAAAACCGGATGCAGTTTTCAATATTGTTCTCAATTCTTTCTTTTCATTTTCCAAAACCACATGGAGCGGCTTTGAGGTACCCGCATTGCGAAAACCCAGACTTTTAATAAGCGCTCCATTTCTGATCATCTGCATAGAGGCTGCGGTTTCAATAACGCCGGCTGCACCCAAAGTATGCCCGAAATACCCTTTGAAACTATTTAAGTGAACATTGCTCATATCCAGCCTGTCGAATGCAATGGATTCCATCTCGTCGTTGAATACCGTCGCAGTCCCATGCGCCGAGATAAAATCGATATCGTCGGGTTGTACCTGATTATTCGCGAGCGTCTTTTTCACACTCCTGTACAAGCCTTCACCAGTCCGCGACGGGCCCGAAATGTGGTTTGCATCGTTGGCGCTTGCGCCGGTCAGAAGTTCAAGCGGCGCTTCATAAAAAACGGTACTCGATCGGGAAAGAACGACAGCACTGCAACCTTCGCCCAGCGTAATCCCGTTCCGGGCCGCGTCGAACGGAGCACAAGGCTGGTCACTTGCCGCGAAAAGCGACTGAAACCCGTTTATAACAAAGTCCGAAAGCACATCACAGCCAATAACCACGGCGTGATCATACAGATTTGACTTAATAAAATTACTAGCCGCATTAATCGCCAGTACTCCCGAAATGCATGCATTTGAAACAACAACAGGCACATTGACCAGCGAAAACCGTACGCGTATTGCCTCCATTACGGACGCAAACTGATCTCTCACATTGACATCCAATGCACCTTTGGTCGAACTTATAAGTACAAGGGTTCGGTCCGAGGAAACAATGGCGGGATCAATTTTGTGGGAAATGGCAGTGAGACTGTCCGTAACAAGCTTTTCAAATTTGTTTTCGGCTGAAAGTGAATGCATTTTGGCCAAATGGATGCTTTCACCTGAAAAACCGGCACCTGCTACCAGCGAGATGCCCGATCTGTTTTCCATTAATCCGCTCCAATTTTGCTCCGTCGTGTCGCCCAGAGGCGTAATCATTACCTCAGCCCCGATATAAATCATTCTGATGTTACTTTTTGAAAATCAGGCTAAACCTGGTTTTTTACTTTCCATTCCTGGTAGAATGCGGGCGTGATCAATTCCAGCGTACGCGTTTCCTTGTCCAGAAAAACCTGCATGGTTTTGCCTATCGCGCACAATTCCCCAGTTGTCAAGTTGATCACTTCATATTCAAACTGGATTTTCGCCGACTTGACAGGCACATATCTGGTTACAACTTTGATCGCTTGTCCGTAGTATACCGGCGCTTTGTGGTCTATTTCGGATTTAACGATCGGTGTAAAATAACCTTTGTTAAAAATGGTCAGGTACTCCAATCCGTAAGTCTTACCAAATGCCTCTCTGCCGTCTTCAAAAAATTTAAGGTAGTTACCATGCCAAACTACGCCCATTGCGTCGGTTTCGCTGAACCGTATGTCTATTTCGATTTCCGAAGCAATCATTATGTACTTTTTAGGGGTTATTCCGCAACAACAATTTTCATCTCACAACCCAGCAATATACGTCCTTCCAGGAAACTTTCACCTTTCACCAGGTAAATATTTCCAAGTTGGTGCAAGGGTGAAACGCGCGTCAGGATGGTCGTGGAAGCGGGTGGCAGCTCGGAAACTTCCAGCTTGCTGACTGCGCCTATAAAGCCGATTTTAGCCTCTCCCCCCTCCTGCCTGCCCAGGTACCCGAATGAAAGTGCGCACGTTTGCGCGATATTTTCTATCAACCCGCTTGCCTGGAAAAAACCTTCTTCCACCAGCATATTATTACTTTCAATGAAGAAGTCTGTTTCAAATAATTCCTGGGTAGCATGAAGCAGATTGTCTACCATAATAAATGGCGCGCGGTGTGGAATGTAAGCTGTGACAGATTCTTTCGAAACGATCATTCGGCGAAGAAGTTGAAGTAGTTAAACCATTGTTCAGGGTACTGACGAACCTTTTTTTCCAGCTCAGCTACATACAGCTGCGCAATTGCCTCTGGTTTCATCTTATCGGTGATCGGTGCAGTCGCACTCAGATGGTAGCTGTACTTACCGTTTTTGGCAGCAAAAACAAAGGTTACCGGCGCCTGAAATTTGGAGGCAATGACAAACGGACCAAACGGAAACCGCGCCTTTTTACCTAAAAAATTCATTTCAATGAATTTCGAACCTTCCAGGTAACGGTCTGAATGTATAGCAACAAATTCGTTGTTAACCAATGCGTTCCGGATAGCAATAACGTGCGAGAGATCGTCCTTGATTGCAATCACATTGAACCGCGAACCTCCTGTAGAAAGGTCCATATACTGCTTAATACTCTCAACTTCGGCATCAAGCATTACAATATTGATAGTCGGCGTAACCCTGCCTTTCAGCAGGTTACCTGCCGTTTCCCAGTTACCCAGGTGGGCGCTGAGCAATATCCCGCCTTGACCCATTTCGCGGATGTCGATCAGGTACTGCTCATTCTCGAAAGTATGCGTGAATTGTTCGGTCTTTCCCAGCAGAAAAGCAGCGCGGTCTACCAGCGTTTGTCCGAAGATGTAAAAGTTGGCCCGGACGAGCTTTTTGGCAGCCCGCTCCGACACATGAAGGGTATTTTGATAAAAATCAAGTAGCGCACGTCTGGGTTTGGCTGCAAACAAATAGTAATAAAACGTAACTACTCGCAGCAAGAGGTAAGCAAAGTTCAGCCCCAGGGAATTAATGAAAAAGAGAAAAATCTTGTACCCTGTTAAAGATCCTTTGGTCTTACCGTCCCAACGGCTCATTTACAAAGCAAGTTTCTTGCGCACTAATCTATAAAAATCTCCAAAGGTCACGATTTCCTTGAAGTCCTCCCCTGTAAGCTTCACATTGAGATTTTCCTCGATCAACACGACAAGGTCCACATAGTCAAGACTATCCAGGTCGAGTGTATCTTTCAGACTGTTTTCAGGAATGATTTCACTCCTGTCCACCTCGAATTCTGTTGACAAAAAATCCCTGGTTTCTTCAACTATTTCTTCCCAACTCATTTTTACTTCGTTAGCATGCATAGCAGTAAAATTAATTTATTCTCACTGATAGTTTGAAAATCCTTACACTTTTAAATATATCCGAAGGCTGGCACAAAGAGAGCAAAGTCCATTCGAAAAGGTCCGTTCAGAGATTTGGAGGAGAACAAAATTACAAAATTTCAGGCATTAAGAAGCGGCCGTTTACGAAGTATTTAACTGCGCACGATTACGGCTGTCTAGATTTTCCTGATGATCAGCGTAGAGTTTGTTCCGCCGAAACCGAATGAATTAGAGAGAAAACAGTCGATATTCTGTTCTCTGGTTTCAGCGATCACATTGATTTTTTGAGAGTCTTCATCGGGGTTCTCAAAATTGATGTTCGGAGCAATAAATCCGTTTTGCATCATCAGCAGCGAGTACACGATCTCGCTTGATCCTGCCATCCAGCATTCGTGCCCCGTCATGGACTTGGTGGAACTTACAGGCACATCGCCGCCAAAAACCTCGAAAATGGCACGCGCCTCGCTGCCGTCACCAACAGGTGTAGATGTGGCGTGCGCATTGATATAGTCAATCTGGCTGGTTGTGATACCTGCCTGTTTCAAAGCCATTTGAAGCGACCTGATTTGTCCATCAATACTTGGGTTGGAAATATGATCCCCGTTTGAAGAAAACCCGTATCCAATGAGCTCACCCAAAATAGGTGCGCCTCGTTCCATTGCAGATTCATAGGATTCGAGGATCACCGTTGCTGCGCCGCCGCTGGGGATCAATCCGTCGCGGTCCCTGTCAAACGGCCGGGAAGCCCTGGCCGGCTCAGCTTCACGCACCGAGAATGTACCCAGTCCATCGAAGCTCGCCATCGCAGCCGCATTGATTTCCTGTGCGCCGCCGCAGATAATGCGCTCCTGTAATCCCTGGGCAATCATCAGGTAACCCATTCCAATCGAATGCGATCCCGAGGCACAAGCCGCGCTGAGTGTGAAATTGATCCCTTTCAGCTTGAAAATCGTCGAAAGGTTCATATTCACGGTACTGTTCATATTCTGGAAAATCGCACCGCTCCCGATCAATGTGGTATCGCGCTTTTCCTTGGCTTTATCCACCGCCTCCACGACAGAAGCCGCAGTACTATCGTTTCCGTATATTATGCCGGTTTCTGTTTTATCAAGATAATCAATGTCGAGTCCCGAAAATTCGAGCGCCTCGCGCGTCGCCATATATGCATAGACAGCCGGCTGGTGCATTCCCAAACGTTGTCTTCTCGAAAGATAGTTTTTCAGTTCAGGCTCCTCTACCATACCCGTCAACGCCGAGCGAAAGCCGAAATCCTTTCTCACCTGATCAAATACAATCCCGCTTTTACCGGCATACAGCGATTTAGCTACCTCTTCCAGATTCTGGCCGAGGCAGGAGTAAATTCCAATTCCGGTGATAACAACTCTGCGACTCATTTGTTACGAATAAATTCCTCCGTTGATATTAATGACCTCGCCGGTAATGTAGGCAGCTTTGTCGGAAACAAGGAAACTAACCAGGTGCGCTACTTCGGCAGCCGTACCAAAACGGTTCATCGGGATCATTTGTTTCAATTCAGTTTCATTTAAATCTTTGGTCATATCGCTGGTGATAAAACCGGGCGCAACTGCATTCACGGTGATCTTACGCTTGGCAACTTCCTGCGCCAGCGCCTTCGTCGCCGAGATAACAGCGCCTTTCGCCGCCGAGTAATTGGTTTGTCCGGCAACCCCTTTCATCCCCGAAACCGAGGCAATATTGACGATCCTGCCCGATCTTTTGCGCAGCATCTGCTGGATTGCATTCTGGGTTACATTGAATAAACCTTTGGTCGATATATTCAGCACATCGTCCCAATCCTGCTCTGGCATCCACATAAACAGACCGTCGCGGGTAACGCCGGCATTGTTCACCAAAACGCTGATTGTCTTGTCTCCGTTCTTTTCTTTCCAGGCATTCAGGGCAGCATCCACTTCTGATTTTGTCTGCACATTAAACTGCATCAGCTCGCCTGTACCGCCATTTTCCTCTATTTCTGCAAGTGCTTCCCTCGCTGCCGCCTCATTGGAAGCATAGTTCACGAGAATGTGCAAGCCGTGGTCTTTCGCCAGTTGTACCGCAATTGCCCTTCCGAGTCCTCTGGAAGCTCCTGTTACCAAAGCACAGCTCATAACTTAAAAGGGGTTTCTTTGATATATTCAAAAACTGCGGCTATGCTTTCTGACTGCGGCAGATCGTCTTTCACGAAATGAGCATATTGGCGGATCTGACTGTAAACAGATTTCGCATTGGGCGACAGCCGCTCTTTCTCGTCAGGTTCGAGCAGATCGATCGCCTGGCAAATGGCCATAATATGGATGGACATTACCTGAAATGAGTTTTCCAGCACCTGCTTTGCAATTACGGCGCTGTTGGTACCCATACTCACAATGTCCTGATTGTCATTATTGTTCGGAATGCTGTGAACATATACCGAGCTGGAAAGCGCCTGGTTTTCAGCGGTTGTTGAAGTAGCGGTAAACTGTACACCCTGAAACCCGAAGTTCAGCCCCCAGGTACCTGCATTCAAAAACGGCGGAAATTTTCCATTCAGCTTGCTGTTCATCAGGAAGTTGAGTTGTCTTTCCATCAACATAGAAAGCTTCGTCAGAACGATTTTCACTTTGTCCATTTCAAGCGAAATATAGTCGCCGTGGAAATTACCTCCGTGAAATACATTGTCATCTTCCGGACTTACGATCGGATTATCGTTAGTTGAGTTGAGCTCATTTTCAACCACTTCCTGTGCATAATGGATCGTGTCGAGTATCGGCCCCAATATCTGTGGAACGCAACGAATGGAATAGTATTCCTGAATTTTCCTTTCAAATTCCTTCCGCTGCATTGCGGTATCATCCTTGAAAAGCTCTTCGCGGCTGCGGATCATTTTACTTCCCGCCACAAAATCCCGCATTTGCTGCGCGATCAGCTGCTGTCCCCTATGATGTTTAACCGCATTGAGTTCTTTGGAAAACGAATCGTCAAATGCTTCTATCACTTCATTGAGCATGGAAGAAGCGGCGATCGCCCATTGCAAAAGCCTCTTGGCATAAATCAGGTTGATCGCCGCCATACCTGTCATGCAGGAAGTACCATTGATCAACCCCAATCCGTCGCGCAATTCCATTTGCAGCGGCGCGATTTCTTTAGCGGCAAGTACCTCGGCAGTTTGCTTCCGGACACCATTGTCATACACACAGCCCTCGCCGATCAGGTTAAGTCCCAAATGCGACAATTGCACCAGGTCGCCGCTTGCGCCCACACTGCCATGTTCGAAGATTTCGGGTACAATCCCATTGTTCAAGAAAGCAACCAGCTGCTTTATTACTGCGGTGCTTACGCCGGAATTGGCCTGTAAAAATGAGTTAAGGCGGGCCACCATCACGCTGCGTGCGTAAACCTCGGAAAGTGGCTTTCCGATCCCGCTGGAATGGCTGCGGATCAGGTTGTATTGAAGGTTGCTAAGCTTGTCGGTCTCAATCCGGTACTGCGCCATTGGGCCGAACCCGGTATTGATGCCGTATATAATTTTATCTTTGGAGAAATTCGTTAAAAAGGCAAAGGATTTCGATACTTGATTAAGAATGTCGTCAGCGAGAATAAATTCCTTTTTTTCAAAAGCATATTGCTCGATCTGAGCTAATGAAATACGATTCATTTAAAGATAGAGTAATTGAATATTGTGTAAAATAAACCTTTTTTTGCGGCTTTGGCAAACCACTCAGTCAGCGGCTCCGGCTTGCAGGAAGTTGCCGGATTTGTACATTTCATTAATTTTGTCTGACACTCACGCTTTCCCCGCCGATGATCGGAGATTTACTTTTACGACTAAATAAATTCCTTTCCGGTCACAAAACAGCGTTCTATCTCAGCTTAATACTGCTTTCCTGTTTTCTGTTTGCAGGCATCTTCCGGCTGCGGGTTACCGAAAGCATTTTTGCTGCATTGCCAAAAGGTAAAAGTTTCGACGAATTCAACCGGCTTGTCGAAAGCAAGAACATCATCAACCAGATCGTGTTCTCCATTGATATCCCGACGGATACTGATGCCGAAACCGCTCGCCTGATCGCAGAAGAGCTTTCCGACACACTTACCAGGCACACCAGCGGCTATATCCGCAACATCCAGATCGAGCGGCCCAATGTGCAGGAGGATTTGTATCAATATGTATACACCCACTTTTCGGAGCTGATCGATGCGCCGTATTACAATCACATTGGGTCAAGATTAAAGCCCGATTCGATCCGCGCTGCTGTGGCAGCAACTTACAGACAGCTGCTTACGCCCGGCGGCTCTTTCCTGAAAAGGTTTATCCTCAACGATCCTCTCGGTATCACCGGCAAATACTTCGTTGAGCTTAATGCAAATAATAATGCAGGCAACCTCCTCATTGAAGACGGGATCATGTTTTCGGCAAACCGGAAAAGCATTCTGGTCTTCGCATCAACCGCTTACGATTCGGGCAACTCCGATAAGAATGTTGCACTCTTTGAATTGACCGAGCAGATCAGGGGAAAGTGGAACAGCCGCTACAAGCACAACCGCCTCAGCTACTTTGGTACATTCGAGATCTCGGCCAGGAATGCGATCCAGGTCAAACAGGACACGTATTATACCTCTTTCATTGCGCTGGGCTGCATTCTGCTGCTCCTGATCGTTTATTACCGGAAGCTGCTTACACCTGTTTTCATGTTGCTGCCCGGTTTGTTCGGCGCATTGTTTGCATTGGGCACGATCGGCTACCTGCGCCCGGAGGTATCGGGTATTTCGCTGGCTACCGGAGCAGTGATTTTCGGTATCCTGCTCGATTATGCTTTTCACTTCTTTACGCACCTCCGACATACCGGTTCCATCGCGACCGCCGTAAAAGAAGTGAGCGCGCCACTGCTGACAGGCAGCTTCACGACAGTAATGGCCTTCAGTGCGCTGCATTTCGCCAACTCGGCCGTGTTGCAGGATTTCGGTCTTTTTTCTTCCCTGGGACTGCTGGGCGCCGCGCTTTTTACATTGATTGCACTGCCGGTCATTCTCGAATCTGCACGTTTCGATTATAAGAAATTGCCAGCCGAGCGGCAGTCTGTCCACCTGCCCGCCATCCCGGCAAAGTGGCGGTTAGGGCTGCTGGGGATCATAGGGGTACTCACTTTCGTCTTCTTATACTTCGCTCAGTTCACCGAGTTTGACAGCGGCTTCGATAACCTCAGCCTGCAAAATGAAGACCTTTCTTTACGGGAGCAGTCGCTGACCGGCATTGATCCCAAAAAGCAAAAAAGGATCTATGTTTTTGCTTCGGACACGAGCCGGCAGGTTGCGGAAAACATCAATTATAAAGTCTATCAAAAACTCGCCGCATTGCGCCGGCAAGGCAGCATTTCCAGCTTTGCAAGTCCGGGCTCACTGCTGGTACCCCGGGATATTCAGTTACAGCGAACCAGAAAGTGGCACGAATACTGGAACCTGAGAAGAAAAGAAAGTGCATTTGACGTCATGGATAAGGCTGGCGCCAAAAACGGTTTCAATGCATTTGCCTTTAATGATTTTAAAAATTGGGTCGCGGGCCAGTATGAGCATTCCGTGTCTCAGGATACACTTTTCGCGGAGCTGGGGATAGACAATCTGGTGGAAAGAACAGCTGGCAAAACTACCTATATCTCAACTGTGGTAGTACCGCAGACCAACCTCGATGCAGTTAAGAGCGAACTCCGCCAGATTCCGCAGGCAGCCTTGTTCGACCGGGGCGAAATGGCGGGCGAAATGTTGTCGATGGTCAAAGACGATTTCAATTACCTGCTCCTGATATCAGCTTCCATTGTGTTCCTGACGCTCCTCGTAGTTTACGGCAGAATTGAGCTGACCCTCCTTTCCTTTCTCCCCATGGTAATCAGCTGGGTCTGGATACTGGGCATTGCGGCGATCTTTGGAATCAAATTCAACTTTGTCAATGTCATTGTTACCACATTCATTTTCGGACTCGGGGATGATTTCAGCATTTTCGTGACTGACGGTTTGCTAAGCAGGTATAAATACAAGAAAGACACCCTGCACTCCTACCAGTCTGCCATTATACTTTCGGCCACTACCACCATCATCGGTACAGGCGTGCTGATTTTTGCCAAACATCCCGCCATTCATTCCATTGCGGTGATCAGTGTACTGGGTATTGTCTGCATTCTCTTTATCTCTTTTGCTTTTCAACCTGTTCTTTTCGATTTTTTTGTCCAAAACAGGATTGCCAGAAAGAAGGCGCCGGTTACTCTGCTGCCCTTCCTGATCAGTATTTCAAGCTTTACATACTTTCTTTCCGGCTGTCTTTTCCTGCATTCCAAACTGCTCACGATCCTGATTTTACCGGTTTCAAAAAGCAGGAAACGGGCGATGATCAACAGTTCACTTTCGTGGTTTGCAAAGTCGGTCATTTACTCCGGCCCGCATGTGAAGAAGCGGTTTTCAGGACTTGAAAATCTGCAAATGGATAAGCCGGTGATCTTTATTGCCAACCACACCTCTTTCCTCGACATCCTGCTGGCCATTATGCTGCACCCGAAAATCGTGCTGATGGTCAAAGGCTGGGTATACAAATCTCCTTTTTTCGGTCCCATTATCCGGTATGCAGGTTATGTATACACTGACGATGGAGCCGAGCAGAATATTGAAAAAGTCAAGGAGTTGGTTGCGGAAGGATATTCCCTGCTGATTTTCCCGGAAGGGACCCGCTCGGAAGACGGTGAAATTGCACGTTTTCACAAAGGCGCATTCCATTTAGCCGCGCAGCTTGGTCTTGACATTCAGCCCATTCTGATCCACGGTGCGCACGATGTACTTCCTAAAAACGATTTTTTGATCCGGCCGGGCGCGCTGAACGTACGTGTATTGCCGCGCATTCCGCAGTCGGATCCATTGCTGTGCGGCCAGCTCAGAGACAGTACCAAGAATATGTCCGCGTATTTCCGGGCACAGTTTGCGGCTTATACGGATGAAATGGAAGATACGAGCTACCTGAAACACAAGATTTTCACCAATTACGTTTTCAAAGGGCCGGTGCTCGAATGGTATTTCAAAGTGAAGTGGAGACTTGAAAGCCGGAATTTCGCCAGCTATAACGAACTGATCGGCACGCGGAAGAAGATACTCGATCTGGGTTGCGGATATGGATACTTGTCTTTTTATCTTCACTACAAAAATGCAGAAAGGACGATCAGGGGAATTGACTACGATGAAGAAAAGATCAGTGTTGCGGAAAATAGCTACCGCAAGTCTGACCAGCTCCATTTTGAACAAATGGATGTAATGAAAGCCCGCCAGGAGGCGCAGGACGTGATTTTTCTGAACGATATACTGCATTATCTGTCGAAAGAAAAACAGCGAAAGCTGCTTGACAGGTGTGCCGCCGCATTAAATCCGGGCGGAATTCTATTTATCCGGGATGGTATCACTGACCTCAGCGGCCGTTTTGAAAACACAAAAAAGACCGAAGCGTTGTCGACCCGCATCTTTTCATTTAATAAAAAGGAAGAAGATTTTCACTTCTTTTCGTCAAAGGATATCGTCGAATTCGCGCACCATCACCATCTTCACTATGAGCTGAAAGAGCATTCGAAAAAAACGTCCAATGTCCTTTTTATCCTCCGAAAAGCGGGAGACACTTTATAGTAGCAATTCCTTCAATCAAACATTTTCCAGGCTGTATAATGCAAGCTGCACCTTTTGAAAAAGAATACGATTTCGTAATTGTCGGAAGCGGGCTTGGTGGCCTGGCCTGCGCGCTCATTCTCGCAATGGAAAATTACAGCGTGATCGTGCTTGAAAAAAACCACCAGATCGGCGGGCATTTGCAGGTTTATAGTCGCGGCAAAAGCATTTTCGATACGGGCGTGCATTATGTGGGGAGTCTGGACAAAGGCGAAAACCTCTACCAGTTTTTCAAATACTTCGGCATTTTTGACCAGTTAAAAATGAAGCGGCTGGACGAAGAATTTGACGTGATCAGGTTTGAAGATGGATCAGAATACGCTTATGCACAGGGTTTCGAAGCATTCGCGGCCAAACTGATCTCTTATTTTCCGGACGAGGCAGAGGCAATCAACACGTATTGCGCAAAAATCCTTGAAGTATGCAGCAAGTTCCCGCTTTACAACCTGGAAACTTCTACGGAAGGCTATTACATGGAAAGTGAAATGCTGACCATTAATGCGCACGATTACATTGCCTCTCTGACAAATAATGCCAGGTTGAGGAACGTGCTCGCAGGCTCCAACCTGCTTTATGCCGGATCGCGCCACAAAACGCCATTTTACGTGCATGCACTGATCATGAAGAGCTACTTATCAGGCGCTTACAAATTTATCGACGGCGGATCACAGATTGCGATTCAGTTCAGCCGGGCGATCAGGCAGCGCGGCGGGCTGATTGTGAAACATAAAAAAGCAGTTTCAGCTAATTACCAAGACAATGGACTGGTGAAAGAGGTGGTGCTTGAAAATGGCGAGGTAGTAAGAGGTAAACAGTTCATTTCCAACGTACATCCTGCGGTTACTATCGATATTTTCGGAGAAGACCGGTTTCTGAATATTTATAAAAGCAGGATCCAGGGACTTGAAAATACAGTCTCTACTTTTCTGGTCCACGTTACCTTTCACGAAAAATCATTTAAATACCTCAACCACAATATTTATTTTCACGATACCGATAACGTTTGGGACACGGTTGACTACGAACAAGAGAACTGGCCGCAGACAAGCTTTATCTGTACGCCCTATATTTCCAAAACAGGCGAGTATGCAGATTCAATGTCTATTATGACCTACATGCGGGCTTCCGAAACTGCAAAGTGGGAGGAAACGTTCAGTACGATTGCGGAGCCGGGGCAGCGTGACGAGGAATATAAAGCATTCAAAAGGCAGAAGGAGGAGCAGGTTGTAAATAAGATAGAGTCGGTATTTCCGGGGATAAAAAGCAAGATCAAAGCGGTGCACAGCGCTACTCCGCTCACTTTCCGCGACTATATCGGCAATAAAGACGGATCTATGTACGGTATTATGAAAGATTCCGTTTCACCAGCCAGAACACAGATCAATACAAAAACCAAAATACCAAACCTGCACCTGACGGGCCAGAATATTTCGTTGCACGGGATACTGGGGGTTACTGTAAGTGCATTTATAACCTGCTTCCCATTTGTAGATAAAGAGAAACTCATTCAAAAAGTAAAAAACGCGTGATCATGCAAACAGTTGATGTGGTAGTCATAGGAGCCGGCCCGGCCGGAACGGTAGCAGCTTCGTACTTAAAGAAAAAGGGCTACGATGTCACAATCCTTGAAAAAGAAAAATTTCCCCGCTTTCAGATAGGCGAAAGCCTGCTTCCATGCTGCATGGAGCACCTCGACGAGTCGGGGCTGCTGGATGCGGTGCGCGAGCGGCATTTCCAAAAGAAAACCGGTGCAGCTTTTATGCGGGGAGACAAGCGCTGCGAGTTCTTTTTTTCCGAACAGTTTACAAAAGGCTGGACGTGGACCTGGCAGGTGAAGCGTGCAGACTTCGACAGTACACTCGCAGAGGCGACCCGCGCCAAAGGCGTGGATGTCAATTTTGAATGTGAGGTACTCAGCGTCGAATGCAGCGCAGACAAGCAGGTGCTGGAATACAAAGATGCAGAAGGCCATTTACATACCATTCAATGCCGCTTTATCATCGATTCGAGTGGATACGGGCGGGTTTTACCACGTTTGTTCGACCTGAGCAAACCCTCTGCATTCACACCGAGGGGAGCCATTTTCTCACATCTGGAAGACAAAAACCGGTCGGAAAAGGCGAGCAACAACATTTTTGTACATTCATTTGACAACAACAAATCCTGGATCTGGGCGATCCCTTTTTCTGACGGGTCTACGTCAGTGGGGATTGTGAGCGACAAAGAGAAGGTAATGGAGCTTGCAGAGAATGGCGGAGAGAAGTACAAGGATTTCATTCGCAACTTCGAAGACCTGAGAGGCAGGTTCCAGGATTCGGAATTCAAGTTTGAGCCGCGGCATATTTTGGGATACTCCGTTGGTGTTAAGTCGATGTTTGGCGAAGGTTTTGTGCTTTCCGGAAACAGTACCGAATTTTTAGACCCGATATTCTCCTCCGGCGTGACATTCGCAACAGCATCCGGCTTGCTTTCAGCGAAAATGACAGACCGGCATTTACAGGGCGAGAAAGTGGATTGGAAAAATGAGTACGAGCGCGTGGTGCAGCGTGGAATTGATGTGTTCAGAAGCTACGTTACCGGCTGGTATAGCGGTGATTTCCAAACCATTGTATTTGCAAGCGAAATCGAGGATGATATCAAACACCAGATCTGCTCTGTGCTGGCAGGTTACGTTTGGGACCAGTCAAATCCCTTTGTCAAGAAACACGATACCATTCTTCCAACGCTGGCGAAGGTGATCAGAATGAAGGAAAGAGCGGCTGGCTTAGCTAGCTCCTAAGAGGATGAGCCCGTGCTGCAATCCTTTGAAATGATTATAGATGAGGATATTACGGGGCTCCTTTTCTTCTGAAAAAGCATATTTGCATTGGTCGGGAAGCTTTTTCCCGGCCAGCATTTGTACGCCGAGCCAGGTTGCAAATGCCGAGGCAGTCGGATAATCTCCCACAAAGTTTTTGTAAGAATAACAATTACTCCCGCCGAATAGCTTTTCACGCATGCCTGTGTAAAGATAATCCGTGCGGCTATCGCCACTAATCCCGATAAACAGCGTGTCGATATCCTCCGGTGTTAGTCCGTTTTTTGCAAGAAAAGATTGAATGCGGTCATGCAGGCCACTCTCGGGAAGGTAGCTGGTTTGGTCCACATCAACGATCCTGGCAATGCTCTCCGCAGACCTGCTCTCTTCCATAACAAACATCACCGCTCCTTCACCATTCACCGAACCTGGTGTGTTGGAAGTAAATAACTCCTCGGATGTGAAATCTCCTTTCTTGAAAGAGCCGCCAAGTGAGTCAATATTATGATTATAGTCTGAAATTTCCTCAACTGTACCCACCAGTAATCTCTCTGCCCTCCCCTCCTGTAAAAGCATCCAGGCGTCGAGCAATGCAGCTTCGAATGCAAGCCCGTTGTGAACGTGCGTGGTATTATAGCCCGTAATCTTGCTCATCAGGGCGAGGTTCCCTGCTACTGCATTGGGTGTGCTTTGAACAAAATTCGTCGGAGTAAGTGTCCCTTCATTGTAGTCGACGATCTGGTTGAGGAATTTGAGACAATCTTCCAGCCCGCCGTTTGCAGTTCCCAGAATGATACCGTCAACCGGCGTTTCCTTAATCAAAGGCAGCCCCGCTCCTACGCCCATTCTGATCGCCTTGCCCATTCTCCGCAATAACCCTGCTGGTATGAGGCCATTATATTCGGGTTCAATCGCCTGGTACCGGATGCCTTTGTAAGATGCTACGTCGCCTTCCAGAAAACCATTGTCGAAAGTGCGTTGCGGCGAAATGCAGGCTGATTGCTTAATGTACATTCTAAAAATAACGATGTGTTGCCCGATGCACTAAGCTAGCTGTGCTCCGGCGATAAATTTTTGTATCAGAGCTGCGTATTCCGCCAGCTCCTTTTTTTCTTGCTCCTCAGTCCACTCCAATTCCCGTGCCATCAGGCTGGCAACAATGGGCAGTACATTCAATGTTTCTTTCCAATTAGTAATTTCCATTCTGACGCGCCTTGCCAGGAAATCCCGGAGTGTTACCGCCATTTCAGTTCTTACCGCGTAAACAATCTCCGCTTTCACATAAGGGTATTCCGGGCTCAGCTTCTCAGCGAGTGCTGCATTATCCCGCGCAATGGCCGCGACCTTACCAGCCCGACTTCCATATTTGGACACAAGGTGCCGCGCAACTTCCTCCGACAAAGCAAAGTCCGCATTGAGCTTCTTCCACGATTCCGGATCGAAATGCTCTCCGCCTGCGAGGATATGTGCGTCGGTAATACAAGGTTTTTGTTGGGAGAAAATAGCGTCGGCCTCGTCAATTGTATCTTTTGCCATTAACCTGTAAGTGGTCCACTTTCCTCCCAGCAGACTTAGCAAGCCTGTTTTTTCATCCAGTTCGATTTCATGGTCGCGAACGAGGCTCTTGGTAGACTTACCCGGATCGGCAGATAGCAATGGCCGCAAGCCGCCAAAGCCTGAGCGTAGTTCACTAAGCTCGACGGGTTTCGCCAGGTAAGGGTTCAATGTGGCTGCCAGGTATTGTTTTTCCTCCTCATTGAGCATCGGCTCTTCCGACACTTTGCTGTACTCTGTGTCCGTAGTCCCGATCATCGTAGCGCCTTCGAAGGGTATCGCAAAAACAACCCGGCCGTCGGACGTTTTCGGGATCAGCATGGCATATTCGCTGTTCAGGGTCTTGGCAGGCAACATCACATGCACGCCCTTACTCGGCCTGAGCCTTTCCGGAAGTGCAGGATTTGCGAGCAATCTGATATGGTCCGCGAATGGTCCGGTGCAATTTATAAAGAGCTTTGCTTTGATCGTATAGCTATTTCCTGACCTGGTATCCACCAAGTTTACCGCGCTCAGCTTCCCGGATTCATTTTTAACAAACCCGTTAACTTCCATATAGTTAGCCACAGCCGCGCCCTGCTCGGAGGCCGACTGTACAATCGCAAGGCAGTAACGCGCATCATCCAGCTGGCCGTCGTAATAAAGTACGCCGCTATGCAGCTTTTTTGGATCAAGCGTAGGAATTTTGGCGAGAACCTCCTTTTTGCTCAGCCATTTACTCTTGGGGAGGGTATCGTTGATCGCAAATGCATCGTAGAGCTGCAAACCGATTTTGAAATAAAGACCTTCAAACCAGGAACTAACGGGCGTCATCAATGCAAGCGGACGCGCCAGGTGCGGTGCATTTTTCAAGACAATATGCCGCTCTTCCAATCCGTGGCGGACTTGTTTGAGCTGCGCGAAATCCAGTTTCTTGAATGCTTGTTCCAGGTAGCGTACACCGCCGTGGATCAGTTTGGTGGAGCGGGAAGAGGTTTCGGAAGCGAAATCCTTTTTGTCTATCAATGCTACTTTATAGCCCCGTAATACTGCGTCGAGCGCACAACCTGCACCACTTGCGCCCGCTCCGATGATACAAATATCAAACTCTTCATTATTAAATCTTGTGAGCGAATCAGGGCGGTTCATTGAGCAGGAGTAACAGCGTCGGCGTTGGTGGTGATGTTTGCAAAAGTACGAAGTTGGGGCTTAAAACAAATGCTGCGCAACATTTGATCTGGCGACGTACTTGGTATAATAATTGCTCGTGACATTAGAATGAGGTTAGAGACATTCTCTCCTGTAATCAATTACTCACTTTTAAACTCGAAATCATGGGTCTATTTTCATTTCTCAAAGGATCAGGAGAAAAGGTATTCAAAAACGAAACTGCCGCTGTGCCGGCTCCTGAAGTTGAACCGCTGCGCGCAAGTGCATTACTTGCTCACGTTAAAGCACTTGGACTTTCCTATAAAAGTCTGACTGTAAAAACCTCGGGTGATACTGTAACTTTGGAAGGGGAAGTAGCAAATCAGGAAGATGCCGAGAAAATTGCCCTGGCTGTGGGAAATGTAGAGGGAGTGCAGGTGGTAGACAACCGGTTGAAGGTAGCGACACCATCCAAAGAAGCTTCTTATCACACTGTTGAAAAAGGTGACACACTTTCCAAGATCGCGCAGACAGTTTACGGCGATATGATGAAATACCCCATTATATTCGAAGCCAACAAACCCATGTTGACTCACCCAGACAAGATATATCCAGGACAGGTATTGAGGATTCCGGCGGTTTAGCAACTCAGCATTCCCGGTATCGGCTTTCAGCAGTCAGCTTTCGGCTTTTTTTGAGGGCAGTTTGGAAAAAGGCCTGATAGCTGGCAGCCAATTCCAGCCAAAAAAAGTCGATTGCCGTAAGCCGACAGCCGAAGTAATAAAAAATGGAAAAAGGCAGCCTTTCGAGCTGCCTTTTTCCATTTTACCAATTTCCACTTAATCTTCCGCTGCAATTACATTCAGGGAAACTTTGTGTTTTACTTCTTTGTGAAGATCGATAGTCGCAGAGTAAGTACCAATTGACTTTACATCGTCAACAGTAATTTTCTTACGATCGATATCAAATCCTTTTGCTTTCAGGATATCTGCAACCTGAGTATTGGTTACACGGCCGAAAATACGTCCGCTTTCCCCTACTACAGTTTTGATGTCAATTGTCATATCGCCAATTGCCGATGCGATATCTTCTGCATCTTTTTTCAATTTCTCTGCTTTGTGAGCAGCCTGACGTACGTTTTCCGTAACGATTTTGCGGTTAGACGTATTAGCCAGCAGCGCAAATCCCTGAGGAATAAGGTAATTACGACCGTAACCTGCTTTCACAGTCACGATATCGTTCTTATAACCTACTCCTGCTATATCAGTTAAAAGTATGATTTCCATTGTTTGTAGCTCTTTACTGTATTATTTCAATTGGTCAGCAACAAATGGCAGAAGGGCCAAGTGGCGTGCTCTTTTAATCGCCTGAGATACTTTGCGCTGATATTTCAGGCTTGTTCCTGTCAAACGACGTGGCAAAATTTTACCTTGTTCGTTTACAAGTTTCAGCAAAAAGTCAGGATTCTTGTAGTCGATATATTTGATACCAGCTTTTTTGAAGCGGCAATATTTTTTACGGTTAATGTTCTTTTCAACCGGTTCGTTAACTAGTGACATAGCTTATGCGTTTTCGGTTTTAGATTCAGTAGATTCTTCTCTTTTCTTACCTACCAGTCCTTTGCGTTTTTTCTCGTTGTAAGCAATTGAGTGCTTATCAAGGACGATAGTCATAAAGCGCAGGATACGCTCGTCACGACGGAATTCAGTTTCCAAAACATCTACCACGTTTCCTTCATTTGCAGTGTATTCCACTACATGATAGAAACCAGAGTTTTTCTTTTGGATGGGGTAGGCCAGCTTGCGCAATCCCCAGTTCTCTTCATGTACAATCGACGCACCGTTAGAGGTAAGGATTGTAGTGAATTTTTCAACGGCGTCCTTTGCCTGGGCCTCAGACAAAATGGGAGTTAGAATGAACACCGTTTCATACTGTTTAGACATACGGTAATTTGTTAGTATTTATAAAAGTAAAAAACCCTCACTTTGGTTTGAAGCCAAAATGAGGGTGCAAAAATAGGGTTTGTAAACCGAAATTCCAAACCTTGAACGTGATCATCTATAAGTTACAGCCGGATCTCACTTGACAGTGAAATCACCCTGCCCTATTTTGAAGCCTTCGCTGTAAAGTTCAATCGCATATTTCCCGTCTTTAAGCGGAATGCCGCCTCTTCCGTAAAAAATATCGACCGACTGATTGGTATTGTTAAATGGAACGACTTGGGACGAGCTGTAAATCAACTCTTTTCCATTATGTACAAATGAACCGGAGCCCGTTGCCATATCGGAAAGTACAGCTCCATCGGGATCTAGAATACGAAGGTAAATTTCCTTTTCATTCTGCTTCGCAACCGGATTTTCAGCCAGCTTGAAGTTAATGCGCAGTTTATCAATGCGTTTCGCCTTGTATTTACCACCTTCGCGCTCTTTGCCTTTTGCCGAAACTGCATTCACTGTAAGTGCCTCCGCCTTCAAAGCAGATGCCAGGTTTACTTTCTCGCTCAACTCCCTGTTTTGCGCAGAGTAGTTGGTAACTGAATCTGCAAGCTGCTGTTTTTCACTTTCCAAACCTGTCAGCTGCTGGCTGAGCTGCTCATTCTTGTTATTGGCAATACCCAGTTCCTCTCTCAGTTTGGCAATTTCACCATCTTTTTCAAGCAAAACTGACTCGTAACCTCTGATCTTCTTATTATAGGTTGCAGCAGAATAGGTACCCGCATTTTTAAGTTCCTGTTTGTCTTTTTCGAGCTGCGCCTTCAATGCTACCAGCGAATCAACACTACCTCCAAGTTTCTGGATCTCCGCTATTTTTACATCCAGCTCAGCAGAAATGGAATCCAGCTTTGTTTTGATGGACAACACCTCCTCCGTTTTGGCAGTAATAATCTCATCCTTCGCCTGGTTTTCCTGTTTTTCGTGGTAAATGAAATAAACGAGCACTAAATTGAGGATCAGCAATACTGCCAGAGCGGCCCATAAAAGTGTCTTTCTGTCTTGCTTTTGTTCCTGGTTATAGTCCATACAGAAGGTTTAATTTTGAATTTAGTTGGTAAAAGAAATATGTTTTTTTCAATTTTGAAATATGTCTACATCTTATTTCTGGCCGCGATTTTTCAAACCGCTACTTTAAAACATTAACATTCAAAAATTTAGCTTCTGCTCATGTCTTCAATTGCCGATAACATTGCCCGTATTGAAAAAGGATTAAAACAGGAAAACGGTTACCAGGCCAGACTGATCGCAGTTACAAAAACCAAGCCTGAGTCACTTCTCCTGGAAGCTTACGAAGCTGGCTGCAAACGGTTTGGCGAAAACAAAGTCCAGGAGATGGTGGGCAAATACGAGGCACTCCCAAAAGACATTGAATGGCACATGATCGGGCACTTGCAATCCAATAAGGTCAAATATATGGCGCCATTTGTTTCGCTGATCCATTCGATAGATAGTTTCAAGCTATTGAAAGAAGTAAACAAGGAAGCTGCCAAAAACAATCGTGTGATCGATTGTCTGCTTCAAATATTCATAGCCAGCGAGGAAACCAAGTTCGGTTTGTCACCCGAGGAAGCCGAAGAGATCCTGACTGCACCGGAACTGACTTCCTTACAAAACATCCGCATTGCCGGGTTAATGGGAATGGCGTCAAACACGGAGAACGAAGAAGTGATTAGGGCAGAATTCCGCGGCCTTAAAACTCTGTTCGAATCATTTAAAAAATTCAGCAGCGACCAGGTACAAATGCGCGAACTCTCCATGGGTATGAGCGGCGACTACCTGATCGCGGTGGAAGAAGGAAGCACACTGGTACGTGTGGGCAGCGCCATTTTCGGCTCACGCTAACCTGCTTTCGGCGGAGGCTTTGTCGAGCACTTCCTGCACTTTCTCTTTCACAAATTCAAAGGTAAGATCGCAGCAAGGCAGGTTGGGCTGTCTCACCAGCATCACATTTTCGCCTCTGCCGTACTTACCTGAGTAAGGATTATAGTTCAAAAAGTTATTCAAAGCGCCCATCAGGATCATGCCGAATGTACCCGATGCATTCGCCAGGTGAGAAGGCCCGCTATCGAGACCAATGAAGAACTGCGCCCGGCGAATTACCTCCGCAGTCTCTAAAATAGATAACTGCCCGCAAAGGCTGCGGTATGCATTTGTTTTGGTTGTCAAGCTACTCGCCATTCCAACTTCGACGATCTGATAATCATAGCTTTCTGCAAGCCAGTTAACAAGCATATCCCAACGCTCGGAAGGCCAGTCTTTGGGTTTGTAGTTGGATTGGCAATGCAATACTATGTAACGGTCTGCCAGACCAAGACCATCGACCTTGCTTCTATGCTTATCCTGCAAATACAATCTCGGATGATCATCAGCCGGAAATGTTGATTTAGGCGGGATCAGATCTCCCGTTTGCGCAAAAACTTCCAGCAGGTTGCCGTAGTCGAAATAGTTGAAGATGGTAATATCGCGCCGCACTGCAACGGGATTGTCAATAAAAACCTGGCATTTGGGACAGTGATTATTGTTACTGAATTGCAGCTCTATGACTTTGTCGAACACATTACCCGCAAGTAAAGTCTGCCGCTGGGTAACGCAAAACTCAGGGAATACTTCGTTGATCTCGGGATTAACAGCAATCAGCTCCTGAAATACGGGCTTTACAAACCAGACAATGTACGCATCGGGATGCAGCGAGCGGACATAGCGGGATATGGGCTCGGCCGCAATAATGTCGCCAAAATGTTCGGTACGTATGATGGCAATCAGCTGTTTACCAGGCGCTAATTTCTTCTTAACCGACTCGAAATGCCGCCTGGCCTGGTAGCCTTTCAAACGGGCTTCAAAAATGTGGGAGTATTTGTGATAGCGGTGTGTCCAAAGCTGGATAAAGCGTTCTAAGGTCATTTGAGTAGCTTGTAAGCGATCCGCGGCTTGTGGTAAAACCGCGTTTTCCTGAGCTGCAATATAATAAAATTGAAATAAACCGTTGGTTGCACTTTCGTCAGCGGTTAACTTTACCCCTTCCATTATATCCCATTTCTATGAAATTTATGATACAGGCAGGCGGAATCCTGGGTGCGCTGGCAGTGGCACTCGGCGCATTCGGAGCACATGCATTAAAAGGAATGCTGGAAGCTTCCGGCCGGTCCGAAACCTTTGAAACTGCGGTTAAATACCAGTTTTATCACGCCATTGCAATGGTACTGGTTGGTTTGCTGATGCAACGTGCAGGCGCAGATGCTATCAAGCTGCTCGGCTGGTCAGGTAATGCATTCGCGATCGGCGTGATCATTTTTTCCGGCTCATTATACGCGATCTGCTTCACAGGTATCACCAAATTCGGCGCAACCGCCCCCATAGGCGGACTGGCCTTAATAGCAGGCTGGGTTTTATTGATTTTGGCAGCAGGGAAGTTGTAGGGAGGGAATTTTGAATGATTACCCCCTAGCCCCTCGACAACGTAAACGGCCGTTGCGCGTCTATTTTCAAAAATATAAACAGCAATATGGAGAACGACCATAGTGACGAGCCTCCGTAGCTGAAAAACGGCAGTGGTATCCCGATAACCGGCATGAGCCCGATTGTCATGCCGACATTGACCATAAAGTGAAAGAATATAATCCCGGCAACGCAGTACCCGTACACTCTTGCAAAACGGCTGCGTTGCCGCTCTGCCAACACAACAAGCCTGGAAATCAGGCACACGAACAGGAATACTACCACGGCGGTGCCCACAAAACCGTGCTCCTCTCCCACTGTACAGAAAATGAAGTCAGTGCTTTGTTCAGGGACAAAATCAAATTTCGTTTGTGTTCCCTGTAAAAATCCTTTTCCCGTAAACCCGCCCGAACCGATCGCGATCTTGGATTGAATTACGTTCCAGCCAATACCGCGCGGATCTGAATCCGGATCGAGCAGTACCATAATCCTGCCCCGCTGGTGCTTTTGAAGCACGTTATTCATGAAGAAATCGACACCGAAAACAATCCCGATCATCACCAATGCAATTACAATGGTAGCCCACAGCCCGCCCCGGCGCCGGGTCATAACCGGCATCAGCCAGATCACCAAACCAGCAATTACGACGATCGCCGCAGCGATATACCATTTCACAAAAAGCAATGTAATGATCAGCAAAGCCGCCATCACCATTCCGATTGCCGGGATAAAACCAGGCATTCCTTCGCGATAGAGTACGATGGCAAACGAAGCAAATACCAGCATGGAACCTGTTTCATTAGACAACAGAATCAGGAATGCAGGCAAAGCAATGATCCCCAGGATCGGATAATAATCTTTCAGTTTCCTGGAAAGGCTGATCGCAGGGTCACTCAGATACTTCGAAATGGCGAGGCTGACTGCAAGTTTGGAAAACTCGGCAGGTTGTAACGAAAACGCGCCGATCTTGATCCAGGAGCGGGACCCATTGATATTGGAACCCGCGAAAAGTACCAGTATCAACAGGACAATGACGACCGCGTAGATGATGAACGAGAAAGTTTCGTAGAATTTGTAATCAATCACCAATATACAGATGATCAGCAAAGCGGCGGTACCAATCCACATCAGCTGCTTTCCGGCATTGTTGGACAAGTCGAACATGCTGGTCCTGACTTCCGGATTATAAACAGCCGCATAGATATTCACCCAGCCGATCAGCAGGCACGCAATGTAGATCAGGACAACCATCCAGTCTACATTCTTGGTGATGGGTTTATTCTCAGGCATGTATCGGGTATGTGAACAGGTGAATCCTTTTCAGGGGAAATTATGGGTTAACTGCCACAGGCTTGTTTTGGGCAGAAGGTTTTTCAGGCGCTGGTTTTTTCTTGGTAGTGTCCGCAGGAATTGGCTTTTTCTGACCGGGCAGCACAACTTTGCTCATAAAGTCTGCCTTGAACATTCTTTCTTCCAAGGCCTTGTTGGTAACTTTTCTTGTCAGGTATTTCTCAATCACAAGGTTAGCAATCGGCGCAGCCGCCGAGCCACCAGCTCCCGCATACTCCACGAAAACCGCAATGGCAATTTTGGGATCATCTACCGGCGCGAATGCAATGAAGATGGAGCTATCGTCGCCGCGCTTGTTTTGGGAAGTACCCGTTTTTCCGGCAATGGTAATTCCCTCTACACGCGACCGGCGAGCAGTACCGCCTTCCACCGCTCCGACCATACCTTCAATCACGGGATCAAAATTGTGCGGATCTACTCCGCTGTCATGCCTTTCGAGGAACTCGGGTTTAACAAACTTCTTGTCACCTATCCCGTGGATTACGTGGGGAGTATAGTAATAACCGCGGTTGGCAATTATAGCCGCTACATTGGCCATTTTCAACGGAGTGATAAGCAATTCTCCTTCTCCAATACTTAAAGAATAGATATTGGAGAATTTCCAGCGGTACTCGCCGTAAAACCGGTCATAATATTTCTTGTCCGGCAGGTTTCCCTTGTATTCGCTAGGCAGGTCAATTCCCAGACGCTGGCCAATCCCAAATTTGCTGATTGCGTCGTGCCAGGCGTCAAGCCCCACAGCCGAGGCGCGGAAAGTGTTTGATATATTGTTTTTATAAATCAGTCGGCGGAATACATTGTAGAAGTAAGGATTGCAGGAATGCATTACTCCCAATGCGACGGTTCCGGTAGCCGGGTGATTATGGCAACCCATAGGACAATTGGCATGGGTAAATCCACTTCCGGGTGTGATCACGCCTTCCTGTAAACCAATCAGCGCCTGGATCAGCTTGAAAGTCGAACCCGGACGGTAGCTCGCCATGACCGGTCTGTTGAAAAGCGGCTTGTAAGGATTTCGGGCGAGTGCCGCGAAGTTTTTGGAAAAATACCTGCTTGCAAGGATATTGGGGTCATAAGTAGGCGCAGAAACCATTGTAATGATCTGCCCGGTTTTTGGCTCAATGGCCACAACGCTGCCTACCTTGTTGACCATCAGACTATCCGCATACTGCTGGATTTCCAGATCTATTCCGGTGTATAAATTTTCTCCCGCCACAGCCATCGTGTCCAGCTCTCCGTTTTTCCAGGGGCCTTTATACACGCCGCTTACATTCTGCATCACGAATTTCGTCCCCCGTTTACCGCGCAGCTCATTTTCATAAATCTTCTCAATCCCGCTCTGACCAATGTAGTCACTCTGGCGATAGTAAGGCTCTTCCTGCTTTTCCAGCTGCGATTTGGTGATTTCACTCACATAGCCGAGTGTATTGGCGAGTGTTGGCGCTGTATAAGTCCGCAGGGAGCTTTTGGCAAACTCAAATCCTGAATAATCGACCATAACGTCCTGAATAGACGCAAAGTCCTCCTTGGAAAGCTGCCTCAGAAAAAGCGATGGTTTGTTACGGCTATATGCACTGGCCGCCGCCATTAAGCTGTCAAAATCCCTTCTTTCAATCCCCAGAACCTGACAAAGACGGAGCGTGTCTTCCACTCTTGCCTTATTGGGCGTCACAAGCAAGTCGTAAACGGGCGTGTTATATACGATCAGCTTTCCGTACCGATCATAGATCTGGCCGCGGAAAGGAATTTCTATTACTCTTTTGATGGAATTACTCGACGATTCAATGGAATAACTTTCGTCGAGAACTTGTAGGTAGAAGAGCCGAAATAAGTATATTAAACCTACTAATGAGAAAAATCCAATAATTACAAATCGACGATTTTCAAGCATTCTGCACTATATATTCCGGTTCTCTATTTTCACACGAAGTTCGTCATATCATCACACATATCAAAGTCGTCTATTCGCCTTTTGCAACAACCATAATCACAGATTCTTTATCGATTACAACAGCTCCTTCCGGCAGTCCTTTGGGTTTTCTCACGTACTTTTTCGGTGTGTAAATTACCGGGCAAAGCGAGTCGTTTTTGCGTTTGGAATAGAATGCGGCCAATTCTGCCGCGCGCTCGATCACAGGTGCCGGAAACGTTTTTCCGGATTGGTTTTTGATGACCACGTGCGCCCCTGTTACGTCTTTTGCGTGCAGCCAGAGATCTTCCTTCGAGGCATATTGCTTCGTCAGCACATCATTGTTCTTCGCATTCCTGCCAACCAGAATCGTGTAACCCATAAAGTCGATGCGTTTGAACAACTCGCTGACGGGCACTTCCACTTTCTTGCTGTCGAGTTGATGGGCTTTGATATAAGTCCTCAATTCCCTCAACGAATCAAACGCTTCTATATTTCTCAAATGTTCATCCAACTCCCCGCGTTCTTTTTCCCTGAATGCGAGACTGTCATTAAGCCGGGCGATCTCAATCTTCTCGTTTTTTGCCTTCCTGTAATAATTCTCCGCATTCTTTTGAGCTGAAAGTTCCTTTTTCAGCTTAATACGGATCGGGGCTTCCCGGTAAAAATCAAAGAGCTCTACGAGCTCGGCGCGCTCAGGGATCGTGTGCAAATTGGCCATGATGATATTCCCGATCTCGTCGTTTTTAACGGCACTTTCCAGCTCGACCAGCTTCTGAAATGTATTTTCAAGATAGTTGTCTGTCTGCTGCATGCGCTTCCGAAGTACCCTGATCCATTCCGCTCGTTCTCGCTCAATTCCGCTCAGGCGGATGTAGGAAATATAAAAAGCATTCAACGCCAAAACAGGATCGGTAAATCGCTGCATCAGCTCTCCGGTTTCAATCAGCGACAGCACAGGCTCCCCATCCACTTTTGCCAGGAAAAAGTGCGGAGATTCAAGTTCTTGCAATGCGCCCTGAATTACCTTCCAGCGTGACTCTGCTGCCTCAATCCCATTCAATTTTTCGGCTAAATATGCATTAACCAGTTTACCAAAAGTCGGGAACAATGACTTGTGATCCAGCCCGTTCCTGACATATGCCGGAAATGACTGGTCTATCCGGCGGTCAAGCGCAGCGATGTTCAGCGATTTGTCCGTAGCCAGTTTATTGTTAAAAAGCTGCATTACATTCCCTGACTCATCAAATGAAATCAGGTTAGAGCGGTTACCAAAAAGCTTGAATACCAATGCATTTCCCGCTTCAAACCAGATTTGAAAAGCGCGTTCATTTTCAAAAACGCGTACGTGATCTATCTTTTGAGATTTGAAATCGGTAAACAGATTGACCGAATTCTTGCGGGCGCGATCGAACCTGTCGGGAAAGCTGAGGCAGGCGAAGCGGGAAGTAAGAGTGGCTTTGATGAAAAAAGGAGATAACAAAGTCTCATCCTGCGCGGATTCCGCAAAAACAAGGATCAGCTCATCCTTCTCCTGACTGAATGCTTCGATAAAGTATTTCCCCGCCAGTTCCTGATGAAGCCTGGCAGCGAGTTGTTTCAAAAAGTAATAATTCTGATGCACGGTATTTTTGGTAAGATCGCAAAAGTAGGGAGAATGGAGGAAGGAGGAAGGTGAAGAAGTGATTTTGTTGCAATGTCCCGACTGCGTACCTAAGCCTTTGACTATTTGGATAACTGATGTTTCAATTTACAATCTGTTTTTTCTATAAACAGGGGGCTCCGCAGGAGCCCCATTCATTGATCCGCAATTTCTCATAACGGCTGCCTCCCCGGGAGCCCGTCCCAGGAGACGATACCTTGTTCCGGAGGAACACCCTGTTTATAGAAAAAACAGCATCGTGGAAGTTGAACTCCGGAGGAGTTTCCTGTTTCGGATTGCTGGCGGATAGGTGGAACCTACGTTTGTAACTAAAATCAATATTGACCAATAACCAAAAAAAGAGAAGCTCTCCGGATCCGGAGAGCTTCTTCCACAATACTACTACACTTAAAAATTAATGCGCTACCGAAGTGTCCACTTTCCCTTTGCCGCTTTTGGTCCAGAGTACGAATGGGACACATATCAGGAAAAGAACTCCCAGGTAAAGAAACACATCCATATATGACATGACCTGCGCCTGTTTCGATATGGTAAAATCAAGAATTTTGTACCCGCTTTTCAGCGCAATATCGGACGTCATTCCCTTGGCCATAAATGAATGCTGTAATCCTTCCACCCGCTGCTGAACAGCCGGGTTATTCACATCCAGCTTGCTAACCAGATCATTCCGGTGCAGCATATTCTGGCGTGCGATGAAAGTCGTGATCACTGCTACCCCGAATGAACCGCCGAGCTGGCGCATCATTCCTGTAAAAGCGGCGCCTTCGCCAATTTCCCGTCCTTTTAGTGTTGACAATGCAAGTGTCGTAATCGGAACAAACAACAGTCCCAATCCGATCCCGCGTACGATCAGCATGTTAAAGAATGCATCTGATCCGGTATCAGGAGTGAGTACGAGGTATCCCCAATAACTGTAAATGAAGAAGAATATCATCCCGATCGCGACCAGGTACTGCTGCTTCACACCGCGTTGCAGCAGCTGTCCTACCACGGGCATCATCATCGCAGTCACGATAGCTGCGGGTACCATGAGCATCCCCGACTGAGTGGCCGTCCAGCCCAATGTAGCCTGGGTATAAAGCGGGATAATGAATGTAGATCCATATAAGCCGAAGCCCAGGATAAACGAAAGAATAGTCCCCACACGCAGGTTTCCATTCGACAAGACCCGCAGGTTCACGATTGGATTCTTGTAGGTAAGCTCACGCCAGATAAAGAAAAAGAATGCAAAAACGGTGGTAATAGAAAGTATCAGGATAATTTCATCATTAAACCAATCTTCCTCCTGCCCTTTTTCCAAAACATACTGTAAAGAACCTACTGCAACCGCCAGGAAAATAATCCCCCACCAGTCGATCTCGCTGCTGCTTTTCTTTTCAGCGAACCTCGGGCTTCTTACATATTGCAGCGTAAGCATTGCTGCTATAATCCCCAGCGGGATGTTGATGTAAAAAATGTAAGGCCAGCTGTAATTGTCTACAATATAACCTCCAAGCGGCGGGCCCAAAGTTGGCCCCACGATCACACCCAGTCCGTAAATGGCTTGCGCGATACCGCGTTTTTCCGGTGGATAGCTTTCGGTGATCAGCGTTTGTGCAGTTACCAGCAAAGCTCCGCCGCCAAATCCCTGTATCAGCCTGAAAAATACCAGCTCCCAGATATTGTTTGCATTACCGCAAAGAAACGAGGCCACCGTAAAGATGATAATCGACGCTGCAAAGTAGTTTCTGCGGCCAAACTGCTGCGAAAGCCAGCTGGTCATCGGTACAATGATCACGTTACCGATTGCGTAAGCGGTAATTACCCAGCTTACTTCGGACAATGTACCACCAAGGTTACCGCGCATATCGTTCAGGGCTACGTTGACGATCGTCGTGTCAACGATTTCCAGAAGCGCACACAGCACAGCGGTAATGGTGATAATCACCCTTCTATACCCGTATTCTACGAGCGATTCCTGTAATTCCATCCTGATTGATGTTCAAGATTATCAATTGAGTACCTTAATCCAGCTCTACATCCACGAACACGTTCATGCCCGGGCGCAGTTGGGAAATAACCTTATCGTCAGCCTTCGCAAATTCAATGCGGACCGGCAGACGCTGCACTACCTTCACGAAGTTACCACTCGCATTATCAGGAGGAAGCAATGCAAAGCGGGCGCCCGTAGCAGGTGAGAAAGAAGCTACGGTTGCTTCAAATTCATGCTCAGGATAAGCGTCCACGTGTACCCGTACTTTCTGGCCAAGCTTCATTCTGGTCAGCTGTGTTTCCTTGAAGTTGGCAACAACCCAGGGTTCTTCTGTTGAAATAATGCTGAACAATGACTGACCAGCTTGCAGATACTGTCCAACCTGCGCATTCACTTTTGAAACACGGCCCGCACTGGGCGCGGTGATAACCGTATATGAAAGGTTCAACTCGGCATTCGCAATCTCCGCCTGGCGAGCTTTGATGTTCGCATTGGCTACCTGGGTCTGACGAGAAGTTGCGCTTGTTTGTTTTCCGGCTGCTTTCGCCTGACGCTCTGCCGCATTCTTTTGTGCTACCAATACAGCGAGGGCACGTTCCGCTTTTTGCTTCGTCGCCGAGGCTTGTTCAAATTCCTGTTGTGTGATCGAATGGTCTTTGATCAGGTTTTCATAACGTGCATAATCCTGATTGGCTCTCCATACATTTACTTTGGCTTCCTCAATCTGCGCCTCTACAATGGAGATATTGGCCTCATAAGTAATGCCGCTTGCAGCAGTCGCGCTTGTTGTTGCATTCGCTACAACCAGGCTTCCCTCCGACCCTGCCAGCGCAGCTTTCGCCTGTTCCAGTCTGATCAGCTGATCGCGGTTATCGAGTACGATCAGCGTATCTCCTTTTTTTACTTCCTGGTTGTCTTTTACCTTAATTTCTGTCACATATCCCGATGTCCTGGGAATAACAGGACTGATGTTCGCATCGATCTGCGCATCGTCTGTTTCTTCGTGGTGCAATCCGTGGTTGTACTTGGTAAATCCCCAGGTCCCCCCGGCAATGATCAACACGGCAAGAATGATCATAAAGCGGTTGCTCTTCTTTTTCGGTGTGGTTTCTTCGGCTTCCATTATTTTAGTTTTGAATGATTGGATGATTTTTTTTCTATGGAGGAAAGGGAGGAGGGAGGAAAGGGACGAGGGATTCGCATTTCTTGTATAATTAATTTAATTCCTCCTTCCTCCCCTTCCTCCCTTTCTTCCCTTTCTTCCCTTTCCTCCTTCTACTGAATTACACCCGCCGTCTGTTCGAGGCGCTTGAATGCGACGATCGCATCGGCCTTGGCGGCTTCGTAGTTGATCTGGGATTGGACTTGCGCCACGTCGGCGTCGAGGAGTTCGGTAGTTGTTACCAAACTGTTATCATATTTATTTTTTGTTATTCGATAATTTTCACTCGCTTGCTCCACTGCCTTTGCGTACACATCTATTTTTCTTTTGCTCAAAACATAGTTGTAATAAGCAGTATTGACTTCCAGGTGAATGCGGTCCAGCAGTATTTCCTCGTTGGTCCGCAACTGATAAGCGTGGGTGCGGGCCTGGGCTATTTTCGATCCTGATTTCCAGAGTGAGGCCACATCGTACCTGATTCCAATACCTGCGTTCACTGCATTCGGGATCACCGCCACGCCGGGAATGTTGAGTGCCACATAACCTGCTGTTAATGCAATGCTCGGGTAAAAGTCCGACTTGGCACCTTTGATATCGATGTTAACCGCCTTCTGGCGAATGGTATTGGCAGCGATATCTTTTCGGTTTGTCAAAGCCTTTTGTTCCCAATCGCCTACATTACCTTCTTCCTGCAACTGGATAAAGCTGGCAGAATCAGCAAGCAGGGACGTATTCTCGGGTAAGCCGAGCAGCAGGTCCATATTGATCGTGGTTACTTTAAGATCATTCTCCGCATCCAGCAGGGTCAGCTCTACATTGGATTCCTGCAGTTTGGCTTTCATGAGGTCGTTTCTGGCCAGCATTCCGTTTTTCTCACGGTTGGTAAACTCCTCTACACGCTGCTTTTCTCTCAGCAAGTTCTCGGCAACGAGGTCCACCGATTTTTTTGCTTTGTAAAGATTGCTGTACGCTGCAATCGTATTTTGGATCACCGCTTCCCGGTCGCCTTCCGCATCCAGCTTGGCGGCTTCTTCCAGGTAGTGAGCAGATTGCAGTCCGTACTTGAACTTAAATCCCGAAAACAGCGGCAATGCCGCGCTCGCCATTCCGTACATCGCCTGGTGAACTTCCGGCGTAGCTGATCCCTGTGCCGTACTATCGCTGGTACTTGGCCTGAATTTCAGGTTGATGTTCGGTGTATTTACGCGCAGGTAAGAACCCGAAATACTAAAACTTGGAAGCTGGTTTTCCTTGATCTGGCGGATACTGAGACCGGCAAGATCTACATTGGTCTGACTTAATTTAAGCTGCTTGCTGTTTTTAAGGCTCATTTCAATGGCCTCTTCCAGGGTGATCGTGCGTGCAGTCTGAGCAAATGCCTGGCTATTTGATGCGAGCCAGAACACGCCGGCTGCCAACCAAATCATTCTCCTAATTTTGATTGTGGTGTTCATTAGTTACTGTCGATTTAAATAAACTTTTTAGGTGCTGGCTCAATTTGCCTTTCAGGTGGTTCAAAAATTCAGCCTGGTCCATGTGTTCCAGGTTGTTGATCTTTTTGTAAAAATCCTGGGAGGCAATGGCGTAATTGACTGTCCCGTACAGGGTTGTTGTCATCAGGCTCATATCAATATCATCGCGAAAAACACCGGCTGCCTGCCCCTCGCGGATCAGCTGCTGCATCAGTTCGATATTTCTCATTTTCAAGTTCATGATATGTTCAGAGATCGCTGCATTCCGTTCCGATGAAAGCGTTTCCCGCATCATGATGTTGTGAAAACACTGGTTACCGGTAAGCCTGTCTATCACACTGTCGATCAACAAATTGATCTTCTGCATTGGTACAAGCTCCGCATTCGTAATGAGTGTTTCCAGCCGCGACCTGGATTCCGTCATCCTGATTTGAAACAAGGCTTCTATCAACTTTTCCTTTGATCCGAAATAATAGGAGATCATCGATACGTTCACGTCCGCTGCCTGGGCGATGTCGCGTACCGAAGTACCCGCAAAACCCTTCTGAGCGAATAGCCGCTCAGCCACTTCTATAATCTGTATTTGTTTAGCGTTGTATTCCATTTGTTTAGCTTCACCGGCAGAGTTTTGATTATCCCGCCTGCCGATGACCTTACAAAATTACCCGATCACAAAGCAAAATTCAAACGATCGTTTGAATATATCAAACAAACGTTTGAATCGTTGCATCATTTATTGATTTAATACCATTAAAATTTTTTAATATTGAGATTAAAGTGAGGCAACTTCTTGCGCCTGGTTTTTGTCATGTACTGGCATTCTTTATTCCCAATCACCCTATCTTTTTGTTCGTCCTGCTTATGAAGCCACATTTTACCAGCAAGCTTCTGCTTATCGTGTTATTCATTTTCATCTTCAAACCAGCTTATTCCCAGAAACTTCCACCTGCGTGCGGCACCAGCGATTCTGCCACCGGCGCTGTTCTTGCAAAGTATGCCATGCTGAAAGACCTCACCCGCGCACGGACCAGCGTCGGTGAAAAACTGGAATACAGGCTTGCACTGGATGTCAATTATGAAACTTACCTGATTTACAATGGCGATAAAGAACGGATTACCCGGGAGGCATACCGGTTCATACAGGCTGCTTCGGATATTTTCGAGCGGGAGATCAATGTAAAACTGACTGTCAGTTTTATCTACATCTGGGACAAGCGTGAACCCTACGTCCTGAATGAAGATTTTGATTACTTCAACAATGTGCTGAACTACTGGACTACAAACCGGTTTGAAGAAAGGGACGCCGTCGTAAGCCTGTCATGCAGAGGCGGCTGGTTTTATGGCGGCTACCGGATGTGCAGCTCTAACTTTCCTACACCTGGCAACAACACCAACATTGATGTAGACCTGCTTGCGCACGAACTCGGGCATACACTCGGCTCACCGCACACCCATAGCTGCAGCTGGCCGGGCGGACCGATAGACCGCTGCACGCTGGTAGAGGGCGCGCCTTACGAATGTCCCGACGGCGGATACACCGAATATGTAAATGGGTCGATTATGTCCTATTGCAGGAGCGTCCTCACCTTTCATCCGCTCTGCCGCAGCCTGATGCGCGACTACGCGGAGGGTAAAGTCATTCCGGATTTTAAGCTGGGCGCTTTCTCCGAAAAACCCGATAATGCGACTATCCTCACTTTGAATGAACCCGACCAGAATGCCGTTTCCAGCACACCTGCATTCAAATGGGAAGCGGCTAAACGCGCTGACCAATACCATTTCCAATCTGCTCGCGATCAATCGTTTACCCAAATCATTGAAGACGTTGTAACAAAACAAGCTTATATTCAGTCCAATGGGCTTGCTGAGGGAGTGTACTATGCACGGTACCGCCCTGAAAATGAGCTGGGTAATGGAAACTGGTCTGAATCGGTCCGCTTTTCAGTGCTGCCATTTTCAGATAATACATTACCTCCATTATTATCAGATATTAAACTAAGCAGCAATGGTAGTCTTTCGGGGTATTTTCAATGGTTCGCAGGTATCAGTTCCTATGAGATCCAGGTAAGGGATTTAGGTGAAAAGCCGATCGAGACGCAGGTTCTGACACCCACATCGAATGGCCGGCAATTTTTCATCTATCCTCAGAAATTGGATTGGTTCCGCAATTATGCAATCAGGATAAGGGTAAAAAAGAATGATATCTGGAGTAAATGGTCACAGGAAACCTTCACTTCGCCCGTATGGTACAATGAGCTTATGCAGCAATACCCGCAAAGCCGCATTTCCGCTTCCCCTATTCTCGCCAACATCTTCGACAAACGCGCACTTTATCCGGAATATGTAAAAAGCGACTTACAGGTTGCAACTGATGCCGACTTTAAAAATATCATCGCAAACGACTCGGTCAATTCCAATGGACTTAACTCCTGGTATACCACCAAAACGATCCACAGACCTGTTCTGGATGAAAACAAATACTACTTTGTACGCTCGCGGCTGCGCTGGAATACCTCTTCAATGACCGACTGGACAACCGGGCAACTCACAACGGGCTTCCGGGACCAGCGATTTGAATTCCTCGGGCTGGTATCTCCTAACCTGCAAAGCCTCAACTCTGCCCGTAGCGGAATCCCGATGATCAAATTTTTCAAAACGGCAGATAAGCTGTATGTACACGAGTGGTATAGCGGCTACTATGAAACCGGGGATTTGAAAGAATGGAAGGCAAATACACCCTCCACTTCCAGCGGCTATATCCCGACAACTATTGCCTATTTCGGTGCAGGCCAGAATGGAAATGTGTTCCTGATCGATGGCCAGAACAAGCTGATCGAACAATCGCGGCCAACTTACGAGTATTCAAGGTCGCCTCAGAAATTTTATCACTCACAAAACGGCACACTCCTGGTTTCCCAAAAAGACGGGATTTTCATGCGGTCAGACAACGCGGGCGTAGTGCGCTTCTTCAATGGAGAGTGGTTTTACTACGATCATACCACGCTCATGACCGATCGCGCGCTGGTGGTAGCTGCGGATCCCGACGGACAAATCTGGGCTTTGATGGATGGAGGAAATGTTTGGCGGTTTAACAATGGCTGGTCGCAGCATTCGTACATCCGGGATGCCCAGCTCGTTTCTGGGATTTCGTTTGACAATGATAAAAATGCGTATGCGTACGGAGAGTTCGGCGTTTTAAAATACAACTCTGGTTCCGGCGGTTGGGACCCGATTGAACAGCTGGCTTCCATTCCTGTTAAAAAAATCGTTTTTGATAAAGAAAACAGAATGTGGGCTGCCGCCTATAAACAATACGGGGCTGATATGATTTATCATGCGCTGATCAAATACAAAGAAGGACAGATCAATGTATATGCCGACGGACTTAATATCCTGCGGGAACCATTCGATGTCGAAGTTTTTAAAGACAAAGTCATACTTCTGACCAGCGGCGGCGAGCTGCACTCATTCGAGGAAAGCGCGATTCAGCGTTTTACGCCTAAGCCAGCCTACTGTACGGAAGATGAGCTTACCTCAACAATCACCTCTAACTCCTTCTTTTCAAAGGATAACAGGACATTGATCAGGTTTAAAAAAGAGGACAGTGCCTCCATTCTGTCTGTTCCGGCTAGCGTGGAGAGTAATGTGGTCCGCTTCAAAATACCCGATTCACTTGCCGCAGGATCTTATACCCTCCAAACAGTTACCACAAACCCGGCGATAGAAAGCAATGAAAGCGTTCCTTTTATGGTATACAAACCCGCGCCTGCATCAATCACACTTGCGGAAAACAGTGCATCGAAAGCATTACTGAAAGCAAATGAAGGCGAGGCGCTGACTTATCAATGGCAGTTTAACGGGAAAGATATCCCTGGTGCAACAGGGTCTACCTTTTCAGCTGTGGCCGCCGGCAATTACCAGGTTGTCGTAAGCAATGCGGGCGGATGCAGGTCACGATCGGCCGAGCTGGCGGTTTCTCTGGAGACTCCCTCAGGAATTACATTGCTTCAAAACACGCCGAATCCGGTGGTTTCTTCCACCGACATTTCATTTTACCTTCCGGAATCACAGGAAATTGAACTCGATGTTCTGAATGTACGCGGACAGGTAGTGCGCCAAGTTGAAAAAGGAAACAAGCAAAGTGGCTGGCATCTGGCAACCCTTGACGCCGCGCACCTGCCCTCTGGCGTTTACATTTACAGGCTGAAAGCAGGGACTGTTACCAGAACAGTCAAAATGGTACGTTGATGTTATTTAATGCGGCTGGGGTTTTCACTTACGAACGCACCCCAGCCGCCTTTTTTGGCCTTTTTTGAAGATCCACTGGCGGCTGCCGCCGGTGAGTTGGCGTGGTATTGATGACAAATTGCGATAGCAATTCCGTCGGTGGCATCCATAAATTCGCGGCTCAATTCCATTTTCAGGATCTTCTCCAACATATAGGCAACCTGCTCTTTGGAAGCACTTCCGCTTCCTGTAACCGACTGCTTGACTTTCTTCGGCGAATATTCAACAATAGGTATGTTCCGGGCGAGTGCCGCCGCCATTGCCACACCCTGAGCACGTCCGAGTTTCAGCATCGACTGCGCGTTTTTACCATAAAACGGATCCTCAATCGCCATTTCATCGGGCAGGTAATCCTCGATCAGCTGCGTAATGCGCTCAAAGATTTTCTTCAACTTCAACTCGTGCGTGCTATATTTGCTTAAATGAATTACACCATATTGAACGAGGGTAATCTGCTGATTTTTGACCGAAATCACGCCATAACCCATTACCTGAGTACCGGGATCAACACCAATAATTATCTTCTCGGGAGCTTCGGGCTGCTGCAATTTTATCATGGTGCAAGATAACGAACTCTCCCCTCCCAAAGAAAAAACCAGTCGCTTAAACCTCCTGTGGGGCATCAAGCTGATTGTAACTTTTCTGATCCTGAGCTACATCTACAAAACCTTTCAAAGTGAGCATAAAGGTGCCGGTGATGTAGGTCAGGTGCTGAGTAATGCCTGGAACACCGCCAACCTGGCCCTGATCGCATTGATATTGATCCTCGTTCCGGTAAACTGGGCGCTGGAAAGTTTGAAATGGCGCAAGCTGGCGCAGAAAGTACTTCCGATTACGTTCAAGGAGGCTTTCCGCGGCACACTCACCGGGCTCGCAGTAGGTGTGGCTGCGCCTGCCCAGCTGGGAGATACCATCGGCAGGATTGCTTCCCTGAAATCGGACAAGCGGCTCGAAGCGATCGGCGCTGCCTTGGTTTCGAATGGGATACAGTTCAGTGTTTCCGTTGCTGCAGGTGGAGCAGGCTGGTTTTTGTTGATGGACAGGCTGCGTATTCCAGAAGTGACTAAAACGCTGGTGAGCGGGCTCATTGTGACAATCTTCATCCTGAGTTTCCTGGTTGTCTGGTTTAGGAAACAGCTGACTAACTGGCACCCGGCGCGTCCATTTTTTCAAAAACTACATTCTTATATCCGCATCATAGGCGCCTACTCTGCGCCTGAACTACTCTGGGCTTCACTTTACGGCACTTTGCGCTACTGCGTTTTCCTGAGTCAGTTCGTACTTGCATTGTCACTTTTCGATCTTCCTGTATCAGTCTCTGACCTGACCGCCTGCGTTTCGTTGATCTTTCTGGCGAAAACGCTCATTCCTGCCATCAATGTTCTTGGTGATCTGGGCTTGCGGGAATTCACCGCACTGGTTGTATTTGCGTCTTATAACCTGCCGCCTGAAAAGATCATCGCGGCAACATTCATGGTCTGGATTGTGAATGTACTCGGGCCGATCCTCGTCGGCATTTACCTGATCTGGAAGTATAAATGGAGGCAGAGCGCTTAAAAAATGCACCTTATGATTGAACAATACCTGCTTTCCTGGCTTATTCCATTCATCTGGATTCTCACGGGCAGTTATGCCGTTTTCACAGTTGTTCTTTTGTTTTTTTGGTCAAGAATCAAACAACCAGTGCGCAACCTTAGACGGGACTTACCTACTATTTCCGTCATTATTCCGGTCAGGAACGAAGCAGCAAATATATTGTCACTCTTGGCTGATCTCGCCAAGCAAACGTTTCCCGCATCTAAATTTGAGGTATTTGTCATGAACGACAACTCAACAGATCAAACTGCCGGGCTTGTTCGTGATTTTGCAGGAAAAAGTGAATGCAACATCCAATTGATCGATCTGCCGGATACCGCCACCACTTCACCAAAAAAGCGGGCGATTGAAACAGCGATTGCCGTCGCGAAAGGAGAATGGATAGTCACGACTGACGGTGACTGCCGTGTAGGTCCTGACTGGCTGCATACAATCGCAACCAGCCAGGCCGCGAGCAATGCAAAACTGATCAGCTCTCCGGTGACATTCCATTCGCCAGAGACTCTGACAGACCATCTGCAAATTGTTGAATTTTCAAGCCTGATTGGCAGCGGCGCAAGCGCTATTGAAGCGGGATTTCCTTCCATGTGCAACGGCGCCAATCTTGCTTACGAGAAGCAGACGTTTCTTGATGTAAATGGCTACGATGGAGTGCGTCACATTGCCTCGGGTGACGACGAATTTTTAATGCACAAGATTGCCGCCAAGTTTCCCGGTTCAGTCCGTTTCCTGAAAGATCCAGCTGTGATCGTCACTACTGCCCCGCACCGAAAATGGTCTGATTTCTTTCGCCAGAGAAAACGGTGGGCGAGCAAATGGAAGCATTATCAAACTGCAACTCCGCTCGTACTCGCCGTGTACGTATTTCTGTGCAACCTGTCTATCATTTTGGCCGCAGCGATTTGGCTCGCCGGCGCCATCCCGGCAAGCAGCTTTCTTGCAATTGCGGCTTTGAAAAACATACCTGAAATTGTTTTCCTGGGCAGCATATTGAAGTTCCTGCGCCAGTCGCGTTCCATCGCCTTCATTCCATTGACGCAGCTTTTCTATCCATTTTATGTTTGTTTTTTTGGTCTGGCTGCGCAAAAGCCCGAGTACCAGTGGAAAGGCCGGAAGCTGGTCTGAGCAAATAAAAAAAGTGCCCGCAACCGCGGGCACTTTTAAGTTTCACATAACGCTATAAGATTCAATTCTTACTTCTTTAAAATCTTTGTGGTGTGTCTGCCTTCCGCATTCACAACATTCACAATATAAATTCCCTGGGCCAGATTCTGAACATTTACTTTGAATTCTGTCTGGTTAGTAGCTGGTACTGCACTGTAAACAGACTTTCCTGACAAGCTCACGATTTCCAGCTTTTGAACAGCCGAGAAGCTTTTTACATTTACTTCATCCTGCGTTGGATTAGGGAAGAAGCTTACGGCCAGTCTCGCGTCGCAAGTTCCGCATTCAACACTTTTGATCGTGCTGTAATCAAACGATTCGTCTGTATCAACTTGTTGCAAACGATAGTAATAATATTTTGCAGGCGCAGCCTCGCTTGAATACGGAGCATCAGAGAAGGTATATTCAGTTTGGTTCGACTTGTAATCAATGCGCGCCACTGAGCTGAAATTCCGTGCGTCTGTTGACCGCTGTACTACGAAATGAGAGAAATCAGATGCTTCCGATACAACCCATTTCAGTTGATTGTTACAATCTTTGTTCTGTGCAGTGAAACTCGCAAGCTTAACAGGTAAAGTAGTGCTCGGAGGAGGGCTGGTGTAGCAAGCGCCTACCGAAGAAGGATAGTTAACGCTGATCTCAGTCCAGGGATCAACAGTCACGCGGATTTTCGCACCTTCATTGCGCAACGACCCGAAACGATCTTCTACTTCTTCCCATTTCTCTCCATTCTTTGTCCAACCTGGCCAGGCGATGCCATTTCCTTCCAGGTCAACCGCCGCACCGGGGAACAAGATGCTGCCGCTTAGTGGCTTGTCGCTGTCTTCCTGTACCACTTTACCGTCGCTGTTGATCCACTCAATTTTGGCTGTTTTATCAGATGCATCAAAGTTTGAAGGCGTAATCGTATAGTCCAGGTAAGGTGCATTCTGGAAGCATTTCGTATTCACTTCAACAGATATTGTTTTTACTGCCGGCTCCGAGATCGAAGGAATAAATGGCCAGAAGTGGATTTCGTCACCATTATGGGCGAAAGTTTTTGCGATGATCTGTCCGTTGATGTTTCCATTATTCCCTTTTGTAAGCTCAGCCTGCGGTGCAAAAATGGTACCGTGGATTACACTTCCTGTTACCGTTAACGTTTTGGTTGCGTCCGGGAAGTTGTAGATTACATAACTGCCCTGAGGGTCAGACAATCCGCCCACATTCGGGAATTTAATGCTGCTGTTACCGCCTCTGCTCGCGCAGTAAGTCGGGAAATCGATGATATTGATGATCAATCCAAACTTGCCACCGCCAGCTGCATACTGCTCGTCGGTTGTACCCAACTGCGGACCTGATGGAATGTTTTCAAAATTGATATTATTAATGCTGTTCCAAACTGCCGCTGAAACAGTCAGTACATTCAATGCATTCGGGTTAACACGAATCTTTGGGTTCTGATCAAATTTAGACGGATCATTGTAAGGTCCTATTTCAGCGCCTGTGATTACGCCGCCATTCTGGTTGAGGATCGGAAGGTTATCCGCCAGCTCTTTCAAATGCCCTGATCTCTTGATTAAAGTAGTGAATGCGCCGTCGATATCGATTTTGCCTTCACCTGTTCCAAATACATTTTCGAAAATCGGGTTGTAATCTTCTCCCACTTTTCTTCCGGCTTTGAAATCATTTACGTTCGCATTCAGCTGCATATTTGGCTGACTATCCCAGCCACCGTTAATGTCAGTAATGCGGATCGTCGATTCTGCATTGTTCCGGTCTTTGTACCAAACTTTCAGATTATTTAAAGGAGCGCCGTTTGGTGTTCCGTTTCCGATTTTCAAATAATTCTGCCCGTTGATCTGCAGTGTTCCGCTGTTAAGCCGTACACCACCGCGGACTGCCAGTCCGATCGAAACGCCGTCGACAAAAAATGCGCCGTGGGCTTTGTTGAAACTGATCTGATACTGATTAGAGATTAAATTTCCTCCCACTGCAATCGGCCCTTCGGTTTCATTTGGTGCAAGTGTGAGGTCTCCTAAAACAAAGATGTTGAACCGGTGTGCGGCTGCGGTAGGACTTTGAGCCTGGACTTGACTTATGTTTAATGCAAGCGAGGCAAGAAGATAGAGGAGTAGACGTTTGGAGAACATTGTTGAGTCGAGTTTTTAATTGACTCGACGAAATTATGTCGCCTCTAAAAATCTGTTATCCTTTTTGTGACCACGGCAGTGAACTTTGGGGTAACTCTCAGGTTTTTGGGGGTCTTAAATTCTCAAAAATTGCACTATCTCAATATAGTACGTATATAGTTCCGGAAATAAATTGACTACAATTAAAACTTATTCCCGACAGAAACATGCATTTATTCTACATAAATCACGCAATTAAGCAGTATTTATGTCAAACTACTCAGGTGTTTATTCATTCGAGATTATCAACCGGTCTTTACTCTCCTTTTAATAATTGAACTATACCGGGATAACGCTTCTTCCCGCAAAATCAATATACCTGTGTCCGGCAGTGTACCTATCCAATTATTTGTATGCTGTCCGGCCTTTGATTTCTTTGATTTCGTTCTGCATTTCCTGCAACATCCGCATCAGTTGCTGCATGTCGGATTGCGGCTCGGGAAGCTCCTTACTGTGGAAGCTGTAATATTCCCAAAGCTCAATTACATCCGTAATGGGAACGGTGTAGGCAAAATACTGCTTGTTGAAAGATTGCAGCAGCACAGTACCATCCGGATTGATCGTGACCTGCTTGAAGACAAAATCCTGGTCACCTCTTAAAATAACAATGCAGGGCGTCTCGGGCTTGATCGTAGTCCAGTCCTGTACGTACTTGGTGATGATATCCGCTCCTTCCGGTACAGGCAGCATGGAATCCCCTATTGTCGGGAACATCCGGAACGTACCATTCTTGGGGACCGTAGGAAGGTTAAAACGCGGCAGCGTCGCCAGGAACTCAGGATCGCTGTATCCCGAACGGTATCCCGCTTTGGCATGAACAGGAACATACTCGATGTTCTCCTGCTCTTCCTTATCCACAGTAATAGCCAGTACGCGGATCTGGTCGCCTTTCATAAAGATCTCACTTCCCTCTTCCAGATCTTTCAGCTTCTTTTCTGACAGCCTCGCCAGGTCCATTTTCAGGATACTGTCAATGCTCATTCTGAAAAACTCTGAAAAATTAATCAGATCATCAATTGTCGGGTTCGCAGTTCTGCCACTTTCGTGTGCATTTAATTTCACCCTGCTGATACCCAATTTTTCAGCCAAAGCCTCCTGGCTGAGCCGCTGACGAAGACGTAAAAACTTAATGTTTGCCGACCAAAAGATTTCCTGAGCTCTCATAAGTGTTGATATTTAAGAAATCAAATATAAGATATTTTTAATATCAATAAAATCCTGGCACTTATTTTTTATAAAAATCCATGAAAAAATTTTTGTTTAACTATTTTTGAAAAAAGTTAAACAAAATGTCATCGTATTCTATCAAAGACCTCGAACGCATTAGCAACATGAAAGCGCACACAATACGGATATGGGAGCAACGGTACGGCTTGTTTTCGCCGGAAAGAACCGGGTCCAATATCAGGTATTACGATGACGATCAGCTTAAAAAGCTTTTGAATGTGTGCACGCTGCTCAATCAGGGAATGAAGATTTCCAAAATCAGTCAGCTCAGCAAAGCCGAGATCGCCGAAGAAATCGAGCGGATTATCGCCGACTCTGCCCAGGCTGATGCGCAGGTCGAGGCAATCGTGAACCAGGCGCTTGTCGCTGCGTCCACATTTGACGGTGCCCTTTTTGAGGAAACATTTAACCAGGCCGTAAAAAGTTTGGGAATGCGCAAAACATACGAGAAGGTGATCTACCCGCTGCTGGTACGTACCGGTCTGATGTGGATCAAAGATGATCTGCTGCCTTCGCAGGAGCACTTCCTGTCCAACCTGATCCGCCAAAAACTGCTGGCAGCGATTGACGCGCTGCCTTTACCTGCCCGACCTGCGCAGAAGTGGCTGCTTTTTCTGAATGAGGAGGAAGATCATGAAATCGGCTTACTATTTGCGCACTACGTGATCCGGGAATCGGGCCAGAACGTAGTATATCTGGGAGCCAGAGTGCCGTACAGGGACCTCAGCAAGGTGGTACAACAATGCCAACCCACACACATTTATTCCTTTGTTGTCAATAACCAATTCCAGGAACAGCTTCCCGGCTTGCTTGAAAAACTTACTTCCGACTTCAATTCGTGCAACATATGCATTTCCAGCGGGAGTCAATTCGCACAGCAAACCATTGAACAATATCCCGTAACACAGATCGGCTCTATCAATAAGCTGATCGACATAATAAACAGCGATGCAAAACACAGATCCTAAAATGAATGGACACGCACACGAGATCGCGGTGATCGGCTCGGGCTTTTCGGGCCTTGCAGCAGCGGCGGTTTTGGCCAAAGAAGGCGCAAGGGTAACTGTGTTTGAGAAAAACGATACCATCGGCGGACGCGCGCGCAGCTTCACCGAGGAAGGGTTTGTGTTTGATATGGGCCCCAGCTGGTACTGGATGCCCGATGTGTATGAACGTTTTTTTGAGCAGTTCGGAAAATCAGCCTCCGATTTCTACGAGCTCAAAAAGCTTGATCCTGGATTTGCCGTTATTTTCGGTGAAGGTGAGGTAATGGATATTCCGGAAAATTTTGATGAGATATGCGCTCTTTTTGAAAGTATTGAAACCGGCAGTGCAGCCAAGCTCAGGAAATTCATAGAGGAGGGTGAATTCAAATATAATGTGGGTATGCTCGACATGGTTTATAAACCGGGGCATTCAGTTACCGAGTTTTTCAGCTTCTCGCTTTTGAAAAAAGCATTGAAAATCCAGCTGTTCAAATCCTTCTCCGACCACGCAAGACAGTATTTCAAAGACCCTCGCCTGCTCGCGCTGATCGAATTCCCGGTTCTTTTCCTGGGCGCTATGCCGAAGGATACGCCTGCATTGTACAGCCTCATGAACTTTTCAGGACTTAAACAGGGAACCTACTACCCTATCGGTGGATTTGCGAAAGTGGCCGAGGCATTCGGCAAAGTTGCGGAGAGTGTCGGCGTTTCATTTCGTACCGGTCAGAAGGTGGAAAAGCTTGAAATCACTGATGACCGGATCCGGCAGATCCGCTCAAACGGGATCATCAGGAATGTGGATGGCGTAATAGGCAGCGCGGATTACCACCATATTGAATCGACCCTGCTTTCGCCGCAGCACAGAATGTACCAGGAGTCTTATTGGGCAAGCCGCACATTCGCGCCTTCCTGCCTGCTGTTCTATCTGGGCGTGGACAGGAAAATTGATCGGTTGAGACATCACAATCTTTTCTTCGATGAGGATTTTAGTCAGCACGCCGTTGAAATATATAAAGATAAAAAATGGCCGTCGAACCCGCTGTTTTACGTATGCTGCCCCTCCCGCACCGATCCTACCGTGGCGCCTGAGGGCAAGGAGAATATTTTTGTTTTAATGCCCATTGCAACCGGACTTACGGATCCCGAGGAAGTGCGCGAAAGTTATTTTAACTTGTTAATGGACAGGCTTGAAAAGTTTGCAGGCGTGCCAATCAGGGATCACATTATTGTGAAGAAAAGCTACTCGGTATCCGACTTCAAAAGTGACTATAACGCCTACAAAGGCAATGCGTACGGACTTGCAAATACATTAATGCAAACCGCCATCTTCAAACCAAAAATGAGAAGTACGAAAGTGAAAAACCTCTATTACGCAGGCCAGCTTACCGTTCCCGGTCCGGGAGTACCGCCATCGATTATTTCCGGGCAGATTGCCGCTGCTGAACTACTCAAATCCCTAAACTGAATCGCACCATGAAAATGCTCTATGACAACCTGTCGGCATCGTGCAGCAAAAAGACGACCCAATTATACAGTACCTCATTTTCATTGGGAATTTATTTTCTCAAGCCTGCGCTTCGCGCACCTATCTACGCCATTTACGGCTTCGTGCGCTTGGCAGACGAAATCGTTGACAGCTTTCATGACTATGATAAGGAAGCGATGATGGCGGAAATCAGGAAGGCGACGGTGGAGGCAATTGATAAAAAAATCAGCATTAATCCGATCCTAAACAGTTTTCAGCATGTTGTCAATGCGTACCAGATCGAATGGGAATTAATTGATACTTTCCTGAAAAGCATGGAAATGGACCTTCAAAAGAAGGATCACACGCGCGATACATTTCACGAATATGTGCTCGGCTCGGCAGAAGTGGTTGGACTGATGTGCCTGCGCGTTTTCACAGAAGGTAACAAAGAGAGTTTCAATGAGCTAAAACCTTACGCGATGAAGCTGGGCGCTGCTTTTCAGAAGGTTAACTTTTTGCGCGACTTAAAAGCTGATTATCAAGACCTCGGCAGAACTTATTTCCCGGGCGTCAACTTCGACCACTTTTCGCACGTTGATAAAGAAATTATTCAGCAGGAGATACAGCAGGATTTTGACCAGGCGCTGATCGGCATCAAAAAACTGCCCGGAGGAGCCCGCCGCGGGGTTTATCTTGCCTATTATTATTATAAAAAGCTGTTTCTGAGAATCAAGGCGACGCCGCCGGAAAAGGTGATGAATGCAAGGATACGCATCCCCGATTATGACAAGTTCGGATTGATGTTTCGATCCCTTTTAAGGCACCAGTTTGACCTGTTATGACGTTGTAACTTTGACATTCAGGCAATGCTAAACCCGATAACCCACATAACATGGAAGATCAAGTAATACTGGTCAACGAAGAAGATGTTGAAATTGGCTTGATGCCAAAACTGGAAGCGCACCAGAAAGGAATGCTGCACCGTGCATTCTCGGTTTTTATTTTTAATACAAAAGGCGAAATGCTGTTGCAGCGCCGCGCGTTCGGCAAATACCATTCAGAAGGATTGTGGTCGAACACCTGCTGCAGTCACCCTTTTCCAGAAGAATCTGCCAACCGTGCCGCCTCCCGGAGGTTAAGGGAAGAAATGGGAATTTCCGCTGATCTAAACTTCCTGTATACTTTTCAATACCGCGTTCAGCTCGAAAACGGACTTACAGAAAACGAGCTCGACCATGTGTTCTGGGGGATATCGGATGAAAAGCCGTTGATCAATACCGATGAGGTAAGTGAATATAAATACATGACAATGAACGACGTCAAAGCAGACCTGATCCTGAATCCCGGAAATTATACCGAATGGTTCAAGATTTGCTTTGCTGCCGTAGCTGAACAACTCAAACTGAAAATTTAAGCCGGCTGGTCCGGGTAGCTTTACGATTATATGCCAATCTGGTTTTCAAATACGCTCATAGTAGCCGCCGCCTTCATCGGCATGGAATGTGTCGCCTGGCTGGCGCATAAGTACCTTATGCACGGTTTTCTGTGGTTCCTGCACCATGATCACCACCAGCGTGATGACGGGGATTTCTTTGAAAAGAATGACTACTTCTTCGTCATTTTCGCAACGCCGGGGATTACCTGTCTTGCCGTTGGTTTGAACCAGGGATTTAATTACCTTTTCTGGATCGGCCTGGGCATTACATTATACGGGTTTACCTATTTCGTGGTGCACGATGTATTTATCCACCAGCGGTTCAAAGTTTTCCGGAACACCGATTCTGTTTACCTCCGTGCAATCAGGCGCGCCCATAAAATGCACCACAAACATCTGGGCAAAAACGAGGGCGAATGCTTTGGAATGCTGTGGGTACCTCTGAAATATTTCCGCGAAGCCAAAAAAACACTTGCTAAATGAATTACCTGTACCTGGTGGTTGATCTCGCCTCCATTTCAGTGCCGTTACTTGCTTCTTTTCACCCAAAAATCGGCTTGTCCAAACATTGGGATATTCTCTGGCCGTCGCTTTTGCTATGCGCTGTTCCATTCATCATCTGGGACAGCTTCTTTACCCAAATCGGTGTGTGGGGATTTACACCAAAGTACCTGACGGGCATTTACCTGTTTCAGCTGCCCATTGAGGAGATCCTCTTCTTCATCTGCATTCCTTATGCCTGCGTTTTCTCTTATTATTCATTCAAAATCTTTCACAGGGAAGGTTTTAAGGTACGTGCAGAAGGTTTTATCACCTTGTTCTTTATCAGTCTGGCGCTGGTTTCAGCTGTGATTTTTCATGAACGCGCGTACACTTTTTCAACTTCAATCCTGCTGGCCGCATTCCTGCTGTACCTGCGATTTGTCGTAAAACCACGGTGGCTGAGTATGTTCTATTATGCGCATATGTACCTGATTATCCCGTTTGTGATCGTAAACGGAATACTGACCGGCACCGGGCTCGATGAACCGGTTGTATGGTATAACGATGCTGAAAACATAGGTGTGCGATTTCTTACCATTCCGGCAGAAGACCTTTTTTACGGATTGCTGATGCTGATCCTGAATGTTTTTGTTTTTGAAAAACTATTGGAAAGAAAGCTGTCCGCGACAACCCCTAAAACGCTGGCCCGTGAGTTAAACCAATGAGCTTGTCTGTCAACGCAGGCGCATTGTGCAGAAACCGCAATGCAAGATCCGTTGTAACTTTTTTACCAAAAAGATTTTGCAGGTAGTAGCCCGCAGTAATTCGGTTTTTGAATGCACGGTCCCATTCCCGCTTGTAATTGGCAGCCAGTTCTGCGGCAGACTGCTGATTTTGAAGGTACCTTACAATTTCGACAGCCAGTAATTTGGAAGCGCGCATTCCCATGCTCATTCCATTTCCGCAAAGCGGCGTGATGGTGCCGGCCGCATCACCGAGGAGCAACACGCCGTTTAAAACAGTTTGCTTTTTCTGAAAGTGAACATTGCTGATCACCAGCGGCTGTTTGTACAGAAACTCAGAATTGAGAAAATATTTCCTTAGAAACGGATTTTTGAACAGGACGTGTTCTTCCATTTGTCTGATATCCTTTCCGTTTTCCTGCAAATTCCTCGAAGTTGTGAGGTAGCACAGACAATATTTATCCCCTTCCACTTTGGAAATTCCGCAGTAACCATCTTTGAAGTTGTGCAACTCAATGCGGTCAGCGGGAAAGTCTGTTTTAATGTGGTATTTGACGCCGATATAGTTATTGTCGCCCCCGCTTTTCGGCTCATTGATATACTGCGGCGCGTATTTCCCGTAGCTCCCGCAAACAACTTTGGCCATGAATGTACCCTGCGTTGTTTGCAGGAAATAGGCTTTGCCCTCTTGTTTTACGTCGTTCACCCTGCATTCTTCCATGATCACCACACCAAGCTGTCGGGCGCGCAGACTCAGTTCATGATCCAGCAAAAAGCGGCTGATACCAAAACCACCGGATTTTAGATTCTGATTGAGCATAAAACCATTTTCGGAGCTGATCCCGAGCTTGCTGATCATCGGTATCCCGGCCTTTTCAAATGGGAACCCAAGCGTGTGCAGGAATCCGTAGCTTTCCATGGAAATGTACTCGCCGCAAACTTTGTGGAACGGGTACCGACCTTTTTCGAAAACAATAACAGACCGCTCCTGCCCGGCCAGCTGAATTGCGAGACAAAGCCCCGAGAGCCCGCCGCCGATAATAGCGCATTCGTATTGTTCAGTCTGCATTTCCATAAACAATCACCTCGTGCCTGAATGCCCATTTATTACGCACCGAATACCGCCCGGCACCAGCTTCGCCGAGGATAGAAAGCCACTCCCGCTTCTTGAAACCCCGCAATACAGAAAGCGGTGCGTCGTGTTTCACCAGGTATGATTTTGAAAACAGCTGGGTAAGAAATCGTATCGAATAATGCGCCAATGCATTCCTTTCCAAATCGTTGATGATCAGAACGACTTTGTGCTTCAATGCAAAGGAGACCAGCTCTATTAGCTCATTGTCGGTAAGGTGGTGACAAAAAAGACACGCGTGAATGATATCTGCATTTTCAACGTGATTGAACAAATTCCGGTAATCGTCGCAGATCAGATCAATTTTCAGGTTGCCAATATTTTGCTTCGCATAATCAATGCAAACAGGTTTGATATCAATGCCACAAAGTTCCAGCTGGTATCCCGCCTTTTTGTTCCAGGTCGCTATTCTCTTCAAGGTATCCCCTCCTCCGCAGCCGATGTCAACCAGTTGACAGGATCTGTCTCCTTTCAGTACCTTTTTCAATGCTGAAAACGAGATATCATAACCTCCGAGCCAGTGGTTAATGAAATCGAGCTCCCGAAGATTCCGGAAAAGAGCCGCTGGCGGGATATCGTCTTCGTCCAGTAACTCCTTACGTGGGCTCCGCGACTTAAACATACCGCAGCTGCATGGTTTCGATACTCAGACCGGGACCGAATGCCGCGCCGAAGATCCGGTCACCCTGATGTTCCGGTTTAGCCTTTTCCAAAACTGCTTTCAACACGAAGAGTACGGTTGGAGAAGACATATTTCCGTAATCCTTTAACACCTGGTAAGTAGACGCCAGCAGGCACTTGTCAAGGTCGAGCGCCAGGGCAAAATCATCCACAATGCGCTTGCCGCCCGGATGCACAGCCCAGTGCTTGTAATCGTCTGCCTTCAATCCGATCGCCTGCAGCATCGGCTTAATACTCTTACTGATCAGATCGGGCACGTAAGATGTAAGCTTCATGATAAAACCCGTCTCGGAAAGCTGCCAGGCCATATCAGAATACCCATTGTGCAATATCATCGAGTTGAATGACTCGATCTTAACCTGATGCGCAAAGTCGCCGGAAGGCTGAGAAGTAACCAATGCAGCAACTGCACCGTCACCAAAAAGCAAGTTAGACAACAGGTAATCTTCATTGTACTGTCTCTGAAAATGAATGGTGCACAGCTCGGTACACACCACCAACACAGTAGCAGCCGGGTTACTTTTGCAAATGGCATCTGCATTCTTCAAAGCAATAATAGCTGCATTGCAGCCCATAAAATTAACGCTGCTGCGCTGTACCGAAGGGTTCAGGTCCAGCTCCCGCATGAGCTCCACATCCAGACCGGGCGCGAAAAGGCCGGTACAGGTTACTGTGATCAAATGCGTAATATTTGGTTTGATATCCTCGAAATCCTTGATCTTATCTATTGCTTTTCTGGAAAGTTTCGTAGCGTGCTGCTGGTAAAGCTGCATCCGCTGACTAAGCCCGGGTTCGGGAAGCAGGTCACGGGTTTTATTAAAGAACTCAAATTCTGCGGGTTCTTTATCAAAATCACTTATAACAGAATACCTCGTCTCAATCCCCGTTTTTCCGGCCACGATCCTGATTTTTCGCTGCGTAGTCAGGTCATCGGTGGATTCTGAGTAAAATGATGTGAGTGTTTCCTGGGAATAACGATGATCGGGAACGGCTGTCTCAATTGCTGATAGATAACTCAAGGGAATTCTGTTAATGATAATTAAAACGATGAAACAACTATTCATGCAAATCGCCGCTATCCAGTTCATACGCATGGTATTCCTGAAATTGGCCTCGCTACGGTCTTTTCTTACCTTATAAAACCAGGTTGCGAAATAGATCACAATGGGAGCGAAAAACACCTGGATCATGAAAAAAATCATTCCCAGCTCCAGCGCTGTAAAATACAGATAGTAGAACAGGTTACAGAGCAGGAACATTACTGCTGTGAACGCGAAAGTTCCTGTGTATCCCAGCTTGTAGCTTAATGTAATTACCCCGTCTTTCAGATCCTGCTGATGCTGGTATATCTGCGTCAGCGGATAGGCACCGGCGATCTGAAAGGAGCAGCCCAGAAGTACAAAGCAGTTTGCCTGTGTCAGTTCAAGCGCTTGTCCGGAGATGCCGGCGATGGACATGTAATAAGTAAATGCGCCCTGAAAAATCACCACCGTAAGAAAACCGCGCACGGGATATTTTTTGAGCCTGATCGAAGGTGAACTGTAAGCGCGGGAAGCGGCTATGTACAGCAGGAGACAGCCTGCAAAGAATGCGTTGATAAAAAAGAAGGCGATCAGGATGGCAGCTATATCCATCAAAATGGTGATATAAAACAGCTCAGAGGTAGGAAGCGGAGGCTTTTCCAGCCCGCCGACACTCTCTTCATCTTTGTCTATATAACTATTGTAACCATTGCTGGCGGGATATACCAGCAAGTGAATAACCAGCAAACTGAGCAAAGCCTGGTGGTGCACAACCGTTTCGGCCTGACTGTATGCAAAAAGGAATAATGGAAGAAGAAAAAAAGAGAAAGGGATTCTCAGCAGCCTGATCGTATCGCCATGAATGAGCATGGCGTAATTTAGTAAGAAAAGGAGTTTCTAGATACAAAAGCAGGATCAGCGCGCCAAGAAATTTTGAAGTGTTGCTTGATTTATAAAAAAAGGCCTGACAGCAGAGATTTTGCTACCAGGCCGCATTCAATTCACTTTGACAAGATTATTCCGGCGAGAGAATAGATGTTTTTACGTCGCCGAAAATCGTAGTACCGCTCCCTAGTTTTGCATAAGCACGGTAGAAAATCCTGTTTTCGTTCGAAGGAAGAAATTGCTCCTGTGACAATGTCAGCTGCGAAATCGGCGCCGAAAAGATTGTTTTTTCATCTGCTTCTGTGGGAATTATACCACTTGAACCGAAACCTGCGACGCGGTACAAAGTTCCATATTCAATTATAGGAATCTCACCCAGCTTTGGAAAAACGACTTTAAAAATTACGCTATTAGAATTGACGTTAAGATCCATTGTCTGGATTTCAGGTGCCTCAGGTGTTTCCGGCACCACGTGGTCGTCGCAGGAAAATGCCATTATAAAAATGGATAGAAACAGACAGAGCGCTGTGGCAGTCTTTTTCAAAGTAAAAACCCTCGTTTTCATAAGTTGCTTTTAAGTTACGTTTTCCGGCAATTTATGCTCTTCCAATTCTTGCATTCAACTCAGGCGTGCTCACGATTATTCTTCGGCAATTGCAGGTTTATCCACCGGTGGATACTACACCACAATTCTTCCAATGCGACAAAATCAACAGCAAACAGACTTATTGCACTCGCATAGCAGAGAGAGGAACACGTTTTTTTACCGTTAAAAAAGATTTTACAGAAAATTCAAAGCCACTCCGAACTATACGCACCTGTTAAGTGTATAAGCAGTACGAAATTCAGCTTTGACGCACGAGATTCGAATATTATTCAGATATGATAGGATATCGCAGAACATGGGCAACAACGAACTGATACTTGATAAAACGGATCTCCACATTCTCCGCCTTATGCAGGAAAATGCGAGGATCACCAATGCCGATCTGGCCAGGGAGTTGGAAATGGCGCCTTCTGCGGTTTTGGAGCGGGTGAAAAAATTGGAACAGAAGAATGTGATCAGGCAATATACCACGCGCATTGATCCCGCCGCACTCCGCCAGACGCTGCTCGCATTCATATCGATCAAATCGGCAGAGGGAATGGGCAGCAATGCGACGGCCAGGGAACTCGCCAAAATTCCTGAAGTGCAGGAAGTGCACCACATTGCCGGGGAAGACTGCTATCTCGTCAAAGTACGCACTTTTGACTCAGCCTCGCTGATGGAGCTGATGCGGAATTCGTTCAGCAAAATCCCCAAGATCATCTCGACCCGAACTACGATCGTCCTGGAAACTGTCAAAGAAGAACAACTATTAGTCATTCCTGAAAAATAAAAGCGTATGAAAACGGCAAACACAACTCCGTCAACCGCCCTGATTGTACTCGCTTATGCAACGGTTTACATTGTATGGGGCTCCACCTATTTCTTCATTCAAAAGGCACTTGCAGGCTTGCCGCCATTCTTTTTGGGCGCATTCCGCTTCGTAGCATCCGGTCTGATTATGCTGACGTGGAGCATCTTGCAGGGTGATCAGGTATTTTCTCGGAAAGCGATCAAGCCAGCGATTGTAACCGGCTTGCTGCTGCTTTTTGTAGGAAACGGGATTGTGATCTGGGTTGAACAATTTCTGCCAAGTGCAATGGTCGCCATTATGGTGTCCTCTGCCCCACTCTGGTTTGTGTTGCTGGATCAGCCGAAATGGGCGCAAAATTTTAGCAACAAATCTACCATAGTCGGACTTCTGATCGGATTTGCGGGGGTTATCCTGCTTTTCAGCGAGAAAATAATGGCCTCAATGAGTTCCTTAAACAGCTCACGCGATTTGTTTGCAATGGCGCTGGTAGTTGTTGGCTCAATGGCCTGGGCCGGCGGATCTTTGTACTCCAAATACAATTCTGGCTCCACCTCTGCCACCGTCAACTCCACCTGGCAAATGTTTGCAGCCGGAATCGCATTCACGCCTGGCATTTTCCTGACGGGAGAACTGGAAGGTCTTGACCTTGCCACTGTACCCGCAAGCGTCTGGGGGGCTGTCATTTACCTCATAGTATTTGGCTCCATTATCGGATACAGCGCTTATGTGTGGCTGTTGAAAGTCCAGCCTGCTACCAAAGTAAGTACCTATGCATACGTTAACCCTGTTGTTGCGGTATTGCTCGGGATATTTTTTGCCAAAGAAAGCATTAGTCTCCTGCAGATCGCAGGCCTTGTGGTCATTCTCGGAAGTGTGTTGCTGATTAACTTACATCAATACAGAAAGCCGAAGGTACTCGCAGGAAATGCTGTCTAGGATCATGTGTTGGTACAACATAATGTGATTACTCAGCTACAAAGCGTGAGGTCCGACACTCTTTCTACCTCTGAAATATCCCTGTTGCGACGGATCAGGACAATGATACGTTCAAAATCGATTAACCTTGAAACTTCAAATGCAATAATACCGACGAAGCTTTTTCCTTTGCTGCGGAAGTTCAGCCGCTTGATTTTTGCACCTTCAACCGATTCCACCGTAGCAGTAATTTTGTGTAAGCTGGCCGCATTGCGGTAATTAATCCTTAATAGAAAAGTGTCATTCATTTGGCTTGACTAATTTATATGATGGCTAATCTGGATTCTTTGTAAAAGGCAGGCACCCCTTCGTAGATGCCTGTCAATACCTTAACGATATAATCTACCTCGTCGAAGGTGTTCAGCTTGCTGAATGAGAAGCGTACATTTTCTTTGTTTTTCTGACAAGGCAATGCGGCGATCACGTGTGAGGTACCCTGGCTCGAACAGGCACTCCCGCCCGAAGCGGCAATCCCCGCCTGATCGAGTTGCTCCACAATGCTGCCCGCTGACAGACAGGGGAATGAGACATTAAGTACATTAGGAATGCTGTTCTCGACCGACTTGCTGTCCCCATTGTAACAAATACCTTCTATCCTGCTGACAGCCAGTTTGGAAACAAGGTAGTGTTTCAGTTTACTGACCTGCAATTGATCTTCATCCAGGTCGCGGTAAGCTACTTCGAGTGCACGCGCCAATCCTACGATCCCGATCACATTCTCGGTACCGCCGCGCTGGCCCCCCTCTTGTCCGCCACCCAAAATCAATGGGGCAATCCTGTGTTTTTTGTTGATATAGATAAATCCTACGCCTTTCGGTCCATGAAATTTGTGCGCAGATCCCACCAGAAAATCGACATTTTCGCGGCTCAGATCAAACCGGATCTTGCCGATTGTCTGGGTAGTATCTGTGTGGAATATAGCATTATAACGTTGAGCAAGAATACTGATGGCGTGGATATCGGTCAGGTTGCCAATCTCATTATTGGCATGCATTAAGCTGATCAATGTCCGTGGATTGGCCCGGAGCAGATTTTCGAGATGATACAGATCGACATTGCCCCGCTCGTCCAGGCGAACAAAGCTGATCTCGATATCCCCTTCTTTTTCATGGCGCGCCAATGTTTGCAAAACGGCTTTATGCTCGATTTTGCTGGTAATCACGTGACTGATTTCGTACGCACGGATTGCACCGGTCAGCGCCAGGTTATTGGCTTCGGTTGCCCCTGATGTAAAATAGATTTCCGCGGGTGAAGCTCCGAGTAAGGCCGCAACTGTCCTGCGTGCACTTTCAACTCCTTCCCTAGCTTTAAGGCCGGCCCAATGAGTGGATGAAGGATTTCCATAGTTTTCGGAGAGATAAGGTATGATCGCATCGATCACCTCGGGATCAAGCGCTGTGGTAGCGGCGTTGTCACAATAGATTTTCATACTTTCAAATGCTTTAATTTGGTTTTTGTCTCAGCCAAATACGTTTACTGCACGCGAACGTCATTTATAAGCAGCGCAATTCAGCGCGGCATTATTCAATCATTCAATACACTCGTAATCCGGTGGCTGGATTCTAGATTTATCAATAGAATTAGGTTGGGGCACCTTAAAAGTTTTAGGTTGCCAGAAGATCATAGAGCCTAACCTCTCCCTTCCTTCTTTATAAATCTACTAATTCGATAGACAAAGATGAAATAAAGAATCTGAATATCCAAATGGGCATTGAAAAATTTAGGGAAGATTATTCCTGAACAGGATTGTAGTAGCGCAGCACGAATGTTATTCCATTCGCTTCGTCAGCGCATTCAGCTCTGACTCTGTGGGAGTTGCGGAAGGGATTCCGTTGGCAGGGACCTGGATCTTGGCCGACCAGGCGATCGCATTCAAAACCAGTTTGCGGAAATTATCATTTTGCCAGTTCTTATGCATGTGTCCGCCTGTAAAGCCAAAGCCCCGGCCGCCGTCGGGCCTGTCGAAAGCCCAGGCGAGGGTTTGTAATTCTTTTCTTTCCAACACAGCTTCACGCACATATTTATTATTAGAGTGTGTACCGTCGGGCTGTTTAAGCGTAGATTCTGGCGGAAGTGCCTGCAAAATGGGTGTGATGTTCTTCATATCCTCTGCAAAGCGCATGTGGTAGTACCATTCGTCCAATATGGAGAATGGCTTTACCCCATTTGCAACAGGATGGTCAGGGTAGCGCGCGAATGCAGCTTCCCAGACCGGGTTAACTGACCAATTGGTCTCAAAATAGCCGCCGATCCATTTTCTGAACTGATCGCCCGGCGCTCCTTTTGGCACTTCCAGTGAAAAATGCAGAAAAACCAGACCAACTCCTTTGTTAGTCAGCCGGTTAACCTGCTCGGCGTGCAGATAAGCCATGTGATTGGCGTCACCTCCATCGGAATAAATCACAATGGCATCTGCATCTTCTAATATGCCGGGATCGGCAGGCCAGCCATTCCTTACAATGATCGCGGAAGCTTGCGGCACACTGTCGTTCAATGCTTTTGCAAGAAGAGTTGCGCCTCCATTATGCTCATGCTCACCTTTACCGTGACTGTCAGGGCCAGTGATAAAAACAATCTTCTTCTTTGCCTGAGATTTCGCCTGCCCATTTTGAACTGGCTGGGCAATGATATTTGTGTAAACAAGTACGAAAAACAGGATTGCTTTAAGCGCTTTTAGCATGGTTTTCTTGTCAAAGTGAAACATACCGGCCGATCGTAGCTGCGGTTGGCTATCCCAAACGGATTTCATAAGTACCGCTTTCACTTTTTTCCGGCACAGCTAATTCAAATTGTTCAGTTTGCTTTTCGCGCAAGTAGTTTTCTACTGCCAGGATTGCATCATTTTCATTTTCAACGTCTGAAACAGAAAGGATAACGCCTTTTTCCAGCTTTCCTGAACTGTCTTGATTTTTAACACTTGGCATAGCTTTCGATTTTAATGGTAAAAACTTAGATAACGAATTGAATAGTGTGCGGGGTTGGATATAGATAAAAGCGGCCAGCATGAAAGTTCAGACTGGCCGTTTTTAACACTTAACATTGGTTCAGATTACCTTCTTGGAATTGATCCACCTGTACTTGCGCCACCTGATGACGGTGTACCCGTGCTTCCTGGTACTGTTGATGAAGGTGATGTTGTGCTACCTGGCACGGTCGAAGGTGACGTAGTGCTACCTGGGATATTCGTGCGAGGTACATTATTGGTACCTGGAGTTGTAGTGCTTCCAGGGATAGTGCTTGATGGTTGCGTTGTGCTACCTGGCAATGTGCTCGAAGGCTGAGTAGTGCTGCCTGGCAGGGTCGAAGACCTGTTTGTTCCCGGAACTGCCGTCGGATCTGTTGTTGTACGTGGTACATTATCAGTTGACTGCGTAGTACCTGGAGTTGTGCTGCCCGGCATTGTCGTCCGCTGCGGAGTTGTTCCCGTTGGCTGCGTGGTGCTGCCCGGTAAAGTTCCTGTTGACTGCGTTGTGCTACCTGGCTGCGATGTTCCTGGCAATGTGCCCGGTTGTACAGTGCTTCCAGGAACCGTTCTTGGCTGCGTACTTGATCCCGCGCTTCCAGTGCCAGTCGTCGGCGATGTAGTGGAGGTAGCAGGAGTTGTTTGCGCAAAAGCAACTGTTGTACCCAACAATGCTAATCCTAATATGTTCATTTTTAATGCTTTCATGACATTTATTATTAAGTGAATAATCTGTTAATGAATGTGATAATTTGAAACAGATACAAAAAAGATCGTACCAGAACGAAGCGCCACAAACTGCTACGCGCTATACGTTTCCGCTTGCATTACTATACGTTAATGTGCTATTCGGGCACATTTAACACCATTATTTATGTCCCGAATACCCCTCCTATTCGACCGATCCACACACCAGATTTAAGGTTTACTTTATCGAGATTTGATAAACAAAATCAAAGCACTATGGAGAAAACACAGGAGATATTAACGGGAGATAAAACAAGCTCAGCCATTGAAAGCCAGGTTGTTAACAAAGAAGATTGGCTGCAAGCCCGTCTTGCATTGCTTGAAAGAGAAAAAGAACTGACCCGCCTGACAGACCAGATCGCCGCCGAGCGCAGGAAGTTGCCGAGAGTAGTTGTTGATAAGGATTATCAATTCGAAAGTACCGTAGGCACGGTCTCGCTTTCAGAACTGTTCAATGAAAATAGTCAGCTTATCGTTTACCATTTCATGTTTGCACCGGAATGGGAAGAAGGTTGCCCGGGTTGTTCCTTTTTTAGCGATCATATCAGTGGTCCGGACCTGCACATCCCGCACCACGATGTGTCAATAGTGGTGGTATCCCGCGCGCCTCTTGCCACGATCTTGCCTTTTAAGAAGCGAATGGGTTGGAATTTTCAATGGGTATCCTCTTACTGCAGCGATTTCAATTACGATTACCACGTCTCATTTACTCCCGAACAAGTTGCAAATGGGCAGGTATACTATAATTACCAATATCAGGCACTCGATTCGGTAACCGAGTTACCGGGAGTAAGTGTGTTTTACAAGGATAGCAACGGAGTGATTTACCATACTTACTCCACTTATGCAAGAGGATCAGATACGCTGCTCGGCGCTCACGCGTACCTTGACCTGACACCAAAAGGGCGAAATGAGGATGCAACAATGGACTGGATGCGCCATCACGATAAATACGAAACCAATAAGGGCAGAAGCAGCTGCTGCCACTAGCAACATGAATGGAAGTTATCCTTCCTCATTGTGAGGGGAATAACTTCCACAAATTACAAATCAATGCAGATCAGCGCTCTTCCATTACCAGATCCACGCGTTAAGTCACCAGGTTTACGGCAGAAATAACTACCTTTACTAACAAAATGTAAGCAGTATACAAAAGGTTAGTCAAATAGCTATTATAAGAATGGAGACAAAATTGATACAGCGGATTTCCAAGGTAGAATGTACAGGAAAGCTGAACGCATTAGGCGATGCACTTTATGTAATCGGTGGAAAGTGGAAATTGCACGTGATTATCGCGCTTACAGAAGGAAACAAGCGCTTCAACGATCTTCAAAGAACCATTACCGGCATTTCTGCCAGAGTACTTTCCAATGAGTTGAAAGAATTGGAATTGAATGGTTTTGTAAAGAGGATTGTACATACCGAGCCGAATGTACTGATCGAATACGAGCTCACTCCATACAGCGACACACTTCAACCCGTATTGAACGAGCTGGTAAAGTGGGGTGAAATGCACCGGTCGAAGATCCGTAGCGAGTGGGAACCTGCTACTGTGCTGGAAGCGTCACTGTAATATGCCACATATCTCCTGAGTTGGTTACCTTGTCGGTACCCCAAACGCCAGGTCCGCCGTCTGCCCTGAGATAGACGCCAAAGACGAGAGTGGTGATATTTGATCCTTTGACCAGCACACTGCCGCAAGCTGCTCCCCCGCCACAGTTGCCGGTAATGGGGCTTTTATCGTGCAGGATTTTGGTTTGCGCATCATTGATCACCATTTCCCGGTTTCCTGAGATTTTAGTCAATGTCAAATCAGGCGAGACCAGTTCAAGTTCTGTTGCAAAACCCAGTCGCTTGTCGCTGAAATTGGTCGTTGCGCCCAATCCTACAAAAGATAGCACGGGATTATTTACCGGCCTGCTGAATTGGAGGCGAAGCTTGCCGTAATAGTAGCGGCTGGTGTCTGAGGTCGGGGCCTTGGCTGTGATCAAAGGCTTGGCTGAAAGGAATATTTGCACACCAGGATTGGCATACAGATTAACTCCCCGGCCAACCGGTCCATTCGGATGTGCGGTAAAAATGGAACGGGTTGTGTCGGTAAAATAATAGTTGCTGTTCACCACCGGAACCTGTCTCACGTGCGTACTGCTTGCACCAGAGGCTGCACCGAATGTTAACCCGGTAACGTGCTGCGGAACATTCACGTAAGTCTGGTCATCGAAGCTGAGTGTCAGCGTAAGTTCTTTCTCCGGCTTTTGAAAGTAAATCCCGTCATCGGTATTACCGTTCCTGTTAAAGAAAAATGAGAGCGTCTGCGGAATGGAAGTGGGACCTTTCGGAACAGGTGGCTTGTAGCTGTTACTGACGCCATCCTGTACAAATTCTAATGTATGCTGTGCAAAAACGGACGGGATTGAACCCAGCAAGAACAGCAGCAGGCCCGAAAATCGGGACACTCTGGTAAGTGAAGAAAGCATGTGTACTTATTTAAATATCGTTGAGAATGCCAATTGCACAGGCAATATAGGATTTATGATGCACGGTTAGGAAGATTTAACACAAAATTTACCTTCCCACACCTGCACGGCTGGCGTGATTTAAACAGCTGTATGGTCACCAAGCAGCTTTGCAACGCGCGGATCAAGCGGCGGGGTAAGACTCGCGAAAAGCCACCAGGGATGAATTCTGGCACCTGCTTTAACCAACTTTTCAATAATAGATAAGTGATGCGGGGCGACACCTTCGTGTACAGTTGCCCACAGCGTTTGATCCAGCACCGTTCCGCCGAACTCATTCCTGGCTTCCAGCGGCGCTTTTCTGCGCAGCAAAATCTGACATGTTTCCGTACAGCCATAGTAGGCTGCCCAATGCAGCGCAGTCCACCGGCAGAAATCTGTGGATGCAATACTCACTCCCTGATCCAGCAGGAATTCAACCACTTCGGCCCTGTTGTGCATTGCAGCCCACACCAATGCAAGTTCGAGCTGCTTTTCGGGATTGCTCCTGCAATCAGCCCAGGGTACCTGCACAGTTGGCGTCTGGGATTTCAACATTCCTCTTCCTCTTAAATAACCGGAAACCTCTTCAAGGTGCCCCAATGCAGCGGCCGCGACGATGGTATCTACCCTTGCGCCGCGGCGCACCAAGGTTTCGGCGGCGAGCGGGTAATGAAATGATATGGCGGTAAGCAATGGGGAACAATCGTTGTTGCAGCCGTTTACAGCCGCGCCGTAATCGAGCAGTTTTTCGACCAATGCAGTCTGTACACCTGCGCGGGCGGGATGCACACTGGAAACGAGCAAGTCAAGCGTCGTGTGCCAGTTACTTCCATAAACATCCGCCGCAGCATCCACTTCGCTGCCTGCATCAAGCAGGGTTCCCGCAATTGAGGTTGCATTGGTCGCAGACTTCTGCCTGAATTGTTCCACCCCGTTGGCAGCCAGGTAATGCAGAAGCGTCGCCCTGTGAGTGCGCGTGGAGCGGGTACTGATTAACGCAGGATCTTCGGCAATCAGCCTGCTGAGCGTATGCACGTCACCGCTCACAATTGCATCTGCCGCCTGCTCAAACCGGCAGGTAAGAGAACTTTCATCGTCAAGCTCGGTAAGGTGGCTCGTAAATACACGGTAGTCTGCAAAACCATGCTGCCGGGCAATGGTCAGTCTGGCGTCATCTATGTTAAACTCGCTCGACGAAAGGTTAACCTCATTGAATTTGTGAGGATCAGGGTGGTATTTCAGCACGTACTTAACGGAGTGGTCATCCAGCTGAAGGTATGACTTCAGCAACTCCCGCGACTTTTGCTCGTAGCTCTCCAGCGTTGGCTGGATGACGAGAGTGATCACATCAGTGGTATTCATAATCGTTGCGGAGAGGTTGTAAAGGCTGCTGAACATGACCGGAAACTAAATTCTTGCACGTTCAGCAGCCGTTTAGGCAATAAAATAGACCGGAAATCAGATTCTATTGATCCAACCTCCCACAAACTTATTATTCGGTAAACGCCCGAAACCACCGATACCCGTAAGCTTCCAGCGTAATGGTATGATTACCGTCGCTATCCACCTGACTTTCAATATTATTCATTAAATCAATGAGCCGTCCTGTACCTGCCTGCTCTTCGGGCACTACCAGCTCCAAAGATTGTGCCTGGAAATTGTGCCACACGAAGAGGATTTTGGACCGCCAGGTATATTTCATGCCGAGTATCTGCTTGTGGCCGGTATCCAGGATCTCCCAGTTACCGTAGCCGATTTCGGGACATTCTTTACGTAGGCGGATCAATGTCGTCATCCAGTTGAGCAGCGAGCCCGGATCGCGGCGCTGGCGCTCCACATTGGTATGTTCATAGGAATAATAACCGTCGCGCACCACCGGATTGACAAGTTTTTCTGCTTTTGAAAACCCGGCGTTATTTTCGGCTGACCATTGCATCGGTGTTCTTACTGCTGCACGCTCCGGCAGGGTAAGGTCCTCCCCCATTCCTATCTCATCCCCGTACCGGATCACCGGCGTACCCGGCAGGGAGAACATCAGGCTGTATGCAAGCTCGGTCTGCTGCCGGTTACCGAGCATCGGCGAAAGCCGCCTGCGGATACCTCGTTCGTAAAGCTGCATTTCCGGGTCAGGCCCGAAGCGCGCAAAAACCGTCGCACGCTCTTCTTCTGTGAGCCTCCCCAGATCCAGCTCGTCGTGGTTCCGCAGAAAATGGGCCCATTGACTGTTTGCCGGGATTTCCCTGGTTGCTTCCAGTGCTTTAATTAACGGTTCGGTATCAGACGTAGCGAGTGCCAGAAAGGTATATTGGTTTACAAAAAAATTGAACATCAGGTGGATCCCGTCCCCTTCGTCACCAAAATATTGCTTGCTCTCTTCGGGAAGTACATTGGCCTCGCCCAGCAAGACCGCATCGCCACGCCGCCATTGCAAAAACTGCCGCATCGCTTTGAGATGTTCAAAATGCATGACAGGCTTTGTCTCGTCCGGCCCCTGAGACTCCAAGATGAAAGGTACCGCGTCAACGCGGAAACCGGCAATGCCGAGTTCCAGCCAGTATCCCATAATGCGCGCTATCTCGGCACGTACTTCCGGATTATCTGTGTTCAGATCCGGCTGAAATTCATAGAAGCGGTGAAAATAGTAGCTGTTGGTTTTTTCGTCAAGCGTCCACGTGGCTTTTTGGACACCGGGGAATACCATTCCCTTGTTCCAGTTTTTAGGTCTTTTGTCTGACCAAACGTACCAGTCACGTTTCGGACTGTCTTTGGAAGACCTGGCATCCTGAAACCAGAGGTGCTTGTCGGAGGTATGGTTAACCACCAGGTCAATAATTACTTTGATACCCAGCTGCCTGGCTTTGTGGATGAAATTGACAAAATCCCCGCTCGATCCGTGCCGGGGATCCACGCCATAAAAGTCACTGATATCGTAGCCATTATCGCGGTTGGGTGTGGGTTGAAAGGGCGCAAGCCAGATCGTGTCGAGTCCCATTGCATGTAAGTAATCCAGACGGTTGCATAATCCCTCAAAATCGCCGATACCATCATTGTTACCGTCCATAAATGTTTCAAGGTCGAGGCTGTAAATGACCGCGTTCTTGTACCAAAGCTCTTCAAGCATCTTGTTTTAAGTTTTGTTGAGAAAAGAATTTTAATCAAAATCGGCCTGTACCCACTCTGCAATATCATTGGTATTGTGTGTAATCAGCTCGGGCGCATATATTTCGACAAACATCTGATTTTGTTCATCAAACTCACCCTCGCGCCATTCTTCTTCATCGTGCCGCCTGAATCTGACAAGCGTTCCATTTTCCGGCCATTTCATTTCCATAAATTAAAAAGCTGACAAATGCATGGTAACGTCACCATACTCTTGCCAGCTTACTGCGAAAACCTTGCCGGGCGTCCCTAAACTCCCGTTCAATTTTCCCTGCTATACATATTAAAGGCTAATAGATGCTTCTTGAAAATGGACTCAAACCGCCGCGCCTCATCCTCTTGCTTCGCCCGTTTGCATTCCTGAGCAAGGGTTTGCAGAATGTATAAATCTGTATTAACCTCCCTGCTCGCAGCACCTCCGTTTGCTTTGATCCACGTCAGGTTATCATCCGCTCGCAGCGCCATTGTTCTCGCAGAATCCAGCGCCTTCTTTTTCTCCCCCACGTCAAACAATACACCCACAAAGCCAGCCGAAATCTGGTCGAACGGAATGGTATCGTCGGGCATTACGCGCATTGCTTTGTCTGCTACCTGGCGCGCCTTTTCTACTTTCCGCTCCGCAATCAGCTGCTCGGCAAGCCGCAGAAAAGATAGTCTGGCTGTAAACACCGGCGAGCCCCGGTAGGTATCGTCATAATAAACGCTTGGGTTGCCGGTTTCCCGCCAGAAGGTCTTGTGCATCATGTTTTCGAACATAATATCAGAATTGACGTAACCGTCAGTGGCACCCGGAACACGCACAGGCAACAAGCGGTAAGCATACCCTTCGAGCTGTAAATACTCCTGCAAGCCGAGGTTATGCGAAGAGCCCATAGTTGAGGAGAAATAAACGGGTCGTTTCCAATTGTTACTTGCAATAATATCCAGTATCACCAGGTCACTTTTGATCAGGTCCTTGTTCCCGATCTGCCAGCTCATGGAGTCGGTAACAAATGGGACCAGGTTTTTGCTGACGATGTTCATTGCTTTCACCTGCTTTGAATCAACGGGCAAAAACAGGTTGGCGGAAGGCAGGATAGAGGTCATATCGCCACTGGTAAGCGGCACCTGAATGGCCTTATTTTTCTGCTGGACCAGTTCCAGATACTCTTTCAGGTTTATCCCGGCTTTCACAGAGGGAATCTCGTAAAAAGGAATGAACTCGTTTTTGCCCCTCGTATAAGCATTGCTATCGAGCGACAGCGGCAGTGCTTCCGATTTGTTTGTTTTCCTTTTCAGCTGACTGATGTACCAGTCAATGCCCAGGAAAGTCTGCACGCAAACACGCACATCCGTCCTGAAACCTTCCACCTCCTGAACATACCACAACGGAAACGTATCATTATCTCCGCCGGTAAACAGGATTGCATTCGGCGCACAGGAGTTGAGCAGGTTCCTTGCAAAATCAACGGAGTGGTAGCGATTGCTCCTATCGTGGTTATCCCACCCTTTTGCAACCAGTATCACCGGTACCGACAAGCCCGCCGCAAATGCGATACTTGTCCTCAACGCATTTTTCCTGACCAGCCTTGCAAGCAGCGAAGCAACAGCCAGTACGCCGATCCCGATCCACATGGAAAAGACGTAAAAGGAACCCACGTAAATATAATCGCGCTCCCGCGGCTCGCTGGGTGGGGAATTCAGATAGAAAACCAATGCGAGTCCCGTGAGAAGAAACAGCAGGCCAAGTACCAGGAGATCTTTTCGGCTGCGCCGGTACATATAGAGAAAACCTGCTATCCCAAGCAAAAAAGGCAGCATCAGAAAATTATTGTGTCCCCGGTTCCCGGCAATGGACATCGGATAACCCGCCGCTTTCCAGGGCAAGAGCGTACCCGCTCCTTCCCGGTCACTTTCGCGGCCGACAAAATTCCATAGAAAATAGCGCCAGTACATGTGACCGAACTGATGCGAAAACATATACGCTAGATTTTGCCGCATGCCCGGTTGCTGGCCTGGGGCCAGTCCGGTCATTTGCTGGTAGAGCTGCGAATGCCCGGGCTGGGAGCTGTACATGCGCGGCAGAAGCATTTTGCTCCCGGGTGCGTATTCGTATTCCGGCCGGTGGTCGATAATGACATACTTTCCATCCTTTTTTGCGTAGACAGGTTCGCCGCGCTTCTGGCTCACCGGATTGGAGACGAAAGACGGGCCGTAAAGCAATGGGCGGCTTTCGTACTGCTCCCGTTTGAGATAAGATACAAAACGCAGCACGTCACTGGGATCGTTTTCATTGATCGGAGGATTGTACCCCGAGCGAACCAAGACCAGCACGTAAGATGAATAACCTGTCAGCAAGAAGGCAAGTGACAGCAAGGCGGTGTTCAACAGAACCCTTCCGGCTTTTTGTGACGAAAAGATTCCCCACGTCAGAATGCCCAGGAACAAGAATATGAAAACGGCAATTCCATAGTTATAGGGCAAGCCCAATGTGTTTACAAAGAAGATCTCGAATTTGCCTGCCAGGCCGGGAAGTCCGGGAATGATGCCTGTATTAATAATCCCCAGGATAGCCAGACCGATCAGAAAAGCGGCGGTACCACCGAGAAAAGTTGGTTTCGGGTATTTTTTAAAATAATAAATCAGTGCAAGCGCCGGTAATGCAACCAGGTTCAGCAAATGCACGCCAATGGAGAGCCCAACCAGGTAGGCAATGAAGATCAGCCAGCGGTTGGCCAGCGCAGGATCTTCTATTTTCTCCCATTTAAAAGCAGCCCAGATCACTACTGCTGTAAAGAAAGAGGACAGTCCGTACACCTCCGCTTCCAGGGCCGAAAACCAGAACGAATCGGACCACGCGTAAGCCAGCGCGCCTACTACACCCGATGCAATAACAAGTACCGATTCATTGGGCAATAACTCATTTTCTGCTTTACCAAAGAGCTTCAATGCGAGCAGGACAATCGTTTTGAACAAAAAGAAAATCGTGAAAGCGCTGCTCACGACTGACACCATATTGACCCAGTAAGCAACCTGTGTCACATCGCCCAAAGCGAGTAATGAAAACAGGCGACCGATAAGCAGGAACAACGGCGAGCCGGGCGGGTGAGGGACTTGCAATTTGAATGCGCAGGCAATAAATTCACCACAGTCCCAGAAACTTGCCGTACGCTCCATTGTCATGACGTAAGTGACCAATGTAACGGCAAAAAGCGACCAGGCGGTGTACAGATTGAGTTTTCGAAAGGGGATCATCGCGAATAGTTTTGGCCGGATTAGAAGATGGGCCAAAACTATTCAATGCATTTCTGCGGGTGTGTACCGGGTTTCTTAAAAAAAGTTAAGCCGATTAAGCAACTGCCGGGCTTTAACTTTCTTTAACAGAGGCAGCTGGCAATGTGGTTGCGCAGCTGCTTTAACGAGCGGCTAGCTGACAATAAGGAAGAAGATACTGTAAATGATCGACATCCAGAGCAACGAACCGGTTAGTACGGTAAGCACGACGGTTCCAAAGAATGGTAGCTCCGCAGGTTTCGCGTAGGTAATTGAGGTTTCCATTTCAAACAACACTTATTGATGATAGAAGAGATAATTGGACTATAAAGAGATAATACTACACTATGCTACTTTCCTGTTTTTGTAAATTTCGACTTTTTTAAACAATTCAAGAATATTTGTAACATTTAGCTTTTCAAAAATCCTTGCCTTATAAGTACTTACCGTACTTTCCTTGATATTGAGATCAGTTGCAATATCTTTTGTCCACTTACCTACAAGCAGCATATCCATAATTTCAAGCTCCCTGTTGGACAAGATTTCAAGCGGACTTTGTTTACTGTCTTTTTCAAGCATACTGTTGCTTACCAGCTGATGCTGAACAACCTTACTGATATAAGTACCGCCGCTCATAACAGCCGTAATTGCTTTTTCAAGTTCGTCATTGGACGCGTCTTTGGGCAGGTAGCCGCTCGCGCCGGCTTTATAGTAATGCAGGGCATACAGCTCCTCGTCCTGAGATGAGAAAATGAGGATTTTTACTTTGTTTTGAATACTCCTGATTTTGCCGATCATATTGAATCCTTCCCCGCCTGGTATCTTGATATCCAGTATCACCAGATCAAAGAACCGGCTTTGCAGGTGCCGGAGTGTTTCATTGAAACTACCGGACTCGACAATCGACACTTGCGTCATAAAATCTTCGATCAGCAGCTTCACACCCATTCGCACAATTGAATGGTCTTCAACAAGTAAAATTGTTTTCATCAAATAGATAATTGCTTTAAACCAAGTTAAAGTTAACTCATCGCAATGAGAAATGTTTGTAGAAATTTAACTACTAAGGATTATTCTTTGAAAAAATAATGTGAATTGAAGTTCCACGGGGAGTAAACGGCTGTGCCAGGAGCTTGGCGCGTATCAGGCCGCTGATTTCCTTTACGATCAGCAAGCCCATTCCGAAGCTCTGCGGATTGTGTTCCGGACCGGGAATCCTGTGCGGACTGTTGATCCATTCCATAATCCCAGGATCCATTCCGGGGCCGGTATCACTGACGATCAGGTGCAGCTGGTTGCGATGGTCTTCGCAGGTAATTTTGATTTGACCCTGAGAGGTAACCTTGTTCGCATTGTCGATCAGGTTGTGCAGGATAATGCCCACGAGTTGCAGGTTGCTTTTGAGGATTACACCTGATTCAACTGCATTGACAAGTGAATTGCATTGACTTTCCGCCTGTTCAGCAAAAATATCCAGCTTTTGCTCCACCAGTTCACACACATCCAGGTAAGCAAAGTTTACATCCGTATTCTTGTACCTGAACTCTGTGTATTCCAGCAGGTTTTTCATGAAATTATAAAGCCGGTAACTCGACTGGCTGATCGCACGCACCGTCGGCAGGTCGGGATAATTCTTGGCGAGGCGAGCGGTTGTAGTCATCAAAAAACGAAGCGGACTTTTGATATCGTGAGAAATACTCGCGAGCAAATGCTTCTGATGCACGAATTCCTCCTGCTGCTTGATCTGTGCCTGTTCCAGCTTTCCGATATTTTCCGTCAATTCAATAGTACGCGCGTCCAGCACTTCCATCGTCGCATTAAAGGAGCTGAAAAAGTAATAATGGATCAGTACCAGGAAGAAGAAATCATTGACAAGGAAAAGAGCCGCTGCAAAGCTTCCCGAGCCAAGCGGCCCGAGCGGGATCTCCGCCCCCACTGTATTCCCCAGGGCCAGATACAGGACAAATGCAGCCAGCGCGATGGCAGAATAGATGAGCCCGAGGCGGTTACCCAGTCCGTAAAAAGCACAAACACTGGCGATACCGGCATATTGTATTGTGACCAGGTTCAGCGTCTTGTCGACAATGAACAGGTTGGTCCAGAGGATGAACAGGAAAACGTTGACGGCTATATGAATGGCTAAACGCCAGTGTAATCCCAGGGTTAACGCAATGTAGAATAACAACGAAACGCAGAAGAGAACAGCGATCCTGACACTCTGCTGCTCGTAATCCTGTAAGAGAAAGAAAACCAACAAAACGCCGGTAGACAGAATCCTTAAATGAAGGATGTAAGCCAGCACGCGTATACGGACCCGATCTAACGTATTTACCTCAGTAGCTAGTTGTTTGCGGACCGGCCATTCCAGAAATGATGAACTCATGCGCAAAAATTACATAGTCGTCCCTTGTACCAACATTCATATACAAAGGGAGGGCAAAAGAATGCACATAAGTATGCAGACAGCCAAAACTAGCTAAAAATAACAAATAGCCATGTAGGGAAATTTCTACAAAAGAAATTAGCCAAATCCACGAGTAAAGTTCAGATGCTGTGCTATACTTGTATTGACAATGGTTACTGATACAAGCTATCGCAAAGGCGCATTGATGTGAACCGGATTGATTTGTTTATAAACGTTGAGTATATCTTACACCTTCCGGTTTTGCCGCGAAGGTGTTTTGTATTTGGCCGGCTGCCAAAAAGTTATTGTAATCGGAAGAGGAACGAGAGTACTTAATGCGGGATTGTAATGCAGGGCTTCTGGAAAGTCCCGGAAGATAAGCCAGTTTGGAGTCGGAAGCGGCTAGTTACCTTTGTCAGAATTTTCCTTAGCCTGCCTTTTCGATTTTTTCACTTCTCCCGGCGTGAATTCTCCATTAATCCATCTCACAAAATTCTTGGATTGAACCTGGTACACCTGCGCGGACAATGGTTTCAAATCTGACTTTTCGATCTCTGTAAGATAGTCGGCAAGAAGCCTGTTAATTTCGTCTAGATACTTACTCTGCGTTTTCATGCGGGTTTGTTATAGTGGTTACTGATTAAAGGAATTTTCCAACACTGAATGGACATTTTCGGCTAACTAACCGGTTACAATTATACTTTATTCATATTAAAGGCGGAGTGAGTTTGTGGTGAGGCGGCCAAAATCAAGGGTGTAGCGGCCCCTTCATGGGGGCACAATTATCCGGAGCCGGAGCGTGGCTGTTAACTGTAAATTCTAAATGAAGCTTTGCCCGCCAGGATTCAGCTCAGCGGGGAGACGCGAAATACTTCGGAAAGTCTGTTATTAAGGCTTTACATCAAAGCGAGGGGCAATGCGCCGACTTAGTCGCACACGCAAAAGCAGGCAAGCGCGGCCTTAACGCGCGTAAAGTTGAACTCTTGTGAATGTGCCGGATTGGAAACTTTCAGCTTGCTTCCGTCTGCCGACTTCTCGATAAGAAGCTTGATAGGATAGTTGATCATTTTAGCGCCGGTACCCGTGAAGTAAACCGCCGTAATGGAGCGCTTCTCACCTGCCGGAAATTTCACAGCACGAAAAACAATCTCGTAACAGCACCCACCTACAATCTTGTAATTGTCTCCGTCAGGCACCATTGAAATGCAACCCTCGGACCATTGTTCAGTTGGGGTGATCTTATCATCGGACTTACATCCGATAAACAGGACAATTAAAAGGGACGTGATGGATGCCAGCTTTTTCATATTGCAAGTGTTAGGAACAACCATGAGACCAGCATTTCGGCCAAAAGGTTGGAAAGCAGCAATGCCGGAATAAATCTTCCGGCATTGCTGCTTTCCATGGCTAAAAATGAATGCTACTTTCTCTGTCTCAGATACACATTGTTACTGATGGATTCCAGCCTGACGTCGGGCCCACCTCCTTTAAAGGTACCTTCCAGCAAGTACCCTACGATCGGGTTTTTGTCCTTTTTGGTTTTAAAATCAATATCAAGATCTGAATAAACTTCGCCGGTGATGGTCTTCATAGCCACGTTCGCCCCTTTGGAACCCAGCCAGCTCATATCCACATATCCGCTGATCGTTTTGGCGAGTACCGGGCTGCTCGCATCCTGGATATCAATGTTACCGTCTATCGTTTCCAGTTTCAGCTGGGCATTGCGCGGCAGGAAAACGTGGTAGTGGATTTCCTTGCAAACGTACCGCGCATCGCCGTCCTTGTCTGTCCAGTAACCCGACTTGGTATCCGGACAGTCGGACTTGCGGCTTTGTTTCAAAAGTTGCTCATCAAAATCGGTACTCAACTTCACTTCGTCGGCTGTCCGGCTGGACCGGATCAGCAGTGCATCATTCAGCCGGCCACCATTGATGGTAATATCCATTTTTACAAGCGCCTCCTGCTTATCCCAGTAACGCACCACGATACTATCGGCAAATTTCAGTTCAAGATTAACTGTTTGCCCGGTTTTAAAAGGCAGTACTTTTTCTACTTTCTTCTGCGCCATAAGCGGAGCAGCAAAGAAGCACAGGCAAATGATCAGGTTTAGATTTTTCATGGTGGCTCAGGTTTATTTCTGTTTACGGATATATATGTTGCTGCTGATCGTATTAAGCTGAACTTCAACGCCGCCCCCATTGGTGCTGCCTTCGATGTTGTTCGCTCCGCCCAGTCTGGACAGCCCGTCTTTCGCGTTCTTCACGCCCAGGTCAAAGTCCGTATACATTTCGCCATTGATGGACCGCAGCTTCATGTTCGACTTTGCTGTGGCCGGAAGCGAAACGTCAATTTCTCCGCTGATCGTCGAAATAGCGGTCGGCTTGCTTTGGCTTAAACCGGAAAAAACCACATTTACATTGCCGCTCGTGCTGTTTGCGACAACAGGTCCGGTGACCTTGTTAAGATTGATATTCGCATTGTTGGTACGGATTTCGAGATCTCCGTCCATATTAGCAACCACCACATTGGAGCCGCCACTCCAGTTGGTTTCCTGGAATAATACCGCGACCTGTTTCGGCAAACGAATGGTATACTTGACGTCTTTGCGAGTAACTTTATCCACTTTCAAGGTATTGCCTTCTGTCACTACCGACAAGCCGATGCCCGTGTTATCTACGCCAGAATAGTACAATGGCTTCAATCCCTTTGCACGATCAGGCGGGGCTTCATAGCCGGACGAGGCGGCGATAAATACTTCGTCACTGTTGTGGCCTTCGATTTTGATATCGGCGGCTGCCATTTCGATGACCACCTTCTTTTCTTTTGAATTGGCCAGCTTTGTTTTGAATTCAAGGTTCTGAGCGTCTGCGCGGGAAAGGCAATACAGTACACCCACACCTAATAACAGTGCATTTTTCATGGTTTTGATAAAAATTATGGATTGAAATTCGACTATAAACTTTGCGTATTGACCTGGTTCAGCTCGCTCCACCCCTCTTCCGCTCTCAGGCGCACCACTTCCATTACCTTTTGGTTCTGGGCAATTTCCCTGAACTGGTCACTGGCGCGCTTTTCCTTTATCGCCACCAGCGCCTCGATCAACGAGATCTGGATGTTCGGGTCGGTCTGGATAGCCAGGGAGCGGATGAGCGCTTCATTCACTTCGGGCTCATTTTCAAAATGCACCAGTGCCTGACAAGCCGCGAGACGTACATTGATATTCGGGTCAAAATTGAGGGTATTGATCAGCAGCTGCGTGATATCCCGGTCTACATTCGTAAGCTCGTAGCTCTGGTTCACCGCCTGTATCCGCTCGCTTGCCGAGGTAACATTCATTTTCTCGAACGAAAGCACATTCTTCATCGCTACCACCGGCGCGTCGCCATTCTCCGCCGGATCCGGGTTGCTACCCTTCATCTTGCCAGACTGAAAAAACCAGCCGCTCGCAAAACCAACAATGAGAAGCGCAACGCCCGCAGCTATCCTCACGAGCCAGCCTGCAAACCGCCGCACCGGTCCCTGTTTGGGTGGGTCCATTTCCAAAGCCAGCTTGCTGGTAAATGTAAGCGAGGGAAGCTCCTGGCTTGCTTCGGTAAAGTAGCCGAACTGGGCGGCGTGGCTCTTCAAATGCGGCGGTACCTGTTCATCACGGAAGAACCTTTTAAGCTCCCGCTCCTCCTCCACACTGGTTTCCCCGTCGTAATATTTCTCTAATAACTTTTCAATATCCACTTTCATAATTGCTTGCTTTAAGGTAAGTCTCCCGCAGCTTCTGCCGTGCCCGGGAAAGGATTACACGAATATTCGCATTGGTCAGCCCTGTTACTTCTTCTATCTCTTCAAACGAATACTCTTCCACATCCCGCAGGTGCAGCACCAGCCTGTATTGTTCGGGCAATGCGTCAATAAGCTTGTGTATCAATGCAGTGCCATCGTTGCTTTCCAGCTGCCGGTAAGGCGACAGTTCCAATGTTTGCACCTCGCCCAGATCAGCCCCGCGTTCTACCTTTTGGTTCTGGTGGGATTTGAGTTTGTCAAGACATAGATTTCTCGTCATCTGAACAGCCAGCGCTTCGATGCTCTGGTAAGTTTCAAGCTGCTGCCGGTTGGTCCACAGCCTCATCAACACATCCTGAATGGCATCCTCAGCCTCCTCCCTGTTGCGAAGGAACATCTGCGCCAGTCGGAACAGGCGGCCTTGAACGGGCAATATGCGTTGATTGAAAGCTTGTAAATCCATTTCAATGACAAAGACGATCAACCACGAATTTCGTTACAGACTACTCAGAAATATTTTCGGGAGACGTTCGGCTACGAACAAAATCCGTCCGCTTTTGAACAGAATAACATAGCAAAAAGGCGCTTTGAAGACGCCACGAGCAATTTAAGACAGGTGGCAAGACATTTGTCGACTCAGCTTATTCTTACACTTATCATCTTAGCCCGGGAATGATCAAAAACTACTTCAAGATCGCATTACGGACGCTGACCAAAAACAAGGTTTACAGCTTCATTAATATCTCCGGACTGGCTATGGGAATGGCCGTAGCGATGTTGATAGGATTATGGATCCACGACGAGCTATCCTATGACAGGTACTTCAAAAATTACAGCCGCATTGCCCAGGTCATGCAGCATCAAACGCGCAACGGAGACATCGACACCCAAAACTCGAATCCCTACCCGCTTGGCGAGGAGCTGAGGAGAAGTTATGGCAGCGACTTCAAGCATGTATTAATGTCGACCTGGATCAGCCCGCACATACTCACGTACGGCGAGACAAGGATCAGCAAAACAGGCCACTACATAGACGAGTCTGCACCGGAGGTATTTAGCCTCGAAATGATGCGGGGCACCTGGAAAGCGCTCAAAGAACCTTATTCGATCATCCTTTCTGAATCCGTAGCCAAAGCTTTCTTCGGAGATGCAGACCCGATGGACAAGGTTATCAAGCTGGATAACAGCACCAACTTGAAAGTGACCGGAGTTTTCAAAGACCTTCCCCACAATACTTCCCTGCATCAGGTGCAGTTCATGATGCCGTGGTCGCTGTACGAGATCGCGAATGCTTCGCTTCAAACGATGGAAGATCCGTGGAGGCCAAACAATTTCCAAATCTATGTGCAGCTGACGGAGCAGGCCGACATTGAAACTGTTTCAACCAGGATCAGAGATGTTAAAAAGAAACATATCCGGCCCGAGCAATTGACGTTTAAGCCCGCAGTTTTCCTTCATCCAATGGAAAAGTGGCACCTGTATTCGACCTTCAAGAATGGAAAACAAGTAAGTGGAAAAATCGAAAATGTCTGGCTTTTCGGACTGATAGGCACGTTTGTACTGCTGCTGGCGTGCATCAACTTTATGAACCTGAGCACCGCACGTTCCGAAAAACGTGCGAAAGAGGTAGGGATTAGAAAAGCGATCGGATCTGTCAGAAACCAGCTGATTGTCCAGTTTTTCAGCGAATCGTTTCTCGTTGTCGCATTTGCATTCACATTTGCATGCCTGCTGGTTTTACTGATACTTCATTTCTTCAATGAGGTAGCCGACAAAAAGCTCGACATGCTGTGGACAAACCCTGTATTCTGGCTGATCGGCCTCGCTTTCAGCCTCTTCACAGCCATAGTTGCGGGGAGCTACCCTGCGCTTTATTTGTCTTCTTTTCAGCCCATTAAGGTACTAAAAGGCACATTCAGGGTGGGGAGATTTGCGGCCGTCCCGCGGAAAGTGCTGGTAGTTGTACAGTTTTCAGTATCAATAGTATTGATTGTCGGCGCATTGGTTGTATACCGGCAGATTCAGTTTGCCAAAGACCGGCCCGTAGGATACGATCGCTCGGGCCTGATCACGATCTTTCTTTCCACGCCAGATATTCATACTCATTTCGACGTGGTCAGAAACGAGCTGAAAGGAGCCGGCGCGATTGCTGAAATGGCCGAATCCAGCAGTCCGGCCACTAACTCCTGGTCGTCTACAAGCGGACTCAGATGGAAAGGAAAAGACCCTGCATTATCCGTCGATTTCTCCTACAATGAAGTATCTCACGATTACGGAAAAACGGTCGGATGGAAGTTTATCGGCGGGCGCGATTTCAGCCGTTCCTTTGCCTCTGATTCCAGCGGCCTGGTGATCAATGAAGCAGCCGCGAAATTCATGGGACTGGAAAATCCGGTTGGTGAAGATTTAATGTGGTTTGATGAGCCTGTGAGGATAATAGGCGTTATCAAAGATATGATCGTCGATTCACCTTATGAACCTACCAAGCCCCTGATCTACAACCTGGGCAGGGAGCAGGGAGGTGTGATCAATATCCGGCTTGCTCCGGGGCTGAGTGCAAGTGCCGCTCTGGCGCAGGTAGAGCATGTTTTCAAGAAGTATGATCCCGGCGTGCCATTCCAGTTCAGCTTCGTTGACCAGGATTATGCATCCAAATTTTACGACGAAGTGAGAATTGCCAAACTGACTACTTTCTTTGCTGTCCTGGCCATATTGATCAGCTGCCTGGGACTTTTCGGGGTCGCCTCATTCATTGCAGAGCAGCGCACGAAAGAGATCGGAGTACGGAAGGTGCTCGGCGCAACGGTACTGAATGTCTGGGGAATGCTTTCCTGGGATTTTGTGGTGCTTGTTATTGTCGCATTCGTCATCGCAGCGCCTGTCGCTTACTATTTCCTGAATATCTGGCTGCTTAAATACAAATACCACACAAACATTTCCTGGTGGGTGTTCGCGGTGACGGGATCGGGAACATTGCTGGTAACCCTGGCAACAGTCAGTTTCCAGGCTATCAAAGTAGCCATGAAAAACCCGGTCCGCAGCTTAAAATCTGAATAGCAGCTTACCTGGTGCCAAGCAGCAACCGCGTAGCGTTTCACGCTTGTGATCAGGTGTTAATTTTGGGAGAAGACTTTGTGTTGTACGGAATTGCCTTAATCAGCCTTGTATGATTAAATTCTTCAATCGTGCGAACGTTTTCAGGTGAGATAATCCCCCTGTTGATCCAGTTGACAACAGTTTCAACATTCCGTATATTGAACCGGCTGCAATATTCTTTGATCGTGACCCATTCAGTAAGGTCTACCAGCTCACCCTGACTGATCAGAAATGACTGTGCCTCCCGAATCGACTCATCTGCGGCAGCGAGCAATTGCTCAATTTCATATGCCAATTCTGTTTTTGTTTCCATGATTCTGGGTTTTAAGATTTCAGCGTTTTTTAAGTTTTTCCAAAAGCTCAATCGCGTCTTGCAAAGTCTCAATCTTTTGCCAAACCTTTAAGCGTTGATCTTCTGTCATTTCAGAAGAACGATCATTAAGAAGCTGCTTCAACGCAGCCAGGTGCATTCTGAGAGTAAATAGATACATAGTGCGCGTTATTTGATTAAAAATAGGAATTGTTTGGTTAGCAAACAAAATTTACACCTGACCGGAAGATATGCGATTGTTAATTCTAGTTCTGGCAAATATCACGACTGTCGCATTCGGGCAAAGTCAACCTGATTGTGCTTCGGAAAGTTACCGGGACAGCCTTTTTGCAGTCTATTCACGACGAGCAGATCTGTTTCCTATTGAACAGCCGAGCCGTGCACAGACTTACGATTCCCTCATTTCCATTTGTCCGAATATCGCAGAAGCCTATCAGGAAAAAGCCCAGCATTATATGGTTCTCAAAGATTTTGAACAGCTGTTCGGAAATATGGACAAAGCTGTTGAACTTGATACAAACCGCTGGCTGCCCTACCGCGGCTATCTGCATTGCATTGTGGCGGGCAATTATGAAAAGGCCATCGCAGATTTCCAGGAGGCTGAAAAGCGAATGCCCCACGCATTTACAATGGATCATTCTTTCTCGTTTTACAAAGCCATTGCCTGGATGCAGCTCGGTGATTTTGAGAAGGCGGAGATTAGCTTTTTACAAGATATAGCTACGCAAAAAAGAGGCGAAGGCAAAAACGATATCCACTATAACACATTGCTGTACTTCGGGATCATGTACTATCTGTCGGGGGAGCTTGACAAGGCGCAGGAGCGGCTGAATGAATGCCTGCAACTGTATGAGCAGCACCCTACCGCCAACTATTACATGGGACTGACGCTCAAAATTATGGGTAACAATCGCCAGACCACGTATTTTCAGAAAGCCCGGCAGTACATAGAAGAAGGCTACCGGATCAATGAACCCAATTCGCACTTTGCACCATATCCGCGGCAGGTAACGCTTAATGATCTGGAAAACCAGTGATTACGAAAATTTCTCTTCGATCCAGAGCGCAGCGAAGCAGATCATCAGCCACAGAAACCATACCCATTCCGGCAATGCACGTGAAGCGGTTCTGGATGTTGATTCAGGTTCGCCCGTAATCTCCGAGAGCCTTTCGTAAGTACTTACCAAAGTGGATATGCGAGCCAGCTGTGCTGTTTCTGAATCATTTTCAATATAAATCTCCGCCGGCACTGAATCCTGTAATGCGACCCAGCCCGATTGCACCGGTATAAACTCCGCGCTGCCCGCACTGAAATTAAGAGGCGATTTGGAAGCAAAAAGGGTATCCGACCCGATTGGCAAAATGCGCGGCAATGCAGCGAAATTATTCAGGCCCAACCGCGCTTTTACACCTTTAATAACCGGTGCTTCAATTTCCAGATTGTGACTCCCGGCGGGTTTTAAATTAGCCAGAATCGTATCCCAAACCTTTTGGTATGTGACCGAATCACCTGCCAGTTGCATCGGGAAAGTTTCATTCAGCAGACTGACACCCACATTACCGCGATGTTTTTCAATAGCAACCGGCATTCCTGCAACTTTGATCTGATTAGCAGCATTAACGAATTGAAAAGGCAGAGCGTCCAGCTGGGGCTGCACTTTTACGGCAGGCTCGTTTGAAATTTTGCGCACCTGAAAACGGGTACCTACAACCTCATTAATGCGCCTGATTTCAGATTCAGGATTAGTGAGACCAATAAAAAGAACACTGGCGCCTCCTGTCAGTGCCTTCTTCACAGCCGCGGAATTAGCATTGGCTGCATTCGTGATGACCAGATCGGGCGCCTTGGCCGCATTGATTTTAACACTCGATTTCAGATCCTTCGCAATCGCGACATCATACACCACAGCATGTCCGCTCTTACCCAGCCAAGCAGCCAGGTTCCGGCTTTCAAAGTCGGGACTGTCCAGGATAAAGCGCGCCGCAAGCGGAGTAGCAGGCCTGGCAAAAAATCGGAGCGTATCCTGTTGCTGACCATCAATCCCCAATGTGACCGTTGTCCTGCCTTCTGAAAATGCAGGAAATCGGAGCTTAAATCGACTTTCACCCTTGATCAGCATGGTACTATCCAGTGTATTCCTGCCATACCCAAGTTTAAGCACCTGCTTTTTAGTAGATACAAGCCGGCCAGACACTTCCTGCATTTCACCTTTGCGCAGTATTCCCTTCCATTGGAGATGCACAAACCGGTCAGGCTTATCATATGGTATCCACCTGATCACCGGCGGGGCCGCAGACAATGGTAAGCTGGTAAACAAACGCGGCGGAAACTCTGTCCCCACGAGCAGCAAGGTATCCACCCCCGCATGCGCTATTTCCTCAACTGGAACCACTTCCGCCCGCCGCAGACTATCCTGCAAATGACGCAGAAAAGTAGCTGGAACTTCACTACCTGGCAGGATTCCGGTAGTAACTCTCGCCTTTAAGGTAAGCTGTGGCTGTAATATAAACGCGATCACACTCAGCCATAAAATCACATTCAGTAGCAGCTTCAATCCAGCTCTCCTGCCATTGACAGGGCGATTCTTTAAAGCAAAAATCCCCCGCAGCAATGTAGCCAAAGCCGCGATGATCGCCGCTGCCAGGGTAATCAGGCTTAATGTGTCAGACCAGTCGAAATCAAGTTGGATCATTCAAATTCAATTTGTCAGCTACCGAAGCTTTTTCCAGAAAGCTTCTTCCAGCTTTTTATCAGCCGAATACCCTTTATATCCCTGCACTCCACGGTTGGCATATTTGTACAGGCCGGTTTTCAATTCTTCCTTTTCTGTCTTGGAGAGCACTTTACCGCTCACCAGTTTTTGCAATGCGGCAATCAGCGGCCAGTTCTGCAAGCCGCCATTAAACGGACCTGCCGAGATCAGCCGGTCGCTCAGCTCACTTCCGGCCAGCCGCAAACGTGCCTGACTGTTTTTGTCGGTTTTCACACGGTCCACAAACCCGAGCACTTCGGCGGCAAGCTGCGCAGTTTGCTTTTGATCATAGATTTTTTCGGAGGTAAAATCCGCCGCTATATCCTTTAACTCGCCCGTAAGCCGCTTCTCTTTTTCCTTGATCGGCGGCGGATCGTAGCCGCTCTTTTTGGCGTAAGTCCGCGCTTTCTGTTGTGCCGATTTCAGGTATTCTAACGCCTTATGCTCAAATGGAAGCGCCTTTTCAGGTTCGTACATCCGCAAATGCAGTTCCGACTGCCACATTTGTTCCAATGCCGATTTCAGCAAACTCCTGGTCGACTGCTCGTAAAAGGTATTTGTTTCGGCATCGTCGTGCGAATGCGTGTACTGCTCCATTAAAGCAGCGAGCGGGTCTTTCGATTCGGTTGGCGGCGCAGTTTTCCCGTGATCGTGTCCATGATCACCGGCATTTCCCTCCGCCTGGTGCTGTTCGGCTGCTTCTCCTGTTCCGTCAGAATGGTGCGTGAATGCATCTATGATATTACCTTCCGGGATTTCGCCGGGAGCCTCGCCGCCCCCGATATTGGTTTCAAACTCTTCTCCCAAATATTGTCCATACCGCAGCCGGAGCAGCTTCTGATCATACCCTATCTCGTTTGAAGCCGCATTAAATGGCTTTTTCTCCAACTTTCTTCTTTTTGCAATCAGCTTTTCAGTATCAATAATGATCTGCCGCTGGCTCCGGAAATATTCAGGCATGACGTTGACTGCCATCGTAGCCAGTTCCGCTTCTTCAATCTGCGCAGTGTCTTTATAAACCAGGAAGTAGGTATCCGATTTGGTAAAATTACCCTCGGGTACCCGGTTATCTACCGCTGCCCAATAATAGTAAAGTTCATCGCCGGGTGTAAAGTTGAGCTCATTCAGGTTAATCGTTTTCTGAACATTGGCTTCTTTGAATTGATTGGGACTCAATGGGAACCGCATTTCCCGGAACTTCACATTCTCTCCCGAACCCCGTGCGACCGTAGCAACTATAAATGCCTGTCTGACCTGAAAATCATCGGAGATCCTGGCTGAAACGCGGAGTGTTTTACTGTCTTTCAACAAATGATATTTGTACAACTCCTTCGAAGCCGGCTCTATCTTGGGAGCAAGGTCGGGAATCGCATCAAGCTTGTAAAACTCTGACTGGTAAACGAGTGAATCCTTCCAATAACCTTTAATGGAGTACAAACCCGAACCTGCAAGCCGGTCGGAATATTGAAAAACAGTGCCTTTCCTGACAAAGCGCACTTCCTCTCCCCGTGCATTGGCCAGCTTAACAGTCAGCTTATTTGTGTTGTTAAACTCCACCTCCCAACCCAGCTTCGAGCCGGTAATGGCCGACACATTCAGATCTTCTGAATCCGTTTGCCGCAGCCCGGTGTATGCAGGCGGACTCACAGACACTTCTGCCCGCACGAGCCGGGGCGCAACCTCGGGCGCATTCGTCCGCTCCTGCTGAACAAGCCCGGCATTTTGGCTAGCCGGTTTATCAGCTGAATTCCATTGAGGATGGAGAAAATAAATGATGGCGGCTATTGCGAGCACACCAGCATAAGGCGCCATTCCGGAGTACAACTCACGGAAAGGAAAGCTGATCTGGTTTTTCGAAATTCGCTCCAACTGCATTTGCTCAGCCAGGTTCAGCTCCTCTTTTTCCAGCAAATGCAAGCTGTATTCAGTATCGCCCGTGTAGCGATGGATCAGTGCGATTGCACCGGACTTTTTGCTTTCATATAACTTATTTTGCCAGATAGCGAATGCAAAAACAAGTCCCGAAGCAAGCGCAGCGTACGCGGCAGAAGCAAATGTAAAAATAAGCAGAAAGGCCGCGACTGCGAGCGATACACAGCGGATCAATCCGGCTGCAAAAAGCTGCACCGACACCGAGCTGATCAATTTGTTCAGACTATGCATAACGTGCAAGGGTCGATTTACGCAATACAAGCCACCTTTCTAACGCTGTTAGTAAAACGAACGCAAGCAAGAGCCACTTCCGGAGTTCAGCTGCTTCCTGTGTTTGTGGCATTTCAACTTCTTCAAATAATAAACTTAACTGCTGTCTGCTAAGCGGCTCTTTCCTGTTTTTTAGTTGGTAAAAAGAAGTAAATATCTCCCCTAGCCATTCCGGCAACCTCCCATTCCGAACCAGGTCGGACGAATTCAAAAGCAGGGAGTCAGTTACGTAAACTACATTACTATGTTGCGGCAAATCCGCTGTTTTTCCCGAGATCACATAGAGGGTTTTTGCCGCGGTCTTTGCTGGTTTTTGATCAGACAATATCCAATCGTACACATTGTCTGCATTTGCTTTCTCATCCATTTGAAAAGGCAAGCTGTAAACCTCAGTAAGTGCCTTTACAGCTGCCATAACAGACTGTCTTTCCGCAGGATTTTTATAGTCAATCAATAGCTTTAAATCACCGGAATGCACCGGCTTAGAAGCGAGCCGTACTGTTGATGCTCCATTCTGCGCAACTTCCAACACGCCACTACCAGGATTGACAAACAACCTTTTACCTTCATTCAACTCCATATAATTAGCCGGCTGCATCGAAGCAGAATCGGTAAGCGTATACAGACTGAACTTACCTGGCACAACTACTTTGGGCATAGAAAGCAGCTGCTGGTCTGCCAAGAGGTAGATGCTCGTTTGCCCTTTGGCCAGCTTGTTAATGCTTTTCTGAATGTATTGTACAGGATTACCCACCTCAGGTATCTCTGAAGTAGAGCGCAGTGCCTGCTGATCGGGGCTGATCCAAAAAACGTGCTCGCCTGCCTTCAATGCATTTTCAATCTCAAACCGATAATTATTCACAACCCTGGGATCCGCCTGCACGAGATGCACGCGCTCTTGCGCCTCATTGCTTTTCCACCCATGCAAAACCGGCTGACTGAGTAACAATGCAAGCAGGATAATCAGGAAACAACGAATGAGCAGCAGCAGGATCTCGTGCAGACGGATACCTCTGTGTTTGAGCGAGCTTTCATCCACCAGCCACCGCGATGCTGCCCAGGCAATTACCTCCCCTTTTTTTTGGTACCAAAAGTGAATAGCGATCGGCAATGCGACCCCTGTAATTCCCCACAGCATCCACGGTTGCAGCAATTCCATCAGCCTTTTCTTTTGGTTAAAAATGTTTTTAACACCATTCCGATCGGGTCGCTTAACCTGGCTGTGATCAAATGCACAAACGGGATCTGCAAGTCACTTTTAAGTTTCTCAAAATACGCCTGTGCCGACGCCACGAATTTTTCGCGGACAGAAGCAGCGTCAAGCTCCATTTCTCTCCCGGTTTCCAGATCCTTAAACCTGTAAAAACCACTTAATGTAAAGTCAAGCTCCTGATCGCCCAAAATCTGGAAAATCACAATCTCGCGATTCGGATTTGCCAATGAACTTATCAGTTGCAGCCACTCTTCATTTACCTGCAAAAGGTCACTTACAAGAATAAGCTGCTCCTTTTTCTTTGATCGCAGCTCAGTCAGTTTCCCTTCTTCCCCTCCCTCCATCCTCCACTCTCCCGAAGCTTCCGCCTTTTCCAGTCCCACCAGCATCTTCTGAAAAGCCTGTTTGCCCGAAGCAGATGAACCTGCCGCACATATGGTTTCCAGACTGCCGTTTTTCAAAGCATACAAGCTCATCTGGTCATTTTGAATGTAACCCAGGTAAGCCAGCGAGGCAAGCAATATCTGTGCATATTGAAGCCTGCTGACGCCATTTTCGGCATAATTCATGGAGCCGGAAAGGTCAAGTAAAAAACGTAGCTGGCGGTCGCTCTCGGTGGAAGATTCGCGGACAAGATGTTTGTCGGTTCTTGCAAAAAGCTTCCAGTCGATCCGCTTGGGATCGTCGCCAGGCTGGTAGTGCCGGTATTGTTCAAATTCAATGCCGATCCCCGAGCGTTTGCTGGCGTGTATACCGAGCATCAGCTCCTCGCTCACCAGCTTGCCGGTAAGTTGGAGGTTTTTGAGCTTTACCAGATTTGCTGCCAACAGGCCTTTTTGCTTTGCCATCCTGAATGTGAAATTGGTGTCAGGGTTTGAGCGTGGCAAGCAAATCGCTGATCACCTGGTCACTGTTGATATTCTCAGCTTCCGCGCGGAAGTTCATAGCAATGCGGTGACGAAAAACGGGATAGGCAAGCGTTTGTATATCTTCCGGAATAACCGCGAAACGTTCGTGCAACACAGCCCTGGCTTTGGCACAAAGTACAAGCGCCTGCCCTGCCCGCGGACCAGCGCCCCAGTCACACCATTCCTTTACAAATGCCGACGGGCTGCCCTCAGGCCGGGTAGCGCGAACCAGCTTATTGATCCACACGATCAGCTCCTCACTGATATGCACCTGGCGGACAAGCTGTTGCAAATCGCGGATATCGGTATCAGAAAGAACCCGCTCCACCTGCGCCCTGGCCGAGCCGGTTGTACCTTTCAGTACATCCAGTTCCTCCTGTTCGTTGGGGTAATTCAGTTTGATATAAAGTAAAAAGCGGTCAAGCTGCGCCTCTGGTAATGGATAGGTACCGGCCTGCTCAATGGGATTTTGGGTGGCAATGATCAAAAAAGGATCAGGCATTTGATAGCTTTCTCCTCCGTAGGTCACGCTTTTTTCCTGCATGGCTTCGAGCAATGCAGCCTGCGTTTTTGGCGGAGTTCGGTTGATCTCATCCGCAAGTACCACATTGGCAAATATCGGCCCGCGATTGAATTTAAAAAACTTCCTGCCTGTGTCATGGTCTTCTTCCAGGATTTCAGTACCCACAATATCGCCCGGCATCAGGTCGGGTGTAAACTGTATCCGTTTGAAGCTCATGTGCAAAGCTTCTGACATGGTTTTTACCATCAAAGTCTTCGCGAGCCCCGGCACACCTTCCAGCAGGCAATGCCCCGACGCAAGCAATGAGATCAATATTTCATCAATCGCTTCCCGCTGCCCAACGATCACCTTCGCAATCTCCCTTTTCAGGAGCGGAAGCTTGGAAACAAGTGATTTGTAATGTTCTGGTGAAGTATTCAATATGGAAAAAATTAATGTTAATCTGCTATTTTTTTACTTGTCCCTCCATCCTCCCTTTCCTCCGTTCTCCTTTCCTAAACTCCCAACGCATAAACCACAATATTGACCCCGAACCTTGTATTATCCACGGCCAGGAACCGTTTGTTCCTGAAATCGTAGTCCCATTCGCAGCCGTAGTCTTTATTGCTGTACAAAACGCCGATGCGGCCATTGATCGTAATGGCTTTGAGGTAATCGTGGACCAGGTCGTCGCCCCAGCCGTTTAGCTCGAATGATGTAGTTGGAGGACCGTCTTCGAATTTGAAGAAGGAGTGGTAAATCGGGTGATTATTCGGGATTTTCTGTAATGCTTTGGGGCCAAAAGTGCGTTCCATTTCCTGCTCAAACGACTTAGCAAACAGTCCGTCAATATCGTGGTTGCAATCGTCTACAAAAACAAAGCCGCCATTTTGAACATACCTGCGGAAATGATCGCGTTCCTGCTGTGAAAATTCGACCAGTTTGTGACCGCTTAAATAGCAGAATGGACTCTTGAAAAGCTCGTTACTGCTAAGCTGCACTACTTTTTCTTTCTCGTCAACCGGGATTGTGGTGTACTCGACCAGCGAATGCAACAGATTGGAAGGCATTCGCTGATCGGTATCCCAGTTACCCGAAGTGTATTGAATTCGTGTGAAAAAGAAAGGCTTCAATACTTAAACTGCGTCGGAAAGTGATGAAAATGTAAATTCCCTGATCTTCATAGGTGGTATCAGATAGTTACGGTCTGACTCCGTACTTACCACCCGCTCAGATTTCCCAAGTGTTTCCAGATTGTTCAGCATGATAACCGGACTTTCGTTGAAGCGGAAATTCTTGATCGGATGTTTGATAACGCCGTTTTCAATGTAAAAAGTACCGTCGCGCGTCAGGCCCGTTTGTAGTAAAGTCTGCGGGTCCACCTCCCGGATGTACCAGAGTTTGGTCACCAGAATTCCCTGCTTCGTCGACTTGATCATTTCCTCTAAAGTGGCTGTCCCGCCTTCCATGATCACATTAGTAGGGAATGGAACTGGCTTGACATTGTTTTTCTTGGCCCAGTACCTCGAATAAAACATGTTTTTCACCACGCCCTTTTCAATCATGCTCATTTTATTGATCGGCTGCCCGTCTCCCGACCAGGGTGACGAAGGAAGATCCGGATTTGCGGGATCCGTGTAAATGTTCACACGTTCGTCCACGATCTTTTCGCCCAGCTTGGTTTTGCCGCCCGGTTTGCTCAGGAAAGACCGACCTTCATCGGCACTGCGCGCGTCCATTGCGAAGAAGATATTTTCCAGCAACACCACAGCCGCAGTAGGTTCCAGAATCACGGTATACTTACCCGGCTCCAAAGCCTTTGCTCCCACAGAACCTTTGGATTTCAGGATCGCAATCTTCGTTGCAGCCGCCGTATCCAGCTTTTTAGCGTCGCTATAGCCCCTCGCCACATAGCCAGAACCCGTTCCGTCCGGTGTGCGCACGGTGAGTGAAAAGTTGATATTGGTGCTGGGGTAATACGCAAACAAACCCTTGGAGTTCATCATCGCGCGGTAACCTTTCTGGTTTTCCAGAAAACCGGCCGCAGTCAGGTTCTGAGCGCGTGTCAGTTCAAGGCTCTTGGCAACCGCATCGGCCCTGAAATCGGGGTTAATGGCGGCAGTAGACTCGAAAAAACCGGTTGATTTACCATAACTCTGAGGTTCGAGAACACCTACATACTCGGGATTTTCGGGAGCGAGCTGCGCGAGTTCTTCGGATCTTCTCACACATTTTTCAATTGCCTCGTCGCTGAATTCGTCCACAGTGGCAACGCCCACTTTTTGCCCGAATGCGGATTGCACTTCCAGGTTCTGGTTGGTCAAAGCGCCGCTGGTCGACACTTCATTACGGGCATAGCGCAAGTTGCCCCGCTCCTCGCCCATTATATTGATTTCGCATTCATCTGCTTTGGAATATTTCAAAACCTTTTGCAGCAATGCTTTTGCTTCTGCTTCTGTTAAGATGATGGCCATGGTGGTGTTTTTGTTTTAAATCTTCCTTGCCGTATTGATCACATTAACTCCATTGAAACGCGCAGTTGAGCTTCCGTGAGACACCGCGCTTGACTGTGAAGGCTGACCCTTCCCGTCGAAGAAAGATCCGCCCAGGCGATAATCCCTCTCGTCACAAACCTGCACGCATGAATTCCAGAACTCCTGCGTGTTAGACTGGTAAGCCACATCTTTGAGCATACCGACTATTTTTCCATCCTTAATTTCATAAAACAGCTGTCCGCCAAACTGGAAGTTGTAACGCTGCTGATCGATTGAGAATGAGCCGTCGCCGATAATATAAATGCCTTTTTTCACATCTTTGATCATCTCGTCTACCGACAATGGCGTTTTGCCAGCTGCCAGGGACACATTCGGCATCCTTTGAAACTGCACCGAACTCCAGCTATCCGCGTAGCAGCAGCCGTGTGACTCTTTTTCCCCGATGATATGTGCCTGATCGCGGATCGCCTGGTAGTTAACGAGTACCCCATCTTTGACTAAGTCCCATTTCTTGGTATTCACCCCTTCATCATCCCAACCTACGGCACCGAGCGAGCCAACCTGCAACTTGTCGGCGATCAGGTTAACCTGTTTGCTTCCGTATTGGAAATTCTTCGACTTCCATTTGTCAAGTGTCGCAAAAGAAGTTCCGGCGAAATTGGCTTCATATCCAAGTACGCGATCCAGTTCAAGCGGGTGACCTACTGACTCGTGAATGGTCAGCCACAAATGCGACGGATCAAGGATCAGATCGTACTTGCCCGCTTCCACCGACTTGGCTGTAAGTTTCTCCTTAGCCTGTTTGGCAGCTGCGGTAGCATCTTCCAGCATATCATATCCCATATTATAGCGCGTGGTAATGCCGGTTACCTTATCTGCCGGATTTGCCTGCAGATAATCGTAGCCCATTCCCATTGGTGCGCTGAGTGCATTCCGGGTTTCAAACTTGCCACTTTTCGGGTCAATGGTCGTGATATTGAAAATCGGCCAGATCCGGTGTACATCCTGATCAATGTAAGACCCGTCTGTTGATGCGAAATATTTTTGTTCGTTTACCAGAAAAAGAACCGAGTTCACATAGTTGGCGCCATTCTTCATCGCCGCATCGTTGACAGAAAGCAGCAGGTCTACTTTTTCCTTTATTGGTACTTCAAAACCGTTTTTCTTGATCGGGGCTTTCCAGCTTACTTCACCAAAACCTTTCTGCGGGGCCAGCTGAACGGGCTCTTTCATTAATTTAGAATTGGCTTTGGCGATCGCAACAGCGTCCTCCGCAGCTTTCGCCATCTGGGCTTCATTATTCACATCTACAACTGCTGCAAATCCCCAGCATCCATTTGCGATCACACGCACACCCACTCCGTAAGACTCGGTGTTGACGATGTTCTGCACCTTTTCTTCCCGGGTAACTATAAACTGATTGAGGTAGCGTCCGATCCGCACGTCGGCATAGGAGGCGCCTTTGGCTTTGGCAGCATTCAGCGCTGCATCGGCCAGCCGCTTCTTGACCGCCACATCGGCTCCTGACTGGAGGAATGCTTCCGGGGAAACAACTTTGCCCATTGCCAGGCCAGGTAACATGAACGCTCCGGTCCCTAACCCAGCCAGTTGAATGAAATCTCGTCTTTTCAAAGTATGTAGATGTTTGCTAATAGTGGCATGATTGAACAATCAGGATATAACCCAATTCATAAGTTAATGAATCGGGTTACCCGGATCAAAAGTCTTGTTATGTATGGCAGATTTTATACTTAAATGGTTTTGCCTGCGATGAGCTCGGGTTTAAACCGCGTCTGAAAGGCTGGTAAATGTAAAATCGCGGATTTTGAGAGGCGGCACGAGACTTCCGTTAGCGCGCACGGGCTTGCCGATCGCCTCCACATTATTGAGCATAATGACCGGACTTTCATTAAACCGGAAGTTTTTGACAGGATACTTGATCTGGCCATTTTCAATGTAAAAAGTACCGTCGCGGGTAAGTCCGGTATAAAGCAGCGTTTGCGGGTCAACCGCGCGAATGTACCAGAAACGCGTGACCAGAATCCCCTTTTCAGTCCCTTTGATCAGATCGGCGATGGACTCATTGCCTCCCTGAAAAATGAAGCCTCCTGCCGGCGGCACCGCTTTAACACCCTGCTTTTCGGCCCAGAAGCGCGAGTACGACATGTTCTTGATTACCCCATTCTCCACCCAAACCACTTTCTCCTGCGGCCTTCCGTCGCCCAGGTAAGTAGCGCCCGGGATTTCGGCATTCATCGGGTCGGAGTATATCGTGATTCTTTCGTCAAAAAGCTTCTCGCCCAGCCGGGTACCACCGCCTTTTTTACCCAGAAAACTCCTGCCTTCATCCGCACTGCGGGCATCCATGCTCCGCATCATATTCAGCAGCAGGTCTGCACCGGCAGTTGGTTCAAGAATGACGGTGTATTTGCCCGGTTCCAATGCTTTGGTATTGGTGGAAGCAAGCGCCTTTTGCATGGCTATCTCCGTAGCCGCCAATGTATTTAGCTTGGACACATCATTATAATCGCGGGACACATAGCCCGATCCTTTTCCATCGGCAGTACGGACAGTAATGGAGAAGTCCACGGAGGTACTTTTGTTGTAGCCAAACAAGCCTTTGTTGTTGCCCATCGCTGAAAACCCAGCGCTGTCTTCCATATAGCCGGCTGCTGTGAGGTTCTTTTTCACGCAGGGATCAATGCTATTGAATGCGGCCTGCGCACGAAAATCCGGGTTGATCGCCGCTGTACTATCGGCAAAAGCCTTGCTTTCAGGGAAGTTTGCAGCGCCGAGCATCGGCATATACTCAGGATTTTCGGGAGCCAGCCGCGCGATTTCCTCAGCACGCCGCACCGTTTTTTCCAGTGACGCATCATCGAACTCATTAATAGTCGACGTACCTGATTTTTTACCAAAAACAGAGGTAACCGACAAAGAAAGATCGGTCGTTTCCCCGCTGGTCGAGACCGAGTTCCGCGCATAGCGGATATTCCCCGTCCGGTTGCCCGACAATCCTACACTGACTTCATCAGCCTTCGAAAATGCCAGAACTTTATCTATGATTTGCTTTGCTTCGTCTTTTGAAAGGATTGCCATTTTACCTGTTTTATAATCGTTTGTCACGAAATGGTTTAGTCTGTTGTAACTTCGAACCTCCTCCTTTTCACCCTGAGCGGACCGGGCCGCCGAGCGGTCGAAGGGAATGGCGTTGTCGCTCTTCCCTTCGACTGCGCTCAGGGTGACAAGGGCAGGGTGCGCTCAGGGAAAAAGGGCTCCTTTCCTCCTTCCTCCTTCCTCCCTTTCCTCCTTCTTAACTATATCTTCCTCCCCGTATTAATCACATTCACTCCGTCAAACCGGGTGGTGGGGCTGCCGTGGGATACGGCGCTTACCTGACCGGGCTGCCCTTTTCCGTCGAAAAACGAGCCGAATGTGCGGTAATCGTCTTTGTCGCAGAGCTGAGAGCATGAATTCCAGAACTCCTGTGTATTGGATTGATAAGCTACGTCGTCGAGCATTCCGGTGAGTTCGCCGTTTTTTATTTCATAAAACACCTGACCGCCAAACTGGAAGTTATAGCGCTGCTGGTCAATGGAATACGAGCCGCGCCCGATGATGTAAATCCCCTTTTCAACACCCTTGATCATATCGAGCACGCTGCGTTTTTCTGTTCCCGGTTTAAGGGAAATGTTGGGCATCCGCTGAAACTGAACCGAAGACCAGTTATCTGCATAGCAGCATCCGTGTGATTCTTTTTCACCAATGATTTTGACCTGATCGCGGATGGCCTGATAATTTACGAGGATACCGTCTTTGATAATATCCCATTCCTTGCAGGGTACACCTTCATCGTCGTAACCGACGGCACCGAGCGTATTCGGCTGCGTTTTGTCAGCTACGATATTGACCAGCTTGCTTCCGTATGCAAAGTTCTTGGATTGCCACTTATCGAGCGTGGCGAAGCTGGTACCTGCGTAGTTCGCTTCGTAGCCGAGTACCCTGTCCAGCTCGGTCGGGTGCCCTACCGATTCGTGTATGGTGAGGCCCAGGTGATTCGGGTCTAGCACCAGGTCATATTTACCCGGCTGCACCGTTTTTGCAGTTATTTTTTGCTTGGCCTGTTTGGCAGCCATGATCGCATCTTCAACCATATCGTAGGAATTACGATAGCCTACCAGCCCGTTCGGACCGGCTATTTTCTCAGAGGCAAGTCCGTCGAGGTACTCGTATCCCATTCCCATCGGCGAGCTGATGGCATCGCGGGTCTTGAACTTACCAGCTGCTTTGTCCGTGACTGTCACCGTGAAAGTGGGCCAGACGCGATGGATATCCTGATCAATAAAGGAGCCGTCGGAAGAGGCGAAATACTTTTGTTCGTTTACAAAAAACAGGTTGGATGTAACGAAGCTGGCGCCGTTTTCGAGCGCTTTTCCATTTACATTCATCAGCAGGTCGATCTTCTCGCGAACGGGGATTTCGAATGCATTTTTGGTGATGGGCGTTTTCCAGGTTTGATCTCCTACGCCCTTCTGCGCGGCAAGCTCCACAGGCTCTTTCTGGAACTTTGAATTGGCTTTTGCAATGGCGACTGCGGTAGCGGCGCATTTGGCGATACCATCGGCAGTAACGTCACTTGTGGCTGAAAAACCCCAGGTTCCGTTTGCGATCACGCGGACTCCGATCCCGTAAGATTCTGCATTGACGATATTTTGTACCTGCTTTTCACGCGTAAAAACGTATTGCTGCAGATAGCGGCCGATACGTACATCTGTATAGGTAGCGCCTTTGCTTTTTGCCGCGTTCAATGCCACTTCTGTCAGCTTCTTTTTGGAGGCTGCGTCCATCCAGGGATCAAGCAGGTGTGCTTCCGAAACCGGATTGCCGATGACAGGCACCTGGGACAGCATCATAGCGCCAAAGCCCATACCTGACATTTGCATGAAATCTCTTCTTTTCATTTGATAATGTTTGGCCTTTCTGAAAAAAGATGAAGGATAATTTTGCCTGAGAAAGGCTTCACAATGTAATCAATATATTTTTCCAACAAATATTGCTGTGGCAATTTTTTGAAGCAAAAAGTGATTTAAACACACGTAAGTCTCGCGGAGAATCGCGAAAAATATGACTAAAAAGAAGAAAGAGGTTCCCTGTATCAGGAAGCAGGTGAGACGATTAAATGGCGGAGCTGCTGCTCGTCCCAGGGTTTATTGATGTAGGTGTGAAAATAACCTTTGCCAGCCGCAATCCTGAACTCATCGGTGTATGCATTGCCTGTCAACAGCACACGCACTGCCCCGGGGTACTTGTCGGAAGCCAGGCGGAGAAATTCCAGACCGGTCATTTCGGGCATTTGGTGGTCTGCGAAAATGACGTCAATTTTCTGTTCGTCCAATATTTCCAGGCCCTCTTCGGTTGTTTCTGCCAGGTAAATTTCAGCGTCGCGCCTGAATGTAGCTTTGAAGGAATTCAGATTATTGACTTCATGATCAATGTAAAGTATGCTCATTGGCACCTGGCTGATAGATGGTTTTCTGGGCACAAAATTCAGAATTAATTTCGTCGTAACCCAGTTTTCGGCCTTTGTCTTAAAAAAAAACTTCCAGCCGTCCCACTAAAATAAATTATCCCGCCAGTAACTCTGCCTATCTACCTAATAATCAGATCCATTTACAACATACAACTTATTAAACGGTAAACACTTTCACTGAAAAAGCCGCTTTCGCGGCTTCGGGTTACAAGCTTGCTACTTTCAGTCCCGGCAAAACATACTTGCCGAATACCTCTATAAATTCAGCCTGGTTCTTTCCTACATTATGGACCATGATCTGCTCAAAACCAATCTCCTCCACACTTTGCAGGTGCGCCATGTGCGCCTCAGGATCGGTTGAAATAAAAAGATGCTCAGCCATATCTTCGGGACGCATATCAGTAACTGCATTTTCAAAATCTTCCACTGTCCTGAAATTCGCGCATTTCTCGGGAGATACCGTATTGGTCCGCCATTGCTCAAAGGCATTTCGCGTTGCTTCCTCCATTGTTCTAGCCCAGCTCACATGAACCTGCACGTACTTAGGCTTATCTGCGCCGCCGCCTTCATTGAATGCAGCCACTACCTCGCGCAATTTCTCTTTTGAATGATTTACAGTCACCAGCCCGTCAGCCCATTCGCCCATCCACCGAGCCGTTTTCGGAGTCAGCGCGGCCCCAAAAATCCGGGGCGTCTGCTCCGGCAGCGACCAGATCTTCGCCTGATCGGCATAATGGTACCCTTCCCTGCTGGTCACAACTTCTCCTCTCCAGAGCGCACGTATCATCGCTGCGGCTTCCTGCAAACGTGCATTCCGCTCCTCTTTGGAAGGCCATTCGGGTGAAAGCACCGCTTCATTCAATGCTTCGCCGCTGCCCAGCGCAATCCACTGGTACCTGTTGGGGAACATAGCAGCGAGTGTCGCCGCCGCCTGCGCAACCATTACGGGATGGAACCTCGCACCGCCGGGTATCACCAGCGAACCGAAGGGAATCGTGCCGGTAGCCTGCAGCGCACCGCCCAGCCACGACCAAAGATGCCCCGAATGCCCCTGATCGTGGCTCCACGGATTGAGGTGATCGGAACACATCGCCGACTCGAACCCGCTCGCCTCTGCTAATTGCACCAGGCTCAATAGTTCAGCAGGTGAAAACTGCTCGTGTGAAGCGTGATAGCCAATTACTGCCATAATGGTTGAAAATTTAGTATAAGATTTGTCCGGCCAAAAAGTACCGGTGCCGCGGGCCTAAAAATTTTGTGCCTGGCAGGAGGCATGCCGCTCTTATCTGGATTTTCCTGGCCCCGTCATCATCACTTTGGTAATTGCCTCGGGTACCTTCGCCACCTGCAGCTGGATCAGGCCGTCGGTAGTTACATTGAATTTATTGGGACCAGCCTGTATTCTCTGGATAATAAACCGCTTTGAAAAACCGGCCTGGCATAGCTGAATGATGTTTTCGTTTTTAAGTACATCTGTCGGAGTTGTTGAGGCCAGCATTACTTCCATGATCGGCTCAGGAAGTTTGACACTCTTCAAAGCCAGCAAGCCGGGTACCGACATATCGAATTTACCTTTGCTCAGGTTGATCTTCTGGATGATCAGCTTACCCGATACATTTGCCTGATACATAGAGACAATGCTGTTGTTCGTGAGCGTTTCGCCGGTTTGTGCAAACGATAATTGGATTACGGCCATTAAAACCAGCAGCAGAAATGCGCTTTTCATTTTCATTCGTGATAGAGAAGTTAGTTTTCAAACAAAGAGAAATATTTACTTCATACCAATCGCGTGGGCGCTTGTAACAGTTTTTTCACGCCATGAAGAAAATAAAGCATTAAATGGCCGCTCCGCCTATTCCATTTCAAGACGATAATGTGACAATTGAATGATGAATATTGACTGTTTGGCGAGCTGCGATTTACTCTGATGTAAATGCCGCGTAATTTTATGATCACATTCAAAATCTATGACCACAGGCAGTATCCTATCTTCCATTCATTATGCAGACTCGATCCGGCAAAACCGGGTGAGCCTGAGTCTGATGGTACTGATACTGGCGGCCGTGGTACCGATTGCGGGAAATCTGATCTGGGGTGCAACATACTTTACCGACGTGCAGACCCTCCTGGGCGGCAGCGTGTTGAACCTGCTCTTTTTCCTGACTGCCTTTTTGATCAACCGCAAATTTTCACCGGCGGTCACCAAAATTTATCCGGAGCCCGGACAGTCGGTACGGCGGGTACTTTCCTGGTTTGTACTGTATGGAGCAGTAAGTATCACAGCGTTTCTATTAGCCATGATCATATATAGCCAAACGCATTTGTTTGGCTACCATTTTAACCTCACACACACGCTCTGGGCTGTGTTTGCGATCGGGAGCGGGTCGCTGACAGCCGCCGGGCTTACCGAACTCATTTTTGCATTCAGTCAATGGAAAAATGACTTGCAGGAACTGAACCAAATGGAACAAAGGCAGTTACAGGCAGAGCTTGACACTGTTAAACAACAGGTGAACCCGCATTTCCTGTTCAACTGCCTTAATTCCTTGTCGGTACTGATCTCGGAAGCACCTGCCACAGCCGAAAAATTCGTGGATGAAATGTCGAAAGTGTACCGGTACCTGCTCAGCGTTTACGGGCCCGACAAGGAAGATGACCTTGTTCCGCTTGAAGCTGAGCTTCGCTTTATCCGGTCTTACATTTACCTGCTGGAAACGCGTTACGAAAACGGGATCCGGTTTGTGGTGGAAGTGGCGGATATTTACCTGAGCGGGCAAATCGCCCCACTTAGCTTGCAGGTACTTGTAGACAATGCAGTGCGCCACAACATCATTTCCCCCGAGGCCACATTGCAAATTTGCATTAAAACCACTGCGACGGGACAGCTTGAAGTAAGTAATAACCTGCAAAGGCGCGTGGTAAGTATGTCGTTCACGGAAGCGGGCCTCGCCACGCTGATCTCGCGGTATAAGCTGCTGTTCAACCAGGCCGGCACGATCCAGGTCAAGGAAGAACCTGCCCGTTTTACAGTGATTTTGCCATTGATTTACACATGATCGCCTCTTTGCAATTCAACAATATCGGTCGGCTTATCTGGCTCAGCCTCTTTGGCAGGTGGATGTTTGCGCTACTGATCCCCTGGTTTGTACCCACGATCAGCTACCTGCTCATCGGAGAGCCTTATTTTGCAAGTTTGTCCAATTTCATCCTGGGCACCTGCATGATTTTCGTGATGACCACGCTCGCATTTGTTCCCCACGACTGGGCCGCGCAATATCTGGCGAAAAAGTACCCGGCGCTGCATTCATCCCTCAAACGCGGCTTCCTTACCGCAGTCGCATTCTGGATCATTACGGGGGTATATGTAACCGTTTACGGCATTTTTATTATCCACTACCGGCCTGTGGACGCGGAGCTGGACTTTGAGAAAATGGTCGATGTTTACATTTTCGAATTCGTCGCGGTAATCGTACTTACGCTGCTTTATGAAGGCAATTACTCGCTCAAAAAGTGGAAGGAAATCAAGGTAAACAAAGAACAAATCAAAAAGGCGGGCATGCAGGGACAGCTGCAAAGCTTGAAAAGTCAGGTCAATCCGCATTTTCTGTTCAACAGCCTCAATACCCTGTCTGCATTGATCACCGACGAGCCCAAGCGGGCCGAGCAGTTTGTAGACGAAATGGCGCAGGTTTACAGGTATCTTTTACAAAACAACCAAAGCGAGCTGACGACGCTGGCGACCGAGCTCAAATTCATCCGCTCCTACTTTCATTTACTGAAAACGAGGTACGATCAGGGATTGGACCTGGTGATCCGGGTGGACGAGGCGGATCTACACAAATTCATCCCGCCGCTTACTTTGCAGCTTTTGGTGGAGAATGCGGTGAAACACAATGCGATTTTGGAACAAACGCCATTGCTTATCAAGATCACATCTGCCGGCGACGATTGGCTGGAAGTGTGTAATAATGTTGTTACCAAATCAACACCTGTCAAATCGACAAAGCTGGGGCTCGCTAACATTTTTGCCAAATACAACCTCCTTTCTGAAAAACAACCGGTAATAGACGTGGCTGCGGCACATTTCAAAGTACTCCTGCCATTACTTGCCGAAAAATCTGACAACCAATGAATGTATTAATCGTTGAAGACGAAAAGCTGGCGGTACGCAAACTCACCAAATTACTGGAAGAAACTGCGCCTGAAATGGTCATCAAGGCTGTTACTCCGAGCATTGCCGCCACAGTGGAATGGGTGAAAGCGAACCGGGAAAGCGGGGAAAGTGAGCCGGATCTGATCTTCATGGATATTGAGCTCGCTGACGGACAAAGTTTCGAGATCTTCAACCGCGTATCGATTCAAAGCACGGTGATATTCACCACTTCCTACGACGAATATGCTTTGCAGGCGTTTAAGGTCAACAGCATCGATTATCTATTAAAACCCGTGCAGCAGGAGGATTTGCAGCGCAGCATCCGCAAATTTTATGAGCTCACCGGAATGCATAAAAACAAATCCCCGACGGAATCTCGCATGGATTCAAGGACAGAATCTGAGGGAGCATCACAATTGCACCCGCATTCAGCGCTTTCCGCCAGTCTTGAAAACATCCTGAAAACCTTGCAGATCCACCAGCCGGCCGCATCGTACCGCAACCGCTTCCTGGTAAAGCAAGGTGGCAGGCTGCTCTCCATTGAGGTAGGGGAAATCGCATTCTTTTTTACGGAAGAAAGCATTAGTTTTTTCAAGAATCATCAGGGACAAAAATTCGTGGTCGATTACAGAATGGACGAGATAGAGCAGTTCCTCGACCCGGCGCATTTTTTCAGGATCAACCGGGGCATTATCGTCACCCACAATGCGGTAACGCAGATCCAGCCTTACTATAACAACCGCCTGGCGCTCACATTGAAGCCGGCCTTTGAGAAGGAAGTGATTGTAAGCCGGGAAAAGTCTAACGATTTCCGTAAATGGATGGGAAAATAAAAGAGTGCAGTTTGACATAGAAAAACCGGTAAATAATCAGAAATTGCGCCCCCAATTTTTGAAATGATGACAACTCCTGTTTTTTGCGGCATAGATTTCGGCACTTCCAATTCAAGTCTGGCGATAGCAACCCCATCCGACGTTTTCCTGATCCCGGTTGAAAACAATCACAACACCATTCCCAGTGCGATGTTCTTTGCGCGAAAGGACAATGCAGCATTCTTTGGCCGCGAGGCTACGGAACGCTTTCTCTCCCGCCAGCCAGGCCGGCTGATGCGGAGCTTAAAGCGTGTGCTGGGTACTCCGGCCATGCGCCAGGGAACGATGGTCAATGGAGAGCTGATGAAGTTCGACCAGATCATTGCGGCCTTTTTGCAACAAATGAAAGCAAAGGCAGAAGCCGACTGCGGTACCGAGCTGCGGCATGTTGTAATGGGCAGGCCCGTGCACTTTATTGATAACGACCCTGCCGCAGACCAGCGCGCTGAAAATGAACTGAAATCCGTAGCCATGAGCATTGGCTTTGAACACGTGGGTTTTCAATATGAACCAATCGCAGCCGCATTCGCGCACGAAGCGAGGGTATCAGGCGAAAAGCTTGCAATGGTGGTCGACCTGGGCGGCGGAACCTCCGACTTTACCGTGATCCGACTCTCTCGCGAGAATGCCAAAAAACAGGATCGCGACAGTGATATCCTGGCTAATACCGGCGTAAGGCTGGGTGGAAATGATTTTGACAAAGACCTCAGTCTGGCTGAAATGATGCCCGAGCTGGGTTTCCGCTCGCGGTATGGTGCCAAAAACCTGGAAGTACCCTCCTACCACTATTTTGATCTGTCGGAATGGAGCAAGGTCAACTTCCTTTATACGAACAAGACCATCTTCCAGGCCAAACAATTACTGCGGGAAACGCACGATCCGGTCCGTTACGGCAGGCTGATCAATGTGCTCGAACAGGAAACCGGCCACGCCGTACTGGCCGAAACCGAGAAGATCAAGATTGGTCTTGCCGGCAATGAAAGCTATGCTACGTCACTGGATTTTATAGACGAAAATCTGCGCATTCAGGTTGACAGGGAGAACTTCAACATCGCGATCAATACCAAAGCGGAACGCATTGTTGCGGCGGCGCGGGAATGTCTGCTTGCTGCGGGCATTGCCCCTGAGGCGATCGGGCTGGTGATCATGACGGGCGGCTCCACCGAAATCCCGCTTATCCAGCAGCAGTTCAGAAGGTTGTTCCCCACGGCTGAATGGTCGGAAGAAAACAAGCTGTCGAGCGTAGGGCTGGGTCTCGCCTACGACGCCCGGAACCGGTACTCCTGAAATCCGGATGCATTCCCGGACATTTACCTGAATCTGTCGCCAAGGCACAATTATTATGAAGTAGCGGTGCATAACATTGCCTTCAATCATCAACAAACGAAAATCAGGAAAATGGAGACGGGTCAGAAAACACATGTAATTGAAATAGAGCGGCAGTTTGATGCCGATGTGGAAACGCTATTTAAAGCCTGGACTGAGGCTGAACATTTGAAACAATGGTGGAAACCAATGGGTAACCAGCTGGTGGACGTCAAAAATGAGCTGAAAGATGGCGGGGCGGTTGAATACTACGTCGGAGATGCGGGCTTACAGATCACCGGGACTTACAGCGAGGTGGTACCCAATGAAAAGCTGGTGTACTCGTGGATATGGAACCTGAATGATGAAGGTTCGGAAAACGGATATACACTCCATATCTCATTCGCACCAGAGGGAGAAGGCAGCAAGCTGCACGTGGTACAGGAAGGATTCAAGGGCGAAGAATTTTTGAAAACGCATCAGGATGGATGGGAAAAAGAGCTGGATTCGCTGAGTTCATACCTCTCTTCCGGCAGTTCCAACACACAAAGCGGAGCTTCCGGGCAAGGCGAAACGAGCCAGCAGCCAGCCGGGCAGGACAACCTGAAAAATGGTGATCAGATGAATGACCGGTCCGGCGGATACAATGAGGCGCCTGACCAGGTGAGAGTAGGCGGCGCAGAGCCTGAATGACCGACGTCGCATTTGCATTCAAAAAAGCCACACAGGCAGGGATATTTCCCGCTCCTGTGTGGCTTTCTGCTTTATACCACAACGTAAATGCACTATCCTGGGATTAACGATAAATTGGGACTGAATCGATGTCGGCGCGTCGCCGGCTGCCTGCGCTGACTTACTCCATGGACGGACAATGATGAAAAGTGATATAGAGAGCCTTACTCTGCAAAAGATCAAGACTGGCCCGTTCAACTTCGACCAGATCGGAAAGTATTTTGCCAAGGCGGGACAAGAAGAAAATACGCAGACAATTTCGGACAGGACGTACCACGATCTGGACCTGGAAGATGTATTTAAGTTTGCAGACCGCACCCTATCCTGCCCCGGCCAGCAACTGCTCTATCACGTTTTAAGGACCATCCCGAAGACCAATGTGCGCGGTCAAAAGCTGGAAAACCTCATCTCCATATTCAGCAACAATGCTGAGCTGCGGGCCAGCATAGCCGCTCAGGTTGCAAAACTGAACAAGAAAGACGCATACTATCTGCCCGGACTTTTTCAGGAAAAGTACCTGCAACGGCCAAAATGGTTCTGGCTGGTTCAAATACTGTGTGGCATCAGTGTGCTTTCGGTATTTCTGTCTTTCTTTTTTCCGCAGCTGTTTATCTTTCTGATTGTCTTGCTGCCGGTCAATCTGGGCATTCATTATTGGAACAAAAACAATCTGTACCAATACGGTAGCTCCATTCCGCAGCTATTGCTGCTAAACAAAACCGCACGTAATATCCTGGTCAATAGTGAATTTGACGACGCTTCCAAAGAACTCGGTAAGTCAGTAGCTACCCTTGACGGACTGGGGCCTGCGATGTCCATTTTCAAGATTGAAGCCAGTCTGCAAAGTGAGATCGGGCAGTTTGTTGACTATGTCATCGAGCTGATCAAGGCTCTCTTCCTGATTGAGCCGGTACTCCTTTTTACCACATTAAAAATCCTCGAAAACAGAAAGGCGGACATCAGTGCTGTATTTCATTTTGTTGCGGAAACTGACCTGGCACTTTCCACGCTTGCTCTGCGGGAAGACATTCCCTATTACTGCATACCGGAGATCAATGCGTCCGATAAACGGCTTACTGTGAAGGATATGTACCATCCGCTGCTATTTGGCGGTGTTTCAAACGACATCGATCTGAACAATAAATCTGCTTTGCTGACGGGTTCAAATATGTCTGGCAAGACAACTTTCATCCGCACGATCGGGATCAACGCCATTTTGGGACAAACCATCAACACCTGTTTCGCCAGTTCCATATCAATGCCGCCGATGCAGGTTTACTCTTCCATCAGGATCTCAGACGATCTGCTCAGTGAAAAGAGTTACTACTTCGAGGAGGTACTCAGCCTGAAACAGCTGCTGGAACATAGCCGTAATGGCGAATACAACCTGTTTTTGCTGGACGAGCTTTTCAAGGGGACCAACTCCGTGGAGCGGATTGCCATCGGGAAATCTGTGCTTACCTATCTCGCGGGCGGCAAGAACATCGTATTGGTTTCTACCCACGACAGAGAGCTGGCAGATTACCTTGCGGGCGACTTTGAGATTTTCCATTTTACGGAAGTGATCGACCAGAACGATATTCATTTTGACTACAAAATCAAACCCGGCAAGCTGACTACGACCAATGCAATACGGATTCTCGAATTAAACCATTATCCAGCTGCAGTGATTGAAGAGGCGCATCACCTCTCACAAAAGTTAAAAAGCGGTGACTAAATTTTATTCGACCGCGCACTTTTGCACGATTTTTATAGCAGTTCAGACGACTGCAACCAATGTATAAGACATTATGGGAAACAAGGGACTGTTTGTACTGATCGATGATGACACCGACGATCACGAAATTTTCAAAATGGCTCTCGATGATGTAGATAAAAATTTGGAATGCCTGTTTTTTCCGGATTGTGAATCCGCATTAGCGCATTTCGACAGCGGGCCGGTGACGGCGCCCGGGTTTGTATTTGTGGATATAAGCCTGCCCCGGATCAATGGCGCACAATGTCTGCAGCAACTACAGCGTCTGCAGGAATTTGACAGTCCGGTCATCATCATTTACTCCACAACCATTCCTGAGGAATGGAAGCCACAACTGGAAACAATCGGAGTAGATAAATTCATCGAAAAGACCGGACCTATTTCGGCACTTACCACACAATTGCAGCACCTGTTGCAAGCGGGATGATCCGGCTTAATAGTTACGAAATCCCTTTTTGTAGTTTGGCGAGATAGTTGGACGGGCTCACGCCGAACTGCTTCTGAAAATCACGCGAGAAGTTGGTAGGAATGCTGTAACCCACCATATCAGCTACCTCGTTGATCTTGTATTTGTTCTCTGCGAGCAACTCGGCCGCTTTTTTGAGGCGCGACAAGTTAATGAGCTCGTTGGGCGTCATATCAGAGATACCCTTGATCTTGCGGTACAAAGTCGGTCGGCTCATGTTCATCAGCGATGAAAGCAGGTCAACATCCAGGTTGCTGTCGGCAATGCGCCTGGTGATAATGCTGTTGAGCTGTTCCAAAAATTCCTTATCCGCTTTCGAGAATGCAATTCCTTTGATGTGCGTCAATGGCGAGCGTGCGAAGTATTCCTTGATAATATTCCGGTTATTAATCAGATTGGTGATCTGTGCGGCGAGGTGATCAAGAGAAAAAGGCTTTTCAATGTACGCGTCAGCGCCGACTTCCAGGCCCTCTATTCTAGAATTGATCGAGTTTTTGGCAGTCAGCAGTATAATGGGAATATGGCTGAACTGCACATCGTTCTTCATCCTTCTGCAAAGCTCAATTCCGTCCATTACCGGCATCATAATGTCGCTGATCACCAGGTGGACATTTTCATGCTGCAGGATCCCGACCGCCTGCTGACCATCCAATGCACGCATTACATTATATGACCCACTCAGTTCGCGGCTCAGGTAGCTGAGGATTTCGACGTTATCTTCTGCAAGCAGGATCACCGGTTTAGCAGGATCAGCCGATTGATTGGGTTCGTCGCTCAAAAAAACATCTGCATCAGCCTCCTCATTGCCGCCTTTCAGGTCCATTTCGTAATCCTGGTGAATAGGCAGAGAAAGCAGGAAGGTATTCAGCTGCATATCCTGGCGCCGCAGTTCCAGCTTCCCTTTGTGCAGCTCGGCGAGCGAGCGTGCGAGCGGAAGACCGATCCCGGTACCTTCCTGTTTTTGGCTGGCTGCCACGCGATAAAACGGTTCGAATATCTTGTCCTTATCTTCTTCTTCGATAATGAAACCGTCATTGGTAAACTCAATGTGAAAAAGAAGATCGTCGCTGCTGAAAGGCAGCAATTTCACTTTCACCGAGTTATCAGCATATTTGATCGCATTGTTGATCAGGTTGCTGGTGATCTTTTTACAGGCTTCAATATCAACAAAAGCCTGCAATGCAATCCTGGGAAGCTCGATCTTATAACTCAAATTCTTCTGCTCGGCGGCGGGCCTGAATGTTGAGAATACATCGCCAAGCAGCTCGTTTATATCTGTTTTGGTAAAATTCAGACTAAAATTATTCGCCTCGGCTTTCCGGAAATCCAGCAGCTGATTGGTCAGATCAATGAGGCGATTGGCATTTTTATTAATCATGGTCAGGTTCTCAAATGTTTCCGCATCTGCTTTTTGATCTGCAAGCAGCTTGTCAAGCGGCATTTTGATCAGCGTTAGCGGGGTTCTGATTTCGTGGGCTACGTTGGTAAAAAAGTCTATTTTCGCATTATAAATCTCCCGTTCTTTCCCGATTTCAATGGCTTCAATCTCGCGCTTGTTCTTCTCGCCCATTGCCAGGTGATAGTACCGGAAAACAGTAATGCCGATGGCGGCCACAATCAGGCCATACAGCAGATAAGCCCAGCTTGTAGCCCACCAGGGAGACAGAATGTCGATGTTCAGCCGCGCTTCCCGGCTATTCCAAACGTGATCGTTGTTCGCCCCCTTAACCCGTAACACATAATGACCGGGCGGGAGTTTTGAGAAGGTGATTTTTTTGCTGTCAGTCAACGTAAACCACTGCGAATCAAAACCCTCCATTTTGTACTTATAGCTATTCATTTCCGGGATCACGTAGCTCAGCGCCGCCACATCGAAGCTGAGGCTCGAACGGTCGTACGGCAACCTGATCCAGCCTGTATAAACGGGCGACTGGGTCAGCGGCGAATCCTTCCCTCCTATCCGGAGCTCCTGGTTGTTAGCCTGAATCCCGGTGAGGTACACCGGCGGTACGTAGTTGTTTGTGTTAAATGATCCCGGTTTGAAGCTGATCAGCCCCGCTACCGTTCCGAAAAACAATGTCCCGTCGTCGTTTTTAAAAGAGGAATTGTAGTTGAACTGCTCGCTCGGAAGTCCATTGGCTTCGTTGTAGTTGGTAAAGCGCCCGGTTTTTGAATTCAGCATCGATAAGCCCCGCGAGGTGGAGATCCAGAAGTTTCCCAGATCATCTTCTACGACACGGAATACCTGGTTATCAGGCAGTCCGTCTTCAATGCGGTAATTTCTGAACTTCTGCGTCACTGCATTGTATCTTGATAATCCATGCTCGGTACAGAACCAGAAATCGCCGTTTTTACTTTGGTAAAGACTGTTGATGTAATTGTCGGGCAATCCGCCTTTCTTGCCTGCATCGTATTGAATCCTGCCTTTTAAACCCGTTTTTGGATTAAAATAAAAAATGCCGCCTCCATAGCTCGCAACCCAGAGCGTACCATTTTTGTCTTCGTGAATGCTCTGTACCTGCGTATTCACAAATGTGACCGGCGTAAAATCGTCCGTATCCCGGTTGTATTTGAATAGTCCCGACCAGGTACCAACCAGGATGTCCGAACTCCGCGTTTTGTACAATGTAACAATGAAATTGCTCCCGAAAGAATTGGGCTTGCTGGTGGTATAATGCCTGATCACCTTATTGGTTTTCAGGTCCATTACATCCAGACCGTGCTCGTAGGTCCCGATCCAAAGCTTATCCCCGTCGGCGACGAGGCCGTGCAGGTTGTGGTAAGCAATACTCCCCTTTTTTCCGTCAGGCAGGAATGCCCTGAATTTGCCTGTTTGCAGATCCAGCTGATTGAGGCCGGCATCTTCCGTCCCGATCCAGAGCTTACCGTATTGATCTTTGGCTATTTCGTGAACAAGGTTGCCGCTGATGCTGTTGCCGGGCTGGGGAAAGTACTTTTGAAAACGGTTGTACTCCGAAGAATAATAGTTAACCCCGCCAAACTGCGTGCTGATCCAGATTCCGCCTTCCCTATCCTTGTAAATCGCATTGATAATGTTGTCGGTAATCGAATAGGGATTGAATTTCTCTTTGACAACCTGCTTCATCTTTTTTCTTTTCAGATCAAGAATGAACAGTCCCGACTCCGACCCGAGCCAGTATTCATCTTTGCCATTTTCGAAAAAGGTGTGAATGTAAATGTCCCTGTCCGGCGCGGCTTGCTGTGAAATGTCTGTGATCTTGTCCGTCCGGTAATTATAAATCAGAATGCGCTTCATATTCCCGACCAGTAAAGTGGAATCCGAGACGGCATGCAGCCGCATATTGGAAAAAATCTCATTGACCCGCCCCGACAGATCGTATCTGGACACACTACCTACCCCGGGATGATAGCGCCGGATCATTCCGTTGCTAAATGATGCCCACACTTTCCCACTAGCGGAAACGTGAACTGAAACGGTGTTTGCCGCATCGGGAAGTGCGATTACTGTGCCTCTTTTCGAGTCAAACCGGTAGAGTTGGTTGTCGGAGATGATCCAGACGCCACCTTCCCGGTCGCCCCGGATCAGCCGGACCTCACCGGCAGGGATCAATTGGAATGCGGAGAACTGGTCTAAAATAGGATTATAGATATAAACGCCTTTGTGCGTCCCGATCCAGAGTTTCTCGTCATCATCTTCGTATAGTGAAAAAACCGAGTTGCTCCCGAGGCTGGTTGAATCGCCTTCCTTGCTCCTGAAAATCTTGAAAGAATTCCCATCAAAACGGTTCAGCCCGTTGCGGCTGGCGATCCAGATAAAACCTTTTTTATCCTGGATAATATCGGTCGTCGCATTGCCCGACAGTCCGTCCGAAACCGTGTAGCTTTTGAAATAATACGGCACGCTCTGCCCCGGGCAGGTCAGGTACAAAAACAGGCAGCAGAACGTAAATAGCAGATTTTTCACACGTGCATCCAACCAAAGCCGGCAATCAGGCCGGGCTCTTTTCCATTCAATTTTTTATAAATATATCCCTGCAAAATCATTGGTAAGTAACATTTATAAATGATGAGACATTTTGATCTGAAATTGAGACTCACAGATCATTCCGTTAATCAACAAAGCAGGAACTTCGCAAAAGTTTAAATAAGTCCTATTAATTAATCAGATAGTAACAAGTTCATAAGCAAAGAACCAGCTTAAACAACAATTTTGATGAAAAATAATTTGTACAAAACGGCACAAGCTGCTCAAAAGCCAAGGCGCCTGCTATGGTCTTCACGGACTATGCTCGCGATGCTTTTAGGCGTCTTCGTAGCCTTGTCCGGTGCCCAGGCTCAGACCGGCTCCTCAATTTCTGGTAAAGTTTCCGATAAACAAGGCGCTTTGCCGGGTGTTTCCGTTGTCGAGAAAGGCACATCCAACGGTACCACGACCGACTCCGAAGGAAAATTCACATTGCAGCTTTCAGCAGGAGCCAAAACGATTACGCTTTCCAGTGTTGGCTATGTAGCTCAGGATGTGGATGTAGCCAACAAAACGAATGTAACTATCACCCTGGAAGAAGATCAGAAAACGCTTAATGAAGTGGTGGTGATCGGGTACGGTTCGCTGAACAAAAAGGAAGTATCCAGCGCCATTACCCACCTTTCGTCCAAAGACCTGCTCCGCGTCGGCGGCAATAACCCGATGATGGCGATCCAGGGCAAGGTGGCGGGACTTACCGTAACCAACACTTCGACTGCGGATCCGAACTCTTCGCCTAATATCCAGTTGCGGGGTGCATCGTCGCGCAGTGCGGGACTTGGTCCATTGTTTGTCGTGAATGGGATCCCTGGCGGTAACATCGACAACATCAACCAGAACGAGATTGAATCCATCGACGTGCTGAAAGGCGGCGCGGCATCGGCGATCTACGGAACGCGCGGAAGCAACGGGGTAATTGTGATTACGACCAAAAAAGGCTCCGGCGAACCGCGTCTGTTCTACGACGGCTACACTACTTTTGACTATCTGGCCAATGAGCTTTCAGTGCTTTCGAAAGATGAATTCCTGGCTAACAAGCGGGGTTTTGACTTTGGCGGAAATACCAACTGGCTCAAAGAAGTAAGCCGCCAGCCTTCGTTCTCGCACAAGCACACGCTGCAATTCTCTGGCGGAAACGGGCAGACCAACTATTTCACTTCCGTGGATTACCGCGATGCAAATGGTATTGACCTGCGTTCCGGCAAAAGAGAATATGGCGGCCGCGTGAATATCAACCACACCACAGCCAATAACCTGCTGGCACTTACATTCAGTGTAGCGCCGCGCTATGCCAAGATCAGCGAGGCTGATTACAGTGCATTCAACTACGCATTGACGCTGAACCCAACAACTCCATTGCGCGATTCAACGGGTAAATACAGCTATATCAACTCCGGATTCTTCGCGAACAACCCGGTGGAATACGCTACCAACGTTTTGCAGGACCGCGAGCAGAAATCACTCGATCTGAATGGATCTGTCAAACTGAACATCCTTGAAAACCTGAACACAACCCTGACTTTCGGGGAGGTAAGCTCGTCGAGACGGATCATGGACTTTGTACCATCCAACATTACGCCGGTCATCAACGGAAATGGCCGCAATGTGGGTTACCAGGCTCTGGAAGACAAAGACCAGAAAAGCCTTGAATGGTTAGGAAACTATTTCCTCGATCGCGGCAAACATTCAGTAAAGCTGCTCGCGGGTTACTCTTTCCAGTATTTTACAGCTTCGGGATTCAATGCCAGAAACGAAAAATTCCCGTCCAATATCCTTACCTATAATGCACTTGGAACCGGACTCTGGAATTTGGAAAAAGGTATCAAAAACGTAGGTTCTTACAAAAACAGCTCCAAACTGATCGCCTTCTTCGGACGGGTAAACTACGATTTTGACCAGAAATACTATTTCTCTGCCAGTCTTCGCCGGGAAGGTTCTTCCAAATTCGGTTACGACAACAAATGGGGCTATTTCCCTGCTGCATCTTTCGCATGGCGGGCAACACAGGAAGGATTTTTGAAAGATATACCCTGGCTGAATGAACTGAAACTGCGGGCGGATTATGGTGAAACAGGTAACCAGGATTTCGGCAGCTATATGTCGCTGGATACCTACGGCGGCTACGGCTACTATCCTTATAACGGAAGCTCATACCAGGTGTGGGGACCTAACCAGAACACCAACTATGATCTTCGCTGGGAAAAAGCTTCCAACTTCAATGTGGGTCTTGACTTTGAATTGCTCAGCAGCAAGCTTACAGGTAGCGTGAACTATTATGTACGTACCAATAAAGACCTTTTAGGTAATTACAACGTATCCAACCCGCCTAACATCCAGGGTCAAACCTTCGCGAACGTGGGTACCATGCGCAACACGGGCGTTGAATTGCAATTGAGCGCGGCGATTGTCAACAAAGGTGCATTCAGCTACAACTTGTCGGCTACCGGCGCATTTAACGACAACAAATTTGTCTCGTTTTCAAACGACCTCTTCACTGGTCAGAAATACATTGACGTGGTAGGAATGCCAGCGCCGGGAAGTCCGGGAACATTGCAGCGTTTGCAGGAAGACAAGCGGATCGGAAGCTTCTACGCATTGAAATCTGCCGGAGTAAATGATGCCGGTGCATTGCTGGTGTACAACAAAGAAGGCGAAGTAGTACCTGCCAATGAAGCAAACAATGACGACAAGCAGTTTATCGGGAATGGGCTTCCGAAGTTCACGATGGGTATTACCAACAATTTTACCTACAAAAACTGGGACCTGAGCGTGTTCCTGCGCGGCGCATTCGGCTATAAGCTGTTCAATACCTATGCATTCTATCTCGGCACACCTGCTGCACAGCAGAATGCCAACCTGCTTACCTCGGCATTTGACGGAGGTAAATATTCGAAGCTGACCAGTACTTCTACGTACTCTTCGCTTTCGGATTACTTCCTGGAACCGGGTGGATTTTTGAAAGTGGACAACATTACGTTGAGCTATACGCAGCCGATAAAATCGAAATTCATGCAATCGGCGCGCATTTATGCGACGACCAGGAACCTGGCAACCTTTACCAAGTTCACCGGTGGAGATCCTGACCTGATCCAGATCAACGGGTTATACCCGGGTGTAAATACCAATCCGGATAACAACGGTACACTCAATTACTATCCGTCGACAACACAGCTGTTGCTGGGATTACAACTTACATTCTAATATCCTGATTTAGAACAAATGAAAAGAAATTCGATTTCAAAATATATACTCCGGTTTGCTGCCTGCGCACTGCTTTCGGTGACGGCCGGCTGTACCAACCTGGACGAAGAACTATACGACCGGATTACGTCAGAAAACTTTCTGCAAACGCGTGAAGACGTGATCCGCGATTTTCTGAGAGCATTCGAGCACAGTTACTGGAGTATCCAGGGCGGTAATACGTTTATGCTGCAGGAAAACAGTTCCGACGAAATGATGACCATTAACCGTCAGGGCGACTGGTTTGACGGCGGACAGTTCCAGCGGGTGCATTACCACACCTGGACGCCGCAGGACGGCTTTACCAGCGATCCCTGGAACGCGCTTTACGGCGGTGTGACACTGGCGACCAACTCGCTGGAAGATCTGGAAGGGATCACGGATCCTACCAAATTTGATATGACGCGTGCAGAACTCGACGGGATGATCGCCGAGCTGAAAGTACTCCGCGCTTGGCTGAACATTCGTTTGCTGGATTTTTATCGCAACATTGTGATTGTAACCAAAGTAAAAGGCCAGACAACAGGCGGCCCGCAGGTCGCTCCGCAGGAAGCATTTGCATTCATTGAGCAGGAATTGAAAGATGCGCTTCCGAAACTACCGACCAATACAACGCTGGGCGACAATGTAGTAGGACGCTGGACGCAGGGTGGCGCAGCATCGTTGCTGGTTAGGTTGTATTTAAATTCAAAAGTGTACACTGGTACGGACCGTTTTGCTGATTGTGCGAAAATGGCACAGGAGATCATTGATGGAAAGTACGGCAACTATGCACTGGAAAGCCGCTGGGACGCACCATTTGATTACACCAATCCTACTTCGAAAGAAACTATTTTTGGCTTCCCCGGAAGTTTTGCGCAGACGCACTGGCAGTATGACGGCGGAATGTACTTCTGGATGCTGCCTAACCTGGCAACAAACTACTTCGGATTCACAGATTTTGGCAATGCCAACCCGAAGTATGCCATGCAACCTGGCCGCGACGTGGATAGTGTTGAGTACAACTTTACGCTTGGAAAGCCTTTTCTTAAATTCCAGAAGTACAAGGATGATGTACGTTTGAAAAAATACAAAAACCTGGGTAACAGCCAGCGCGAGGGAATGTTCCTGTATGGTTATTTGCCTTATACCAACCCACAGGGCAAAGCAGATACCGTGAGAGGCTTCAAAGGTCCTTACCCGCTGTTTTTGCGTGACCAGGTTGGTAAGTTTCTGGATGCAAAACCAGGTACCAAAATTGCCGATAAGGTTTCCAACATGAACAACGGAGATAATAACTCTGGTCTGTACCCGGTGAAATATCCTTACTACCCGAGCAGTGATCCGAACAAGATTTCTTCGGCTTACGCGGAGGTTCGTTTTGCTGAGATCTATTATTCTCTTGCTGAATGTAAATACCGCGCAGGCGATAAGGCGGGAGCCGCAGTATTGCTGAATGCAGTGCGCAAACGCAATTATCCGGCCGGTTCACCCAGTCTTTACAAAGCAGACGGAAGCCAGCTGACAGACAGCGAAATGCTGGACGAATGGATGCGGGAGTTTTTGGCGGAAGGCAGAAGAAGAACGGACCTGGTTCGCTGGGGCGTATTCAGCACCGGCACGTGGTGGGATAAAAAACCTGACGCGGACAACCATACCGACATTTTCCCGATAGGTCAGAATGTACTGAATGCTTCCCCTCAGTTGAAGCAAAATCCTGGATATTAATTTTAGATAAATGAGATTTCACAAACTCCTGGTGGGATTAAGTGCCGCGACATTGTTCGCGGTACTTGGCTCTGCCGCATTCACCGGCCCAAAGCCACAAAAACATGCCGTAGTTGAACGTCCCAGGGAAGCCTGGGTTTTGCGTTCGGTACTTGATGGAAGACCGCGTATCCTCAGCATTGCGCTGCATGATCGTCTCTGGCTGGCTTACAATACCAAAACAGCCGCATTGTACAAAGCTTGGACCGGGAAGATCAACTTTGGCGGCCCGGTTTATACCTCTTCTCACGGCCCGCAGCCTGTTTCTGCCGGGGTAACCTATATGGAAGAGCCGGATGAAAATCCGTGGCGCATTATGGCAGACAATAAGGAAATTACTCCCGAGGTCAGCTACAAAGGCCACACGATCATGGACAATCAGGTTATCCTGAAATATGACCTGGAATATCAGGGCAAGAAGATTTCTATTGAAGAAAAGCCGGAGTTTTTCGATGCAGGAAGTGGCAAAACGGGTTTTGAGCGTGTATTTACGGTTTCCAATGTACCTGCGGGTGTGGAACTATCCCTGAATGTGCACCTGAATTCGATGGCAACAGATACTGATTACAAGACCGATGGAAAATACCAGGGCGTGATCAGCAAGGAAATGGCGGGTAATCAATCCCTCATTGCGATGAATGGGAAATTGATACTGAAAAACAATGGAAAAACTACTTTCTCGGTAAACCTGACCAAAAAACCGGAACAGCCGCAAGCTTCTCAGAAGGAAAACAGGACAGATATGATCGCCGGCCTCTTTGCCAAAAGCGATTGTAATACCTGCCACAACCAGGAAGTGAAAACGGTAGGGCCGGCTTACAAGGCCATTGCTGAACGTTACGAAAACAACGATCAGAACAAGAATGCATTGGTTACCAAGGTGATCAAAGGTGGCGCTGGCAACTGGGGACAAATTGCCATGTCGCCGCACCCGGACCTGAAAAAAGAAGATGCGGAAACAATGGTATCCTATATCCTCGAACTCGATGCAGAGAAAGAAAGAGCACAGGCAGCCAGCAAACTGATGCCCAAACCCGCCTACCCTATTTCCATCAAAACCGTAAATCCGGCACAGGTATCGGGTGCAACTGAGAAGCCAGGCCTAGCGAGGCCCGGCATCGCAGTGAATATTTACCAGTTCGCCAGCGGAATCGGCAGTGTGCCGGAGATCAATGATGAAATGTTGCCTGTTAAGTCTGGTACGATCAACGCGCTGCATTTAGATGATCAGGATTTTGGTGATTTGAAGGACAACTTCGCGATTTACGCAAGCGGATATATCAATATCAAGAAAACGACTAATATCGTATTTCGTCTGGTGTGTGACGATGGCGGCAAGCTGTATATCGATAACAAACTCGTAGCCGACAATGGTGTTAACCACCCGCTGCAATCCACCGACGCGGAGATTATTTTGAAGCCGGGCAAACACCCGTTTAAGGTAGAATATTACCAGGGCGGATTTGGAAAGGGGCTTTCCCTGCAATGGAGACCTTACGGCAGCAAAGAATTTACGGTGGTACCTCCTTCGGTTTTCACTTACAAAGGCGCGGATATAAAAAGAACGGGTCAGACTGCTATTGAAGTGAAGAAGACGGACGTTCCAGGTGATCAGTCGCCGCTTGTTGACGTGCACCCGAGCTTTACATTATCGCAGGCGCGACCGGATAATTTCCAGCCAAGAGTAGGCGGAATGGACTTTCTGGCCGATGGAAGAATGGTAGTAAGTACCTGGGATTCGCTCGGCTCTGTTTACATTGTCGACGGCCGCAAAGCAGCTTCACCCAATGATATCAAAGTGAAACGCATTGCTTATGGCCTGGCCGAGCCGCTGGGCTTGAAGGTGGTGGATGATGAAATTTACATCATGCAAAAACAGGAACTGACCAAGCTGGTAGACCTGAACAAAGACGAGATCATTGATGAATACCAGACTGTCTGCAACGGCTGGAAAGTATCTGCCAACTTCCACGAATTTGCATTCGGGCTGGTTTACAAAGACGGATATTTCTATGGAACGCTCGCTACTGCCATTAACCCGGGCGGCGCCAGTACCAAGCCACAGATCCCGGACCGCGGTAAGGCTGTGAAAATCTCTAAGAAAGACGGTTCGTTTACATTCGTTGCGTCAGGATTGCGCACGCCGAATGGAATTGGGCTGGGCGTTGACAACGAGATATTTATCGCAGATAATCAGGGTGACTGGCTTCCTGCCAACAAGATCATCCATTTGCAGGAAGGCGCGTGGTATGGTTCACGCTCGGTCGATTTTGAAGGCACCGCAAATAAGAAAGAAGCGCCACCGGTAGTTTGGCTTACGCAGGATGAAATCGGTAACTCACCAAGTCAGCCTGCAAGACTGAATGTGGGACCTTACCAAAACCAGATGATCCACGGCGACGTGACGCACGGCGGTATCAAGCGGGTATTTGCCGAAAAAGTAAATGGCGTGTACCAGGGAGCTGTCTTTCGCTTCACGCAAGGACTGGAAGCAGGTGTCAACCGGCTTGCCTGGGGACCTGACGGTTCACTGTATGTGGGCGGCGTAGGTTCGACCGGAAACTGGGGACATAGTGGCAAGTTAGGCTATGGACTTCAAAAGCTGACCTTCAACGACAAGGTTGCATTCGAAATGCTGGCAGTACGTGCGAAATCAAATGGGGTGGAAATCGAATTTACTGAACCTTTGAAAGAAGGTGTTGGTGAAAGTGCATCCGACTACGAGATCAAGCAATGGTGGTTTAAGCCGACTGCTGAGTACGGCGGCCCTAAAATGGATAATGAGAACCTGGCGGTGAAAGCGGTCAAAGTATCGCCGGATCGCAGGAAAGTAACTTTGCAGCTGACGGGAATGAAGAGCAAACACGTTGTTTACATTCATTTAAACCGGAAAACAATCGTGAGCCAAAGCAGCAAAAATCTTTGGAGTACCGAAGCCTGGTACAACATGAACGAGATTCCACAGGGTATTTAATCACCCTGGTTAACATAAAAAAAACGGACTATCCACCTGCTGGTTGATAGTCCGTTTTTTTTAATATAGATCAGTACCCTGAATTAAAGCATTTCCTTTCTCTTGCTGGATCCTTCCGGCGGATAACTGATCGTGTCCTTTAAGGTTGAAACCTTCTCCTTGGAAAAGGAGGGAATGGAAAGTTCGCCGGATTCCTGCCATTGCTTTACCTGCTCGCTGGCTTTCGCGGCTTCTTCGGGAGAGTAACCCTGATCCTGGGCAAGGTAGACGGTCTGCGAAGGCAATGCAAAGCTGGTTCCGCTTTTGGTAACCACTTCCATCATCCGCAGCAGCAGATCCTCCTGAATTTCGAGAAAATCATCATTGTCAATGGTATTGATATAGGCAAATACCTCGATTTTGAAAGAAGTTGCGCCAACTTCGATCAGCCGCACGCGGGCAGGCGATGAATTCACTTTCGGATGTGCATAAAGGATCGCTCGGAGTTCTACGAGCAGGTAGCGCAACTGATCCGGCGTAGTCTCCATGCGCAGATTGAACACAGGGTGAAACCAGAATTTCTCCCGGTAAGCCAGGTTTTCTATTTTCAATGAGGACAAATCTCCATTGGGGATACTAACCACCGTACGATCATTTGTCCTGACACGGGTTGCACGCATTCCGATCTGCTCGATGGTACCGGCTATGTCGCCTATCTTACAAAAATCCCCTACCCTGATCGGCTGATCCGCGATAATGGTCACACTGCCGATAAAGTTCTCTACCGTCTTTTGGGTACCGAGCGCCAGCGCAATTCCGCCAATTCCCAATGCGGCCAGCCCGGTGCTTACATCGAAGCCAAACGTATCCAGTACCAAAAGGATCCCTCCTACGACGATAGCGATCTTCAATGCACGCCGGGAGAAAAGTATGGCAGAAACAGCAGCCTGGTTCCTGCGCCTCGCCATTCTGCGTTCCGTGATCCGCGTGGCAACATCCACCAGCTCCCAGATCAGAAGAAGCGCAGCTGCCAGGCCGACGATCAGTGTCAGGTTACTGAACCATTGCCGCACTACGATTGAAATTCCCGCTTCCCGGCTGAGGGAAACAAACAGCAGAACAGCCAGATACAAGCGAGCCGGCAGTGAAAAAGCCTTTAAGACACCTGATATAGGCTCCTCCCCAGCTTTACGGTATACTAACGGAATTGTGCGCAGGAACAGTCTTGCGAGCAGACTTGCCGCGACGAAGGAAAGTATGATCAGCAATAGCATGGCGACCCAATGCGCAATCGGTACGCCGCCCCAGTCATTTTCTATCAGGATTTTGGGAGAAAGCTTGCTCAGCAGCGAGCTTGACGCGATCTGGGCTGAATCAAGTGGAATACGTTCAATGGTCTGCGTAGAGAAAAGCCATATTGGCCCTCCCGATGCATCTTTGGTGCTTTCAAGGATCAGCTCCACCGACTCGTTATTAACCTCCACTGCCCCGATCCGATCCAGATTGGGGCCAAGTTCATCATCCGTTTTGCCTTCATAATCGTTGCTGATCCACGAGTATGGGTAAATGCTCCCTTTCGCTTCCACAAGCGCGTTCAATGCCTTCGCCTGCCGCGTGCGGTCCTGTTTTTTCTTCAACGCGGGATCCCTCCTCAGGTACAATGCGGCTTTCTTGAAGTTGTTTTGAGAAGCGGCACGCAAAAAACCATCAACTGCTCCCCGGGGAGTCCGTCTGCCTAGTGAATCGGGTGGGTAAGTGACTTCTGATTTGCCTGCTTTGGTGGTATCCTGGGTAGTAGCAGGGAGTTGTGCATGCAGGTTGGAGCCCGTGAGGCCCAGGAATATAGAGAGAATAAATATTCGGAGCACGCTGCCTTTTTTGAAGAGCCGGCGGGCTTCATTGGAAAATGTAATCGGAAGAAAATCGGAGTGAATTGTTATCGACATTGCATTTTTTAATCAGGTGGATGAGCAGCTGTTTTCTATCGCTATACTCCATGCCAGTCAAGTTTGAAGTTCGGCAGAACCTCTGTTTTGAAAAGCTTCTGAGTTTCCCGTACAAATTCAGTGCCTCGGCAAAAGTAAAAAGAGCGGCAGCGAAAATGTGTGACTTATGTAACTATTGCCATTTAGATGTAACATTCCCGGCGGCTGACTGATGAACTTTACAGTTATTATCATTAATATTTTCAATTATGACAATCAGCCGCATACTCGGGATAAACAGCAGAGAAGTAGGAAAACGCGGCATTTTTTCGCGCACGGTACAAATGGTAACAGCCATCATGAATGATATCATTGCTGGTCTTGGCAATGTCACCAATTACCGCGAGAGCTGCAACGCAGTGGACATCGAAAAAGGATTAATGGGCATGCAAGTTGTCGTTCAAAGGGTAAACGGACCGACATTCAAATGAAAGCGATCGATTTGAATGGAAAGTACGCTAGTGGACAGAAGGTGTTTGCTCTGAAAAAACCGGAGCAAATGCTGGTTATCCGCCGGTACTATGGAAGAATTTACTACTGCAATGCGGTGAGTGGCGAAGACGGGGAATATGCCTACTTCGAAAGCGAGATCAACGCGATCAGCTAATTATATATTTTCAAGATTGTTGTCTCTTTTCTGCCTGAGCTTTTTATAGAAAGAAGGCGACAATCCTGTAATCTTTTTGAATTGATTGGACAAATGTGAAACGCTGCTGTAATGCAGATTATAGGCTATTTCTGTGAGATTTAGCTCATCGTAAAGCAGCAGCTCTTTCACACGTTCAATTTTGTGGTTGATGATGAATTGCTGGATATTGATCCCTTTTACTTCCGAGAAGATATTAGATAAATAGGTGTAATCATATCCTAACTTCTCTGCGATATAATCCGAGTAATTGGTCTTGGGAAGCGCGTCCTCGTGATGTACCATATTCACAATCACATTCTTGATCTTTTCGATCAGGATACTCTTCTTATCATCCAGCAATTCAAGTCCTGACTTCAACAGGTTTTTCCGCAACATTTCAAATTGGTCTTTCGATAGGTCATCATTGACCTGTACCGACCCGAGCTCCACAACCTTGTAGCTCACGCCCAGCTTTTCGAGCTCCTCCTGCACCATCATTTTGCAGCGTAGGCTAACCATGTATTTGATATATATCGTCATGAAATACTGTCTCTAAAACTTAACGGAGTACAAATTTTTCCCTTATCAGCAATATAGCACCTGGAATCGCCCATTTCACACGAATCAGGCATTTGAAGAGTAATTATCTTTATCAATGCCTGTCTACACTTCTATTGCTGATATGATTCTCTTATTGGAAAAGGTGTGAATAATACAACTATTACTACATCTTTCACAACAATACATGTACAAAATGGAATCACCTTTGAGTGTGAAAATCCTTTCGCCATTATTCCATGTATATGAAACACAAATTCCTCAACATTCTAATAAATAGTGCACTAATGGTGACTGCTTCTCAGATCATCTACGCACAAACGGCTCCAAACCTAAGTACAGCCAGCAGTTTTGCACTTTATACCTCCGTCGGCGGCTTCGGGAATACAGGAACAACATCCATAATAGGCGACGTGGGCAATGGGGCTGGCACCGTTACCGGTAACGCTGTGACTGTGACAGGTCAAACCCATTTTGGTGATGGTGCAGGAGTTTTGGCTGCAACCGGCGTAGCGACGGCTTATGCCTTTCTGGCCAGTGAGACTGACAATCCGTGTGGTAACACAATTATATCCCCACTTGGGGAGGGAACAACGCTAAATGCAGGCGTACATTGTAGTACAACAGCTACTGCACTAACAGGCACTTTGACGCTGGATGCAGAAAATGACCCCAATGCAATTTTCATTATCAAAATTAACGGCGCGCTATCCGCAGATGCGACTGCTGACATTGTGCTGGCTAACGGCGCCCAGATCAAGAATGTATACTGGCAGGTAAATGGCGCATTCAATGTGGCGGCTGATGTCGCGTTTCTTGGAACAGTCATCAATGCTGGTGCTATTTCATTTGAATCAGGCGCATCGCTCTCTGGAAGGGCACTTTCGACAGCAGGTCAGATTACTTTGAACAGTAACACCATCTCTAATGCGGATGTTTCCCTACCGGTCACGCTGGTGAGCTTTACCGTCAGAAAAGGGGAAAATGCAAATGCAGAACTGCAATGGTCAACCACTTCTGAGGTAAATAGTGATTACTTTGAAGTTCAGCATAGTCTGCTTGGAAAAGCGTGGACAAAGCTCGCTATCGTCAAATCACATGGTGAGAGCACTGCATTCATGTCTTATTCCTTCTCTGATTTATCTGTTCGTTCAGGAGATAATTTGTACCGTCTGAAAATGGTGGATAAAGACGGGACTTTTGCATACAGCAGTATCAGGAGCCTGAATGTAGAGAGTGGCAGCAAGATTGTACTCTATCCTAATCCCGCGATTAGCAGCCTGACCTTGTTAACAGCAGATATCGGTCATATTCAAGGTGTCCAATTTTTCAATACCGCCGGCAAACTGGTGCTGGACCGGACACATTCAGAAGTGGCAGATACGACGTCGGAATTTAACATCAACCATTTACCAAACGGGCTATACATTGTTAAAGTGAGTTTTGAAAATGGAAAGACTGAGAATGCCCGGATTATAAAGAGATAATGCCTCGCCATTCAGTTGAAAGAGACAACTATATGCACATTATTCTTCTTAATATCAGCCACTAAGCTACTATCCCGAATAAACCCTATCTAAATGGAAACTTTTCACGTCTTACTTTTCAGCCACCGCGACAGGACCGACGCAATTATTAATAAGTATGTTGAAAAATACAAGAATTCCGGTGAGCCTGTCACTATGGATGTGTGGGTTTCTTTCATTATAGAAAATGCACAAGATGTTATTGCAGAGCTAACCCAGAGCGGCGCCGATGTATTTCACGAGGCTATAACCAATGGAATTAACTTAAAAGTTGAAGACTACGACGCGATCCGCGAAGTAAACCTGAATGCTGCCTCCAAGTACAAATTGGAGCTAAAAAGTATATACGAACGCATTAGTGCGGCTTAGCTGGATCATCACGCTAACCACAACACTGCCATAGCTGGTTCGTAGTAATTTGTCTGAACATCAAAAAGGCACCTCGCTCTCGCAAGGTGCCTTTTTGATGTTACGTAATGATTCGAATCGCACCGGCGACCCGAAATGACCTGCTGCTTAGAAGCGGACGCAGCACCTTTTAAGTTGGGATCAAGCAGAATTCTTGGGGTGAGATTAAGCATAAAGTTTCGTGATCCTGAATAGGAAGAACGGAATATCCCTCA